>CAKZOD010000105.1 GCA_937136055.1 uncultured Oceanospirillaceae bacterium | reverse complement strand
AAACAGTGCGCTTATCACGGCAATTGATAAAGCAATTGCAAATGAAGGCGCCGTTCATTTTACTGGCTTGCTCTCTCCTGGTGGCGTTCATTCTCATCAAGAGCATTGTTTTGCGGCGATTAAAATGGCTGCTAAGCGTGGTGCTAAAAAAATCTACTTGCATGCCATTCTCGATGGCAGAGACATGCCGCCGAGATCAGCTCATGATTCGCTAGAGCAAGCACAGCAGGTGTTTGAGCAGCTAAAACCGCAGCTAACAGAAGGCGGTGTTGCCAGCATTATTGGTCGCTATTTTGCGATGGATCGAGATAATCGCTGGGATCGAGTAGAAAAAGCTTACCAGCTGATGGTTAACGGTGTCAGTGAGAGCCAAAGTGAGAGCGCAACGCAGGGGCTTGAGCAAGCGTATGGCAGAGATGAAAATGATGAGTTCGTCAGCGCGACTAAGATATCAAGTGTGGATGGTCGTGTGCAATCTGGGGATTCTATCATTTGCTTTAATTTCCGCCCTGATCGCTCTCGGGAAATTACTAGAGCCTTTGTGGATAAAGAATTCGATCAGTTTGAGCGTAGCAATGCTCCGCAGCTGGCAGATTATGTGATGATGACTGAGTATGCAAAAAGCATTGAAGCGAACTGTGCATATCCGCCATCTTCTATTTCTAACGATATTGGTGAATATGTCTCTAGCTTAGGTAAAACACAGTTACGAATTGCCGAGACTGAAAAGTATGCCCATGTGACTTTCTTCTTCAATGGTGGGCAGGAAGAGGAGTACCCAGGAGAGCAGCGTATTTTAGTGCCATCACCAGATGTAGCAACTTATGATTTGCAACCTGAAATGAGCGCACCAGAGGTAACTGAGAAGCTGTGCGAAGCTATCCGTTCTCAAGCGTTTGACTTAATTATTTGCAATTTTGCCAACCCTGATATGGTGGGGCATACTGGAGTGTTCGATGCTGCGGTTAAAGCAGTTGAGGCGGTTGATCTAGCGCTGGGTAAAGTGTTACAGGCGATGTCTGAAGTGTCAGGTCATGCGCTGGTGAGTGCAGATCATGGCAATGTCGAAATGATGGTTAATGATCAAACAGGACAAGCGCATACATCACATACCATTTTCCCTGTAGGACTTGTTTATGACGGCCCTAAAAATGAAAGCCTTAAGTTATCAGATGGTGCGCTTTGCGATTTAGCACCGACCCTTCTTGAGCTGATGGGGTTAGATAAGCCTAGTGAAATGACAGGTGAGTCCCTTGTTAAAAAGGGGTGATCTTTTTAGAGCGCTATTGTCGTTAAGTTTAATAATTACGCTGTATGCTCCTTTCGCGTTGCAAGCAGCGCAATCAACACAAAGCGCTAAAAAAGAGCTCAAAGGGCTAGAGCGTAGTTTAACCAAACTACAAAAAGCCCTTAAAAAAGAGCGTGCTAAGCGTTCAAAAGAAGAGCAAGCGCTGCAAAAGGATGATCAGCGTATCTCCCAATTAGGGAGCCAAATATCAGGCATTGATAAAAAGCTCAAAGGCTTGAGTAAGAATTTAGCGAACTTCCTTGAAAAAAAGAGTCATATTGAAGGTCAGCTAAGCCAGCAACAGCAGATTTTATCTGCACTGTTAAAGCAGCGCTATCAACTAGGTGAGCAAGCACCGCTTAAGCTTTTGATTAAACAAAAAGACCCTGAGCAAGTATCGCGCATGTTGGTCTATTTTGAGAAGATACGCTTGCATCAAACGGCGCAAGTAGAGGCCTATAAAGCGTTGTTGGCGCAAAAGCAGACTAACGATGTTGATATTGATGAAACCCAACAAGCGTTAATTAATCAGCGTGAAAGCATTGAAAAGGCACGTAAGAAGCTGCAGGCAACGCGCGTTCAGCGCAAGAAAAACCTTGCGTTAAGCGATAAAAAAATTGCTAAGAATCGCACTAAAATAGCTAAGCTGGCAGCAGATAAAAAACGCTTGAATACTGTAGTCAATAGTATTCAAAAAGCAATCAACAAACAAAAGCTTGCTCAGCAAGCGGCACAAAAAAAACAACAGCAAAGAGCCTTGGCAGCCGCTAAAGCGGCAGATAAAAGACCCTTTAAGCAATTAAAGGGAAAGCTTCGCTGGCCTGCTAAAGGTAAAATTGTGCGAAGCTTCGGCTCTGTTGAAAACAACTTGAAATACGATGGTGTGTTTATACGCACTAAGCAGCGAAGCCCTGTATATGCAGTGCATGGTGGTAAAATTGTTTTCTCTGATTGGCTGCGCAGTTATGGCATGGTGTTAATTGTTGATCACGGAGCCGGGTATTTAACACTTTATGGGCACAATGATCAGCTGAATAAAAAAGTCGGTGATAAAGTATACTCAGGTGAAACGATTGCACTTGCGGGCAGTAGTGGTGGAAATTCACGCCCAGGGCTTTACTTTGCAATTCGTCGAAACGGAAAAACAACAAACCCTAAATCGTGGTTAAAAAAGTAGCTTGGCATTAAATCTTCAAATCTATAGTTAGTGACAGCTCGCAAAGAGCTATCAACGTCACTGGCTAGAAGTTTTATAGAATAAAGCAAGATCTCACAAGCGTCATACGTTAAGCTTATTATTCAGGATAAATTACCATCTTGGGTAAGGCTGTCTTTGATTGAGTTGTTTATAGCATTGATAAGGATTGAAAAATGCAAAATAGATTATTAACAGTGTTGATCAGTACAGCGCTGGCATTATCTTCAAATTTGAGTTTTGCAGAACAAAAAGAGTCATCCGCGCAAAGTAAAAAAGACTCTGAAAAAACATTGCCTTTAGAAGAGCTGCGCCGCTTTGGCGAAGTGTTCGATCGTATTAAAAAAGCGTATGTTGAGCCTGTATCAGATAGTCAATTAATAGAAGATGCAGTCAGCGGTATGTTGATTGGATTAGATCCACACTCTTCCTATTTAGCCCCGAGTGAGTATTCTGAATTGCAGATTCAAACCTCTGGCCAGTTTGGCGGGGTAGGGATAGAGATTAGTCAAGAAGATGGCATTATCCGTGTAATTACACCAATTGATGATACTCCAGCGATGCGTGCTGGAATTAAACCTGGTGATTTAATTATTAAAATCGATGGAAAAGTTATTCAATCTATTGGGGTTGAGAAAGCAATTGCTTTGATGCGCGGTAAGGTCGGTTCTGAAATTGTTTTAACAGTCGTTCGCGATGGAGAAGGATCGCCTTTTGATGTCACTTTGAAGCGTGACTTGATAAACGTTATGAGTGTGCGATCTCGTTATTTAGATGAGGGCATCGGCTATGTCAGGATCAGTCAATTTCAGCATCAAACAGCTCGAGACCTCAATAAGCAATTAGTTGAGTTACAAGCACAAAAAACGCTAACAGGTTTAGTTTTAGATTTGCGAAATAACCCAGGTGGTGTGTTGCGCGGTGCTGTTGATGTGACTGATGCATTTGTCAGTAGCGGTGTGATTGTTTCCACAAAGGGACGTCTTGCGAGTTCTCAGATGTCATTTAATGCTACTAAGGCGATGTCAGTTAAAGATATTCCGCTTGTTGTGTTAATAAACGGTGGCTCAGCATCCGCTTCTGAAATTGTGGCAGGTGCGCTGCAGGATAAAAATCGCGCTATCATCATGGGCACGAGCAGCTTTGGTAAAGGCTCTGTTCAAACAGTGTTGCAACTCACAGGTGATCGCGCCATTAAGTTGACCACAGCAAAGTATTTCACACCCAGTGGCCGCTCTATTCAGGCTAAAGGGATCGTACCTGATATAGAAGTTGATCAAGCAACAGTGACTGAGAGTGCTCGTTCTAAGCTACTCAAAGAGAAAGATCTTGATGGTCACTTAGCGAATAAAGAGGATGATCTTGCACCGCGTCTTAAATCTAATTTACTTGAAACAGATTTTCAGCTCCATGAGGCTCTGAGCTTAATTAAAGGGTTAGTCATAGTTAGACAATTCAATAAATAAAGTACCTTTTTTAAATCATACTCCCTATCGTTATTTCTGATAATAGCTTCAATTGTTGCTTAAGTTCTAGCGCCAATTGAAGCTATTGTTAGAGCAGTATTTATGGATCAATATTATTAAAACCTTGATATATATAGCGGCACGTTCTGTGTTGCTAGCTACGCTTTTCTCATCTTTTAGTAACGCTGCAAGTGATCAGCAGACTATTAACGCTATAATTGCAAATCAATCAGCCGATGTTGCTGAGCTTAATGAGGGGGCTAAGCAAGTTAATAGCGGGGGAAAATCGCAAACCGATGAAGAGCCTAAGCCTATAGAGCAGGTTAAAGCCGTTGATAAAACAAAGCGCATTGATGAGCTTAAGCGCTTTGATAATGATAAGGCTATTACATCAAGTAAGGTTGAGAGTGCTGAAAAGAAAAAAGCAGAGCTAATCATTTTAATCGATGATATGGGGCACTCTTTATCTCTTAATCAGGCGGCGCTCAATTTGCCAGGGCCTGTCAGTTTTGCTTTTCTTCCCTTTGCGCACTTTAGTCAGCGTCTCGCAAAAGAGGCGCATGAGCGTCAAAAAGATGTGCTTTTGCACGCGCCAATGCAAAGTATTTACAATCACGCGCTTGGTAAAGGTGGGATGACCGAGTCGATGGATGAGTTGGCATTTAAGCAAACTTTGCGAAAAAACATAGCAGCTATTCCGCATTTGGTTGGTGTAAATAATCATATGGGTAGCAAATTAACGAGTTTATCGTTACAGATGCAGTGGACAATGCAAGTGGTCAAAGAGCACGATTTGTTTTTTGTCGATAGTCGCACAACAGGTAAAAGTGTTGCCTGGCAGGAAGCTAAAAAGCAAGGTGTGTCGAGTTTACGTCGCGATATTTTTCTAGATCATGTGATTAGCTGGGAGGCGATGAGCTTGCAATATAAAAAAGCTTTAGCCATTGCTCGAAAACACGGATCAGTATTGGTGATAGCGCACCCACATGCACTTACCATTAAGTTCTTAAAAGCAAAATTGCCGCAATTGGCACAGGAAAACGTGAAGCTAGTGCCTTTATCGACCCAGCTTGGCTCTCAATTTAAATCATCATCTGTGGTGTTGAATACACAGTAAATTTGTCGAGCCTCACCTGTAAAGTTCACATGCAAGTGAGGTTCTCTTAATTGGCTATAAGCCAGAGGTTGATGCGTTATTTGCGGTTTTTAATGCGTGTTTTTAGATTAAACACGTTGCTGCTATTAGCACGCAATTTGATGTTCCACTCCACATTTGCAGAACTCTTTTTATTGGCCGGGTAAGTGCTGCTAATAATCTCCCAGTTATTGTTAAAGCTAGCGGATAAATCCAGTGTTTTCTCGGTGCTAGAGTGGTTACTGATGATTAACTGCATACCAACGAGTGCGCCATCAAATGTCTTCTCGTAATTAGTTTGACGTTGTTTGATAGAAATATCAAAAGCCTTGCCAGTCGTCAGCTCTATTTTATCACCTTCATTGCTTTGTCTTAATTGGCTTGCGCCAATAAACTGTAACTCGTTGTTCTCATCAGGTGTGTATACTCTTGCTTGTCCTTGTGGGAGAGATATGCCAAGTTTGTTGTCCTTCTTGTTTTCAATGCTGATATAAGTACTTGGGCTTGTTTTTAATTCGTGGTTATCTAAGTAAGGGTTGACGTAAAACTGGTGACGATAGCGTGTTATTGCTGCAACTTGCTCTGCCTGTAGTAACGGTATTTGAGTCTGCTGATGGGGCTGTAACGTTGCACGGTTAGGGAGCTTATAAAGTTTTAAATCGCCAATGTTGCTCGGTGCGTTTTCTCGCGCTGCTGACTTAGCCATTAGCATAGCAGGTGCTTGAGTATCTAAGCTGTATTGTTGTTGGCGCGGTTGGGCAATATCACCTGCAAGTAGCTTGATTTTGGCATTGTTAAATAAAGTGTCTGTATTGTTAAAAAGCGATGCTAAACCTTTGAAGTTGAGTTTGTCTCGGTTTTTATTGAGCACTAAAACGTAGTCCATACGCCATTCTAAGCCGTTTGTGAGATAGCTGAGTTGCACATTGTTAGTTGTGCTTTTGCCTTCTGACTTGAAGGTTAGGCTAGGTTTTAGGCGTAAGTTTTCAGTGCTGTTTGGGAACACAAAGCGCCAGCTGTTGCTTTGCAGCGGAATCGTTTCTATATTTGAGTTAAGGGCAACAATAGCGGTGTTATTTGTAACGTTGAGTAGTTTGACGCTCTGGCGAATTTCTTCTCCGTTATTGCCGTCTTTTACTAAAACGATTTCTTTTCCGATGTGCTCATTAATTAGGCCTTGATAACTGACAATATCTCGATTGAGCGTTTGCGCTAAAATTTTACCCGCGTTGGCAATTTGTAAGCTTTGTGGGTGCATTTGTTTGCTAATGCCAGTGACAATGATTTCATCTTTTTCATTAATCGCCCCAAGAATTCGGCTATCTTGGACGAGAGCGAGATTGCTTGAGTATAAAGTAAGGGAGAGGTCTGTTTGTTGTTCGTTACTTAAAGCAATAGTGCCTGCCGTTAGGTTTTGAGCTAAGAAAAGGCTACTTAAAAGTACAATTTTATTACGCATTATTGGCTAGTTCCTTTACGCGATAAGCTAGATTATGGAGGTGGTATCTTCAGTTGATTGATAACTAGCACCTTTGTTCCCTGTAAGATGCTGATAGTGATTAATTTACTGAAGTTAAGTGAAAGCGATTTGTCGGCTATTTACTCTTTTATGTCTAGGGCGACACGAAAGCCCCAAGTGTTTCTTTTTGCATCAGGAGGGTGGCGGTAGCGACTTGCAGAGCGTGTGATCCTGGCGAGATCAAACCAAGAGCCACCGCGCATTGAGCGATTGCTGCATCCGGGCGTCTGAAATGCTCGGCCAGCTGAGCTTACGCTGGTGTAATCTTCACGATAGCAATCTTGTACCCACTCATCAACATTGCCATTCATGTCGTGAAATCCCCAGGGGTTGGGTTGCATTGATCCCACAGGTAAAGGCTGTTTGCCGCCAAGTGGATTGCCGCAGTCATTACAGTGTGAATAACCGCTCTCGTGTTTATCGCCCCACCAGTAGTTGGTTTTGGTGCCGGCGCGGGCGACATATTCCCACTCAGCTTCGCTGGGTAAGCGATAGGGTAGGTTTGTCTGTTCTGCTAGCCAGCGCGCATAGGCATTAGCATCTCGCCAAGATACATTGATAACAGGTTGTTTGCCTCGTCCCCAGCCTTCATCGCTTGGCAGTTTTCTGCCAGTTTGCCGAGCGAATTGATCGTATTGTGCAAAGGTGATTTCAAAGCGTGATAATGAAAACTTGTGCTTAAGGGTAACTGGGTGCGCGGGTTTCTCGTTGTCATTGCCTACACCGCTGATATCACCCATAGTGAAGGTGTTTGGGGAGAGTACGATCATATCAGGCCCGTAAATCCCTTGAGAGATAGGATCTCTAAAAATGCTCAAGGGGATGGCGGAGTCGCTGTCGAAGTTTTTAAATTGATCATTAAGTGCTTTATTTTTCAAGCGCAAACGCTGGCTTTCGTTGCGGGTTTTTTTAAGCAGTTTAAGGGTCGTATGTAATTGCTTTTGCTGTTCTTGCTCTTGGATTTTCAAACTGTTGTATTTAGCGTTAACGTTATCAATTTTCTCAGTGCTAGAAAATACACCGAGGATAAAGCCTATCCCGATACCGATAAGCAAAATAGCTAGTGGGATGACAAACTTTGGCAATCTGATGTTGCGGATTTTATTGAGCAGTAGCGCTTTTTTATCGCTGGCAGGTGTTGTTGTCTCGCTGTTATCAGAAGGGCTGTCAGGTTCTAGTGTGTCTGTAACAGAGCCGCTTTGATTTGTATTTTCAGGGGGAAAAAAGTGTTTGATAAATTCAGCAGGTTGAGAAAAACGTTTAGCGGGATCAGCGTCGAGGGCCTTTTGTAGCACTTCCCATTGTGGGTCGCTGATATCGCTAGGGCGATTGAGAGATATCGCTTTACGATTCTCAGTGGAGTCATTTCGATCAAAGCTATGACCGCTCAAAAGTGCATAAGCTACTGCTGCTAAGGTGTAGCTATCGCAGCTGTTATCTATTTTTTGATCAGAGAGTGCTTGTGCAGAGCAAAAGCTTTTATAAGCATAGACCTGCTTTGGTAAATCCTTCGTATCATGGAAGAATTCATACATTGATATTGGCAGCAATTTAACACCGCCTTTTTTGTTTACATAAACAAACTCGCTATCAATGGCGGCAAAAGGATGATGCCACTGCTTAACACAGCTGTTGATGGCGCCTGTTAATTGAGTTAGTAGTCCTTGGGTTTGTTTTAAGGTCAGGCTTTTGTTCCCGCCGGGAACGATCAATTGATCTAAGGTGAGCCCGTCAACAGGTTCAAATGCAAAAAAGAGTAAACCACCACGGTGTATAAAATAGCCGTATATATCTGCAATATGGGAGTGGTTTATTGCTTTGGAGCGCACTATCTGTTTTTTGAACTTCGCGAGAAAGCTCTTATCAACTAAAAATACAGGGTCCAACATAATAAGATTGACGCTAATTGCATTTTTAGTGCTGACGTCATCTGCTTCCCACAGCTGTCCTAATGGACAGGGAGTTGCTTCACCTTGCAGTTGAAACTTATGGTGATCAGGCCCAACTAGCTGCCCTTGTGCAAGGGATTGGTATATCTCGTCTCTAGTTTGTGTCATAACTCGATATGTTGGCCTCAGTGTTAAAGCGGATAATAAAATTTCTCGCGAATAATGATTAAACTGATTGGTTAGTCAGAAGTATCGAGTGGCTCAAAGCTTTTAACAAGCTCATCAATCGCCTTCATTTGTCGTAAATAAGGCTCAAGCTTAGATAGTGCAAGGGCGCAAGGGCCATCACATTTGGCTGTGCTTGGTTGCGGGTGAGCTTCTAAAAACAATCCAGCTATCCCCTGAGAAAGTCCTGCTCTGGTTAGTTGTGCAACCATTGCTCTGCGCCCATCGGCACTATCGCTTCTACCGCCAGGTAGTTGCAGTGCGTGTGTGGCATCAAAAACAATGGGGTAGCCAAATTCTTTCATCACAGTAAAGCCGAGCATATCCACAATTAAGTTGTTGTAGCCAAAGCTGGTACCGCGTTCGCACAAAATGAGATTGCTATTGCCAGCTTGTTCAAATTTATTGAGGATATGACCCATTTCATGGGGAGCTAGAAACTGTGCTTTCTTTATATTAATGACAGCATCAGTTTTAGCCATAGCAGCGACTAGATCAGTCTGTCTTGATAAAAACGCAGGCAGCTGTATTACATCACAAACTTGAGCGGCCGGTAGTGCCTGGTGCGGCTCATGTATATCACTGATAATAGGTAGATCAAAAGTTGTTTTGATCTCTTCTAAAATTTTTAAGCCTTCATCTAAGCCTGGGCCTCTAAAGGAATCAAGGGATGAGCGATTGGCCTTGTCAAAAGAGGCTTTGAAAATATAGGGGATGTTTAGCTTTGTGGTGACTTCTTTATAGGTCTCGGCAATTTTTAATGCAAGGTCTCGTGATTCGATCACATTCATGCCGCCGAACAAAATCATTGGTTTGTCGTTTGCGACAGGAATATCGCCAATATGGATAGTTTTGTGCTGCATATAAGGTTGCCTATGTAATGTGTAGCCAATAAAATTATAGAGTTATCAATATAGTATTACAGCTCGCCGCAATTTTCATTAGGGTTGCGTAGGAATCATAAAAGATAATACTTGAATCTGTGACTTCAGTGTGAGATCAGAGTGTAAGATATTGGTTTTAAGGTGGTATTGAAAAATCAGAGCTGCACCTAAAGGTTCAGTGGGCATTTTTCTAACCGTTGTAGAATCAAGAGTTTGCGCTATGTAGTGCAGCGAAGTCACGGATTTAGGTAATAGCCAATAGTGCCTTAGGAGCAGATTTGATGTTATCTAAGAGTCTATCAGCCAAGAAAATGAGTAGGTTTCTTAGGGAGCATGCGATCAAGCCCCCAAATCTTCTCTGTGGATAACTAAGGGTCGGCTCTACGAAAAAATACGAAGTAAATGGCTAGTCTTTTACAAGTGTTTTGACAAAGAAATGTGGCCTCTTAGTTGTCCACCCTGCGGGGCGTACAGGATGTTTCGTGATCTTCGTTAATACTTTTCGCCGGGCAACCAGCCCGCCTGTAAGTATAGCCTTAATCACAAAAAATCCTGTATGCCAGAGGCGTTTGGGGTTTGATTGCATGCTCCTTAGGCGTTTATATTTCTGTGTCGGTTTTCTTAAGGTTTTTGCACAGAAGGTAGGCGTTTTGCGTGTTTAGTGAATATAGTTAAGATTATTAGCTTTTAGAAAGGAGAGAGCATGCAAGCTCAATTGGAAAGCTGTCAACAGTTGTTGTCAGGCTTTGATTGTTTATTACTTTCAACCGTAACGAAAGAAGGGGAGCCGCTGGCAAGCTTTGCGCCTTTTGTGCAGTACCGTCATTGTTTTTATATTTTTGTCAGTGATTTGGCTCAGCACACAAAGAATATGCGAGATATTCCTAAGGCAAGTGTGATGTTTATTCAAAGTGAGCAAAGTGCGCGTAACTTGTATGCACGCGAGAGAGCTGTCATTCAAGTAGATGTAGCAGCGGTTTCAGATGAAGAAATTAAAGAGGCTGTTTTTCAGCTAATGCTTGAGCGTCATGGTAAAACAGTAGATTTGTTGCGCACTCTAGATGATTTTAAAATGCTTGAGCTTAAGCCTAATAAAGCACGCTACGTAGTAGGGTTTGGTAAAGCGTACGATTGGGATATTGAGGCGAATGAAATGCATCATGTTTCGGCGCAAGTGTTGCAATCTAAAAATTCTCAGAAAGAAACTAATGTTGCGGATAAGCAGGAACAGTGAAGGTTTAAAATATGTGTTGATGTGCTGCGATGAAAACCAGTGCATCACAAGATAAAAAGGGAGCTGCTTATGGTTCCATTAGTGCTAACACAACTGTTTTAACGAGAAAGGCAGCCAATCCTAAACCTAATCCTGTAAATAGAATAATAGTGCCAAACTTGCCAGCTTTTGATTGCTTTGCTAAATCATAGATAATAAAGAAAACAAAAATGCCAAGGCCGCTAATGCCTAAGTAAAGTAAAATGGTTTCTATTTCTGCTAAACGCAAGGTGTAATCCTGAATTGATACACTGTATAAGGACAGGCTTAAAACTGTGGCTGTTTGAAATGGTGGTGGGAGGTGGATTCGAACCACCGAAGCTTTCGCGTCAGATTTACAGTCTGATCCCTTTGGCCACTCGGGAACCCCACCACAGGGTCACTTAAATCATATGAATGAGTACTTGATGATCTAAGTTGTTTCTCAACAATGCTTGCAAGATGTTACTTGTAGCCTGCACTTTCTATTTCAATGAAAAGAATGTGTTGCTGCTCGTTGTTGAGAGCGCGCATAATAGTTAGCTAACAAGCATTTGTAAACTGTTTTTTTAATTTATTTTAGTTTTTTTTATATTTTATGTTGTGTAAAAAACATTGTATAAAAACTTAAAATAATCGAAAAAAAATTAAATTTAGCGCTTCCCGCACCAGCTCTGGAGTTAGCTCAATTTGATGCGAAGTTGAGTTGATTTTGGCAAAAGTCAAGAGTTGAAATTCGCATTGAAAGCTCTATATTTGGTACCTGCCTTCTACTGGATTGACTACATATTGTATATCTTTTGTTAACACTTAATTTAGTGTTAAGTATTTATGCAACTGCTTATAAGAATTGAGTCAAAAATATACTAGTAACTATTTATGTTTATCTAAGAGTGGGAATTATCAATTATTATGACGGGGAAAAAGGTTACATGCAGCAAGATTTGATGGTTACCAAAAGGGATGGTCGACAAGAAAAGTTAGATCTTGAAAAAATTCATCGCGTCGTCATTTGGGCTGCAGATGGTTTAGAGAACGTTTCTCCTTCAGAGGTAGAGTTAAAAGCGCACATTCAGTTCTTTGATGGTATGCGTACCGCTGATATACATGAAACACTCATTAAGTCAGCTGCTGATTTAATTTCAGAAGAAGCACCTGACTACCAGTACCTAGCTGCTCGCTTGGCGATTTTTCATCTTCGCAAGCGTGCTTTTGGTCAGTTTGAGCCTCCTTCACTGTTTAGCCATGTTAAAGACATGGTGGCTGATAATAGATACGATAAGCATTTATTAGAAGACTATAATGAAGAAGAGTTGAGCGAACTTGAGAGCTACTTAGATCACTCGCGTGATATGACTTTTTCCTATGCCGCTGTTAAACAGCTGGAAGGTAAGTATTTAGTTCAAAACCGGGTGACAGGTGCAATCTATGAAAGCCCACAGATCCTTTATATCTTAGTCGCAGCTTGTTTATTTGCGAACTATCCAAAAGAGCGTCGTCTTGATTATGTAAAACGCTTTTATGATGCAACCTCTACATTTAAGCTCTCACTACCGACACCTATCATGTCAGGTGTGCGTACGCCAACACGTCAATTTAGCTCTTGTGTACTTATCGAGACTGGAGATAGCTTAGATTCTATCAACTCGACATCATCTGCCATTGTTAAATATGTTTCTCAACGTGCTGGTATTGGTATCAATGCAGGGCGTATCCGTGCGTTAGGTAGCCCTATTCGTGGTGGTGAGGCTTTTCACACAGGTTGTATTCCCTTCTATAAGCATTTTCAAACAGCCGTTAAATCTTGCTCACAAGGTGGAGTAAGAGGGGGAGCGGCAACGCTTTTCTACCCGCTGTGGCACTTAGAAGTAGAATCATTATTAGTACTTAAAAACAACCGTGGTGTTGAAGAAAACCGCGTGCGCCATTTAGATTACGGTGTGCAGTTAAATAAGCTGATGTATCAGCGCCTTGTTAAAGGTGGCAACATCACACTGTTTAGTCCACATGAAGTGCCGGGGCTTTACGATGCTTTCTTTGCAGATCAAGATGAGTTTGAGCGTTTATATTTGAAGTATGAACAGGATGACTCTATTCGCAAATCGACCGTTAAAGCGGCAGAGTTGTTTGGTACATTGGCCTCTGAGCGTGCATCGACAGGTCGAATCTACATTCAAAACGTCGATCATTGTAATACGCATAGCCCGTTTGATCCTCAAGTTGCGCCTGTTAAGCAGTCTAACTTGTGCCTTGAAATTGCTTTGCCGACAAAACCTTTGCAGCATATTCATGATGAAGAAGGTGAAATTGCGCTATGTACCTTGTCAGCATTTAACTTAGGTGCGCTTAAGGATCTATCAGAGCTTGAAGATTTATCTGATTTGATTGTGCGTGCATTGGATAGTTTGCTTGATTACCAAAATTACCCGATTATTGCTGCGAAGCTAGCGACTGATTATCGTCGCACGTTAGGTGTAGGTGTTACTAACCTTGCATACTATCTTGCGAAGAATAATGTTAAGTATTCTGATGGTTCTGCCAATGGTCTAGTACACCGTACATTTGAAGCGATTCAATTTAATTTATTGAAGGCATCGCACCAATTGGCAAAAGAAAGCGGACCTTGCTTGAAGTTTGAAGAGACGACTTATGCTAAAGGGATTCTGCCAATTGATAGCTATAAAAAAGATATTGATAGCTACTGTGATGAACCGCTTGTTTACGACTGGGAAACACTACGTGCTGATATCGTGCGCGATGGCTTGCGTAACAGTACGTTAATGGCGCTGATGCCTTGTGAGACCTCTTCGCAGGTGACTAACTCAACTAATGGTATTGAGCCTCCACGTGGTTTTGTATCGGTTAAAGCCAGTAAAGATGGTATTTTGAAGCAAGTGGTACCTGAGTATCTAAAACTGAAAGATAACTATGAGTTACTTTGGGATATTCCAAATAACGAAGGTTACTTGCAGCTTGTCGGTATTATGCAAAAGTTTGTTGATCAGGCTATTTCTGCCAATACAAACTACGATCCTACTAAGTTCCCTGCTGAAAAAGTACCGATGAAGCAGTTGCTTAAAGACTTGTTAACCGCTTATAAATACGGTGTTAAAACACTGTACTATCACAACACCCGTGATGGAGCCTCAGATAACCATACTGAGGAAGAAGAATGCGCAAGTGGTGCATGTAAGCTATAACAAATACCTTATTATCGCGCCCAGCTTCGCTGGGCTTTATATACCCTCTACATCTCGGATGTGAAACATGTCCTACACGACTTTTAACCCTAAGAGCTTTGATTCAACAAAAGAGCCGATGTTCTTTGGTCAAAACGTAAACGTTGCTCGCTACGACGTTCAGCGTTACCCTATTTTTGAAAAATTGATAGAAAAGCAGCTTTCCTTTTTCTGGCGTCCAGAAGAGGTTGATTTATCAACGGATCGTAAAGATTTCATTGATATGCCAGAGCACGAAAAGCATATTTTCCTCAGTAACCTAAAGTATCAAACGCTACTAGATTCCGTGCAAGGACGCTCGCCTAACGTTGCTTTCCTGCCTATCGTATCGATTCCTGAGCTTGAAACTTGGTTAGAGACATGGGCATTTAGTGAGACGGTACACTCGCGCTCCTACACACATATTATTCGTAATATCGTGACAGATCCTTCCGTAATTTTTGACGAGATAGTGACTAATCCAGAAATCGTAAAGCGTGCTGAATCAGTCACGCGTTTATATGATGAGTTGATTAGGTTAACAAGCATTCAAAATGTTCACGGTTACGGTGTGCATACTATCGACGATGTGGAATACGATTGCACTCTTTGGAATCTAAAGTGTAAAGTTTATTTAACAATGGTTTCGGTGAATGTGCTTGAAGCTATTCGTTTCTATGTAAGTTTTGCCTGCTCATTTGCTTTTGCAGAGCGCGCTATCATGGAAGGCAATGCTAAGATTATCAAGCTAATTGCACGAGATGAGGCGCTTCATTTAACAGGTACGCAGTACATCATCAACACCTTAGGGTCGGGTGCGGATGACGAAGAGTTTAAAGAAGTAGCTGCTGCATGTCGCGAAGAGGCGATTGCTTTGTTTGCAGAAGCAGCTGAGCAGGAAAAGGAATGGGCTAAATATCTTTTCCGCGACGGTTCTATGATCGGATTAAATGCACAGATTCTAAGTGAGTATGTTGAATACATTACTAATGTGCGTGTGCAGGCCGTTGGCTTTGAAGAGATTTTCCCTGCGCGTCAAAACCCGCTTCCTTGGATGAACGCTTGGCTAAGTAGTGACAATGTTCAAGTGGCGCCCCAAGAGTCAGAAATCAGTTCATACTTAGTAGGGCAGATTGATAATTCATTGGAAGATGGCGATTTCGATGACTTTGATTTTTAATCAATGTAGATAGTTGATTTGGAAAAGTTAAAGAAGAAGTCGCTAGGGATACCTAGGGTGAAAGTGGGTAATAATACTTTTTATTATCAATACGAGCCTAGTTTGCTTGATTCTCTTGAAGCTCAGGAGATTCAAGCGCCCTATAATTGCCGTGCAGGTTATTGTGGGCGCTGCAAAGTGCGTCTATTAACCGGTGAGGTAAAGTACTTAGATGAAGGGATGGTTGATCTTAAGGAAGAGGAGATATTGACCTGCATTTGTGTCCCTAAAACACATATAGAAATTGAAATACCCGAAGATTAACCCTTGTAAAATTCAAATCACTTATACATCTATAAAATACCAACGGGATCGCTGATTCTGCTGAGTCTTAAAAGCTTGGTTGTTTTTTAATCCACAGAAGTTAGTTAAACAAAGAATAATAGCTTCTAGTTTAAATTATGTGATTAAAAAACGTACGCTCTGTCATAAGTAACTGAACTGGATTGCAATTTATTTTGCGTTTAATTACATAACTGTCATTTAAAAATGCGCAAGTTGGAAATTTCAAAACATGCGCAAAAGTTATCCATCAAACTATCCACAGATCAAATAATAGACAAAATGCGTGATATTAGCTGTAAAAGGCAGGAGTTTAGTCGCAATTTAGCACAGTTGCCCTGTTTCGGCCGTTTTGCTTTGATTGGTAAAGTGCTTTGTCAGCCATATCAATCCATTGATCGTGGCTTTTAAACTTATCGCTAATCTCCGTTAAGCCGTAGCTCAATGTGATTTCGATTTTTTTACCATCGTGTGTTATCTCGCTTTCTTTGAGTACTTTGGAGAGGTTTTCAACCAAGGCGAGTGCTTGCGTTGTCGATGTGTCTAATAGCAAAATGCCAAATTCTTCACCTCCGTAGCGTCCAATGATGTCCGTATCTCGATACAGGCTTAGCAAAAGCTTTCCCATGGTTCGTAGTACAGCGTCTCCACCTTGATGACCGTAGGTGTCGTTGACCTTCTTGAAGTGGTCTATATCAAGCATAATGAGGACAGAAACAGAGCGGTTTCTTGAAAAGCGTTTAAACTCAGCCTCAAGACTCTTTTCCCAGTAGCCGCGATTATAGATTTTGGTTAGTTGATCAATTCGGCTCGCTTGCTTGAGCTTGTCATTATTTTCTTTAAAGCTAATCTGTGCTCTGGCAGCGTCCGTGACATCATAAATAACAATGGCTATATGGTCGATTTCAGCATTGGCGTTCATCAGCGGCATAATGCGAATGTTTTGATACATAAACTCTGCAGAGCTAGTAATAGGGCGGTAGCTATCCATTTTGAACAAATAAGGTCTTTGTTGCCAGGTGATGGTTAGCGAGCTTTGCAGAGTTGTGACTGATCTAAATTTACTGCGTAAATAGTCTTCAGGGGTGTCGGGACAAACACTGAACAAATTATGGTTTAGAGCGTCTTGTGACTCCACAGCCGTATGGTTAATCATAAAGCCGTTCCATAATTTAATATTCAGATGGGTATCGATCACGATTAAGCCGATATCAAGAAATTGTAGTAGCTCAAGCTGTTGCGTAGATGCAAAGTTAGATTGCGTTAGAGTGTCCATGAAAAAAGCTCCGAACGCTGATTCATTGGTTCAATAGAATCTAAAGTGAAAACAAGCATTAAACAGCAGTGAATTTGGTAGCTGGGAATGCTGTAATTAATTTCAATGGCTAAGATTTTTTGTTGTGCTCGCTCATCCAGTAAATGATCTAGCTGGCCTTTAAAGTCAATAAACGAGGGAATGCCCTGATTAATATGAGCAACACCGATTTGTTGAAAGTACGCTTTAAGAAAAGAGCTACTGAGTAAACCTGCCAGATAAACCAGCAAGTCGCGTTCTAGTTCTTGGTCGATTTCAGCGGATAGCCCTAGTACTTTGGAAATATGAGGTAAGCCAGATTTATTAACCATTAAAATTGATTCACCACTAATGCCGCCTCCGACAAAGCCTTGGCTGATAGTGGAAACACTGTCTTGTTCTGAGTGATCATTGATTTTGTTATAAAGCGCAGTGTGATCGATAAGATCTACACTCGGTACAGAGAGGTTAACATAAGTTTTTAGTAAAGAAGCTAAACGTTTAGCCGTTTTACCCATGGAGATGTTAGCCGCTTCCTGAAAGCGCTCTTCTTGGCTAGCTGAAATTTTAACAGGCGAAGAGGTGGGCTCTGCCTTGCGTTTCTTTAAAGGAATTTGCTCAGCCAGGCCAAAGTCAGTAATAGCAGATTTAAGTTTATCTAAGTTAATAGGTTTTTCGATAAAAGCAATTGCGCCTAGCTCATTAACTTTTTTGCTATCACTATTTTGAATATCGCCCGATACGATGATGACAAGGGTGGGCAGGTCTTGCTCGCGTATTTGTTGTAATACTTGGTAGCCATCCATGACTGGCATGTTGAGATCTAAGAATAACAGATTGGCTTTGTCATTATTAATGGCATCAATTGCTTCAAGGCCATTATTGGCAAAGCTCAATTGTGCATCCCAGTCTTCTAAAGCAAGTGCCATCTGCCTTTGCGCGAGACGGGAATCATCACAAATTGTAATCGTAAATGGCTTGTTCAAATTAAATTCTTTTAGTTGGTTTTATATCTCGCAATATTAGTCAATTAAAAGTTAAAAATCCAATTTATCTCTGTTTTAATTTAGAGAAGTAATCGATACTCTCTGGGTTTAAAGCCTTCTATCTTATTGATTATAAATCTGAGTTTTATATGAGATCAATTAAGAATCAACTTGAGCTGTTTTAATAATAGATTTTTGCGGCGCTGATTGGCGACGTAGTTCTCGATCTTTCATAGTGATGTCGACAGCATTTTTTAGAGCGATTAATAAACCCAGTCCGACAAAAGCACCGGGCGGTAGTATGGCAAATAGGAAACCTACATAATCCTCAAAGATTACAATTTTCATATTTGCAGCACTTGCACCGAATAATAAATCCATATCCGCAAACAAAGTACCTGCGCCAAGTATTTCACGAAGAGCGCCGAGTAATACGAGCACAACGGTAAACCCTAATCCCATGATAAAACCATCATAAAGGGAGGCCTTAATTGGATTTTTGGCGGCAAAAGCCTCTGCTCGGCCCATGATTATGCAGTTGGTTACAATTAAAGGAATAAATATACCCAAGATTAGGTAAAGCTCATATGTCAGCGCTTGCATCGCAAGTTCGATAGAGGTTACTAGCGCAGCGATGATCATCACGTAAACAGGCAAGCGCACGGCACTAGGGATGAAGTTTCTAAACACAGAGACCGCAAAGTTGGAGCCAATCAACACTAGCATACTGGCAATCCCTAAGCTTAATGCGTTAACAACGGAAGCTGTTACAGCGAGTAACGGGCATAGGCCTAAAAGCTGGACAAGTGCTGGATTATTTTTCCAAAGCCCGTTTAGCGTGAGTTCTTTGTAGTTGGTGCTCATAATGATGCTCCGCATTTAAAATCAATAGCTTGCTGCATAAATCAGTGGCTCTTAGCTGCTGCTTGGGTCAATGCTTGTCGATTGTTTTCGAAATAATCGAGCGCATCCCCTACGGCATTAACGACTGCTCTTGGGGTGATTGTTGCCCCAGTGAATTGGTCAAACTGGCCACCGTCTTTTTTGACAGCCCAGTTTTCATCTTGTAATTTTTTCTTGTTATTGAAATCCAGTAACCAAGGAGATTTTTTAAGCTCGAGCTTATCACCCAGGCCAGGTGTTTCCTTGTGGCTGACAACACGTACGCCGGCAATTGAATTATCAACATTAATACCTAAAAGCAGCGAAATATCACCTGAGTAGCCTTGCTTGCTAAGCACAGGGAAGATTACTGTTTGTACTTTTCCTTTGAGTGTTGCGATATGAGCATCAATCGGGTGCGAGTAGCCGAAAGCCTTCCCATCAACGCTAACCGTTTGGCTAAAAACGTCATTGTCAAAAGGGGTGTCACCAATAATTTCATAGAGCTTAATGGAAGCTTGTTCTTTTATATTGCGGCTGATCGGATCTTTTGTAAGTACAAAAGTTGCAGAGATAAGTAGTGCAGTGAGGGCTGCAAAAATAGCAATGCCAGTGACATTAGTGCGCAAGGATTGAAGTATTTTCACTATTTTCCTCCCGAGCTAAGTGTGTTGGCTTTCTTGTGGCCATAGCTGCGTGGTTGGCTGTATTGATCAATAAAAGGGGCGCAGAGGTTCATTATCATGACAGCAAAAGCCATAGCATCTGGGTAATTCCCCCAAGTGCGAATCACATAAACTAAGATGGCAATGCCTGCTGCAAAGATGATTTTTCCACGGTTGCTTGTGGCGCTTGATACAGGGTCAGTGGCTATGAAAAAAGCACCGAGCATAGTGGCGCCCGTTGTTAAATGAACAAAAGGGTCTGCAAAGCTGTCGGGGTCAATAGCAAAACCAATAGAAGAAACGATGGCTAATGTCACCAGCAGGGTGATAGGTGTGTGCCAGGTAAAAATCTTTCGATAAATTAAAAAGATTCCGCCGACAAAATAACCGAAGCTGACGGCATACCATGCGCCTGCATTGGCAAGGACGGAACTGCTCTGCCAGAGCTCCTCTGTGGTTAGGCCATTGCGGTGTTTAAGGGTGTCTAAAGGTGTGGCACCAGTGTGTGCATCTAAGTTTAATAGTACGCTGGGGTCGCTTGCACCAATGCCGAAAATAATACTAAAAGTGTCTGCAAAAGAGAGGATGTTCCAGCTGTTACCATTGATGTCAAAAGGCGCTGTCCAGCGGGTCATTTCAACAGGAAAGGAGATAAGGAGTAGTGCATAGCCTACCATTGCAGGATTAAACGGGTTCTGCCCAAGGCCTCCATACAGTTGCTTGGCAATCACAATGGCAAAGAAAACCCCTGTCAAAGTAACCCACCAAGGTGCGAACGATGGAATAGCGAGTGCCAGTAAAATACCGGTTAACAATGCACTGTTATCTTTGAGAAAAAAGCCAACGGGGCGTTTGCGAGCAGCAGTGCATAATGCTTCAAACAGTAAAGCAAAAACGGATGCTAAAACGACATTGATAAGCGTGCCCCAACCAAAGAAAAAGGTCATCGCCAGTAACCCGGGTAGGGTCGCTAGTATGACTAACCGCATGATATCGGCTGTTTTGGTCGGCCGTTGGACATGGGGAGAGCTAATTTGAATTAGTGCCATGGGTTATACCTGACTTTGGTTGTTGTCATCATTATTGGAATTGGCTGCTGTATTTTGATCAGGCAGAGCGGCTTGAGCATCATCGAGCTTGCGTTTAAGTTTTTCGATACTGGTTGTCATTTTCTCAACGTGAGGGCTATTTTGTTCGCGTGCCTTATCAAGCGCTGTCATCGCTTTCGTATAAAGTTTCAGCGCCTTCTCATAATCTTCTTGGCGTTGTGATGCATCAGACTCGGTGCTTTGACTGTCAGCGGGCTGCGCTAATTTATGCTTTAAGTAATGTGCTTGTGTTTGCTCGACCTTTTGCTCTAATGTTGCAACTTCTGCTTTTAAAGCAGCACCATCATCGCTATTGCTTTCATCATCAGTCAGCTTATCAAGCTGGCTTTGCGCTTTTTTGAGTTTAGTGCGGGCAATGGCCGCCGCTGTTTTTAATTTCTTAATGTCAACGTGACTGCTATCACCAGAGGTTTCGCTCGCGCTGCTTGCAGTGCTGGTTTGTGTGGAAGAAGTAGCGTTTTGGCTTTGCTCGTAGGCACTTTGCGCTTTGTTTAGTTTGTCTTCCAATAGCTTGATATCTTGACTGAGCTGTTCAGTATCATCGCCGTTATCCATTGCGCTTTGTAGGGCCGTTTGAGCTTTTTTTAACTTTGTACGAGCAATTGCGGCGGCTGTTTTAAGTTTTTTGCTGTCAGCGTCCATCGCTTTAGGTTTGGCTGCGGGCGCGGTGCTAGTCGTTTTTTCAGCAGGATTTTCTTGCTGAGCGTTTTCAAACGCGTTGTTAGCTTCATCGGCTTGTTTAGATAGTGTTTCAATAGTAGCAGCGAGCTGTTCAACACCTGGTTGATCTTTTTCTTGTGCTGTTTTCAGCGCTTGTTTCGCTTTGCTAAGCTTTGTATTTGCCATTGCCGCTTCGCGCTTTAGCTTTTTGATATCAATAATCGGAGCGGTTGCTTGAGTGCTTTTTACAATTGCTTGCTTGGCTTGTTCAACGGCTGCCTTTGCTTTTTGAAGCTTAATGTCTTGTGCGCTAATTGTTTCGGCTTGTTCTGTGCCGCTGTTGTTGGTGATTTCTTGCTCAATCTTGGCTACTGCGAGTTTCGCTTCTTTAAGGGTGTTTTTAAGTAGCTGCTGTTGATCAACACCTTGTGTGCTTTCAACTTCTTGGGCTTGTTGTTTTTTCTCTGCTTGTGCTTTTGCGGCTTGCTCAGCACGTGCTTTGCGTTTGGCGGCTTTTTCTTCTACAGCGCGTTGTTCGCGCATTTGCTTCGCTTCAAAGCGCTCGCGAGCAAGATCTGACTTTCTCTTTTCTTGCTGTTCTTCTCTGATCGTTGTTTTAGCGTGGCGATAATATTGCACCAAGGGGATATTGCTTGGGCAAACGTAAGAGCACGCGCCACATTCAATGCAATCAAATAGATTGTGTTGCTCAGCTTTTTGATACTCTTGGCCTTTTGCGAACCAGTGAAGTTGCTGGGGTAATAGCTGTACCGGACATACTTGTTCACACATGCCACAGCGAATGCAGGCCTGCGAAGGTGGCTGCTCTGGCATTTCTTCACGTGTGCTGGCTATGATGCAGTTAGATGTTTTTACAACGGGTATTTGATCATCTTGAATGCTGTAACCCATCATAGGTCCGCCGACGATAAGGCGGTGAGTGTTTTCTTTTATATAGCCGGCTGCATCGAGTAATGTCGCGAAAGGGGTGCCAATTAAGGTATCGTAGTTTTGGGGTTTTTTTACACCATCGCCAGTTACAGTGACTATTCTGCTGATAAGCGATTCACCGTATTGTACAGCTCGGTGAATGGCATATACGGTTCCAACGTTTTGACAAACAATACCGACATCAGCGGGAATGCCGCCATGGGGCACTTCAATATTCGTCAGCAATTTAATTAGCTGTTTCTCGCCACCCGACGGGTATTTAGTTGGAACACTGACAACGTCAATATTGTGTTTACAGTCTTGAATCGCTATTTCAAGGGCGCGAATTGCTTGAGGTTTGTTGTCTTCTATGCCGATGATAATGTGACTTGGCTCAAGTAAAAACTGTAAAACGCCGATACCGCTGATGATTTGTTCGGCACGCTCACGCATTAATAGGTCATCGGCCGTAATGTAAGGTTCACATTCAGCAGCGTTGATAATTAGCGTGTTGACAATATGATCATCACCTAAGTGTAATTTAACCGCAGTGGGAAAGCCTGCGCCGCCCATGCCTGCAATGCCTCGATCGCAGATGTAATCTATTAATTTGTCTTTTCCAAGTGTTGGGTAATCGGCCAAGCCCGAGTGCTCAATCCACTGGTCTAAACCATCAGTTTCTATGCTTATGCACAAACCCGGCATTCCAGATGGGTGAGGGACGCTGCGCTCGCCAATGCTAGTGACTACACCGGAGGAAGGTGCGTGAATCGGAACGCTAAACTTACCTTGTGCATCGGCAATACGCTGGCCTTTTAAAACAGTATCACCGACATTGACACAAGGTTTTGCTGCTACACCAATGTGTTGTTGCAGCGGCACGTATAAGGTTTTGGCAATAGGGCCTTTGGCAATCACAGATTGAGTTGATTGGTGTTTATTTTCAGGCGGGTGGATACCACCGTGAAAGGCAAATACTTTGCTCATTAGCTCAATGTCTCCACAGCCGGCTGTTTATCAGTGGCAATCAAATTTTTAGAATGTGTCTGATAAGGTTGAGGTGCTTGCCATTTCCATGTGTTTAAAGTGGTAGGAATTGGCAGCATATCAATACAGTCAACAGGGCAAGGTGCAACGCATAAATCACAGCCTGTGCACTCATCGGTGATCACCGTATGCATTTGTTTCGCTGCCCCTAAAATAGCATCTACAGGGCAGGCTTGAATGCACTTGGTGCAGCCAATGCATTCATCTTCTCTGATGTAGGCAATGGTTTTAATCGGGTTTTCATCGTGCTCACCGTCAAGCTCTAAAACCTCTACATCTAATAGATCAGCAAGAGCTTCGATGGTCGCTTGGCCTCCCGGAGGACATTTGTTGATGGCCTCTCCTTCAGCAATGCTTTCAGCGTAGGGTCTGCAGCCTGGGTGACCGCATTGGCCACACTGTGTCTGTGGCAAAATAGAGTCGATTTGGTCAACAATTGGATTGCCTTCCACATGGAATTTGATAGCAGAAAAACCCAGCACTAAGCCGAAGATGATAGCGAGGCCTAGCAGTACGCTTACGGCAATAATAATCGTCATTGTCTGTTCTCCACTAAATCTTTACGAGACCGCTAAAGCCTAGAAAGGCGAGGGACATAAGCCCTGCAGTTACCATGCCAATAGCAGCGCCTTTAAAGGGAAGTGGAACATCGGAAACTGCAACGCGTTCGCGAATTGCCGAAAATAGAATTAATGCCATTGAGAAACCGACGGCAGCACCAAAGCCGAAAACGATCGATTCCATAAAATTATTCATTTTTTTGATATTAAGTAAGGCAACCCCTAATACAGCGCAGTTAGTGGTAATGAGGGGGAGAAATATGCCAAGCACTTTGTGTAGCATCGGGCTGGTTTTTCGCACCGCCATTTCGGTAAATTGCACGACAACAGCAATCACTAAAATGAAAGAAATAGTCTTCATGTACTCAAGTGAAAAAGGTGCTAGTAGATATTCGTGGACAAGGTAGCTACAAACAGAAGAAATAGTCAGTACGAAGGTTGTCGCAAGTGACATCCCCATCGCAGTTTCTAGTTTGTTAGAAACGCCCATAAAAGGGCATAAGCCCAAGAATTGGACTAATACAAAGTTATTAACCAGTACTGTACTGACTAGTATTAATAAAAAATCGCTCATTGGCGTCTGCATCCAGTAATAAATAAGCTTAAGTGTGAATACTTCACAGTTATTGATACGTTGACAGGACGAATTTAGATGTCAACGAAAAGCAAAAAACTGATCCATTAATTGCGCTGTAATTGATACAAAACAAACACACTTGAGCATTATTTTGACTACCTGTCACATAGCCTATTGCTCTTGTCTAATTACTTGCAGGCTTTATCCAGTGTTATAGAACAAGGTTAGAGCCTGACAAATACTTTTATGCCTTAAACAGTACCTGCTACGTTAAAGTATAGGTTGTTTTATCTATAGGTTTAAAGCTGATATTTAATTGCGCTATTTTATTGCCAAATCTATTTTATTTCTAGCGCAAAATGCATTGTTAGAGATAAATTCTATAACTTTAAGTTATAAGAATAATTCTATTAGAGATTGGATGACGCTGAATTGTACGTGAGTAGGTAAAGTGTGAGGGGCGTTTGTGTTAATAGCGCTGGGGTAAATTACCAGCGCTATTAGGTGAGTGAGCTAAAAGCTAAAGATCAAAAGAAAAACTGAAGGCTTTATATGAGGTCCTTCTCTTGTAGGGTGGTAATCAGCTTGTCGATGCTATCTGTATCAATGGTTTCTTCATATATAGTAAAGCAGTGATCGCTGTTTAATTCATCAAAGTGCTCACACAGTACAATTAAGCCATTATCAAGTAACAGTTGAGTTGCTTGCGTGGGAGGTAATTCTGATCTATCAATTGTTGCCACTGCTCTTCCTTTATAGGCTAGCCTTTTTTCCAGAGTGTAGATTAGCTGATTAAGCTGTTTACGTCCCTTTGCTTTAAATGTAATTAGCGCAGGCTTTTGGCCAAAGCGCTGTGCTTTTTCTTCAGCGCTTATTTGTGGCTGGTCGACAATTCCTGCTTTACTACCTTCATCTTCCTTGGTATTGAAGTGCTCAATCATTCCAGCAGCAACCGTCGCGTTGGTTAATCTATCAATAATGATAAAAGAGCCTGTTGCAGGCAGTTGGCGATAGTCATCTGCGATGATTGCTTGTTCGAGTTTGATTTCGCACAACGCTGTTTCATTCAAATTGAGCTTGTGGCCTGCTAAGTGTGCGAGGGTGTTTACATCAATTTTGTGCTTGATGTTGGTGACACTCCCTGCAATGCGACCTGCTAACAATTTTATATCATAAGTTGCTCCGATGTTTAGCGGTGTTTCATTCATCCAGACTAAGGTTGCTTGAATACGATCTGTTAGCGTGATGCTTTCAGTATTATGGGTAATGATGTCGCCACGCGAGACATCAATCTCATCTTCCAGTGTCAAGGTGATAGACATTGGAGGATAAGCTTCTTGTAGCTCACCGTCGTAAGTAACTATAGAGGCGACTTTTGAAGTTTTGCGCGACGGTAAAACCGTTACTTCATCACCTACTTTTACAACGCCTGATGTTAATGTGCCGCAATAACCGCGAAAATCTAAATTGGGGCGGTTCACGTACTGAACAGGAAAGCGCAGGGTTTCAAAATTATGATCGTTATCTAACTCAACGTTTTCTAAGGAATCTAGCAAAGGCGCGCCGTGATACCAAGGCATGTGCTCAGAAGCATTGACTATATTGTCGCCTTTTAGGGCAGACATTGGGATAAACTGTGCATTAGGCTGATTTAGGTTTTTACTAAAGTCCAAGTATTCAGCTTTAATCTCTTCATAGCGCGCTTCATCATAATCCACTAGATCCATCTTATTGATGGCAATAACCGTATGAGCAATGCCGAGCTTTGAGGTAATAAAACTGTGGCGCTTCGTTTGCTCTTGTACGCCGTAGCGTGCATCGATCAAAATAATTGCTAAATTGCAGTGAGAAGCACCTGTTGCCATGTTGCGTGTGTATTGAGTGTGCCCGGGTGTATCGGCGATGATGAATTTTCGTTTCTCTGTTGAAAAATAGCGATAGGCCACATCGATAGTGATGCCTTGTTCACGCTCGGCTTGTAAGCCGTCAACTAGCAAGGCAAGATCAAGGTCATCTCCCGCGTTGCCAACCTTGCTGTTGACTTGTTTGATGGCAGCTAGTTGGTCTTCGTAGATCATTTTGGTGTCGTGCAGCAGGCGGCCGATTAAGGTCGACTTCCCATCATCGACACTGCCGCAGGTTAGAAAACGCAGCAGCTCTTTGTTTTCCTGTTTATGTAAATAGCTTTCGATGTCTTGGCTGATAAGGGCTGATTGATGGCTCATGGTCTTTCCAAAAATAAAATAATATTTATAGCGCTAACGCTTATTGGCGCTAGCGACTTAAGTAATAAGAAGTGGTTGATTAAGGGTTTCTTCTAGAAGTAACCTTCCATCTTCTTGAGCTCCATTGAGCCTGCATCGTCATGATCAATTGCTCGCCCTTGTCTTTCTGATGTTTTGGTTAGCAGCATTTCTTGAATAATTTGCACTAATGACGTTGCTTCAGATTCGACGGCGCCAGTAAGTGGGTAGCAGCCTAAGGTGCGAAAACGGATGTTTTTAATCTCCGGCGTCTCGTTCGGTTTTAGCGGCAGTCGATCATCATCCACCATTATCGACATACCATCGCGCTCAACAACAGGGCGTGGCGCTGAGAAATATAGCGGTACAATTGGAATGCTCTCTAAGTAGATGTATTGCCAGATATCCAATTCCGTCCAGTTAGACAATGGAAAAACACGGATGCTCTCATCCTTTTCTACCTTAGTGTTGAATATGTTCCATAGCTCTGGGCGCTGATTTTTAGGGTCCCAACGGTGATTGGGGTCTCTGAATGAAAACACACGCTCCTTAGCACGTGACTTTTCCTCATCACGGCGAGCGCCGCCAAAAGCGGCATCAAACTTGTACTTGTTCAACGCTTGTTTAAGGCCTTGGGTCTTCATGATATCTGTGTGTTTACTTGAGCCGTGTACGAAAGGGTTGATATCCATGTCAACGCCGTCTTGGTTAACGTGTACGAGTAAGTCCATGCCTGATTGCTTTGCCATTTCATCACGAAACTCAATCATTTCTTTGAATTTCCACGTGGTGTCTACATGCAAAAGTGGAAAGGGTGGTGTTCCAGGATAGAAAGCTTTGCGCGCTAAATGCAACATGACAGCGGAATCCTTGCCCACCGAATAGAGCATGACAGGATTGTTAAATTCGGCGGCAACCTCGCGAAAAATTTGAATGCTCTCAGCTTCAAGCTGTTTTAAATGGGTGAGTTTTTTAATAGATACTGCCATGTTGATTACCCTGTTTTTAAATTTTATCAGGCAAGATTGCCTGTCAATATATCGATGTTTACTGCGGCTTTTTAGTGAATCGCTTGGTAGTGTTTTTGCGATAGAAAAGCGTTGTATGTGTGAATTAATAAAAGTATTGCAGAGAATTTAAATTAATAAAAAGAATAAAAAGAGATTTTCTTATTGCTTTTTGTTATAATGATTGGGTTTTAATGTATTAATGCCTTGTATCAAGCGCTCAAAAGTAATCATTATTTAATCAAAACTAGGTTTTAATTGTTTTTGTTCGTTAATATCAAAAAAGAATAACAAAAGCATTATTTGGTATTTTGAGTTATATGCGAAGTGCATTAAGCTGTATGAATTATTTATAGGCGTACTATTGATATGGATTTGTATTACACCTTTGCAGGTTTTTTTGTTGGGCTTTTAGTTGGCTTAACGGGGATCGGAGGAGGTGCTTTGATGACGCCAATTTTGATCGTTGTTTTTAAAGTGCCTTTAATAACAGCAGTGAGTACAGATTTACTCTATGCCGCTATTACAAAAAGTGCAGGGGCGATCAATTATTGTCGCCAGCAACAAGTGCGCTATAAGATTGTCGCTTTGCTGTTAGCAGGAAGTTTGCCCGGTAGTTGGTTTACACTTAATTACCTTTCCAGCTTGCAAGGGCTTGAGCAGTTGGAATCCGTTGTTAATACGGTATTAGGTAGTGCACTGATTTTAACGTCGATCGCGGTATTTATGCGATCGAGAATATGTTCGTTTGCCGAGCGTCATGCCGATAGTGCAGGCTCTGCAAAGTTAGTTAAGTTTCGACCTGTGATAACGGTTGTTTGTGGTGCACTTTTAGGTGTGCTTGTGACGTTATCGTCGGTGGGGGCAGGAGCTTTGGGTACTGCAATATTAATTATTTGTTATCCCAAAATGCGCATGAGTGAGATCGTCGGAACTGACTTGCTGCATGCGGTGATTTTAACGGCGGTAGCTGGCGCTGGACACTATACATTAGGTAGTGTTGATCTAAGCTTATTAGGTTATTTGATTTTAGGGTCTCTGCCTGGAGTATTGATAGGCAGTCACTTTGGGGCGAAGTTGTCGTCCACTGTAATGCAGCCCATTATCGCTAGTTTGTTACTAGTTATTGGTGGGCATTTTATAACTTCTTGATACTTGAGCCGATTAAAAAGGCCGAGAAGCTACCTGGATTTTTTCAGCCCTGCTGAGACAAGCCTGTTTAGCTTCTACTATAAGGTTTAAAGAGCCAAGTACATAGATTGACTGCTACAACACATAAGGTGTTCTAGCATTCTATTGACAAAACTGAGTGGTTAACTATTTAGTTAGTTAGATAGTTAAGCGGGTAAAGTAGGTAAAAATATGTACGTATATAACAACGATGACCAAAAGCTGGTCGAGCAACGTGTTGAGCAATATCGTGATCAAACTCAGCGATTCTTAGCAGGGACACTTCCTGAAGATGAGTTTTTAGCACTGCGTTTGATGAACGGTTTGTATGTTCAGCGCCAAGCACCTATGCTTCGTGTGGCTATTCCATACGGGTTGATGTCGTCAACGCAATTGCGCAAGCTCTCTGATATTTCACGTAAATATGATCGCAACTATGCGCATTTTACAACCCGTACCAATATTCAGTTCAACTGGCCAAAGCTTGAAGAAGTACCTGATATTTTAGCAGAGCTTGCAACTGTTCAAATGCATGCGATTCAAACATCAGGAAACTGTATTCGTAACACCACCACAGATCCTTATGCCGGTGTGCATAAAGGTGAGATTGAAGATCCGCGCCCGTTTTGTGAAATTATTCGCCAGTGGTCAACGTTACACCCTGAATTTGCATACCTGCCTCGTAAATTTAAGATTGCTGTGACAGGAAGCTCTGAAGATAGAGCGGCTTCTCAAGTGCATGATATCGGCTTGCACTTAATCAAAAATGAAGCGGGTGAAACGGGCTTTGAAGTGCTTGTAGGCGGTGGTTTAGGGCGTACTCCTATTATAGGTCAGGTAATTAAGTCATTTTTACCTGTCGAACATTTGCGTTCATATTTAGATGCTATCTTGCGCGTATATAACCTAAATGGTCGTCGAGATAACAAATACAAAGCACGTATCAAAATTTTAGTGAAAGCGCTTGGCATTGAAAAAATGGCAGAGCTAGTTGAGCAAGAGTGGCTAGAGTTTTGTAAAGAGACAGACCTGCACATTAGTAAAGAAGAAATTGAAACCTTTAAAGGTTATTTCTCACCAATTAGCTATGACCCACAAGCAGCTAAAGAAGCTGATTTAACTGCGCAGTTTGCAGCGGATGAAAGCTTCAAAGTTTGGTATGAGCGCAATACTGTAGAGCATAAAGTTGATGGCTATCGCATCGTTGTTATTTCATTGAAGCCACACTTATTGCCACCGGGTGATGTTACTGATGGACAAATGGATTTGATCGCTGATTTAGCGGATCAATTTAGCCACAGTGAAATTCGCTCGACACATGATCAAAACCTAGTGCTTAGCGACGTTAAAATGTCTGAGCTAAAAGCACTGTTTGATAAGCTTCAAGCGGCTAATTTAGCGCGTGCAAATATCGGCACTTTAACTGATATGATTTGCTGCCCTGGTTATGAGTTCTGTGCATTGGCTAATGCTGAAACACTGCCAATTGCGGATCAAATAAACCGTAAGTTCGACGATTTAGACTACCTTTACGACTTGGGTGAAATTCAGTTGAATATGTCTGGTTGTATCAATGCATGTGGTCATCACCACGTTGCAGATATTGGCATTTTAGGTGTTGACCGTAAAGGTGAAAACTACTACCAGTTTACATTAGGTGGCAGCTCTAAATCAGATGCTTCACTAGGTAAAACAATTGGTAAAGCCATTGCTGCTTCAGAAGTAGCTGATACGGTACAGAAAATTTTAGATGTGTTTATTTCGCACCGTCACGAGGAAGAGTTGTTCCGTGATGTAATTAAAAGAATTGGTTTAGAGCCATTTAAGGAGTATGTATATGCCACTTCTCATTAATGGAAAAGTTGCAGAAGATAAATGGATAGCACTTGATGAAGAGACTTTTGCAAGTGATCCAGATGGATTGATTGCAAGCTTGGTTACAAATAATAGTGCGGTAATTTATCCGCTTGCGAGCTATCTTGCGCGCCGTGAAACACTTAAAGGTCATTCACAAAATGTTGCATTGAAGGTAACAGGCGATGATAACTTGAATGAGCTCACTGAGCTGTTAGATGAAGTTGCTTTAATTGCAATTGAGTTCCCAGTGCTACGTGATGGTCGTGGATTCAGTATCGCAAGAAACATCGTGCGCAGAGGCTTTAAAGGCGAAGTTCGCGCTATTGGTGATGTAGGCTTTGATCGCTTAGATAATATGCATCGTTCAGGCTTTAATGCTTACCAAGTAGAAAGCGAAGATTGTGCACAAATGTTTGCCAAAGCAATTCAAGAGATTAGCGTGAATTATCAACCCACTCATCATCGTTGATTATCGCTGATTATATGTGATTAAAGGCGTTCAGTTAGCTGCTGGACGCTTTCTTTAAGCCGCTAGAAGGCTTGTTTTAACACTTATCTCTAGTCCATCTTTTTAATTGGTATTTGATACTAGTTATACTCTTTTTGGGAAATAAAATGACAGTTAATACTGATTTGTTAAATACACAAGTAGCGGGTAAAACCTCTCAAGAGATTATTGAGTGGGCGTTAGGGAATGCTAAAAACCCGGTGCTCACAACAAATTTTCGCCCTTACGAAGTTGCTATTTTGCATATGGCGACGCAGATAAAACCAGATTTGCAAATACTTTGGGTAGACTCTGGTTACAATACATCAGCGACTTATCGCTATGCGTTGGAGTTAATCGATCAGTTATCATTAAACATGCTGACTTATATTCCAAAGCAAACAACAGCATTTCGCAATGCACAAATGAAGGGTGTTCCTGAAGTTGATGACCCACTTCATGCACAGTTTACAGAAGAAGTTAAACTGGAGCCTTTTAGACGTGCATTCGCTGAAGTAAAACCTGATTATTGGCTAAATGCGATTCGCAAAGAGCAAACAGAGTTTCGTAACACTTTAGAGATAGTCTCAGCAAGTCAGGATGGTATTATCAAAGTTGCACCTTTGTATCATAGTTCTGAGGCGATTCTTGATGAGTATTTGGCACAAAATGGGCTACATAACGAATTTGCTTATTTTGATCCTACCAAGGCACTCGATAATCGTGAGTGCGGTTTGCATACAAAAATCTAACTAGGTGTTTGTGATTGAGTAGGGTGTTTAGCTGGCTGCTCATATGTTAGCCACTGTCTCGGTAAGATAAGTGGTTATTTGATCTACACTCAAAGGTTGTTGAAGCGACCTCTATTTCCCAAACTGCGACTTTGCACTGAAAAAAGTCGTCAATTCATATTTCGGCTGACATAATAGTTTTTTTATACACTTTTTGTGTCTCTATTAATCTTGTTTAAGTGTGTTTTCTTATGGATTATTTACCTCTCTTTTTTAAGCTAGAAAATCGTAATGCGCTGCTCGTTGGCGGTGGTCAAGTGGCGCTACGCAAGGCACGTATGCTGGTGCGTACTAAAGCAATAGTGACAGTTATTAGCCGAGAAATTGACCCGCAATTGGCTGAGCTTTTAGCGGATAATAACGGCGTTGCTATCGCTGGTGAGTATGATGACAGCTTGCTAGATGATAAGTTGCTAGTGACAGCAGCAACAGATGACGAAGCGCTGAATAAACAAGTTTACCAAGATGCTGTCGCTCGCAATATTCCTGTTAATGTTGTTGATAACCCTGCGCTGTGTACCTTTGTTTTTCCTGCAATTGTTGATCGCTCTCCTATCGTTATTGCGATTTCATCCGGTGGTAAAGCACCGGTTTTAGTCAGAGTATTAAGGGCGAAGTTAGAGACGTTAATTCCAAATGGCTATAGTAAATTGGCTGTTTTAGCCGGTAGCTTTCGAGACAGAGTTAAAGCTAAGTTTGCTACGATAAACCAGCGTAGAAGCTTCTGGGAAACCGTTTTGCAAGGTCAAGTTGCTGAAACAATGTTGGCAGGGCGCGAGCAAGATGCTTATCAGTTGATGGAAAAAAAGCTGTCGGATGCGGATGCAAAAATGCCTGCTGGCGAAGTTTACTTGGTAGGAGCAGGTCCTGGAGATCCAGAGCTGTTAACTTTTAAAGCGCTACGCTTAATGCAACAGGCTGATGTGGTGCTTTATGACGCGCTGGTATCAAAAGAAGTAATGGAGCTTTGTCGTCGTGATGCAGACTTAGTTTTTGTCGGTAAAAATAGAGCTAATCATGCTGTTGAGCAAGGTAATATCAACCAAATGCTGGTGGATCACGCTCGAAAAGGCAGAAGAGTTGTGCGCTTAAAAGGCGGCGATCCATTTATTTTTGGCCGCGGTGGAGAAGAGTTACAAACGCTACGTGAACAAGGCATTCCTTTCCAAGTGGTGCCGGGTATTACGGCGGCAAGTGCTTGTTCCACTTATGCTGGAATTCCATTAACGCACAGAGATTTTGCGCAAAGCGTAACTTTTGTCACAGGTCAGCAAAAAAACCGTAGCAGCGAGCTGGATTTCGCGCCTTTAGCACGTGGTAACCAAACCGTTGTGTTCTATATGGGATTGCATAACCTTGCGGACATTTGCACAAAACTAGTGGCGGCAGGGCAAAGCGCGCAGACGCCAGCGGCGATTGTCTCTCGAGGAACTGCGGTTGATCAATCTGTATTGGTTGGTACTTTAGAAACCTTGGTTGGTCAGCAGGCAACTGCTCAGCTGCCTGCGCCAGCGTTAATCATTGTGGGTCAGGTTGTGTTACTCCAAGAGCAGCTCAACTGGTTTGCTCAAAATGCCTTACTTGAGATTGCTGATCAAGCTTAATCGATGAGCGATTCGTTAAGTTCCAACACAGCACAATCACAGTGGTATGTTTATTTGCTGTGTTGTGCTGATAATACTTATTACGCGGGTGTAACCACAAATTGTGAGCGCAGAGTTCGCCAGCATAATGGTCTCATCAAAGGTGGGGCTCGTTATACTCAAGCAAGACGTCCTGTGCGTATAGTTTGGCAAGAGCCTTGTGATGATAGATCTAGTGCTTGTAAAAGAGAAGCGCAGCTAAAAAAATTAACACGTGCGCAAAAGAGCGCGTTGATTAAATTACAAAATACAATACAACCGGCATAATCACTAAGCTACCAATGTTTCCAATTAATACAATAGAGGCAACTTGTTCTGGTTGCTGTTGGTACTTTTCGGCAATCATGTAGTTTAAAAGCGCAGGTGGAAGAGCTGCAAAGATAACTAAAAAAGCAAAATGTTGCTGTGATAGTTGGATGATATTTTGCAAAGGAAGCGCAATCAATAAGCCGCTTAATGGTGCCAAAATGGCACCCCATACACCTACCTTCCAAGTCGAAAAGTTTATATCAATCATTCTAACCCCTAATGCAAATAGCATTAAAGGTATACACACTTGGCCCATCATATCTAAAGGAATTTTAACCACAGTGGGGATTTCTATCGATAGGCTTGAAAAGCTTAACCCTGCAACTGTTGCAATAATCATCGGTAGCTTTAGCACGCTGATTGGATTTGTTTTTCTGTCGAGAATGTATATGCCTAAAGTGAAATGCAGGAACATTTCTACAATAAATAAAATGACCGCTGCGTTTAAAGCCTGTTCGCCAAAGGCTAGTACTAATAGAGGTAAGCCTAGATTTCCAGTGTTGCTAAACATCATCGGTGGAATAAATGTTTTGGCTTCGACCTTCAAGAAGCGGCAAAAGGGGAGAAGGATAATCCCTGAGCCTAAAATCACAATTGCACTGGCGAGTGCTAGATCTTTCAAAGCCCCGAGCTCAAAAGATTTTGACGCTAAAACAGAAAAAATAAGAGCGGGAATAAACACATCAATATTGAGATGGTTAACAACTGCCATGCTTGTTGGTTTCTTTAGCGCATAAAGATAGCCTGCCAGCACGATCACGAGCATTGGAAAAAGCGTTGCAAAAATACGCTCAGTAATTTCAATTAAATCCATAATACCTGTTCGCTTTTAGTGATTGTGTTAAAAATGGGGTGTTGATGAACAGCCGCGCTTTTTCGTCAATTTTTATTATAACCATCAGGCTGACTAAGGTAGATGTAACCACAAAAAAAGGGGATTCTATCTGCGATTCACTTGGCTGCCTTGTCTTGTTTTATATTTTTTCGCAGTCTTTACGATACCTTTAGTTCGCGACTGTGCATTTAATCAGCTAAGTGCATCCTTAAGCCGCCAATGTTTGGCATATAAAAGCGACTTTCGTGCGCATTATCAACTTTTTTCAACACCTTTTAACACTAAACAATGCTATGCTTTAAGACAATCGATTAAGCAATAAACACTTTTTAGCTGAGGCTTATGCATTTTTTTGCGTTATTTTAGCCCTTTAGACCATAAAATTTACTAAATTTATCGGTGAATTGGATGCTTGTATTAATACTACATTTTTTGCATATAAAGCCCGTAATCATGACGGATATAGATTTTTATTGAAGAAAAATGTAGTATTACTACAAATTTTTAAAGAAACACTTAAGTGAATACTTTTTTTGGGACTTTAATAACATAACTTTAATCCAAGCCTGTCGAATATTGTTTAAGATCTTTCGTTTAGCCACTAAATTTTCACTTTTGAAATTGCGTGGTAAAGCCAAAGCAGCTGCATTCGAAGGCTTTTTTTATGTTAAACACGGGATGACTGCTCAATGAGTTTAGATAGCGATGTGCAAAACGATTTAATTAACGATATCGATCCAACAGAAACCTCAGAATGGCTAGAAGCGCTTGAAGCGGTAGCTAAAAATGATGGTGATAAGCGAGCAGAGTTCATTCTCTCGCAATTGGGGCGCAAAGCACAAGAAATAGGTGTTGGTACCAATTTCGCTTTAACAACACCTTACAGAAACACTATTTCACCTGTTGATGAAGCAACTATGCCAGGTGATTTGTTTGTAGAGCGCCGAATTCGCTCGTTCATTCGTTGGAATGCAATGGCGATGGTAATGCGCGCTAACGACAACGATGAAGGCCTTGGTGGTCACATCTCTAGTTTCTCTTCTTCAGCAACGCTTTACGATGTTGGCTTTAACTATTTCTTCCGTGGTAATGACAACGAAAATGGCCAAAATGCCGATATGGTGTTTTTCCAAGGGCACATTTCTCCAGGTATTTACGCACGTGCGTATTTAGAAGGTCGTTTAACTGAAGATCAGCTCGATAACTTTAGACGTGAAGTAGATGGTAAAGGTTTACCTTCATACCCACACCCTTGGTTAATGCCTGATTTCTGGCAGTTCCCAACGGTATCGATGGGCCTAGGTCCTATCCAGGCGATTTACCAAGCGCACGTTATGCGTTATTTGTCAGCACGTGAAATGATTAACCGTGGTGATCGTAAAGTTTGGGCATTCCTTGGCGATGGCGAATGTGATGAGCCAGAAGCATTAGGTGCGATCTCGCTCGCCGGTGTTGAGAAACTTGAAAACTTAGTTTTCGTTATCAACTGTAACTTGCAGCGTTTGGATGGTCCTGTACGTGGTAACGGAAAAATTGTTCAAGAGCTAGAAGGTGCTTTCCGCGGCGCTGGCTGGAATGTTATTAAATGCTTATGGGGTCGCCATTGGGATCCGCTGTTCGCTAAAGATAAACATGGCTTACTACAAAAACGCATGGACGAAGTGTGTGACGGCGAGTTGCAGAACTATAAAGCCAACGGTGGTGCATACACCCGTGAACATTTCTTTGGCAAGTATCCTGAGTTGCTAGAAATGGTCAAAGATATGACCGACGATGAGATCATGGCGCTAAACCGTGGTGGTCACGATCCGTATAAAGTCTATGCAGCATACAATGAAGCGACCAACCATAAAGGCCAGCCAACAGTTATCTTAGCCGCAACGGTTAAAGGTTACGGTACCGGTAAATCAGGCCTTGCTAAGAACGACACTCATTCAATGAAGAAGCTGGCTATGGATGATCTTAAAGATTTCCGTGATCGCTTTAACATTCCATTAGCTGATGAACAGCTAAAAGGCATGCCGTATTATCGTCCATCTCCAGATTCACCAGAGATGCGTTATATGATGGATCGTCGTAAGAGTTTAGGTGGTTCGTATCCAATTCGTAATACTGAAGTTCCTCGTTTAGAAGTTCCACCTTTAAGTGATTTTGCCAATAGCTTAAAAGGTAACGAAAAGCGTGCAATGTCGAGCCAAATGGGCTTTAACCGTGTACTGAATACGTTATTAAAAGATAAGAATGTCGGTCAACATATCGTGCCTATCATTCCAGATGAAGCGCGTACTTTTGGTATGGAAGGTATGTTCCGCCAACTAGGTATTTACTCTTCAGCGGGTCAGCGTTACACGCCTCACGATTCAGATCAGATCATGTATTACAAAGAATCTAAGAAAGGTCAGATTCTTGAAGAGGGGATCAATGAAGCCGGTGCGATGTCTGCGTGGATTGCTTGTGCTACATCCTATGTAAACAACTCATGCCCAATGATTCCGTTTTACATTTTCTACTCAATGTTCGGTTTCCAGCGTGTAATGGACTTGATTTGGGCAGCGGGTGATATGCAAGCGCGCGGTTTCTTAATCGGCGCTACTGCCGGCAGAACAACGCTAAACGGTGAAGGTCTTCAGCATCAAGATGGCCATTCTCACTTGATGGCGCAAATGGTGCCTAACTGCGTATCTTACGACCCTACTTTTGGTTATGAGTTAGCAGTAATTATCCAAGACGGTGCTCGTCGTATGTATCAAGATGGTGAGAACCGTTTCTACTACATCACAACGATGAACGAAAATTACATCCATTTAGATATGCCAAAAGGTGCTGAAGAAGGCATCATAAAAGGCATGTATATGCTAAATGAAGGTGCATCGTCGGATCTTAAAGTGAAGTTGATTGGCTGTGGCACTATCTTAAATGAAGTGCGTGAAGCGGCGACTATTCTTAAAGCTGAGTTTGGTGTTGAGTCAGATATTTGGAGCACAACTTCAATCAATGAATTGCGCCGTGAAGCGCAAGAAGTAGAGCGTTGGAACTTCCTTCACCCTGAAGAGGAAGCGCGCACTGCTTATGTTACTGAATGTTTAGCAGGTGAAGAGCCTGTTATAGCAGCAACAGATTACATGCGCATGTATCCTGATCAGTTACGTGAATACATTCCTCAGCGTTATAAAGTGTTAGGAACTGATGGTTACGGACGTTCGGATACGCGTGATAAGTTGCGTGAATTCTTTGAAGTAAACCGTTACTTCGTTGTTATCGCAGCGCTGAAATCGCTACAAGAAGAAGGTAAAATTGAACCTTCAGTCATTGTTAAAGCGATGCGTAAATTCAATATTGATCCTGACAAAGTGGCACCTTGGACAGTTTAATCACTGTTTAAAGTCCAAGATATGACAGTTGGCAGCAGCGTAAATAGCGTCGCTGCCAGTGCTTGCAAGTAATGAGGAAAAAATAGTGACTACAATCACAATTTCAGTACCAGATTTAAGCGGCGCAACAGATGTTGACGTAATCGAAGTGATGGTAAAAGCCGGTGATACAATCGCTGAAGGCGATAGCCTGATTTCTGTAGAAACAGATAAAGCGGCTATGGAAGTACCTGCACCACAAGGTGGAACCGTTGTAGAAGTAATTATGCAAGAAGGTGTGACGTGCAACGAAGGTGATGCCATTCTTACGTTGACGAGCGCTGAAGCTCAAGTGCCAGTTAATGCTGAGCCTGCACCCGTAGAAGCCCCAGTAATTGAGGCGCCAGCTGCTAGCACGAGCGTTGCAAGTGCAGCGGCAAGTGTCGAAGTAGAAGCCATCGTTATACCTGATTTATCAGGTGCTGCGGATGTAGACGTTATCGAAGTTATGGTGAAAGCAGGGGATACAGTCGCAGAAGGTGATGGGCTGATCTCTGTTGAAACAGACAAGGCCTCTATGGAAGTGCCTTCACCAAAAGCCGGCACAGTAAAGTCCGTTATTATTGAAGAGGGTACAACGTGTAATGAAGGTGACCTGATTCTTCAGCTTGAAGTTGTTAGTGGTGAAGCACCCGTTGTTGAGGTATCAGCACCTGCAGTGCAGCCAGCGGCTGCTCAAGAATTTGCACCAGCTCCTGCAGCAAGTACTTCTCAATCGATTGAAAAAGTATCAGTGCCTGATTTGTCAGGAGCAACAGATGTTGATGTTATTGAAGTAATGGTTGCAGTTGGTGATAGCATTAATGAAGGCGATAGCTTAATTACTGTTGAAACTGATAAGGCGTCAATGGAAGTTCCTTCGCCATTATCGGGAGTTATTAAATCAATAGCTATATCTGAAGGCGCCTCTTGTAATGAAGGTGATGAGATACTGACACTTGAAGTTTCAAGTGCTGTAGCACCACAAGCGGCTCAAGTTGCTTCTACGCCAGCTCCGGCTCCAGCTCCGCAAATACCTGTTGCACCAGCCGCTCAAGAAAGTGCAGCAGCTGCGACTTCAGTTGTTGATCCAGAGTTATTAGCTAAGAAAAACCAAACGACACTTTATGCAGGTCCTGCTGTGCGTGTGTTGGCGAGAGAATTTGGCGTTGATTTGACATTGGTAAAAGGTACTGGTCGTCGCGGTCGTATTCTTAAAGAGGATATGCAAGCATTCGTTAAGAAAATGATCAAGCAGGCGCAAGCTAAACCGCAGGCAGCAAGTGCAGCAGCTGTTGGGCAAGGTTTACCACAAGTACCTGAAATTGATTTCAGCCAGTTCGGCGAAATCGAATTAGAGAAAATGAGTAAAATTGCGCGTGTGACGCGCGATAATATGGCACGTGCATGGCTAAATGTCCCACATGTGACACAGTTTGATGAAGCTGATATCACGGATTTAGAAGCGTTCCGTAAAGATATGAAGGATGAAGCGGCAAAGTCAGGTGTTAAATTAACACCAATGCCTTTCATAATTAAAGCGGTGGTTAAGGCGTTACAAATGCATCCACGCTTTAATACTTCGTTACATGCAGATGGCCAACATCTGGTGCTTAAGAAGTATATTAACATCGGAATCGCGGTTGATACGCCACATGGATTAATGGTGCCAGTCATTAAAGATGCTGATAAGAAGAGCATTTATGAATTGGCTAATGAAGCTGTTGAATTAGCGGGCAAAGCGAAAGATCGCAAGTTGAAGCCGAACGAAATGCAAGGCTCTTGCTTTACAATTTCAAGCTTGGGTGGCATCGGTGGAACTGGCTTCACGCCAATCGTGAATACGCCAGAAGTTGCTATTTTAGGTGTTTCTAAAGCAGACATTAAACCGCGTTGGAATGGTTCGAGTTTTGAGCCGCGTAAAATGCTGCCACTGTGCTTATCTTACGATCACCGTGCGATAAACGGTAGTGATGGTGGACGTTTCATGACAACACTTAATGCGTTGTTAAGTGATGTCAGAAGATTAGCTTTATAAACAAGTTTTACACCAAAAAAAGCGCTATTTAGCGCTTTTTTTATGCTTTAATGGCGCCATTCTTAACCAGATAAATACAGCTTTGTGCTATTTGACGGATAGAGAATGCTCAGTTTTGAGCTAATAAAATACGCAAGCTTTTCTAAAAGCGTTAATTACCGTGATTCGATGAGCGTTATGGATATAGGTTTTAAATGGATCAATATAAACAGATAGCAGTTGTTTTGTTTGTGGCTTGTTTGCTAGCTGTTAGCTGGGGAATATTTAAGCCAGAGCCGGTGCAGCAAGTTTTTTTGCAGTCTGATAAAGTCGCTCACTTAGGTGCCTTCTTTTGTTTGGCGATAACAGGCAGAGTCGCCATGTTGTCAGTAAATGCTTATTACTACTGGATTACAATGTTATTGCTTGCATTTTTAATGGAGTACGCTCAAGGCGTTTTACAAGTAAATCGAGTATTTAGTTATTACGATGCACTTGCAAATGGATTAGGTGTACTTTGTGCGCTGGTCTTCTATTTCATCATCGTGCGTTTTAAAAGTTATAAAGCTGAACAGCTGTAAACTTTAAAGCCTATATTGCAAATTTGATCGTTAAGAATAGCCTCTGTCTGAAGTTTGCTGATGTTGCTCGCAATATTTGTGCAGCTCAATAGTTTACAGAGACTCTTGTCTTTATTACTTAGAAGATATGCAATTTAATTGCACGTTCCTAGAAAATTAAGATTTTTTAGCATATAAAAGTATATTTTTGTTGTTCTTTTATCAGTTAGTCATCTATAGTTAACCTAATAGGCTATCAGCAGCCTTTAATAGATCTGTGCAGATTTTTAGTGCAGCTATTACTATATGTATCGTATTTTTCGTCTACAAACCGCTAGTGGTTTATATAAATATTCAATTCAATAATATTCTTTTAGCACTGTTTCGCTTTAAAGCTGCCAGCTGCTTCAAAAATACGCCGATGTTCAGTAAGGAGTAAATGTTGCAAACAGTTGTAAAAAAATGGTTTCGTGATAAAGAATCTGGTTTTCTAGAAAATGGTAGTGGTAAAGATATCATTGTTTATAAAGCGGATTTATTAAACTGCCAATTCTTGAAAGTAGGGGTGACAGTTGAGTTTGAATGTCATGTTGATAAGCGCGGTTTAATCGCTAAAAAGGTTAAACTTGTTGCGCAACAAAAAGGTGGCTACCGTAATAATCATCAAGCAAATAAACCTTTCCGCCCTGGAGTAATGACATAGTTTAAACTATGCATACCCCAAGATATAAAGCATCAAAACTTTAATTGCGTTGATGAAAAACTGCGACTGATTTTGTGCTATCACAATGCTGACAGCATTTTCTTAGAGCAAGTATCTTGAGCCTATTATTGCCGCTGTTTTTGTTATGACCTTAAAACATCATCTAAATGATTTAAGATAGATTGCCAGCCTTTGGTGTGGTTTTCCTTTGCTGATTGATCGAAGAACTTTACTTGTTGAAGTGTCAGTTTTGTGGAATTTGCTGCTTGCTCGAATAGTAGTGTTACTTGTGATCCATCAATAGAGTGATTAGATTGCCATGTGAAAACAATCTTTGAGTACGGCTCTATAATTACGTACTCACCCGTGTGAGGCATTACATTGTCATCTGCTTTCATTAGTATCTCAAATTGCCCGCCTTGATGAGGTGCGCAACTAACTTGTGGCTCACACATTCCTTGCATTGGAATCATAAACTTAGCCAATGTTTTTGCATCTAGCCAAGCGTTGAATACCTCTGCTACAGGTGCATGAATCGTTTTTGAGAGAGAAAGTGTGAGTGAATTTGGATCGATATTATTTACCTGATTCATTGTTGTTCTCCTTTTCATATTCCATTATTTCTGCCAGTGTATCTAGCCGAATCTCCCAAATAGAGCGTAAGCTGTGTAGCCAGTTCTCAATACACTGCATGCTATTGGGTGTCGCTTCAATAATATGAACCCTTCCTAGAGTTTTTCGAGATATTAAATCAGCACTTTCTAACACCTTTATATGTTTTGAAATTGAGTTCAAGCTCATTTCATAATACGTCGCTAGCTGTGTAACGCGCATAGGTCCTTGCTGTACAAGTTTAGTGAGTAATGAGCGTCTTGTCGGATCGCTAATTGCTTTTAATGTTGTGGTGAGTTGTTTATTAATATATTCATCCATATGGTTGAATATATAGTTTTTGTAAATTATGTTCAACCTTTTGGTTGAATAAAATATAGGGTGAAAGGAGTATAAAGGTTCGAATTCTACAAAAGGGCTGTTTGAAAGCTTTGTTTATTTTGGAATACTGAGGGTGAGTGTGTTGTCTTGTTGCAAAATAGAGAGGTGCTTTAGAAAGCTCATCCCTAATAATACCGTGCTATCACCGTGAGGATTGATGTAGGCATCAATACCTTTAGCGTTCAAACTACCTAAGCTGACAGAATCTAATGTGGTACGAAAAACAGTGATAATACCATTTGCGGTAGATACTTGTGCTTTGCCTTCTTTGGATAAATTGAGCTGATTGGCAAGCTCTGAGCTTATCACTACGCTTGTGGCGCCTGTATCAAGTAGAAACACGACAGGGGCTTGGTTTATGGTACCTGTTGCTAAATAATGCCCTTGACTATTTTGCTTTAAAATCACGGGTGCATCAGCATTACTTGATAGGGAGGCGTTTGGGTTACGCTTATAGTCTATCCAGTTTTGAAAAAAGTAGCTGGCAAGTGCTAGTGCAATAATCCAAGTGAGGTACATCATCCACTTGCCAAACTTTTGGCTATTATCTGTCGCTCGATTATTCATAAATTAACTAGCGTTTATTCAGTGTTGACACAGCGACTAGCAGGTACAGCTAGCTGTTTAAGTAAATAAGCTTTGAAGTCATCGCTGTGATTCGAGTTTTCTAATGCTTTTTCCATGCATAATAACCATGCATCCATCTCTTTTGGTGAGATAGCTAAATGCTGATGAGCTCTGGGTATGCTGATGCTGCCGTACTTTTCGCGATACAGTTTCGGGCCACCTAACCATCCGGATAAAAAGCGGGCAAGTTTATAGATCGATTCAGTTAGATCTTCAGGGTGCATTGCACGGATTTTTTTCGCTTCCTCAAGCGTCTCCATTTGATGGTAAAAAGCTTCGGCTAATGAAACTAAGCCTTGCTCACCGCCTGCTGCTAGAAATGATGTGTCTAGTTGACCATACTGCATGTTAATACCTTAATCCGTAGAATCTTTTTAGCTAATCGCATGATGAGATGGACGCTCCCACTTACGGCGTCAATGCGCCAAACTAGAAGAACTAGTTAACAGAAGGAGC
>CAKZOD010000104.1 GCA_937136055.1 uncultured Oceanospirillaceae bacterium | reverse complement strand
TTGGTAGGACTAGGCAGATTCGAACTGCCGACCTCTACCATGTCAAGGTAGCGCTCTAACCAACTGAGCTATAGTCCTAAAGAAGTGGTGCGTAGTATACTGCGCTGCTTTGTGAGTTCAAGTGCTTTTTTCGCTTTTTTTGAACTTTCCTCTATGTAGACCAAATATCACTCAAAAACACTTGGTTTATATACTGTTTTCCTAAAATAACACTAACAGTGAATTGCGCTTAAGCTCATTGTTAGGAACCTCTAAACCCTAAAAATCGCTATTAGATGTTACAAGCTTGAGCAACTAACACATGACACTAGACAATCAGACTAGCCGCCGCTATTTTCTTCTTTCAATTAACCCTTTGTTTTGTATGGTATTAGCAAAGAATTATAACGTCTATTATTTAGCCTAAATTGTCGTATTTGTAGCAGCAAGATGACGCTTTGAAATAGCTCAATGTCGCTCGCAGATTAGCCTTGAAAGAAGGCTAATACCATACTTAATCAAAATTAGCGGGGATCTATTTTCTTTAATCACCCCGTGTTATCTATGTATGGAGCAGCAATATGAGTGATACAGGTACACCAAATAAAGCACGCCGCACACGAGGTGGCAGAGCTGGCCGTCAAGCAAAAGCAGCCGAAGAGACAGCACCTATTGTTCCTTATATTACGCGTAATATTCCTTACTACGAAGTTCTAGACGACGATGGTTTATCACTGATCGAGAAAAATGCTGAAACTATCTTAGCGGAAGTAGGCATTGAGTTTCGCGATGATGAAGAAGCATTGCAAATCTGGCGCGATGCCGGTGCTGACGTTCAAGGTGAGCTAGTTAAATTCCCAAGAGGAATGTGCCGTAAGCTTATTCAAGACTCTGCCCCACGTGAATTTACCCAGCATGCACGCAACCCTAAACGCAACATTGTTGTAGGTGGTAAAAATACGGTATTTGTACCGGCATATGGCAGCCCATTTGTTTACGATATGGACAAAGGTCGTCGCTACGCAACGATTGAAGATTTCCAGAATTTTGTAAAACTTGCTTACATGTCTGATAGCTTACATCACTCAGGCGGTACCATTTGTGAGCCTGTTGATTTACCCGTTAACAAACGCCATTTCGACATGCTTTACTCACACATGAAGTATTCTGACAAGCCATTCATGGGCTCTGTTACAGCCCCTGAGCGTGCGCAAGATTCTGTAGACATGTGTCGTATTTTATTCGGTGATAATTTTGTTGATGCAGAAACTGGCAAGCAGAAAACATGCTTGATCAGCTTGATCAACGCTAACTCACCAATGACATTTGATGACACTATGCTGGGTGCTGCAAAAGTTTACGCGCGCAATAACCAAGCTTGTATCGTTACACCTTTCATTTTAGCAGGTGCAATGTCACCGGTAACTGTTGCCGGTACTGCAGCGCAGTCTCTCGCTGAAGCAATGGCAGGCATGGCATTTATTCAGTTAGTACAACCGGGTGCACCTGTTGTAATGGGTAGCTTTGCAAGTTCGATTTCTATGCAATCTGGCGCGCCAACTTTCGGTACGCCTGAGCCTGCACTTGTACTTTACATTATGGCAGCGCTTGCACGTCGTTTAGGAGTTCCATTCAGATCAGGTGGTGGTTTCTGTGGCGGCAAGATTCCCGATGCACAAGTCGCGGGTGAAGCGGCAAACACTTTGATTCCTACAACGATGGCGGGTGTTAACTTTGCATTGCACACAGCTGGCTGGCAAGAAGGCGGCCTGGTAATGGGCTATGAGAAGTTCATTATGGACACTGATTTAGCGGGCATGATGTGCACTATGTTAAAAGGTGTTGATCTTTCTGAAAACGGCCAGGCACTAGATGCAATACGTGAAGTTGGGCCAGGTAATCACTTCTTGGGCTGTGAGCACACTAAAGCTAACTTCAAAACAGCGTTCTACCGCTCCCCTATTGCTGACAACAATAGCTTTGAGCAATGGGAAGCTGATGGCAGCTTAACTCATGAGCAGCGCGCTAATGCTCTTTGGAAGAAGATGCTTGAAAACTACCAGGCACCAGAGTTAGACCCTGCTACAGATGCGGCTTTACAAGCGTATATGACTGAGCGCAAAGAAGCGTTCCCTGATTCTAATATTTCTTAACGCTTAATTACCAAACAAATTACCACGCGCAGGTAATTGCACTTATTTCAAACCCGCTAAACTAGCGGGTTTTTTTGTGCCTTTTTCAGGCATCTTTCACAACTAACGCCACTCTCTTGTCTTTTTTTCACTTACGAAAAAAAAAGCATCGCTTTTTCATAAAACTGTGTTATTTTAGCCACAATTAACCATTACTAATAACAATAAATTAATTATTAAAATCAAATAGTTACGAACCACTACCTGAGACAGCCATGACAACAGAACCTAGTAAGCCGCCAATTCGCTACGGTTTTTTACTCGTCGAGAATTACTCAATGATTGCTATCAGCTCTGCTATAGAGCCATTGAGAATGGCAAATCGACTAGCCAAACAAGATCTATACGAATGGCCGGTATACACATTAGACGGTAACCCCGTACCCGCCAGCAATGGCCTAATCATAAACCCCGATGACGCGATCGAAAATGCCAAGAAACTCGATATTTTGTTTATTTGTGCAGGTGTTGATGTTGCAGGGGTTTTTAATAAAGATTTACAGTCGACTTTACACAAATTTGACCGCCAGAAAACCAAACTCGGCGGGCTTTGCACGGGTACTTTTCTTTTAGCCAAAGCCGGCTTATTAGACAACTACAAGTGCACTATCCACTGGGAGAACTTAGCTAGCATGCGCGAAGAGTTCCCGCAAGTTATTGTTAATGATGAGCTATATGAAGTAGATCGTGATCGACTCACTTGTGCTGGGGGCAGTGCGCCTCTAGATATGATGCTCAAGTTAATCGCTGAATCCCATGGCGGGAAATTATCTGCCAATATTTCTGAACAATTTATTTGCGACCGAATTCGCGGTCGCCATGACAGGCAACGCACACCGCTGCAGCAGCACTTAGGCGCAAGCCAACCAAAATTAATTGAAGCTATTACTTTGATGGAAGCCAATATTGAAGAGCCAATGAGCATTGATGAGCTTTCTCATCTTGTAGGCGTTTCAAGAAGACAGCTAGAGCGATTGTTCCAAAAGTATTTAAACTGTGTGCCCACACGTTACTACATGGACTTACGCTTGAACTGCGCCCGCCGTTTATTATTGCAAACGGGGAAATCTGTCATTGATGTATCTCTTGCTTGTGGTTTTGTTTCTCCTCCACATTTTAGCAAGTGCTACCGCGATTATTTTGGTATTCCACCGCGCGATGAGCGCCAACAGAAACTTTTGAAATCTGATTTAGAGCGCTTTTAAGCGCACTTCTATCAATACAAAAAAAGGGTGCTAATAGCACCCTTTTTTATGTAACACTCTTTACAAAATACTTAAGCTATTCTGCTTTGCTGCGCGCTCTGCGTCTATTACCTGCACGACCACCACGTGGTTGCGCTTCAGAGATTTTCTTCTCAGGCAATGTAACGACTTTAGCCAATTCAACAAAATCATCTGTTAAATGCGGCAACGCCATTGCTTTGACAAAGTGATCTTGAAACTTTGACTCTGTCGCGGTTTCAATTTTCTCTACTTTGCTCAACAAACTTGAAATCCGCTTGCGCTCTTCACTGTTAAGTAGAGCAATACGCGCACCTGTTCCTGCGGCATTACCAACAGGCACTACGCGCGGCAATTCACAATCTGGAATTAACCCCAGCACCATCGCGTACTTCACATCAATATGACTACCAAAAGCCCCCGCAAGACCGATTTTATCAATTCGCTCTACTTGCATGTGCTCCATCAATAAGCGGATACCCGCATAAAGCGCAGCTTTTGCCAACTGAATAGCACGCACATCGTTTTGAGTGATAGAGAGTGTTTTTCCGCCCTCACCTTCATGAAGTATGTAGGCATAAGTACGCCCTTGAGCAACCACACGTGAGCTGCGCTCAGCCATTTGCGCTTCTATGACACCATCGCTATTAATCACCCCTGCTAAAAACAGCTCAGCAATCACTTCGATAATACCTGACCCACAAATACCGCTGATTTGCAGCTTTTTGCTTTGCTCTGCAAATTGCGCATCATCTGACCAGAGCTCACAGCCGATAATTCTAAATTTTGGCTCTAAAGTCTCTTTATCAATACGCACCCGTTCAACTGCTCCGGCTGCTGCGCGTTGACCACAACTGATTTGCGCTCCTTCAAAGGCAGGACCTGTTGGGCTAGAAGCCGCCAACAAGCGTGTTTTGTTACCCAGCACAATTTCAGCGTTAGTGCCGATATCAACCAGCAAGGTCACATCATCCGCTAAATCAGGTCGCTCAGCCAATATAACACCGGCTGTATCAGCGCCAATATGCCCAGCGATACAAGGCAGGATAAATGCACGTGCACTAGGGTGCAGTTTCACATCTAAATCACTGGCCTTAAGAGTAATGGCAAGATCGGTAGCGAGCGCGAAAGGCGCTGTACCTAATGGCGTTGGATCAATTCCCAACAACAAATGATGCATAATCGGGTTACAAACAATGCTCATATCGACAATGTCTTGCAGTGCGATTTTTGCTTTTTTTGCCGCCTCTTTCGCCAGCGTGTTAAAGGCATCACGTACGGCATTGGTCATCTCTATCTCGCCACCGGGATTCATCATCACGTAGGAGACACGGCTCATTAAATCTTCACCGAAACGAATTTGCGGGTTCATCGCAGCACAAGTTGCTAGCACTCGGCCACTGCTTAACTCGCACAAATGTGCAGCGATTGTGGTTGAGCCTAAATCAATCGCTAAGCCATATAAACCTAGCTTGATGCCTGGCCATACGCCAATGATATCAACCGCTATAGATGCACTGCTTTCAACTTGCTGCTCACACTCATAAAGGGCAACAGTAATCTCTCGCTTACCTTTAACTAGTGCTGGTTGCAGCTGCTGAATAACAGCAAGATCAGTGCTATGCACATCAAAGCCATGGTCATCTTTAAGTGATAAGCGAACACGCTGTAAATCAGATAAGGGCTGATCAATATCAGGCTCATCAATTTTAAGGGTTATCAGTTTTACATTCGGGTTGATGACCAGCTCTAAAGCTGTTGCCTCTTTGGTAATGTGCTGCTTATGCAATTGGCTAGATGATGGTACATCGACCACCAAATCACCGAGGATTTGAGTACTACAGCTTAAGCGCTTACCGGTAGTTAAATCTAATTTACGATTGGTATGCTCCAACTCACTAGGCGTTGAAATATTACTCGCCAAAGAGCTAATACCATGTTTTGGAAACTCCCCAATACTTGGGGTGACTTGGCAGCGGGTACAAATACCACGGCCGCCACAGCTAGATTCCAAATCGACCCCTAGCTGTTGAGCCGCCTGTAAAATTGGCGTGCCCAGTGCAAAGTCTCCGCGCAAACCACTGGGCGTAAACACCACAGTGGCTGTTGCTTGATTATCTATCTTTTGAGCGTCTATATTAGGCACGACGTCTACGGCCTCCTTTACGGGCCCCTCTTGCACCTTCACCATCTGCGGCAGGTTCACGGAAACCTCTGATCCAGTTTGCGCAATCTGGGTCACGACCCATCATTACATCCGCGCCTAATGTAGCAGCAATTACTTCTTTATGCAGCGGGTTTGTGATTGCAGAGGTCATACCTGCTGCAATTGACATACTTAAGAATGCTGCGTTGAAGCCATCTCTGTTTGGCAAACCAAAGCTGATGTTAGATGCGCCACAAGTTGTATTAACTTTTAACTCAGTTTTCAAACGATGAACAAGCTTCATCACTTGAATACCCGATGTATTTACCGCACCAATTGGCATAACAAGTGGATCGACAACAACATCACACGCTGGGATGCCGTAATCAGATGCACGCTCTACAATTTTCTTAGCAACATCAAAACGTACATCTGGGTCTTGAGAAATACCCGATTCATCATTTGAAATTGCAACAACAGCCGCGCCGTACTTCTTAACAAGCGGTAGCACACGCTCCATTTGCTCATCTTCACCCGTTACCGAGTTAACCAGTGCCTTACCTTTGTAAACAGACAAACCTGCTTCTAGGGCATCAACGATTGATGAATCAATACACAGTGGGATATCGGTGAACGATTGAATTAGCTCAATGACTTCAGCTAAAATTCTTGGCTCATCAGCCAATGGAATACCTGCATTCACATCAAGAATGTGCGCACCTGCTGCAATTTGCGCTAAAGCATCTGCTTTAACACGAGAGTAATCCCCTTCTTTCATCTCAGCGGCCAATAACTTACGGCCTGTCGGGTTGATACGTTCGCCAATGATCACGAATGGACGTTCAAAGCCGATAACTGCTTCTTTAGTGGCTGAACTTATAATTGTATCTGTCATATCGCTATACTCTCTTTCTACCGTTGTTTTAGCGTAGCGGTTAGATCCACCACACTTGAGCGTTTGTTAATGTACTTGCCATTTAAGTGCTGGGGTTTACATTTTTAGTGCTACCCAATACTGCTTTGATGGCAACTTGGCTGTTTTTACAAAACCTTAAGTACGTGTAGCTTTCTAGCGCTAGCTCATGCTAAAGGTACTGTTATTATTTTTTTCTATCTCTTTAGCTGTTATTTAGCAGGCGCGGTCAAACTGATAAGCGCTACAAAAATAACAACACAACAATCTGAAATGTGAACAAATGATCTTTATTAAACGAGCTGGACAGCTATTTTTTGATTGAACTGCGCCAGAGGTGTTAAGAGACCTTTTGTTCCGGTGTATTTGTATTCGTAATCTAATCCGAGGCGCCGAGCGGCGGCTTGAGCCATTTCTTGCAACTCTGGATCTTCACTTTGTGACAAGTAAAGCAACTTGCGGTAGCTGCCAAAAAAGATCGGCTCTAAACTCGGCTTTTGGTCGATACCTAAACCACGAATGATCAAGCGATCAAAGTGGCGAACCAAAAAGTCAGTCAAATAAAAGGTACCTAGCTCTGCCTCTTGCATTTGATCAAATTGCTCTGACCCTGCAAAAAACTCATAGCAATGCGCACCTTGAATTCGCTCAACCTGTTCTTGTTCTAGTAACGCATCCAGCAAACCGCCAGTACCGCAATCTGCAAAGGCAACAAATATCTGCTGCTGCTTTGCCTTTGCAATATCAATAAGCGCTTTAACTTCTGTCGTAATACGCTGCGGGTAGTTATGAACTTCTGCACTGATGCACTGAACATCTAAATGGGTCCACTTGTTGGCCTTACAGACACTTAAAATGTCACGCATGAGGGCTGAGCAACAAATAATAACCGCTGGCGCATCTGCATTTTTTGTAGAGGAGTTAACCTTTGTAAATACAGGTTCAGCATTGAGCTGCTTAGCAGCTCGCTCTTGCATTACTTGGCGGCGTCCTCTGCGCATCACTTTTTACCTCTAAAGATCAAACGACCCTGTGCAATTAAGCCGCACGCTTCTCAGCAATTAGCTCTTTTGCCATATCAACAGCAATAGCCGCATCACGGCAATATCCATCGGCACCTACAGCATCGCCAAATTCTTGGTTAAGCGGCGCACCACCCACCAATACGATGTAATCATCACGCAGCCCTTGCTCTTTAAGGGTGTCGATAACAACTTTCATGTAAGGCATAGTCGTTGTTAGTAGTGCAGACATACCTAAAATATCAGGCTTGTGCTCTTCAAGTGCTTCAAGATAAGTCTCAACTGGAATGTTGATACCGATATCAATCACTTCAAAACCCGCACCTTCCATCATCATTGCCACTAAGTTTTTGCCGATATCATGAATATCGCCTTTAACCGTACCAATAACCATTTTACCAATTGGCTCAGCACCTGTTTCAGCCAGTAGTGGGCGTAAAATAGCCATACCAGCCTTCATTGCACCCGCAGCACTTAGTACTTCAGGTACGAACAAGATGCCGTCACGGAAGTCAACACCTACAATTGCCATGCCGCCAACAAGTGCTTCGTTTAACACTTTATCTGCTGACCAGCCGCGCTCTAGAAGAATCTCTGTACCTTCTACAATCTCTTCTTCCATACCGTCGTATAGATCATCATGCATTTGCTCTACTAACTCTTCATCACTAAGGGTTGATAGATCTAATTCATCATCATAGTTTTCTTCAGACATTGGCCGGACCCCAAACATGTATTTTATTTTTTAGTTAAAGAAATCAGCATGCGATAAAACCTATGCGACTAATTTCTTAAGCAACACGCACAGCGCATGCTACTTTTCAATAATGCTAGATTAAGTTTTGAGAGGCGTTAACGCTAACATTGTTGCGACGAGAAGATGCTGGAAAGCGACACACTTTTGTCGCATAAAAAAAGCGTCACTACGGACGCTTTTTTTATGCCTATTAATGATCCGCAAGAGCAAAAAACACGCACCACTAAAATTACTTTAAACTGTTTAATTACAGCAGCTTGAAACATAGTACTAAGAACATACCTACTGCGAGCCAGCTGCAAAATGCACGCTTAGCTTAGCATGCGTATTTTACTATCGACCTCTGTGTGATCGATATAATAGCCACGTAAATGACGATCTCCGGTCGTTGGATCAAATGATTTACGACCGTGCATCACTCGCTTGTTATCAAATATCATCATCTCACCTGCTTGCAACTTAAGCTCTAATGCATATTTTGGCTGTTTGATATTTGTCATCAATGCTTTATATGCTCGGTAATATTCAACAATCCCCCCTTGCAAACCATTCACATTTTCAGCCAAGTGGGCGTTAAAAATAAATTGATCGACTTCCCCATTTTTAACGCCAATCACACAGTGACTAAATCGAATATCACAGCTTTTATCATGAAACCTAAATGGCATTTTGCGCGTGCTTAGTAATTCAAAATGCGCAGGCTGCTCACGCTGCAAATCTGTCGCTATTGCAAAGCCATCAGCCAGTATAGATTCGCCGCCTTGCGCTTCATTTTTAACACAGTGCAGGAATTGATAGCCCGGCGGTAGTTCTTGATTTGATAAATCAGTGTGCAAAGGCAAGCTCACTGCGGTGTAAGCTAAATTGTTCGGCTCAGCTTTGTTAATCACTTCGAACATGACACCGAAGTTAGTCTCTCTTTTGAAACCAATTAAATCGCCAAACTGCTCACCACTTTTTTCATGATCAAGCCCCGTGATAATGACAAGCCCATCACGCTTGAGCCGTAACAGCATTTCTTTTACTGCGTCCTCATCCATCTGCTCACTCGCAAAGCGAGAGACCTCAAAATCGCGATACCACAATTGCCTTTTCACTTGAGCAGGATCTTCTCGATCCCCGCTATTGGCGTACATTGCTAGCAATTTAACAGGGTAAACCGAACGCACCTTTTGATCGGGCCATTGCAACGAGACCTGCTCTGCATCAAGTACCACATCTGCAGGTGTAATATTTAGATCACACTGCGTTAGATCGAACATACGCTCATTCGTTTGCGGGTGAAAATCTAGAGGGTCGATATCCTTCAACCAAATATAGGGATACGCTGAACAACCACCCTTGCTCCATGAAACAACCAACTGATCTTCTTCACATTTTATTTCTTTTATCATTACAAGTTCTTCTATTTATTACGATAACTTATCATCTTAGGCGATATGATGAAATAAAAATCACAGACATAACACAGCCGTGTTATCAGTGATGACAATACGTATACATTCAACATGTATTGTTTATAAAAATAGAGGCTTAGCTTTTAAAGAAGTGAAAATACATCTACCAGGGCCTGAAGACGATACAAAGTTGTATCACTCTATCCCAAGAGAAGTTTTATACTTTTAATATCATAGGCTAAGCACAGCTACCAAAAGGCACTGTGCTAGCAGGCGGTGGCCACCAATCATGGCGTTTGATATAGAGAGGATTGATATACATGGCATACAAATAACGCCATTTTCTAGTTAAGTCAATCTAGCGATCAAATATTTGTGCTTTTTCAATACTATAAGCAACAAAACTTACTGTTCTGGAAGCATACTACTGATTCTTTTTAATTAGCCCCCTTCCCTTTTCAACTCTTAATAGATTTCGCAGGTTATTTTGTATCATTTATTAATGTGCAAATTTGACGATTTCACAGAGTCGACTTTGATAAAAGCCAATACCTATCCTATGCTGTTAGTTAAATTACCTGTTTGTTTTTCTGCAAGAAAGAGAGTTAATGAGTAAGCTACTGATCATTGAAGACAGCATTATTATGCAAAAAGTTATCCGCCATATCGCAGACAGTGAGCTCGATTGTGAAATCGACCTCGCTGGCTCTCTTGCAGAAACTAGAACACTTATTGCCGAAAACGATTATTACCTGGCGCTCGCCGATTTAAACCTCCCCGATGCCCCCCAAGGCGAGGTAGTGGATATACTGCTTGAATCAAATATCACCACAATTGTTTTGACTGCAACGCTTGACACTGAACGACGTCAAAACATGCTGGATAAAGGCGTACTCGATTACATCTTCAAAGAGAATCAAGAGTCCTATTTACAAGCGGTAAAGCTTGCTAACCAAATACTCAACAACCAAAAAATCACTGTGTTATTAGCCGATAACTCACCAGTGCTTCGCCAGTGTTGTCGCGGGTTACTTGAAAAAATGCTATTTAATTTAATTGAAGTGAACGATGGCAAACAAGCTTTAGAGACTTTTGAGCAACACCCACATATCGATTTATTAATCACTGAATACAACTTACCTGAAATGAATGGTATTGAGCTTATTCGCCAAATTCGCCAAACTCATTCCAGAGATGTTTTCCCTATTATTGGGTTATCCGCTTGTAATGATTTAAACCTTTCTGCTCAGTTTATTAAATTCGGTGCCAACGATTTTTTAACAGCACCTTTTGTACAAGAAGAGTTTCAATGGCGAATATTAAGAACCATGGAGCAAATTCGCTTAATCAGCAAAATCACTGACTCAGCAAACAGGGATTTTTTAACAAAGCTTTACAACAGGCGCTATTTCTTCACCCGCGCAGAGCAGCTGTACACACTCTCTCAAAACAATACTGAAGCGCTTTGTATTTCACTCATTGATATAGACTTCTTTAAAGCTGTCAACGACAACTATGGCCACGATAGCGGTGATGCCGTGTTAGTACAGATAGCCGGCCTTTTAAAACAGCATTTTTCAAACTTTACGGTGGCGCGCTATGGTGGCGAAGAGTTTATTATCATTCTAAATAGCCTTGCCATTGAGCAATGCTCTGCGCTTTTAGAAAACTTTCGAAGCATCGTAGAGGCGTACTTGTTCATAATTCCCGATGGCGAGCTTAAAGCGACTGTTAGCCTAGGTGCCGCTATGCTAAAACCTGACGAATCATTAGAGGAAGTCATTAATACTGCAGATACAGCACTTTACAAAGCAAAGGAGGCAGGTAGAAACCGACTGGTCTTTAATCACGATAGCTAGTCAGTGCTCCACTCTCTATATCTCTCTTATCTCTCTTATCTCTCTTATCTATCTTATCCCTCGTATCCCTCTTTGGCATACTCATTCATTTACTAGTTTTTAAACAAATGCCTTTAAATGAAGGCACTTTGATTCCCTCAATTTAAATACTACCTACTTGTAAATAAAAATAAGGGTATTTAAACACGCTTTATCTGTTTTACGATCGCAGCCTGCTGTCGGAAATAAATAGTTTTTTGACTATGAGAGTGATGCAAATAATTCTCACCTGATGTTTACTATAGGAAACTATGTTTCATATTGGGGAAATTTTTGATATAAATACACCCATGTGTTGATTTCATCTTCTTCATAATCACCAGTGCATGGGCTTTTTGTTCATTTATGCACTGAATATTAACCGAGTAGGTATCTAATAAATGGCTTCTATACAACAACTTAAAAGCGCAAAAGACGCTGCTATCGCTGCAACTCAAAGTGGTGCACCCGCAGCTACATCTAACCAGTTCTTCGGCGTTGGTCCAATCACAGATATGACACTTAATGAAGTAGACGCACGTTTACTACGTTTTGAATTTGATGCTTGGATAGAAGCAAATTACCCAAAGCTTGATGATAAAGGTAACAAGATAGGTCAGTTTACCAGCGCAGAAATTGGCCGAGGTATGCACAGAGGCTACCCTGCTGACAAAGTGCTTAACGATATGATGCGTGAAATTCACCGCTACTTCGGCTTTCCTGTTAGTAACAAAATGGCGGTTGGTTTAGGTGGCGGTCACAGTGGTTTTACCGCTGCTGCACTGCACATGATGAACGCTAACAACCCTGAGCAACGCGTTTACGTTGATACACCTAAGCCTGAATCAGATGCGGCTAAAGCCGGTGGTTTCTTCCGCCAATCTTGGGGAACACAATTAACTGAATTACAACGCTATGCAACCAACGGTGACGAAAACCGCCTTTTCTTCGCACAAGGCGAAGGTAGCATTCCAAGCCCACAAGCTTTAGTGGAAAAAGGGATCAAGTTATTTTTCGGTGTAGGTCATGAAACCACAGGGGCTACTACGTATACGCAAGCCGACATCAGCAACTTGTTAGCTTGGATCGATCTTAACCCTGCTGAACACCAAGCGGTTATCGATGCAACTTCATTACTGGGAGCAATGCCTTGGGATGACAGTGTTGTTGAACAGCTGCTTTCAAAATGCAACCTATTCATGCCGTTCCAAAAAGCAATCGGTGGTATTTCTGGTTACTATGTTATCTCTTTAACACCGCATGCGATTAACTTAATTGATAAAAACCAGCAAGATCCTAGCTGGGCGATCCCAAGACAGTTAAAAATTGCCGTCTCTAAAGATGGATCATTACCGTTAAGCTCTGAAAAAACCACAGCACTTGGCCCTATTTACGACCCAAGTATCGATGCTATGCAAGGCGGCATCATCAACACTTATAGCACCCTCGCATTTGCTGAAACAACCTTTAGCATTTTACGCAACGAGCGCAACATTGGTGATGTTAAAGTACTTAACCAACGCTCTAGCGAAAACCGTGACATCGTTAACAACTGGATTGCACAAAACCCACTATTTGAACTAGGTGTTACTGATATCAATGCCCGTGGTGCTGCGGTAACACTATTAAAAGTCACTGATAGCGATATCGATGATAATGACGTACACCAGCGTATTGTTGCTAAATCAAAGCAGCTATTAGGCTATGAAGGCATTACTCATATTGATGGCAGCCATGAAAAAGGCTTGGACGTTGCACGTTATGTTAACGCATTCCCTGGATCTCCTGGGGATTATCGTGCATGGATCGGTGGTATTCGCCCACATGCAGATATCACTGCGCTTTTAGACAACATCAACTACTGCTACTTGCGTGCAAAAGCTGCGGTTATCGATGAGCTACTACAAGAAGCGGGTGAGCAAAGTGAAGCTAAATTGCAATCAGCAATTGATACAGCAAGCGAGCAACGCTTTGATGACCCTAAGCGCGCGTATAAAGTGCTCATTGCTGACTTAGTTGGCATGGTATTTAACGCGCAAGGCGATGCAGATTACAGCGAAGTACAAGCCTATATCGAAAGCAAAGGTGCTCATTTCTACACATCTGCTTTAGATAACAGCCAAACTTTAGCTGCTGGCGTACATTTCTTCTACCAGCCACAGCTTAGCCGTGAAGATGAACTACTTGAGCAAACTGCACAAGGTCAATATGACGCAACTATCGTTGCAGCAACTTTCTTACCTGCACAAGCTAAGTTTGAATTTGGTGGCGTACGTATTGGTGCAGGTACTGGCAACATGGGCTCTGATAGCTGGGGCGGCGGTAACGGCACCGGTGGACAAGCTCCATTAATGAACACACCTAGCTTTAACTCTCGTGCTACCGCACAAGCAGCCTTTAAAGCGCTCTTAAAAGTGTTACCTGACTTAGCCGTACAAGAAATGCACGATCTTGTTGTTGCCGGTGACTTTGATACAGGTAAAAACTTAGCGCAGTTCCCAACAACTAAGCTTGAAGGCAAGAAAATGGCGGTTATCGGTTACGGTAACATTGGCCGTGAAGTGGCTAAAATTGCTGCTGCATTTGGCATGCAAGTCAGCGTTTATGCTAGACCTGCGCATCAAGCTTGGATTGAATCTGAAGGCTTTAGCTATGCAACTTCTATTGTTGAAGCAGCTAAAGATGCTGATGTTATCAGCCCACACACAGGCTTAGGTGCAGTTGATGCGCAAACAGGTATTTTCAGCAATGCGAATATCATTAACAGCGATGTATTTGGTGCGATGAATCAAGGTGCTGTATTGGTAAACTACGATCGTGGTGAAGTTGTCGATATTGAAGCGCTAGATGCAGCATTAAGTAGCGGTCAATTACGTTTTGCAGCAATAGATGCAGATCTATTTAAAGATCCTAACAGCGGTGAGCTTTCTGGCCCTATGGTTCCGTATCGCAACATCTATCACAAGCATGCTAGCAAAATGGAATTACTGCCACATGCAGCTGCTGACACTGAGCACAACTCGCGTGTAGAAGGCGCTAAGCAAGCTGTCGATCAGATCTTACAAGTTATCCAACAGCGCAAAGTGACAAACTTAAAAGGTGATTTACCTGAAGGCTACACTAATGCTGGCGCTAAAACCGTTAACGGTGTGGGCAAGGTAAATGAGTCTAGCTTACATAACCTAAGCGCTGCACAAGTTAAGCAATTAAGCGATAGCGCACACACAATGGCGGCTTTCTGGGGTGCTGTAAACGCAACAGATGATGCCCAGCGTAAAGCACAATTAATTGCACAGTACTCTGAGCAGTTAGTGTTAAACTCTAATCTTTATACAACCCTTATGCAGCAACAAGGCCTTCAAGGACCTTTCGCTAAGTAAGCTTTACAAAGATTTAAGCTAGGGAACATGCGATTAAGCCCCCAAATCTTCTCTGTGAATAACTAAGGGGCCAGTACCCAAGGGGCATGCTAATCCGCGGAAAAATACGCAGTGAATGGCCAGTCCTTTACAAGTGTTTTGACAAAGGAGATGGCCCCTTAGTTGTCCACCCTTCGGGGCGTACAGGATATTCCGTGATCTTCGTTAATGCTTTTCGCCGGGCAACCAGCCCGCCTGTAAGCATTGCCTCAATCCCGAAACATCCTGTGCGCCAGTACCCGAGGGCATAAAAGGCGTTTGGGACTTCATCGCATGTTCCCTCGATAAATAGGAAGAAAACGTGAGTAATAAGATCAAACAACAGTTGATTGAAATCTTTGATGCATCAGTACAGCAAGTGGCAGGTTTTAACGCCTGTTATCAGCATGTTAAACACGCATCATTTCATAATGATGGTTTTCAACCCGATCTTATTCTCGCGGTTGGCAAAGCAGCCAGTGGCATGTGTGCTGGAGCGCTAAGCGCTTTAACACGCCCCTGCCCTGCGCTGGTTGTCACTAAATATCAACATACTGATCCCCAATTATTAGCCTTTGATGATGTAAAAATCATTGAATCAGCGCACCCTGTTCCCGATGAAAACTCTTTACTGGCAGGTGAAGCACTCATTCAAGCAGCACAATCGCAAGATGAAGATAGCCATTTGCTTTTATTAGTTTCGGGTGGTGCCTCTGCACTGGCTGAATCTCTTCCGCAAGAGACAAGCTTAGCGCAGTGGCAACAACTAACGGATCAAATGCTCTCACGTGGTTTCAATATTGGTCAGATTAATAGTGTTCGCAAAGAAACCTCGTTGATAAAAGACGGTAAATTACTCTCTCACTTCAAAGGTAAGCGTGTAAAAGTACTCGCTATTAGTGATGTGGAAGGTGACTCTATTAGTGTTATTGGCTCAGGCATTGGTGATACCGCAAGAGCAAACTGTGACACACAAACTGATTTAATTGCCACTAATGCAATTGCCAGAGAAGCAGCTGCCAGTCATGCAGCTTCACTAGGCTATACAGTCAACACAAACACTGAAAATATGTATCGCGATGTGTATGAAGTTGCAGCACAAATTGCTGAGCAACTATTATCGGCACAACCTGGAAGTTACGTTTTTGGTGGCGAGCCAACAGTGGTACTACCTGAAAACCCTGGAAGTGGTGGTCGTAACCAAAGCTTAGCTTTGGCATTAGCGATCGCGATAAAAGGGCGTGAGGATATCCATATCCTTGTTGCAGGTACCGATGGTAGCGATGGCCCGACAGATGCAGCCGGTGGTATCGTTAACGGTGATACGGTAGATGAAATAGCAACTGCACAGCAATACCTTGATGTTGCCGATGCAGGCTCTTATTTACGCCAACAAAACGCTATTTTCATTACAGGCCCTACCAATACCAATGTTATGGATTTGGTTATTGCTGTTATTACCTAAATCTAGCCTGCTTTTGAGAACTCAAACAGCTCTGATGTTTTCGCAGCCAGAATAAAGTCATTCTTATGCAAACCATGTAAGGTATGAGTCCACCAATAAACGGTGATTTTAGCGTATTCAATCACCATTTTAGGGTGGTGATCAACTTCATCCGCCAACTTCGCGACTGCGTTGCAAAATGCAACACCATTTGCATAGCTTTCAGCTTTAAACTCAGCTTTTAAATGCTCTTCATCGTTATCGACAACTAAATCCCATTCGGGCAACTGCGCCATTAAAGGCTTTATTTTAAAGGGGCTAATTAGCCCTTTTGAGCTTTTGTTCGCCGTAAAAGGCAAATCTTTTAATTGTGTCATGTATTCCTCTTATCAATTCATCCTGAATATCTAAAATCCATTAAAACGGCTCGGAAACTGGCCCCTTAGTTATCCACAGAGAAGATTTGGGACTTGATCGCATGCTCCCTTATTTAATAATTCTCATTTCATTACAGAGACTTGTTCGCATTTTGCTAGTATAGGCTAATGCAGAGAAGTGAAGTATTAATCTAAATCAATTTTTTAACGATAAGGCCCTAACATGTTGCGCATATTAATTTTTCAGGTGATGAGTTTTGTGACCTATAGCAATGAATTAGACCAAGCACTGATATAAAATAGCGTTTTTTAATTCAAGAGCACCTTTTAAAATGCCTTCAGAAGCTTTGTTTTGGGCCATTGGTTTTGTTTTTTTTCAGCCGCTGCATTTAGGACTACCTATCCTCTATTTATTCATTTATGGCGACGAGACACTGCGCAGCGAAAAAATTAAAAGAGTACTCATCCATGGCATTGGCAGCTCTGCAGTTTTGTTTGCAATTGCAGCTTGGCTGTCACAACAATCAATGGGCTTAGCTATTTTACTAGTGGTTATATCTATCCCACTACCGTGGATTGGATTGCGTAATAAGAAGGAATGATTGCGAGTTGCGAGTTGCGAGTTGCGAGTTGCGAGTTGCGAGTTGCGAGTTGCGAGTTTATAACAGTGTAATGTTATAAACTCGCCGTTAAACTTTTATGCGTGTTTAACGTTAATTACTCAGCATATGTGCCGCGAATTGGGTAGTTATTCTCTGGGTTTTTCAACCAGCTAATACCTGCTACTAATTCACCGATTTCTGGGCGAATGAACGGGTTATTTGAAATGCTAGCTAAATGCACTAAACCATCACCATTTATGACAAAGATAGCTGGCTCTGGATACAAGTGATCGTTTTCCTGCTCGCTACGCGGTGCTGAAATATACACCCCTAACGCTTTCATTTGCTCTAAGCTCAAACCGTAATGAATTGGATAATTAACCGTTAGCTTCTCACTGAATTCACGTAACTGCTCTTCTCTATCTGCAGATACAGCTGCGACATCAACATTTAATGCTAGCAATGCTTCTCTATGCTGCTCTAGGTTATTAAGGTACTTAACACATAGCGGGCAATGTTTACCGCGATAAACAACCACTAATTTCCAATCACAACCGTCTTTTTTAGCAGCAAGATCAATATTTTTTTCGCTTAATGTATTCAAGCTGATAGTAGGAAACTGACTACCTGGCAGTAATGTTTGGTTACTCATTATAAAATCCTAAATGATAATTGGCGATTGCCTAACCGCTTTTAGTAAAACCGTTAGATAAGAATAAGCAGACAGGCAAAACAATTGTTCAATTACATAAGCGCTACTTTGACCACTCTTTATATGCCTTAACATGTCCTTTAAAGATAATATAAGGAGTTGCCAAACAATTCCAGACCATTCGTTCAGATTATTAAACCTTTAAAGAATAAGTTAATAATTTAATGACTTGTCTTCAAGAGTTTATAAAAGATGGCGCCCAATACAAAGTAATTGGCAAGGTAATAAATGCCAATAGGGTTTGTACTGTAATAATAGCAGCCATCGCAGGCGCATCACCGCCCAGTTTTCTGGCTAAAATATAAGATGCTGGCGCTGTGGGAACACTCAAGAAAACCAGTATTACCAATGCTGCCACCCGCTCTATTTCAAACAAATTGATAAGTAGCACGGCGCTAATAGGTTTTATCAAAAATTGTACAATTAAGCTGGTAAAAATTAGCTCCCAAGCATTTTGTATGCCCTTAAAACTTAGGCCAGCACCCACCAGCATCAAGCCGATAGGAAAAGCAGCGCGGCCAAACAGATCGAGGGACGCGTTTAATGAGCTGTGCAATCCAATCCCTGAAATATTTAAAAAGATGCCAATAGCTGCACCTTGAATCCAAGGATTGATGACTAGCTGTTTAAGTACTGCTAATACATTGAATGTATTAGAGGTGATGGTCAAACTAAAGGTAGCCACACAAAGAATATTGATCAACAAAATCATTCCTGTTGCAGCCAGTGCCGAGTAACTTAATCCCTCACTTCCATAAAGCGCTGCAACTATCGCAAGCGAGATAAAGGTGTTGTATCGCACCCCCCCTTGAAACAAAGAGGTAAAGGCAGGTGCGGCTAGTTTTCGAAATCCGTATTGCCAAATTGCAATAATCAACGCGCACATAAGTACTACTGCAAAAAGTACTGCTAAAAAACTTTGCCACTCTAAATCTGCAAGCTTTCGGTTCGATAAAATGCTCACCAATAAGGCTGGAGTTAGCACGTAATAGGTTAAGCTTTCTGCTCCTTGCCAAAATTCAATAGGTAACTTTGCGCTGCGCTTAATAACAAACCCTAAAATAATGGTAAAAATAATGGGAACGAGTGCATTGGCAATTTCTAGCATTGTTATCCTATTGAGCTCAAAGAGTATTGAGCGAGCATAATAGCGCATAAAACTTTTATATTTTAGCGATATCCTAAATAAAATATGACGTAGATCAGCCCTTAAATTATTCCGCTATGAGACCATAATAAAGAATCAAACTTAGAGTGGCTATTGATCAAATGAATAAGAAAATTTCATTTCAAAAGGTAACACCTATACTCGAGCATCACTGCGTTAATTGTAATCTGAACGCCCTGTGCATAACCGATAGATTAGATCCTAAAGAGATCCAATTATTAGAAAGCATAGTGCGCCACCCAAGCTCATTATCAAAAGGGACAACACTTTTTACGAAAGGAGAGCGTTTTCAGTCGGTTTATATTGTTAAATCAGGCTGCATTAAAACTCACATCATGGATGGCAAGAAAATGGAAAAGGTTACTCGCTTCTATTTTCCCGGTGACCTTATTGGCTTGAATGCCGTCAATTATGATTATTACTACGATACTGCGACTGCTATTGAAACAAGTAGCCTATGCCAGCTCTCATTTGAAAAGCTCGATAAGCTCTCTGCAAAGATCCCAAGCTTGCGCCGCAAGATACTTCACCTGATGAGCCGAACGATTTGTGATGAGCAAAAAATGGTACAACAACTGACGCAGAAAAACGCTGAAGAGCGAATTGCCGCTTTCTTGCTCAGCATATCTAACATATTCAAAGCGCGCGGTTTTTCTGACACTCGTTTTCGATTATCGATGTCACGTATTGAGATTGCCAGTTATTTAGGGCTCACCGTAGAAACCGTTAGCCGTGCACTCTCACGGTTGCACAAGATTGAATACCTCATCGTCGACAAACGGGAAATCACAATTTTAGACTTCCCAGGCCTTCATGCACTGAGCAGCTTAAATAGCCGTGCGTAAGGTTTAAACCTGAATCAGTGACTTCACAGCACCACATTGCACAAGCTCTTGATTCTAAAGCGGTTAGAAAAATACCCGCTGAACCTGCGGGTGCAGCTCAGGTTTTTCAATTCCACTGTAAAACCAGTATCTTGCACTCTGTTCTCACTTTGAAGTCACGGATTCAGGTTAAAAGTATACATTCAGCACTTAAATCGATTATTAATTATGTTTTAAGTGCTGAATGTAATCAGCAATCATCATTGTGCAAAGGGAATGGCATCTTATGCCAATGGTTGGACTGCTCATCCCCTCCCTTATCAATTGAATTCAAAAGATATAATCAATATAATATTTTGTATTTTTAAAAGCGATTAAAGTTCATCTCGCATTTAAATAAACTGTTTTTAACGCCTACTAAATCCACATCGTAGCTCACAAACACCTCTACTGTTGATCTAGCAAAAGGATAACAATGATCGAATTACACGAATACCTTTTACTGGGACAAGGTAATGCAAGGTATTGCTATATACACCCTGAAGATAGCAGCAAGCTTATCAAAGTAGAGAAAACAAGGGATGCACAGAAGCAACAAAACACAATAGATTACATCTATTATTCCTATTTGAAGGCACAAAACGTTGACCTTTCATCTATTAGTACTTGCTACCATTGGGTTGAGACCAGTATTGGCGCAGGGTTAGTTTTTGAGCGCATTGAAAACTTCGATAATTCGCCAGCTTTAACGTTTGAACAAGCGATAATCCAGCGAACAATCTCTAAAGAAACTCAAGAGCAGCTGCTCAATCAGCTAAAATCTTACCTTGAAACAAATTGCATTTTATTTGTCGATGTAAGCTTATCGAACATTATGTGTAAAAAAGTAGATGATGATCAATGGCAACTTATCATTGTCTATGGCCTTGGCGCGAGACGGTTAAAACTGCAGTTTTGGTTACAAAGAAGAATAAAAATGTATGCACATTTCAAAATCCGTAAACAATGGAATGTTCTTATGGGCAATTACCGTCGATTACTAACACCTGAATCCGTGACTTCAAAGTGAGAACAGAGTGCAAGATATTGGTTTTACAGTGGAATTGAAAAATCTGAGCTGCACCCGTAGGTTCAGCGGGTATTTTTCTAACCGCTGTGGAATCAAGAGCTTGTGCAATGTGGTGCTGTGAAGTCACTGATTCAGGTAACAGATAACCCTCTTGTTAAAAGCGCTTAATTTATTCAATGAAATCGCTGCATAACGTAGCGAATGAAAATAAGGCGCGCTAAAAATCAGCGAAGTAGCGGAGTTTACTGATGCAAATGTGTATACAGTGAGATCCGCTTCTTGATCATTGTGGCGAATTTTACTACTCAGGCTCATACCCCAAATTAGGCGCTAACCAGCGCTCTGCTGTTTGCTGCGAAAACCCTTTTCTTTTGGCATATTCCTCTACTTGGTCTTCACTGATTTTTGCGACCCCAAAATATTGCGATTGCGGATGCGAAAAATACCAGCCGCTGACAGCTGCAACAGGATACATGGCATAAGACTCAGTCAGTTTTAAGCCAATATTTTCCTCCACTTTTAATAGTGACCACAGTTTTTCTTTCTCAGTGTGATCAGGGCATGCCGGGTAACCAGGGGCTGGTCGGATACCTTGGTATTTCTCCTTAATCAGCGCATTGTTATCCAATGTTTCATCACTGGCATAACCCCAATATTCGCGACGTACTTTTGCATGCATATACTCTGCGAATGCTTCAGCTAATCTATCGCCTAATGCTTTGACCATGATACTGTTGTAATCATCAAAATCTTGCTCATACTGCTGTGCTAATTCATCGACACCAAAGCCTGTTGTTAAGGCAAAACAGCCCATATAGTCATCTTTTTGCAGTGCTTTAGGGGCTATATAATCGGTTAAACAATGGTTGTATTTACCGGCAATTTTACTGGTTTGTTGACGAAGATTATTCAATGTACACAGTGCTTGCTGATCACTTGAGTAAAGCTCTATATCATCCTCAACCGCTGCTGCTTTGAACAAACCAATCACCGCATGGGCTTTGAACCGCTTATGGGTGATTATGTCATCTAACAACTGCAAGGCATCTTCATAAAGCTTACCCGCTTCTTCCCCAACTACTTCATCGTTGAGAATTTTAGGAAAGCTCCCGGCAAGCTCCCAGGTATGAAAGAACGGGCTCCAATCGATATATTCAACAAGTAGTGATAAGTCCACATCTTTAAAAACTTGTACACCCAGTTTTTTAGGCACTGGTGGTTGATAGTTCTGCCATTCAATCACTTGCTTGTTGGCTCTTGCCGCTTCTATTGTGATGCGCCTTTGATCATTCGCTCGCGCCGCAAAACGCTCTCGTATTTCTTTGTACTCTTGCTGAGTCTGGCTCACTAGAGCAGGCTTACGTGCCTTTGATAACAAGTCACCAACTACCCCAACCGCCCTTGATGCGTTGGATACATAGATCACTTGATCATTTTCATAACCTAAATCGATTTTAACCGCGGTGTGCGCCTTAGAAGTTGTTGCCCCGCCAATGAGCAGAGGAATGTTATAATCTTGGCGCTGCATTTCTTTAGCGACATACACCATTTCATCAAGGGAAGGCGTTATTAGCCCCGAGAGCCCTATCATGTCGGCGTTGTGCTCTTTTGCCGTCTCAAGGATTTTTTGAGCGGAAACCATCACACCTAAATCTATAATTTCATAGTTGTTACATTGCAGTACAACGCCCACTATGTTTTTACCGATATCATGTACATCGCCCTTTACGGTGGCTAAAACGATTTTTCCAGCACTACGGCTCTCGCCTTGCTCTTTTTGTGCATCAATAAAAGGCATCAAATAAGCGACTGCTTTTTTCATCACGCGTGCGGATTTAACCACTTGAGGCAAGAACATTTTTCCTGAGCCAAACAGGTCGCCAACCACACTCATACCATCCATCAACGGCCCTTCAATTACCTCCAAAGGTCGACTATATTGCTGCCGGCACTCCTCAGTGTCCTCATCGATAAAGTCCGCAATCCCTTTAACCAATGCATGGGATAAACGCTTATTAACATCCCAACTGCGCCACTCCTGCTGCTCTTCTTCTTTTACTGAACCATCACCGCGATATTTATCGGCAATATCTAACATCCGCTCAGTCGCATCAGCGCGACGATTAAGCACAATGTCTTCCACGTGCTCACGCAGCTCTTCAGGCAAATCGTCATAAATTGCCAGTTGCCCGGCATTCACGATTCCCATGCTCATGCCATTTTTAATCGCATGGTAGAGAAACACTGCATGAATTGCTTCACGAACGGGGTTATTCCCCCTAAAGGAGAAAGATACGTTAGAGACACCACCCGACACTTTAGCGAAAGGCAAATTATCAGTAATCCACGCACAGGCGCGAATAAAATCAACGGCATAGTTATCGTGTTCTTCTATACCGGTAGCTATTGCAAATATATTCGGATCAAAAATAATATCTTCTGCGGGAAAGCCGACTTCATCCACTAACACACGATATGAGTTTTCACAGATTTCAATTTTGCGCTCAAAAGTGTCTGCTTGACCTTTTTCATCGAAAGCCATCACTATCACAGCAGCTCCGTAACGACGGATAATCTTCGCTTTTTCGATAAAACTCTCTTTCCCTTCTTTAAGAGAAATAGAGTTCACAACGCCTTTACCTTGAATCCACTGTAAACCTATTTCCATCACATCCCATTTAGAGGAATCAAGCATGATAGGCACGAGTGAAATATCAGGCTCTGTAGCAATTAGCTTTAAAAAACGCTCCATTGCATAGTGCGCATCTAACATTCCCTCATCCATGTTGATATCGATTATTTGGGCACCATTAGCGACTTGCTCACGGGCAACTTCTAAGGCAGTTTCATAATCACTTTCTTTGATTAAACGTTTGAAACGCGCAGAACCTGTCACGTTAGTGCGCTCACCAACGTTTACAAATAGCGAGTCCTCAGCAATGTTCATCGGTTCTAGTCCCGATAAACGACACTGAGTCTCTATCACTGGAATATCACGTGCAGCGTGCTGCTCTACTTGCGCTTTAATAATCTGCATATGCTCAGGTGTGGTACCACAGCAACCACCGATAACATTGATGAAGCCTGATTGGGCCCACTCTGCCATCTCTTCGGCCATTTGTTCAGGGCTCTCATCATATTCACCAAAAGCATTTGGTAAACCGGCATTGGGATGTGCGCAGACAAAAGTGTCTGCTATGGATGAAAGCTCAGCAACATATTGACGCAGCTCTTTAGGTCCCAATGCGCAATTCAAACCAACCAAGAGAGGTTTTGCATGGCGCACCGAGTTAAAGAATGCTTCGGTTGTTTGACCGGATAAGGTGCGACCTGATGCATCGGTAATAGTGCCTGAGATCATCACAGGTAATCGTAGGTTATGCGCATCGAAAAAAGCTTCAATCGCGTAAATCGCCGCTTTCGCATTTAAGGTATCAAAAATCGTTTCAATTAATAAAATATCGCAGCCACCGCTCACCAGCGCTGCTATCGACTCAGTGTAAGCTTCAACTAATTCTTTAAACGTGATGTTGCGAAAACCCGGATCATTCACATCAGGTGAAATCGATAAAGTGCGGTTTGTTGGCCCTAAAACCCCTGCTACATACCTAGGTTTATCAATGCTTGTGAATTTGTCTGCGGCGGCTTTGGCTATTTTTGCAGCTTCATAATTAATTTCATAACTCAATGACTGCATATCGTAATCAGCCATTGCTATTTGTGTCGCGTTAAAAGTGTTTGTTTCGATAATATCAGCGCCAGCGGCTAAATATTGCTCATGGATTTCAGTAATAATCTGAGGCTGACTTAATACTAATAAATCATTATTTCCTTTTACATCCACCGCCCAGTTCTCAAACCGTGCGCTTCGATAATCGGCTTCCGTTAGTTTATAACGCTGGATCATAGTGCCCATCGCACCGTCTAAAAATAAGATACGCTGTTTTAGTAAATCAGTAAGTTGTGGTGTTTTATCAATAACATGGGCAAAAGAATTCACGGGCACTCCAATACACCTTCCTAAATATTTGTTTAGGTTAAGGCTGATACATTTATAAGAGGCGCCAGTATAAGAGAAATCCGGCTTGAGCAATTTGATGTTACTTCAAGTTAACATGAGCAAATTTGATATAGACTATTTAGCAGTATTTCTAGGTAATACAAAAAAACAAATAAATCACATAAAGCACTGATAATAATAGAGTTAAACATAACAACCACTTTACACGCTAAACTTTCAAATATATCTTTATAACGAAACAGTTGATAACAACTACTTGGCAAGCAGGTAATCAACCCAATAGACTGAAGATAAGCAGCGTTTTCAAGCACATTGCGGTGCTATTCAAGTATTAAGGATATTATTATGAATATTTATGAAGATAACTCACAATCCATTGGTAACACTCCTCTTGTACATCTGAAAAAACTCGCTCCGAATGCAAAGATCTATGCAAAAGTAGAATCGCGCAACCCAGCGGGCTCTATAAAATGCCGCATCGGCGCTAGTATGATTTGGGCAGCTGAGAAAGAAGGCATCCTTAAACCAGGCATGACGTTAGTTGAGCCGACCAGTGGTAACACGGGTGTTGCACTGGCTTTTGTCGCAGCAGCTAGGGGCTACTCTCTTAAATTAACGATGCCTTCTTCCATGAGTTTAGAGCGCCGCCAATTGATGAAAATGCTCGGTGCTGAAATTGTATTAACAGAACCTGCTAAAGGTATGAAAGGCGCGATTGAAAAAGCAGAAGAGCTCGTTTCACAAAATAGTGATAGCCATTTAATGCTGCAGCAATTTCAAAACCCAGCGAACCCTGCTATTCACGTAGAAACAACGGGGCCTGAAATCTGGCGTGACACTGATGGAACAGTCGATATCTTTGTTGCAGGTGTCGGTACTGGTGGCACTATTTCTGGTGTTTCTCAATACATTAAAAATGTCGCTGGCAAGGCCATTACCAGTGTAGCAGTTGAGCCAAGTGCTTCACCAATTATCAGCCAAACCCTTGCAGGCAGTGATTTACAACCTGCTCCCCATAAAATTCAAGGCATTGGTGCGGGCTTCATTCCTAAGAACCTCAACTTAGATTTAGTCGATCAAGTTGAACAAATTGATAATGAACTTGCCATTTCAACCGCGCAAGCACTAATGACAGAAGAGGGTATCCTCGCCGGTATTTCATGTGGTGCGGCTGTTGCTGCGGCGCTGCGTGTTGCAGAACAACCTGAAAACAAAGATAAAACCATTGTTGTGATCTTACCTGACTCAGGTGAGCGCTATTTATCAACGGCACTGTGTGAAGGTCTTTTCTCAGATAACGAGAGTGTTCAGTAATTAAGTAACATTCAATATTGATCGTTATTTGATACCAGCTGGTAGATCACTGGCTGGTATTTGTTCTTCTTTTCTACTTATTAAAATCTCTTCTTTATATCTCCCTATACCTCCCTTGTACCTCTTCTATACAAAAACCGCCTTTTTAGATGGTGCTTTTATTTCCCAAATACGCCTTTATTTCGTTATACTCGCGACCTTTGTTATTAATTCCATTCACTTTTTTCGAGCTTATAATGAAAACCTACTTTTTGCCTGTTGGCTTACTGATCAGTTTAATTATTTCACTTGTCATACCAACGCCTGGTGTTTACTTAAAAGAGCTAGGGTTAATTCCTTGGTGTGTCGTCATTATTTTCTTTGTAAATGGCTATCAAACTGAGCTTAAAGAGCTGCCGAAAAGTAAGTCGTTTGTTTATACCTTACTTGTCACTAGCTTTATTTGCTTAATCATCTCACCGATCATCGGCATGCTCACGGCAAGTGCCCTACAACTGGGCTTAGGCCTGACCTTAGGGTTGTTAGTTAAATCTGCGGTGCCATCAACACTTTCAACCTGTATTGTAATGACAAATTTAGCAGGGGGACGTGGTACTTGGGCATTGATGATGACCGTTATCATCAATATTATAGGGGTTTTCTCAATTCCTTTTATGCTTGGCATAACCGCCAGTGGCAATATCGATTTTGATATTGACCCTTTTGTACTTTTACAAAAACTAGTGCTATTAGTGCTATGCCCTTTTGTTGTCGGCTTTTTCGCTAAAAAGCTCTCTTTGCTCTCACCTCAACACCCTTTTTTAGCTTACCTCCCCTCTACAATGGTAATAGCGGCGGTATGGCTTTCTTTATCCGCATCTGCTGAAATTTTATATACCATTAACTTTATGGCATTAGTGAAAATTGCGGCAGCCGCCCTTATTGTCCATTTCGGTTTGATGATCATAGCGATGATCGCTGCAAGGTTCTTAGCAATCGATACCGGTGCTCAAGTTGCTGTCGCTTTAACGGCATCGCAAAAAACCTTACCTGTCGCGGTAAGTATTCTGGCAAGCTTTAATCAAAATGTGGGGGACGCCGTTTTGTTTTGCGTGCTCTTCCACTTTATTCAGTTGTTTGCCGATGCTGCATTGCTACCCAAGCTCAAGCGTTATTATCAGCTGTAAGCAAATCATAAGTTATACCTTTTAGCTCTGATTTTTCGGAGCTAAGTATGTCCCTTCCATCGATATATCACATTAAAGCTAAAAAAATTCACACTAAGCCACCACAATCTCTTATAATACGCGCCATTTAGTTTGGCACGCCTTTAGCGCAACACAAACAACTCCCCTATACAGCAGTTCAGAGATATTCATATGAAGTTTACCGCCCTAGATTTAAGCCCTTTATTACAGCAAGCGATTGATGCTTGTGGATACTCTGAGATGACTGCTGTTCAGCAAAAGGCAATAGTACCCGCCCGTCGTGGCAAGGATATTCTTGCGAATGCCCAAACGGGTACAGGTAAAACAGCTGCTTTCGCACTGCCTATTTTGCAGCAGATTATCGACAAGCCACAAACCGTAGAAGCAGGTCATGTTCGTGCACTAATTATTACTCCAACCAGAGAACTCGCTGAGCAATTGGCTGATACCATCAAAGGTTATGCGCAGTTTTTAGAGCTGCAAATACATGCTGTATTCGGTGGCTCAACAGTACAATCACAGCAGAAAAAATTAAGCCGAGGCGTCGATATTTTAATCGCGACTCCAGGTCGTTTACTTGAGCACTTAGTGCAATGTAATACCAACCTATCTAAAACGCAGTTTGTCGTACTTGATGAAGCGGACCGCATGTTAGATATGGGCTTTATCGCCGATATGAGCACTATCTTTAGACATACCCCTGAAAAGCGTCAGACAATGTTGTTCTCTGCAACTATTTCAGCACAAGTTGAGCAGCTTGCGAAGTCGATTTTGCACAATCATACTCAAGTAAGAGCCGCTGCAGTCAACACCACTGCCGATACTGTTAGCCATGTTGTCTATCCTGTAGAAGAGCGTCGCAAAGCGGATCTATTCAGTGAGCTCATCAATAAATACAACTGGTTCCAAGTGCTTGTGTTTACCAGCACAAAAGCACAAGCGGACACTTTAGTGAGCCGTTTAAAAAATACCGGTGTCACAACCGCTGTTTGCCACTCTGACAAAACACAAGGTAGTAGACGCCGCGCGATTGCTGATTTTAAGGCCGGTAAAGTGCAAGTGTTGATTGCCACTGAAGTCGCTGCACGCGGCTTAGATATTCCAGGTTTAGAATTCGTAGTGAACTACAATTTACCTTACCTCGCTGAAGATTATGTACACCGCATTGGCCGTACAGGACGTGCGGGTAATAAAGGCGAGGCGATCTCTTTTGTCTCTCGTGAAGAAGAACGTGCCCTTAGCAATATTGAGCGCTTAATTAATACTTCTATTAAGCGTATTCACATGCCAGGTTATGATGTGGGCAATAGAGACACATTGCGTAAAAACATCAGTAAGACTAAACGTAAAGCCCCTTCTAACAAAGCGACGCAAACTAAAATCGTTAACCGTCATAATGCTGCTAGCAAAGGCAAGAACAAGACAAGCGCTAAAAAGCGTGATAACCGTATTTGATATAAAGCTGAGACTAAATGCCATTTAACAAACGCCGTTAAGAGCTATTAAATAAAAAAGGCGCTAACTCGATTACAGGTTAGCGCCTTTTTTGTTTTAGATTAACCTGTCTTTTGTAACTTAAGCTTCGATAACAGCCATTGCCTTTTCAAAAGATTGACGCTCGCACATTCGAGCTCTGTACTGCGCTAAATGCTCAAGCACTTCAAAATTAAAGCGCTGCGCCCAACCGATAGTTTGCGCAAGTAATATATCTGCCATGGTAAATTGATCGCCAACAGCAAATTCTCGATCGCCCAATAATTTAATGAGCGTACGCTGCGCTTTTTCAAACTCGAAGTGCACAGTGTTCGTGATAATTTCTGGAGTGCGATACTCCTCAGGTAGTGCAAACTTATGCTTGCCGGTGGTCCATAAAGGCTGCTCAAGCTCTGTAACGATAAACAAACACATTTCATCATATTTGGCTCTGAGCATAGAGTCGTGTTGAGGAATAAGGTGTAAGTGATTCGTTTTTGTTGCCAAGTAATTCAGTATTGCAACACTTTCAGTCAGTACTAGATCACCGTCTACCAGTGTTGGCACTTTGCCTTGGCTATTCATTGCTGCGTAATGGGGCCCAAAGCGGCCACTCTCGCCTTGATCAGCAAAATCCATAGCCACATAATCGTATTCAAGTGACATCTCTTCAAGTGCCCAAAGCACACGAAAAGAACGTGACGGCCCTAAACCATAAAGCGTTATTTTATCTGACATATCAACTCCTCAGTATTATTTTTATAAGCCTTACTTTCATCCAACTTAAACAAGCTGCTTCAAACTATCGAACCACTCTAGATTCGGGGCGTAAAAAGCATGTCCGGTTTTCGCACTAGTGACATACAAAATCTTATCTGTCTCATTTGCTTCATCAATTTTGCACATGCTTTGCAGCATTAAATTGAAATTGTCTGGGCTTGAGGCATAACTGGCAAACAACAAACCACTTTGCGCTAAATCCCCAAAAGGCAAACTGTGGCGCAAGATCTCAATACTGTTAGCATTTACATCTTTGACTGAGGCGCGTTTTGTGTGCGCGCTGTTACGCTTATCTGCAGAAGCATATTCCACATTCTCTTGTTTACTGCGCCCATAGCTCTCTTCTTGCTGTTTAAGTGCTAATTTTTGCCAGCTTGTAAGATCGTGAAGGTATTTTTGCAAGTGTACATAACTGCCATTGTTAAACTCACCGTCATCAGCCACCAGCGCTACTGCATTGCGCGAATCCCCTTCTGGGTTTTCGGTGCCATCGACAAAACCAGTTAAATCTCGACTATCAAGATAGCGAAAGCCATGCACCATTTCATCTAACGCGAACATTGGCTTTAGCGCATCGAACAGCGTTAACGCAAGGTGATAATTCACATCATGTCGCTCTGATCGAATATGCAACATCATATCGGCATCTGTGGCAGGCATTGTTACTTGTGCGTTTTCAATTTTTTGAAAGGGCTCTAATTTAGCAGGGCGCTGCGCTAATGCTAAAGAATCCCAAAAGGCGCTGCTAAAGCCCACTGTCATTAGCAACTTCTCCTGTGGGAACTGTTTTTGCACTTGCCTCAATTGCTCAGGCAGATTTGCAATTACTTGATAAAGCTCGCTTAAAGTACTGTTTTCAGAGCTATTAAGGGTGATAAATAACGCCTGAGGAGAGCCCGCAGCGATAATACCAGATTGATGGGTTGTTGATGTACGGGTTATCTCACTCACATCTCTATCCTATTGCGGTGTTTATAAATAAGGTTAACTCTGTTTTGCGACAGCTTTTTCGACAGCTCGGGCTGAATCTCTGATCCACTCGCTCCAAGAGCCTACATATAGCTTACTTGGTGCTAATCCTGCATGGCACATAGCCAATAGATTATGACAAGCTGTCACCCCGGATCCACACATATGTACCAAGTTCTCTTTATCCAAAGGCTGCCACAAATCGTTTAATTGCGCTGGCGTTTTAAAAGCACCTTGAGCAGTTAAATTGTCATTAAAGGGGTGATTGAGCGCACCGGGAATATGCCCAGCAATCGGATCAATAGGCTCAACTTCGCCATTAAACCTTGCTAGCGCGCGTGCATCAATTAGCTGATAATTCCCACTGCAAATCTGCTCAGTAGTTACAGCCTGAAACTTTGAGGCATGTCTTACAAAGTGAGCAGTGCTGACCTCTGTTACTTGGCTCGTTAAAGGTAACCCAGCCTTTTCCCACGCTTGGATACCACCATCTAACACCGCTACATTTTCATGGCCTAACCATTGAAGTAACCACCAAGCTCTGGATGCCATGGCACCACCGCAATCATCATAGACAACAACTTGTGCTTGCTCACCAACGCCACAGCTCGAAAACAGCGCGGTAATATCCGCAATTTCAGGCAGAGGATGACGCCCACTACTGGCATTGATAGCCCCTGATAACTGTTCATTTAGATTGACGTATTGTGCGTTCTCGATGTGGTTGCTCAAGTAAGCTTGCTGGCCTTTTTCCGGATTACCTAAATCAAACCGGCAATCTAAAATAACCCATGTTAAATCAGAACTTTGTGCGTGTAATTGCTGCGCACTAATGAGTGTTTTGTACATTAACTACCCTCTTGTGAATCAGCCTGCTGCCTTTTAATTGACAATGCGTTATCCAGCACAGTTTTAACTGACTTAAAGTGTTCTTCTTGAGTCGTGAAATCAAGAGATTACCTCAAGACATGATTTAAACACTACTGCTGAAATAGGCAACAGACTTGATATGTGCGTACTGCGTTTAGCAAGGCTGTACGCACATTCATATTATTATTGTAGAGCATTTATAGCCAATTAGAGATACTGAGCAAGCTCTTCTTTTAAGACATCTAGCTCGTTAATTGCTTTTTCTTTTGCTTTATTCTTTAGTTTGTCCAATGCAGCTTCCTTTTGAGCAAGTAACACTTTTGCAGCTTGCTGACTATCGTCACTGTCTGCAACTTCAGCCAATACAGACTTAAGTTGCATTAAAATGCCGCGTTTACGCCCTTGTTCTGCTTTAAGCTGTTGTTCACTACTCTTCTCTTTTTTAACTTTCTGCTCTGTTTTTTCAGGCACAAATGTTAATGGTCGAATACCTGAAGCTTTACGCACTTCATCCATTAAGGCCGCTGAGCTTTGACGCGCTTTTTCTGCACCTTTCAACAACACCGATTCAACATGACCTAAGTCATTCATCAAACGGTTATATTCTTCTCTTGGCTTCGCTAATTTTGAATCGACTAATTCAAACAATTCTTTTTTCGCATCACCCCAAGCAATACCTTCTACAAACTTATCACGCATTTGCTGGCTTTGTTGCTCATCTGCAAAGTAGTTATAGAGCTGGAAAACATTACTGCTATCAGGATCTTTTGGCTCACCTGGCTGCTTGATATCTGTTTTAATCTGTTTAATTAGTTTGTACATTTCATCGGGCGCACAAAACAATGGCAATGTATTATCATAACTTTTAGACATCTTGCGACCATCCAACCCTGGTACGAGCTGCGTTTCTTCATCGACCTGTGCGCTCGGCATATGAAATAGCTTGCCGTAAGTGTGATTGTAACGACTGGCAATATCACGGGTCATTTCAATGTGCTGAATTTGATCTTTACCGACCGGCACAATATCCGCATTAAACATTAGGATATCTGCAGCCATCAACATAGGGTAACTAAATAAGCCCATAGTGATGCCATCATCTAGCTCAGTTTTGCCCGCTTCTTGGTTAGCATCAACGGCCCCTTTATAGGCATGTGCTCTATTCATCAACCCTTTTGAGGTCATGCAGGTTAAGATCCAAGTTAACTCTGGAATTTCAGGAATATCGCTTTGACGGTAAAAAGTTGCTTTATCAGTATCTAAACCCATGGCCAGCCAGGTAGCTGCAATTTCACGTGAAGATTTAGCGACTCTCTCAGGGTCGTGACACTTGATTAATGCATGGTAATCAGCCAGGAAAAAGAAGCTATTTACATCATTATTGTTGCTAGCCTCAATACACGGCTTGATAGCACCTAAATAGTTACCTAGATGCGGAGTACCTGTTGTTGTAATACCGGTTAATACTGTTTTTTTTGACATTATCTTTCCCTAACGCTCATCTATTCTTTAGAGCTAAATAAAACTTTGCGCTTATCATACACTAGCTTACGTGACTTGCAGCAAACCTAGCTTGAAAACTCGCGCTTTAATGCGCTTTTTTGACACTTACTTTAAGTGGCTTCTTTATTAGATATATAAAGTCATTTTTTAGCATTTCAATTGCTATTTAATGCAGGTTAACCCCTGTACGCAATTATTGGCGAAAAGCCTTTTATCCATCCACCACAAGTGTTAAAAAGAGCTCTGATTTTTAGACAAGGCTCAGTTACATGCAAATTGTTATTTCACCCGCCAAAACACTCGATTTTGAAACGCCCCCTATCACTGATGTTCACTCTAATGCATCATTTTTAGAGCATTCCCAAAAGCTGATTAATAACCTTGCCAAGAAATCTGTGCAAGACATAGCGGTAATGATGAAACTCAGTGACAAATTGGCCGCATTGAATGTTGCTCGATTTGCCTCTTGGGAACGCCCTTTTACCCCCGAAAATGCCAAACAAGCTGTACTAGCTTTTAAAGGGGATGTGTATACAGGGCTAGATGCAGAAACACTTTCTAGCGAAGATCTGGCTTTTGCTCAAAAGCACTTGCGCATCCTATCTGGGCTTTATGGGTTATTACAGCCATTAGATCTTATCCAGCCCTATCGTTTAGAGATGGGTACCAAGCTTAAACACCAGCGCAGTGAAAACCTCTATCAGTTTTGGGGAAGCACTATTACTGAGCAAATTAACAAGAACACATCGCAGCTGAGCAAAGATAGCGATGATAAGGCGGTGTTGGTTAATTTAGCTTCAAATGAGTATTTTAAAGCTGTGCAACCTAAAGCATTAGATGCGCGTTTAATCACCCCCGTTTTTAAAGACCAGAAGAACGGTCAATATAAAATTATCAGCTTTTTTGCCAAGAAAGCCCGCGGCATGATGGTCAGATACATCATTGATAAACGCATCACTGATGCTGAGCAACTAAAGCAGTTTGACTACGCTGGCTACTATTTTAGCCCTGAGCAATCGAGCGCTGATCAGTGGGTCTTTTTAAGAGAAGAACAAGTTAGCTAATTACATTTAATGTGTGGCAACTGAGTAAGAAGTTTTAGGCTTCTTACTCAGTCTCTTACTCAGCTTCTTATTCAGCTCCTTACCCAGCTTTCTTTCGATAGCCTTTTCTATCGTTTTAGCTCAATCACTTATTGCTTCTATTTTCTCAATCCTTATCAAAGTTTAAAAGGAATATAAATGGCGATATCAGGGATAAAGTAAATACAAATCACCGCCGCAAACATCAGCAGTATAAAGGGGTAAACACCCGCAATCACTTCTGTAATTTCAGCCTTACCTACCGCTTGTATCACAAACAGATTTAGCCCGACCGGCGGCGTTATTAGCGCACACTCAATCATTATCACGAAAATAATACCAAACCAAATAGGATCAATACCGAGCACTGCCAGTGAAGGCAAAAGCACAGGCACCATGATTAGCAACATCGATATAGATTCTAAAAAGAAACCCAGTACTAATAGCACTAAGCAGACCACCAACATAAATAGCCCAACTTCATCGATGTTAGAAGTAATCATCATAGTGATATCTTGTGGGATACGATAAAGCGTAATGGCTTTAGAAAATATTTTAGCCCCAGCAATAATCATAAAAATAACCACTGTGGTTAGTAGTGATTCAACGATGGCTTTGTGTAAGTTTTTCAAACTGAGCGAGCGGCGCAAAAGAACAATAATCAGCGCTGCAATTAAGCCAATTGCCGCACTTTCAGTCGGTGTAAACACGCCACCATAAATCCCTCCTAGCACAACAGCTGCTAGTATAAAGACGGGGCTTGCACGCAATGTCGTCGCTATGCGCTGCTTATTTGTTGCTTTAGCAGGCCTGCTTTGTGTTTTGTTTTTTAATGCAAAAAACACGGAATATGCAGTGAATAGCAACACCAGAAATATACCAGGCCCTATACCCGCCATGAACAAATCGACGATCGACTCTTCTGTGATTACTCCATAGACAATCATCGGAATTGAAGGTGGTATTAAAATCCCTAAGGTGCCACCTGCAGCTAGCAATCCAAAAACAAAATGCCTTGGATAACCGCGCTGAATCATCTCTGGAATTGCCACTGTGCCAATTGTTGCAGCTGTCGCAACCGAAGAACCTGAAATAGCCGCAAAAAACGCACAGGAAAGTATAGTTGCGATACCCAAACCACCGGGTAAATGCCCTACCCAGCTTTGTACTGCATTAAATAAATCGTTACCGACTCCTCCTTTAAGTAATACATTCGACATTAGCAAAAACAAAGGCACTGAGAGCAAGATAAAACTATCAATACTACTCACTAAGGCTTGGGAGGCTATCAGCGGTGAAAAGCCTGCTAGCATTAACATGGATAGCCCCATACCGCCTAAGGTAAACGCGATAGGCACGCCGATAAGCATCAGGCTTAACATGACAAGAAGCACGGTCAAAACAGTCATATATCGTGCTCCCCTGAAAAGCGCACAGTATCTTGCTTGGTGACTTTTACAAATTCAGCCAAGCATTGTAAAAACAACAACACAAAGCCAAACACGATTGAAGCTTCAAAGAGCCAAGAAGGCAGCCCCAGCATACTCGAGGTATGCCTATTTAATTCAATGGAGTCGTACGTAATTAGGCTGGCATAATAGATGGTCACTAAACTAAATAAAGCAATGATACTGATAGATACAAGCTCAGCCAGCTTAGCTCCTATCCCCGACAAACGCTCGAGCAAGATCGTAATACGGATAATTTTGCGCTGCTTTAAGACCCATGCCATTGATAAATAACAGCCCCATAACTGAAGCAAACGCGACACTTCTTCAACCCAAATAGTCGGCATGTTAAAAATATACCGCGCACTCACTTCGTAGGAGATAATCAATCCGATACAAAAAAATAGGTAAGCACCGAACAACCCGCTAATGCGAGTCAATCGCTCTATCCAACTGTAATTCATGGTGTGTAAGCTCTTTCTAAGAAAGGTTTGAGGTAGCTATAATCGCTTTGTTTTTTTAATCATGATTATAGCTATTCAAGTAAAATACAAAGCTGCTCTAGTGTTTTTAAAGCAGCTTTAACAACTAAAACTCATTAGAGAGTTTTAACCGCTTCAATTAACTGCTTACCCAGCTCTCCTGAGCTTTCAACGTAACCATCAACCACTGAACTTGTGGCTTTTTTCCACGCTTCAATTTGCGCGGCATCCAACTCAAAGACTTTCATGTTTTTCTTTGATTCAGCCAGCGCATCCGCTTCAATTTTAATCATTTTCTCGCGAAGATCAGCTTCAACAGTACGGCTCGCTTTAGTAATGATGGTACGTTGTGCATCCGTTAAGTTACCCCATGCTTTATCGTTAATCACCACAACGAATTCAATATCCGCATGCTTAGTCACCGTTAAGTTATCCATCACTTGATAGAGTTTGCGTGGCATAACTGCTGATACACCCGTCATACCTGCATCGACAGTGCCACGCTGATAAGCAAGAAATTGCTCAGAACCTGACATCACAACCGGTGCACCACCGACTGATTTGGTAAACTCACCTAAGGTTTTACCAAACACACGCACTTTTTTACCTTTCATATCTTCCGGGTTAACAATCGGCTCACCCTTTGATAACAGTGCTACCCCTCCATATGCCTGCCACCATAAGACGCGGGCGCCTGTTTTTAAAATGGCATCATCTAAAGGCTGGCGAACAGCAGAACCTGGCGCCGTTGCTTTTTTAACCATTTCTTCAGATGGCAACATGAAAGGCACATAAAAAAGATCGACCGCTGGTACCGTTCCAACAAAGCGCGCCAAAGAAGCAACACCCATTTCGATGGCACCAGAGGCGACAGCACTTGGTACTTCTTTATCTTTATATAGCTGAGCTGATGGGTAGATTTCTATTTTCAAATCCCCCTTGCTCTCGCTTTCTACTTGCTCTTTAAATTGCAGCAAATTTTGGCCTAAATGGTGCTTTAGCGGTAGCTGCAACGAGATACGCAACGTCGTTTCAGCCAGTGCTGGCATTGAAATAGCCGCGCCTAATAGAGCGATTGCTAAACCTGATTTAAGTGACTTCATTTCCTTCCCTCTTTGTTATTTTATTGTGTTAAATTTTTGAATGTTATTAAAGTTGATGCCGATTTAACTGGCGAATAGAGCCACCTAACTGCGCCCCTTCAATCTGCTCTGCAAGGCAAATTGCCCTATTCAATTTGCTGACATCAACACCTGTATCAATTCCTGCGCTTTCAAAGAAATACACCACATCTTCTGTGGCAACATTACCACTTGCTCCCGGCGCAAAAGGGCAGCCGCCAAAACCTGCCACTGCACTATCAAAATGCCTAGCACCCGAGCGATAAGCTGCTGCCACATTGGCAATACCTAAGCCATAGGTATCATGACAATGGAAAACAATTGGTGTTGATGAAGGGGTAATAGACAATGCCTTATCAAATAAGCGCTCTACTGCAAAAGGGTGCGCTTTACCTGTTGTGTCACATAATGCAATTTGTGCACACGGTGCCCTTTTAATAGCCAGCTGTAGTATTTGTAAACACAGCGCTTCATCGACAGTACCCTCAAATGGACAATCAAAGCTGGTGGCTAAACTCACTCGCAAAGACAGCTGTGGATTTGCCTCAACCACTTTGTGCACTAACTCCAGTTCTGCTAAGGATTGCTCAAGGGTTTTACGGACGTTTTTTAAGTTATGTGTTTCACTCACTGAAAATACAAAATTCAATCGATCGCAAGGGGCCTGCGCGGCGTTTAATGCCCCGCGCTCATTTGGCACTAATACTACGCGCTCATACTCTGGCTTTAGAGTTGTTGAGTGCTCAATACCTGTAAGCACCTGCTCTATATCCGCCATCTGCGCGATCGCTTTGGGATGCACAAATGCACCGACTTCTATCGACTTAAGGCCAGAGTCAGCCAGTGTGTCGATCATTGCTAATTTAGCCTCTACAGGAATAAGCGGAACGACTGACTGAAAACCATCACGCGGTGCTACTTCAATAATATTGACAGCACTCATATCACACCCTTGGCAATATACTGCTCGATTTGCTGCGGCTCCATTTTCAATAGATCTTGATAAACCTGCTGATTATGCGCACCTACCTCTGGCCCCGCCCAGCTTATATCACTGCCTTGTCCCTCAAATTTTGGCACAATGCCAGGATGGCTTACTTCACCAAATCGTGGATCAGCAACTTGCATCACCATCTTTCTTGCCAGATAGTGTGGATCAGTGGCGCAATCTTGAATATTTAACAAACGCCCTGCTGGTATATCATTATCTAATAACAGCTTCTCGGCAAACTTAGAATCTTGTTGTAACGTCCAGTTTTCGATAAGGTTATCCAATAAAGGCGCATTCGCAACGCGCTTTGGATTTGAATCGTAAAGCTCGCTTTCACCCAGTTCCGGCTTACCTATTACTTCACATAAACGCTTAAAAATTTTATCGCCATTAGCACCAATTGCTAACCACATTCCATCTGCACACTTATAGGTATTAGAAGGCGCTGCTGTTGGAATAGCAGAACCCGTTGGGTGCCTAATCGCCGAGAACTCACCATATTCAGGTAGGGAGCCTTCCATTAAACTAAAAACAGATTCATACAGCGCCACATCCACCTCACGCCCCACACCTGTACCTGCCACATCGCGCTCGTAAACGGCACTAAGCGCCCCGATGACACCAAACATACCCGCTAAGCTATCACCTAAACTCACCCCTGTTCTCACAGGGGGTAAATCACTGACCTCTTTTGGATAACCCGTTAAGTGGCGAATACCGCCAAAGGCTTCACCGATAGAGCCAAACGAAACCCTATCTCTGTAAGGGCCACTTTGTCCGTAACCTGAAATATGCACTAAAATAATGCCCACATTGAGCGCTTGCATTTGTTGATAATCCAACCCCCATTTAGCAAGCTGGCCGGGCCTGAAATTTTCAACGACAATGTCAGCCTTCGCGATCAACTTTTTGGTGATTTCAATTCCTTCTGCCGTTTTCAGATTAAGCGTGACGCATTGTTTGCCACGCCCATGAACAGACCACCAAAGGGTATTCCCCTCTTTAGCCATTCCCCAAGTTCTAACAGGATCACCCGTATTAGGCGCTTCAACTTTGATGACATTGGCACCTAAATCGGCCATTAATCGCGTGCAGTGAGGCGCGGCGATAAAATGCCCTAGCTCAAGGACAGTCAACCCTTCTAATGGTTTAGCGGTTTTTTTATCTTGCGCAGATTTATCAGTCATTGGGCTCTCTTTGTTTAGACAACATCTTAGAAGTGGAAATAATCAAATTCTCTGGCATAAGCGCTGCTCGAAATTGAATTCTTTATTTCTGCTTACTGGCACATCTAGTCGTTGTGATTTTTTATTCTCGTTGAATTATGAGCAAAAAAGATTACTACTTTACCCTTACTGCTCTAACAATATGGAATAAGCATGAAACAGGCCAAAAATTACAAGCCTTTGATTTATTAGAATTTAATTAAAACCCCGCAATTATACGGTCGTATTTTAATTTCATATATGAAACAATTGATTCACAATGAAACAGTTCATAAAACACCCCATGAAACAGTGATGACTAAAAAAAGGAATTAGCGTGTCTGGTAAAATTGCATTTGTCTCGCAAGAAAGGCTCAGTAAATTACTTAATAATGAGCGCCAAAACGCCCAATGGCAGGTAGAATTTGAACTGCATGAGTACATCGCAGAACAAAATCGCAGCGAAGTGATCGCCTTGGATAAACGTCGCGATATAGAAGTGATTGTCGCAGGGGGCGGAAACGCGGCGATGATTGAAGCCATGGCCCTCGACACTCCACTGCTAAAAATTCAAATATCAGGTTTTGATGTCATGCAAGCGCTTTGGCAAGCACAGCGACTAGCTAAATCAGCTGTTTTCATCAATTACAGCCAACCAATCGAGCAGCTTGATAGATACGCCAGCCTATTTAATCTCAAAGTAGAACAGTACACTTTCAACAGTGTTGCCCAAGCAATAGATACTGTCTTAAATGTGGTGCAACAGCCTGACAGCATTATCATAGGTGCAAGCCATGTTTGTGATATCGCCGCCTCTTTACAAGCGCAAAGTGTCTTTATTTACTCTCAAGATGCAATCCACCAAGCACTCGTATCAGCACAACAATTAGCTTTTTCATTGCGTGCAGAGCGCGAAAAGCGCGAAAAGCTAGAGGCTATTTTACGCGCAGTCCAAGATGGTATTATCTATGTAGATGCTGATATGAAAGTAGAAGAGCTCAACCCTGCTGCTGAAAAGATATTAGGTTTAAACGCACTAGAGAGCATCAACCAACCTATCGTTAATGTCATACCCAACTCTGGTTTAGAGCAAGTTATTAAAAGCAAGAAGCCTAAATACAATCAATTAATGACTATAGGCAACACACAAATTCTCAGCAACCGAATGGGTGTTTTCAATCAAGGTAAGTTAATAGGTGCTGTCGCTTCATTTCAAGATGTAAAAACTGTGCGCAAAGCAGAGCAAAGCTTACGGTTAGATACCCAACTTAAAAACTTAGTCGCCAAAAACTCATTGGACAATATTGTCGGCGAAAACAATAGCATTAAAAAGCTCATTGAAAAGGCTCAACACTTTGCCAAAACCGATGCCACTATTTTAATCCAAGGTGCAACAGGGACAGGTAAAGAGCTGATTGCTCAAGGTGTCCATTTAGCGAGCTCGCGCGCTAGCCGCCCTTTTGTTGCCATCAATTGCGCCTCTATTCCGGAGCCATTACTTGAAAGCACCTTGTTTGGCTATGATGAAGGGGCATTTACTGGCGCTAATAAAAACGGTAAGGCAGGCTTGTTTGAGCTTTCCAACACAGGCACTATCTTTTTAGATGAAATAGGAGAGCTCCCGTTTAGTCTACAAGGCCGCTTATTAAGAGTGCTACAAGAAAAAGAAGTCATGCGCTTAGGTTCAGATACGGTACTGCCCATTGATTGTCGTATTATTGCAGCAACCAACCGCGACTTAAAAAACATGGTGGGCGACAATCAGTTTAAGGAAGATTTATATTATCGCTTGAACGTCCTGAATTTGAGCGTACCAACACTGTCACAGCGGATTGATGATATTCCTTTATTTGTTCAGCACTTTTTTAAACTAAAAGGCGTTTCAAAAACGCTTTATGCCCCATTACTTGACAACTCACTAGGGCAGTTAATTTGCTACCCATGGCCTGGCAATATCCGCGAGCTTGAAAACTTAATTGAAAGGCTTTCTATAATGTTTAAAGCACAAATGCCTTTTACTGATATTGAAGAAGAACTAGCAGCTAGCTTGGCCTTTAATAGCTCACCTAGCGATATATCAAGCTTAATGTCATTACAACAAAGCAAAGATGAGATAGAGCAACAACAGCTTCAAGCGGTACTTAAAAACTGTAATAACAACCGTACTTTAGCCGCTAAAAAATTGGGCATAAGCCGCAGCACACTGTGGAGAAAGCTGAATAATTAGAGACCTAGTACGCCTCTTTGGGCATTTAACGATTGATACAGATATTCTTAAGTGGCTTTACTAATATTATCAACATAAGCGGCAAGCTGTTCAGGCGATAGCGGATCGCTAATCAACACACCTTGAATGGTATCGCAGCCCATTGCTTTAAGCGCTTCTTTTTGCGCTTCTTTTTCTATACTCTCTGCCACGATGTGAAGATCCAAATCGCCTGCCATGGTGCAAAGGTTTCGACAAATAACACGATCAACCTTATCAACATCAATTCCTTCGACAAAGGATTTATCGATTTTCACTTCGCTAATGGGCAACTTTTTAAGATAGTTTAAAGAAGAGTAGCTATTGCCAAAATTATCAATCGAAAAGCGAACCCCTTTTTCTTGCAATAACGTCATAACGGGATAGGCAATGCTTGTATCAGGCGTTAACGTGCGCTCTATTAATTCAAACACTAATTTCTCAGCTGCAAACCCAGTTCGCTCTAAAATAGCCAATACTCTCCCAGGAAAACACTCTCTGGACAAATACAAAGCCGACAAATTAACCGATAGCGCAATATCTAAACCGAGTGACATCATTGTCTCGCAGCTCTTTTCAATCAGCCAAAGATCAATAACTTTACTAAAGCCAATAGTTTCAACCGATTCAATAAAATCTTCAGCAATTAGCAATCCTTTTGTAGGATGGTGCCAGCGCAATAACGCCTCCACACTCACTAAGTCACCACTTAGGGTATTCACTTGAGGCTGAAAATAAACATCAAACTGCTGATCTTCAAATGCGCTGCGTAAAGCCTTTTGCATCTCTAAACGTTCAAGCAATGTTCTTTGCATCTTACCATCAAAAAAACAACAGCAATTTCTACCAGCGCCTTTGGCATGGTACATCGCGATATCAGCATGCTTCATTAATTGCGATATCCCCGCTCCATGTTCTGGGTACATCGCAATCCCGATGCTCGCCCCTACTTCCATTGTGTGGCCATAAAAATGAGCAGGCTGATTAATCAGTTCAATCAGCGACTGCGAAAACACTTGCAGCTGCTCTTTACTCTGCAAAGTGGTATGAACAACAGTGAATTCATCCCCGCCGATCCTTGAAAAAGTAATGTTTGAATCACTCAATGTAAGTAATCTTTCACCGATGACTTGAATCATTTTGTCGCCAGCTTCGTGACCTAAACTGTCGTTTATTTCTTTAAAATTATCTAAATCCAAAAATAATAGCGCGAGAGGTTGTTGAGATTCAATTTTGTGTTGTAAATCTCTGCGAAAACTACTGCGATTATGCAACCCAGTTAAAGGGTCAAAATTAGACAGCCGCGTGATAACTCTTTGCATGCGATGCTGCTCAATCGCCACTGCCAAAGTCTTACTCACCTCTTCCATATAGGCAATTTGCCGCGTATTAGGCGCTTGAACCGTTGAGAAATAACATGCAAAGGTACCTAATACATCTTGATCACCATTCAAGATCGGGATTGACCAACATGCGGCTAGACCGGCATCTCTGGCAAGTGATGAATAGATCTGCCAATTAGTACTGTTTTGAATATCTTCAACAATCACCATTTGCTTATAAAAAGCAGCACTACCACAGCAGCCAACATCTGCATCAATTTTAATACCGTCAACAGTTTCGCTGTAAAAGGCAGGTAAACTCGGCGCTGCTGCTGTGTGAAGGGTGTTTTCTAAAAGGTTAACGAGCAACACTGAACAGGACATATCCCAAGCTGATTCCGCAGCTTTGATCACAGCATCAAACAGCTCTAATAAGGTACTCTCGTAGCGAAGGCAGTGCGGTGATACAAACGTACTTGAATCACTATCTTCTAACCAATTCCAGTTCTTTTTCATGACCAATCCTAGGTACGTATCGAAAACAACAAACACAAGAAATGCTGGCAGAAAGAACCAACAGATAAGTAAATTTTTATCTTTGTTTACAGTTAATGGAATAAGTTTAACGACATCTTATCGACTATACTATCATTGAAAACTTTCCCCAAAAAAAACAAACCATTGGTTAATATAATTTTTATTTTTTAATTTACTGTAAATTGTCATTGATAATTTTATTAAACCTCTCAAACCTCATGACTTAAGAATAAATCCTATACCGACCAAATTACAACCAAACAGTCAGCAATCATCCCTAGCCCTTTAAAACGTTTGTTTCATATGAACTCTTACCAATTCATTCTAATAATGATGGCTGCTGAGCGGCTTTCTAAGTCAACCACCCACCTTTACCCCGTTTTTATTGGTTTTTATCACTCTCTGGATTTCTGCAACAAGTCTTAAGGGCACCTCGTAAACTGATCACTTGAATTGATTAAAAATATCGGTAACCTTAGCGCCATTGGCACGTCGATTAAATAACTTGAAACATTCACTTTCAAGTAAGCTCATACGACTTACCACATAATTAATAACTTAAATTTTGAGAGTACATTTTGCAGCTATCAGCTTTTGGTGAGAAATTTTCTGCACGTTCAGGTGCGGTAGAATTAATGGATGATTTAGGAAATGCGTTACGGGAAAACCCCAACGCCATTTTAATGGGTGGTGGGAACCCTGGGAAAATCCCAGAAATGGAAGCAGTATTTGAGCAAAAGCTACAAGCATTAATAGACGACCCGCAGCAACAGTTCGATCTACTGGGAAAATACCAATCTCCTCAAGGTGAGCCAACATTTTTGCAAGAAATTAGCACCTTTTTGAAAGCTCAATTCAAATGGCCAATTTCAGAGCGCAACATAGCTATTTCTAACGGCTCCCAAAGTGCTTTTTTCATACTTTATAATATGTTTGCAGGGACTATGAGTGATGGCAGCCAGCGCACCATTCACTTACCTATTTCCCCAGAATATTTGGGTTATGCAGATATTGGCACTAGCGAAAACTTTTTTAGTGCAACTGAGCCCAAAATCGAATTACTTGATGACAACGAATTCAAATATAGAGTAGATTTCAAAGAGCTCAATATCAATCAATCCGCTGCAGCACTTTGCGTATCAAGACCGACAAACCCAACAGGAAATGTACTAACCGACAACGAAATCGCACATTTAGATGAGATTGCGATTGAAAAAGATATACCGCTTATAATAGATGGTGCCTATGGCTTACCCTTCCCAAATATTATTTTTAACGATGCAAAGCCGCACTGGAATGAAAATACTATTTTAGTTCTCAGCCTATCTAAATTGGGCTTACCGGGCGTTCGCACAGGCATCATCGTTGCCTCTGAAGAAATCATCCAAGCTTACAACAATGCCAACACTGTGATTAGCTTATCTTGTGGCTCACTAGGCCCGGCCATTAGCCGTACTCTATTTAGAGATGGTGAAATTTCACGCCTTAGTAACAAATACATCACGCCATTTTATCAGCAGCGAGCCATGCAAACTGCCAGCTGGTTCAAACAGCAGCTTGCAGGCCTACCTTTTCGCATTCATAAACCAGAAGGAGCCATTTTTTTATGGCTATGGTTTAAAGACTTACCTATTAGCAGCGAAGAGCTTTATCAGCGCCTCAAAAAGTGTGGTGTGATTGTTGTGCCTGGGCACAATTTTTTCATTGGCATTGAAGATACATGGCAACATAAGCACGAGTGCATTCGTGTCTCTTATGCCGCTGATGAAAAGGCGGTTGAGCGCGGTGTGAAAATTATATCAGAACAAGTAAGACTGGCTTATAACGGTCAGTAAATAGTGTGAATAACCACTTCTAACTTATTGTTTTAATTGATTTAGAAAATATAACAAGGCACTAATCAACTAAGTGCCTTATCTCTTTCAAACCGTTTTTAAGGAAACATAGGCTGTTGCATTAAACCGAGTGTTTCTTCAAAGCCAAACATAATATTCATGTTTTGAATGGCTTGGCCAGATGAGCCTTTCACTAAGTTATCCAGTGTTGAAAACAGCAACACTCTGCCGGGTACTCTATCTTCATGGACAGATAGTAAACATTGATTAGAGCCTCTAACGAACTGCGTGCCGATTGGTGCACCAGCGGCAAGTAGATGCACAAACGGCTCATCTTTATAAGTTTGAGAAAGCACTTCACGTACATCATTAATGCTCGCACCAGGGGCTAAGTTGGCGTAAGTTGATACAAACTCACCACGGTTCATTGGAATCAAATGTGGCGTAAAACTCACCATTACATCATCTCCCTGAGCCGCTGAAAGCTCCTGCTCAATTTCAGGGGCATGACGATGCCCTGCTACGCCATAAACACTAAAGCCTTCTCCAGCTTCAGCAAACAGCGTGTTTTGCTTCAAACCACGTCCAGCACCTGTTAAACCTGATTTGGCATCGATAATGAGTGAGTTTTTATCTAGTAATTCAGCTTTTAACAAAGGAATTAACATCATAAGAGCCGCTGTAGGATAGCAACCTGGACAGGCGACTAAATTAGCCTTTTTGATATCTTCTCTGTAGTGCTCAGATAAGCCATAAACAGCATTTTCTTGTAACTGAGGTGCAAAGTGCTCGTGACCGTACCATTCATGATAAGTTGCCGTATCACGCAATCTAAAATCGGCTGACAAATCAATTACTTTTACATGTTCAGGTAAAGAGGCAACAATCTTTTGTGTTGTTCCGTGCGGTAAACCACAGAAAATAACATCAAGCTCTGACCAGTTAGCTTCTTCAATTGTAATTAAATCAGGCAGTTGCATTGAAGCTAAATGAGGATAGACCTGCCCATAAGGCTTACCGGCATGGCTGTTGGCTGTAAGGACGCGAATATCCATATATGGATGTGATGCTGCTAGGCGAACTAAATCAGCACCTGTATAACCAGAAGCCCCTAAAATACCTACCTTTATCTTATTTACTGTCGACATAATTACATTTTACTCTGTGCTAAATGGGTGAAAATGATGCGTTAAAAAATATCGCCACTATCATAATCAGCTTTCACTCATTTTACTATGTCGATAATCAAACCAAAGCAGATATTTTGTGGGATATAAAAAGATCTAAACTCAAATTAAAAGTTTTCAATCTTTATCGACTCTAAAAGCTCATTGAGATCTTTGTTGGGCTTATCTTCAAATTGAATGCCCACATAAATAACACCGTGCTCATTTCGGCTATTACGTACCATTGCACGCACCTGCACTGCTTGTGCATTTGCACCATAAAGGATTGAAAGCAAAACATTGGCTTTTCTGGCTTGTTTATTCGCTCCCGCACTTTTAAATGAAAATTGGCAGCCTTTATCAGAAATATCTCTTATTACGCCAGCCACAGCATTACCAATAACCTTGCCATCGTCAGATAGCATTTCTATTTTCGCAGGAATGTGAATTTGCTGTCGTTGCGCACTTCTCAACTGACGGTTTTCAACTGTTTTGGGGTAATTAAGGAAAACAAGTTTTTCATGGATCGTTGTAATAGCACGAATCGTCGTTGAAAATGCGACACACTCACCTTTGTCTCCTTCTAATATGTATCTAACGACGACAGTATTACCTTCTTGCAATACATCTGCATATTCTTGGATACTGAAAGAAGCGGGGTATTTTAAGATAATATATTTACCCAATTCGTAACCGATCAGGGGAAGCTTCAATCTCACTAAGCAAGGAGAATTTATCTGAATGTCCATGATTTTTCCGGGCATTAGCCCGATCACAAACTGAAGCGGTGATGATGGATCTATATCGGTATTTGTATCGGGGGCCGCAAGTTTTTTATTTGTTTTCATTTTGCACTCTTAAATTCGACATCGCTGTAAAATAAAGCGCCGATAGTCGAATTGCAAGCCCACATTTAACATATTTGTGTGTTAATAGCCTTCTTTGCTTCTTTAAAAAGGTGATATATATCAACACAGTATGATTTACAAAACACAAACAGATGATATTTATATTGCATTAACTTAGAAGCGACTTTTCCTATAGCTTGGCGAGCATTAATAATAATATTTTCACCAAGCACTACAGGCTTTTTGCGCTTAATTTTAGGCCGCTTAATTTTTAGGCCGCTTAGTTTTTGGGCAGCTTAGTTTTTGGGCAATAAGGCCTGTACTTTATCAATCGCTTTTTCACTCACAGCCTTTGCAGCTTCTGCACTTTGATCAATCACAGCTTTGACTTTCTCACTATCGGCATTCGAAATAGCATCGCTGACAACTTGATTGACCAAGCTTGCCGCTTTTTCAACTTCATCTAATGATTTTTCTGCCACATCTTTAGCAACAGTCGATGCATCTCCACTCACGGCATGTAACTGATTAACAGCCTCTTCACCTATCTCCTTTGCCACTTCAGATGATTTACTCAACACATCTTTACCTGCCTCTTTCGTCACATCTACAACCTTAGAAGTAGACTCAACAACCACTTGCTTCACTTCTTTAAGTTTTTGCTTAATATCAGCCTTAGTGTCTGAATTAGCAGCACTTTGTGTCGACTTCTCTTCGACAACAACGGCTGGCTCTGTCTTTTCAACAACGGCTTCTTTCTCTTGAGTGAGATTTGTTGAGCTATTATCCGCAGTTGGTTGAGAGTCTGAGCAAGCAGCTAAAAAGACGACTGTACTTAAGCACAACGCTGGCGCTTTTAATCTTGATAATTTGTTTAGTGTTAGCTTCTTCATGTTTATTTCCTTAATTTCCTGAGTGCTTTATCTAATAAGTATTAATCTTTGAGTTGCTAATTCTTGATAAAGTCACACATCATCCTGTAATTTCCCATTGTGTAATGATAATTTACGATCAGTCAACGCTGATAAAAATTCAGCGTCGTGAGAAATCACTAACATCGATTGGGGCAATGCTTGCAACACTGCTAGCAGTCTAGCTTTAGCTTTCACATCTAGAGCGTTGGTTGGCTCATCTAATAGCAATACTTGCGGCTCCATCACTAAAACAGAGGCTAAAGTGACCATTCTTTTTTCCCCACCTGAAAGCTGCGAGGCCATATTTTCGCTTAAATGCCCCAGTTTCAGCTGCTCAAGCACCCGTACTGCTTTACGTTTGGCTTCATCCATTCCAAAGCCTTGATTGAGAGGACCAAACATCACATCTTCTAAAACACTTGGGCAGAACAGCTGATCATCAGGATCTTGAAAAACCAACCCGACTTTTTGCCTTAAATATACAAAATCCGCTTCAGATTCAATCGTTTTTCCCATACACAGCAATTTCCCTGACTGGCGATTAATTAACCCTGTCAGCAAATGAAACAGCGTCGTTTTACCAGCACCGTTTTCCCCAACCAGTGCAACTTTTTCACCTGTTTTAAGATCAAGAGCGGCATCATTGAGCACCTTTTCACGCATTGGATACTGAAAACTAAACCCCGACATTTGTAGGACAGTTTCAAGTTGAACATTTTGTTGGGACACTAAAGTAGCCTTTTAAGAGAAGTTCAAATAAGAAATAAACACGATTAACACTGTACAAAACACGCTGTAAAGCGCATCACAACGCTTGAAACGCATCGGATAGTAACTAAAATATTGACCAGTATAGCCCCTACACTTCATTGCTTGCACTATGCGCTCTGATCGCTGCATCGCACGCACAATCATCATACCAATGAGGTAACCTAAGCTTTGCCAAGTATGCCAATTAAAGCCCATGACAAATGCTCTTGCGCGCATTGAACGACGCAAGCGAAGAAATTCTTCAACAATCACGGACAAGTAACGCAAAGTAAAAAAGAGTAGTTGAATCAATTTATCTGGAACACGTAACCACACCAAAGTGCTCGCCAATGCACTGTTAGCTATTGTGCTAATCGTCGCAAACAACATTAATACAACAGCATTCGCTTTGAGTGCAATTTTTATCCCCTGCTCCAAACCCTGCCAACTTGCGGTATGACCAAAAGCACTATAAATTTCATCCCCTTCGACAGTAAAAGGTAAAATAACCAATAACACGAACATGAACATATCCATGGCTAGTAAGCGTTTAAGGGTCGATTTAAAATGTAGCTTTGCAACACAGGCAAATCCAAGTGCAACGGCGAGTGATAAAAGTAGCGCAGGGATTTGCTCCCCCAAGACAACACTAAAGGCAAAGATTAGCGTGGCTATAACCTTCACCCTTGGATCAATAATATCCAGCACGCTAGGCTTGGTCGATAATTGAAATTTACTAGCATGTGCCAGTGATGAATGATTGTTTAAGGACAAGAGTAATGACTCGTTAATTTTTCGGGCATTATCCTTAATTACTGGCGGCGACGCAAAAAAATACTCGTAAGAGGTACGGTTTTATCTACACAGAGCAAGCCTTTCTTATTCATACCCCATCAAAATTTGGCCGTTATGTAATAACTGCTTAATAATATCGTTAAAGTCGTCACTAAACATAACAGTATCGTGTAAAAGAACGACCTCCGTCGCTTTGCTTAAATCAACACTCTCCCCGCTAAAACTACCGCCTTCATCAATATAGACACGAAGATCATCACCCTGCTGTTCAAAGAACAAATAACTTTCTAGATTGTCCATATAAACGTCTTCATTCCCCATCAATCCAGACAAATCTAAAATGTTATTTTTTCCTGACTCTAACTCCAACCAAATATCGTTAACCATCGTTATATCCCAGTAATAAATAACCTTAACTTCTACTATTTATGTCCCTACATTAATTTTAGGATAAAAATTCGATTTAACTATCTTCTAGGCTAAAGAATTTTCAGTCTTTCATTAATTTAGTCCCGCAAGCCTTCGCTACTTTGTATTGTAAACTGCCGTTTTTCTTTGATTTATCGCCAAAGCTAGGCACTTTTATGCAAGGAGCTCACTGATATTAAAAATGACTTGCTGTTCAGAGACTATTCTCTAAAATATGCTCTTCTTATTTTCATTTTAATGACCAGAGAGTTTGTCGTGGAATTAAAAAATCTCGTTATTCGTGAGCTGCAAGTCAGCGATAGCCAAAAGCCATACATTAGTGACCTAGGCGGTAGTTGTGATACTGATAATCCGTTTGCATTAGAAACCGTTATCTCATTGAACAACTCTCTGGCTAGAAGAGCAACGCTAACCCATGGTGCCTTTAATCGCGAAAACGAAGAAGGGCTAGTTTTTATTAACGCCTTTGAGGAATATAGCCAAAGCGAGCAAACGGCCGATGACTTCCTAACACTAGCAGATGTGGGCATTGATCAACTAGCACTTGCAATGGGTAAGGTCTCTAGTGAATCGGCGTGTGGCGGGTATGTTATTTTCACGCAATATCAAGATGATAAATTTGAATATTTATTGGTTGGCTTAGTCACCAATCGCACGGGAATTTCGTTCAACGAAAACTTAAACCCGACACAAGTAAGAGAAGTCGACTTAGGCAAGCTTCATCAAGCAGCCAAAATTAACATGACCTCTTTTGGTTTAGAAAAAGACAGCTACTTAAGTTTTATGGGCGGCAAAGACAAAGCTGATGCAGCGTTTTTCACTAGTGCTTTTGGCTGTACCGATGTGGTTGCTTCTAAGAAATCAACCAGCGAACTTATTCGTGCCGCCCGTGATTTCTGTAGTCAAAACGGCATGCAAGAGCAGCGTGAACAAGTAGTTGAAGATGTTGTTAGTTACTTGAGCTCACAGCGCAGCGACAAACAAAGTGCCAACCTGCCAGATGTAGAGCAAATTTTAAACAGCCACGTCCCTTCCGAACAAGCCGAGACGCTCTCCGGCACATTCAGCAAGTTTGCCAATGGCAACGAATACAGTGTGTCCCAAGAATTTCAGCCACACAACCACACCTTGACAGCAATTACGAAGGTAAAAGCAAAAGCCGACAACTGGTCTTTGGATTTTTCAAAGAAGTCCCTTGGCTTAGCGGGGTCTGGTAAAGATATTGAGTTTGATGATCAAACCAATAGCATTTATCTCAAACGCTTACCAAGCCGGGTTGTCGAGCAGATCAAGCAAGCACTACTCGCCGATCAAGAATAGGTAATAAAAAGCTCTACTTCACTTTTTCCTTAGAATATTAGACGCTGCATTAATCTTTATATTGGTATTTATTTAATGAAAAGTCTCATGAAAATGGGAGTTGTCTTTCAACCGCTAACGCGGCTACTGAATAACACTTCTTTGTCAATCACTAAGAACACATCAAAGCTAGCTATATATGCAAGCTCAAATCTCGCCACAGCTACCACCATTGCAATGACAGGTTTAGTGTCGTTAATCACTTTACCTGCTCACAGTGCTGTTTTGTCAGTCCATTGCCCCCAGGGCTGCCCTACTAACCCTAGTGATAATGACTTAGTTTTTGCACATCTCTATGCACTGTCTAACAACCCATCGACAAAGTTTGCCGATTGGGTCGCTTATGAAGTCACGCCAACTAATTTTGGCACAACTCCTGGCAGAGTCTGGATAGATGACCCATTACTAGATAGCGACAAAACGTTGGAAAAAGCGGACTACAAAAACGCCAATAGCAGTGAGCTAAAAGCTGATAGAGGCCATCAGGCACCACTGGCTTCATTTGCTGGCTCACGGTATTGGTCTGAGCTTAATCATTTAAGCAATATCACCCCGCAAAACAAAAATTTAAACCAAGGGCCTTGGAAACAGCTTGAAGATGCTGTGCGCTCAGCCTCAAGCTACAAAAAGTCTCTCTTTGTAATTACAGGGCCATTATTTAATAGTGATATGCCACAACTTCCAGGCTCTGATGAACCACACCAAGTGCCTGCTGGCTATTTCAAAGTTATTTATGATCATAAAGGCAATAGTGCAAGCTTTGTAATGCAGCAAAGTGCACAACGCGCTGATGATTTTTGCACAAAAAGAGCTCAAATGTCGGAGGTTGATCAATTAGTTGGATTCAATCTCCCTAATCTAAAAGAGAGTGATAGTACTTACAAATTACTCGGCTGCCATTAGTCAAAATGCGATCAAGTCCCCAGATCTTCTCTGTGAATAACTAAGGAGCCAGTACCCAAAGGGCATGCTAATCCGCGCAAAATTACACAGTGAATGGCCACTCCTTTACAAGTATTTTAACAAAGGCGGCCGCTTAGCTATCCACCCTGTGGGCGTACAGTATATACCGTGAACTTTGTTAATGCTTTTCGCTGGACAACCAACCCGCCTGTCATCGTGCCCTTTGGGTAAAGCATTGTCTCAATGACGAAATATCCTGTACGCCAATACCCGAGGGCATAAAATGTGTTTGGGACTTAATCGCATGCTCCTTAGTCAACAAGCTGACTCTCACACTCGTTTAAAATATTGATAAAACACAGCATTCACACTGTATTTTATCAATTGAGCTAGATCACTCAGAGCGGTAACTAGGTCTTCCGGTTGCTGTAGCTTCAACTACACAATCTAAAAACAAGTCTCCGTCAATTTCATGTTTAACTTGGTTATCGATTCTCTTAAGGCTTATTTCCACATCACGAGCCCCAGCAGCTTGTGCTTGCATAGTCGCCTGCTCACTAACCATTTGCTCTGCTTTGACAAATGCTTCTTCTAGATTTGTAAATTGCAGAGGCACCTCTTTGTTGTAAATATAATAGATACCTACTGATTGCTGAGAAACGGTCACTTGTGCGCGCTGGACAACCGATCCCATCACTGCTCCGACAGCATTAGCCACTTCTGCATGCTCAGGCAAATGAAGCTCAACGCCTAAGGCTTTAGCAACACTTGGGTAATAGCTAGAGGCAGGTCCGCCTACGGCAACTAGCGGATAGCCAGCATTAAATTCTAAATTAAACAGAGAGTCAGAAGCACTACCGTCACCACTGAAAATGAGCTGCGTTAAAAGCTCGGTCAATTTACTTGCGCGCGCCTGAGATAATTTATCACTATCACTTAAACTCGCCTCTATTAAAGTATTGCTGATACGTTTAGTGACTAATTGATGTACTTCCTCACTTGGCCCAACGGCATCGCCATTTTTCCACTTACCAATGCCATATAAACAGCGCATTTGGCTAGACCAAATTTTCGCAGCTAAATTGGCAGCTTCAATATTTAAGTGATTACTTAACCCTAAAACATGGGCAGCATCTGTAGGTGTAAATCCTGTGTAAATCGCAAGGCCTAAGCGCTGTAATTTACCCATTGCTCTTGCGATGTCTTTATCTTTTTCAGTAATTTCATCTAGCTCGACGGGGCCTTCTAACAATAGCTGCCAAGCTTGCTGCTCTTTATCACTCAATTGCTGCAACAAATTGGCATCAGACTCCATACGCACGACAAATTTATTGTGCCTAGCATTAGGATAAGCGTTCAGCTGCTGGTTTAAGCGTTTGACAATCCATGGATATTCACTGGCAAGTAAACTTAAAGGCACAACCCTGCGGGGACCTATCTTTAAGCCACTGGCAGCGCTCATATGAATTTCACTGTCTCCCCCTAATCCCACACAGTACACTTTGACTGCTTCAACCATTGGCTGCCAGTCACCTATTTGCGCACCCTCTGCACTTAATTTAGGCCGCCCATTAGTAACGACTGCAATATCCGTGGTTGTGCCTCCCATATCAGCCACTATGGCATTTTCTAAGCCACTTAATGCACAGGCTCCTATCACACTGGCAGCGGGGCCTGACAACACGGTAGCTACCGGCTGCAGCTGAGCGGTAAACGTATTTACTAAAGAGCCATCGCCTTTAACAATCATCAGCGGCGCCGTAATTTCAAGGCGTTCTAAAATCGATTTTACGGATTGAATAAGCTGCTGAATATAGGGAATCATTCGCGCATTTAACACAGCCGTTAAAGCCCGTTGCGGCGCTCCTAAACTGCTAGCAAGTTCGTGACCACAGGCCACAGGCTTACCGCTTATCTCTTCTACCAAGGCACGCAATCTTATTTCGTGAGCAGAGTTGCGCGTCGCAAACATGCTCGATATCGCAAAGGCAGATACAGAATCTTTTAATTTTAAAATAGCATCACGTGCAGCGCTTTCATCTAGCGCCTGTTTTTCGTTGCCATTTGCATCATGGCCACCACTTAATAGAAAAGCGCCCCCTTTTGTGACGATTTCTGTTAAACCACTTTTCTTAAGCTGGTTCTCGTTATAGCCTGCTAAAAGTGCACAAACCTCTGCGCCTCGCCCTTCTACCACTGAGTTTGTCGTCAACGTTGTTGAAAGCGCGACTAGTTGAACATCTTGAAGAAGCTCAGCAGGTAACCCTGAGATCGCCTTCCCAATCCCCACTGCCAAATCTTGTCGAGTCGTTAAACTTTTATAGGTCGCTATAACCTTTTGTTGTGCATTGACCAATACAGCATCGGTATAAGTACCTCCTGTATCAATTCCCAAACGGTAAGACATATCGACCCTCTTAAAACACTGCTTTATTAGTTTTTATTTCATATGGATAATATTTAGAGCTTTAAATATCTTTTGACTGTACTCATTAAGGAGCATGCGGTTAAGCAAAACACGAAATTTAAAGCCCCTAAAAATACAAAAGCGCCTTCTTAGAAAGAAAAGCGCCCTTGCGTTACATCCATTTCATTTTTACAAACTGAGAGCTCAGATTATTAGTCTTTTGCTACACGTCCACGTCCACGACGACCGCCACTTTTACCACCACCGCGTTCAGCTTTGCGACGCGCAATCAAGGTTTTCACGCGCTCTTTTAGAGGTGCGATAAGATCTTCCCTAAATGCTTCATCATACTCTTGCCAGTCGTTGATTTCTTCATCTGTACGACCACAACCGTAACACCAACCAGTGACTTCATCTGACTTACATACACCGACACAAGGTGACATTTCCGCTTCTGCGATTAATTGTGCATCATCCATCTTTCAACCTACCTTTATAATTATCATTACTAGCTATTGGTTCTTTATAAGCGCTCGCTTTGAATTCTCTTCATAGCCTAGTTGCGCAAAAAGTATAGTCAGGGCATTTTCAAAACTATGCGTCAACCGCGACTAAATACTATGTAATTGCGACTAATCAATCTGCATAGAAAACTGCTGAAGCTTCTTTTGAATACAAACTTTAATCCCGTGGCCAGGCTCAACTTGATACCATTCCTTTTCCTGAATATCGAGCGGCTCAGAGGCAATTACAACACCTTCACCATCGCAGCGATAATAAAGACTAGGCGCCCGACAATCAGATGAGTATCTGAACGCATAAATGCATTCACCGTCACTTAATGTCGCTGTAAAGCGAAAGGCGTCTGTAATACCTTTTTCAGCCATTAACTGATTCACTTTATTACAAAGTTTAGAAACAGCCCCTATCGGGTCATCTTCTAGACCAAAGTGGAACAGCGCCAAAAATAAAGCTTCACTGTCTGTTGTCCCCTCTCTCGCTTTGTAGCAATCATCCGGGATTAGATTTTCAATATCGCGGCGCACTTTGTCATAATCCGCAATTTGGCCATTGTGCATAAACATCCAATTGTTATAACTAAAAGGATGGCAGTTGGCTCTTGACGTTGAAGTACCCGTTGATGCTCTAACATGCGCAAAGAAAAGGCCTGAACTAATTTGCCTACACAAGCTCAACAAATTTTGATCAGCCCAAGCTGGCAGTATTTCACGATAAATACCTGGGTAAGGTTTTTCACCATACCAACCTAAACCAAAACCGTCTCCATTGATGGCGGTTTTAGACTCACTTGCATGTAAACTTTGATGGATAAGAGAATTACAAGGATTCTCAATTAACTTCTCCAAGAATATTGCTTTGCCTGAATAGGCCAGCCAACGACACATAGGTACCTCTATAAGAATAAGACAATGATTTATAAACAACAGCTATACTAAAGCAAAAATCGTCACCAAAAAGCTGCAAAAACACCGCTTTATAAACCCAGAATTTGTTAGGGAAAATCAATTAGTTATTTTACTTATTTGAATTTACTTTTGATGTGGTAGGACACATGTTTAAAAAATGCAATTAAAAGCAGATTTCTGTGAACTTTTATGTAAACATGCACTAATATACTAGAAAAACTGACATAGATCAGTTAAAAATTATTTTATTAAAGCTATTGAGATAACACTTTGAACCAAACAATCCCTGCGCAAAATATTAGTGCTCACTCTGACCAGCATTGCTGCAATTGTAATCTTCATTCTCTGTGTATGGCTGTTTCTTTAGATATGACAGAACTGTCGAAACTAGATGATATCGTTGATCGCAGTAAGCCCCTTTCAAAAGGCCAAACGCTTAGTGCACAAGGTGATAAGTTTCAATCAGTTTACGCCATTAAAACAGGTAGCGTTAAAACCTATACGACTAGCTGTTCTGGCGAAGAGCAGATTACTGGATTTTATTTCCCCGGTGATCTAATTGGCCTCAATGGCATCGATACTGGCATCTGCCCTGATTCCATCAAAATACTTGAAACAACGACTGTTTGCCAAGTTCAGTTCGAACAGCTTGATATGCTTTCTGTTGAATTGCCTAAGCTGCGTCGCCAACTACTCAAAACCATGAGTAAAGAGATTTGTAATGAGCAACATATGCTGCAACTGCTTGCGAAGAAAAACGCAGATGAGCGCATTGCAACATTCCTAATACGTTTATCGAACCGCTTTAAAGTACGTGGTTTTTCAGAATCTCGCTTTAGACTCTCGATGTCTCGCCACGAAATTGGTAACTATTTAGGCTTAACCGTAGAAACTGTTAGTCGTGTTTTAACACGCTTACAGAAAAACGGGCTTATTACTGTTGAAAACAAAGAAATCGAGATTCTTGATTCTAAAGCGCTGCTCAAGCTTTCAAACGGCAAAGAAGACTAGTTCACGCCCCTCTTAGTTAAACTTCTTTTGTATGACGCTTGCTTAAGGTAGCTCTTAGCCACCTCAAGCAAGCCTGTTTAGCTACTATATGGCAGCTATCTAACAATTATCTATCAACTACCTAGCACTATCTATCAACTACCCTACTACTTGCTCTCATTTAACACTAGCAATGCATGTTTAGTTGTGTATAGTGCGTACTGCCTAGGATATTTTCTCTTTTATGCTTTTTATCAAACGATAAAAGACTTGATGTTCTATACTTGCAATTGCCCAATGTTTCAAATATTAAGGTTTAAGAATGTCATTCGACGAATTTTATGTAAAATCTGTAGTCCGCTCTATCGATAACTGGCCTGAAGATGGCGTAGTCTTTCGCGATATTACCCCTATCTTTAAAGATCCTAAAGCGTTACGTATGGTTTCTGATGCCTTTATTCAACGCTATATCGATGCAGATATCACTCATATTGCGTGTATTGATGCACGTGGTTTTCTCATCGCCTCGATCATGGCATACCAATTAGGTATTCCTTTAGTACTGGTCAGAAAGAAAGGCAAGCTACCTGGTGAAACCGTTGGCCAAGAATACAAACTTGAATACGGTACAGCTGAAATTGAAATGCAGGTTGATGCAGTACAAGCTGGTGACAAAGTCCTTGTATTTGATGATTTAATAGCAACAGGTGGCACTTTATTAGCTGCTTGCACACTCATCAAAAAGCTCGGCGCTACTGTTGTCGAAAGCGCGGCAATGATCAACTTACCAGATCTTCAAGGCGCTACATTACTTGAAGATGCAGATATCCCTGTTTTCACATTGCTCGCATACGAAGGCTTATAATCTTCTTTTACTGGCTGTACCATTGCCCAGCCAGTATTAACTCCTCCCTTCTACTATCAATTAGCCCATCAATTACTTTTTTCGATTAAGCTTTCACGCCTACTCTTGCGATCAACATACAAACTATAACAGCTATCAGAAAAATCTATCGCTCAACATCTATCATTACTGTTGCCCATCAAAGGTTTACTATATTCTCGCTGTCATCCATCCCGTTTAAATATCCAGCTAAACACAATAATTAATAGGCTTAATCATGATTTACCAACTTGCGGCTATAGGTGCGGGCATTTGCTTCGCCCTCTCTCCTTTTTTCTCTATCAATGCCGTAAAAGCACTAGGGCCTGCAAGGTTCAATAAGTGGCGCATGGCCATTGTTTGCGTAATGCTGAGTGCTATGGCATTAATCACAGGCGGCTGGCATGAAAGCTTATTCAATTGGTGGGAAGTAATTGTGCTAAGCGCTTTGATCGGTATTTACCTTGGTGACACTCTACTGTTTCTTGGCTTGAAGCGAATGGGCCCTAGAAGAAATTCCGTCATTTTTGCACTCAATGCACCGATGACTGTATTCCTAGGTTGGATATTTCTTGGCGAAGAACTACCTTTTTCTGTGTTGTTTGGCACCTGCATCATCACCACAGGCGTTATTACAGCCGTTGCCTTTGGCCGCCATAAAAAGGCGAGCCACACTTTAGAGGAAACTCAAGGTAGACTACTCATTGGTGTCAGTATCACCTTAGGCGCAGCCTTTTGCCAAGCGATTAGCTTAATTTTGATTCGACCTGCAATGGAATCAGGCATTGACCCTATAGCAGCGAGTGCTGTGCGTGTCGGTATCGCAGCTTTATGCTTGTGGCTAACAGCCGTTATCAGCCAACTAAAGCAGCAAGTATCAGCGACACATGTCGTAAAAGAGCCGATGACGATGCAGTACTTTATGCAAATTTCTATTAGTGGATTTTTAGCAATGGGACTAGGTATGTCATTGCTATTATTTGGCTTAAGAGGTGGTGATACGGGTGTTATTTCAACGCTTTCTTCTATTTCACCGGTAGTTGCGTTGCCAATTTTATGGATTATCATGAAGCAACCACCGGCTGCTAATGCCTGGATAGGTGCTATTTTAGCAGTATCTGGCACTTCAATTTTATTTTTGCTTTAAAAGAAAGCCGATACATAAAGGTGACTGATCTTTAAAAACTAAACAGCCCTGCAATCGCAATGTAACGCAGGGCTTTGCCTAACGCTATAAACAGACACGATCGCACCCAATTAAGCCTTAGCCAACCTGCCACTAAACACAGCGGGTCCCCAACAAGTGGCAGCCAAGACAGCAATAAGATTATTGGGCCACGTTTTTCAATCCAAGCACGCGCTTTTAGCTGATGTTTTTTGTTGAGTACTTTAGCAGGATAATAATGCGCAACAACACGACCACAGCTATAAGTAACTATCCCCCCAAGACTATTACCTAAGATGGCAACCGCTAATAATTGCCAGAGCGCAATATCTCCCTGCTTAATCAGCCAGGCAAGCAACACCTCAGACCCTCCTGGTAGTAGTGTTGATGCAATAAAGCTACTGCTAAATAACCCCCATAATTCAAACGACATTTAGCTGTTTTTCAATCCCATACTGACGCAGCGAATCAATGCTATATCATACGCACCGCCAAGTGCTTCAAACACAGGTTTTAGCGCCTTACCATTGCTTTGCTGCGACTCAATAATCTCTTGCTCTATTAGCTCAATTTCACTTGCCGGCAACTCAACTACTTCGGCGACACTTAGCTCTCCTTTGGCGATACCGATCGCAAGGTGGTTATAAATCACATTCACAGATAACTTTTGCATACCCGCTACTTGATTGACCATCATGCCTGTTTTAAATAACGTTATGGACTCTTCAGCTTGGCGATCTTCACTTAAAGCACCTGCTTGATTATCATTGAGAACGGCTAAAAATTCATCCCCATATAAATCAAGCTTACGCTCACCTACACCGCTAATTTTTTGCATTTGCGCCTTACTTGCAGGTCGGTACATGACCATTTCCATTAAGGTCGCATCATGAAAAATAATATAAGGGGGTACATCTTGCTCTTTTGCCAGCTCTGAACGTAAAGCTCGCAAAGCCTCCCATAACACATGCTCCTCAGAATCGAGCTTATATTGGCTGCTTTTCTTCTTGTCGTATTTGGTGCGCCCTGTTTGCTTGCGCAAATCTTCACGTAGCTCTATAGTTTCTTCGCCGCGCAGAAGTGGTCTGCACTGCTCGGTTAAACGCAACACTCCAAAACGGTCGTAATCAACCCCTAAAAAACCTCTTGCCACTAACTGTCGAAACACAGAGCGCCACTGGTTTTTATTTAGCTCTTTGCCAATATTCCAAATCGACAATTTATGATGATCAAACTGTTTTACTTTTTCAGTTTCACTGCCGGTTAACACATCAACAATGTGATTCACCCCAAAGCTTTGCCCCGTTCGATAAACCGCTGAGAGCACCTTGCGCGCCGCTTCAGTCCCATCCCATACCGGCACAGGTTGTAAGCAGTTATCACAATTACCACACGGCTGATGCTCAGCTTCACCAAAGTAGCTGAGTAACACTTGACGACGACAACTAGTAATTTCACAAAGCCCTAAAATGGCCTCTAATTTTTGACGCTCTACTTGCTTTATTTCATCACTGGCTTGTGAGCCCTCTACCATTTGACGTAGAAAAACCACATCTTGTAGGCCGTATACCATCCATGCATTAGCCGCTTGTCCATCGCGACCTGCTCTGCCGGTTTCTTGATAATAGGCTTCTATACTTTTAGGTAAATCTAAATGCGCCACAAAGCGCACATTGGGCTTATCAATTCCCATACCAAAAGCAATGGTCGCAACGATAATGATTTTCTCTTCCATCAAGAAACGATGCTGGTGATGCTGTTTTAAATCCGCAGGCAATCCTGCATGATATGGCAAAGCGTTCAAACCTTTTTCACACAACCAAGCCGCTGTTTCTTCGACACGCTTGCGTGATAGGCAATAAACAATGCCCGCATCATTTACATGCTCAGATTGAATAAACGCGAGCAGTTGTTCACGAGCACGATCTTTCTGGCCAATACGATAGCGAATATTGGGTCTATCAAAGCCTTGCAGAAAAATATTCGCATCGCGCAGCTCTAGGCGCTGGCGTATCTCCTGTTGAGTTCGACTATCCGCTGTGGCTGTTAGTGCGATACGTGGCATCGCCGGAAAGTGACTGGCAAACTGTGCAATTTGCAGGTATTCAGGGCGAAAGTCATGGCCCCATTGGGATACACAGTGCGCTTCATCAATCGCGATAAGCGCTAAATGGCACTGTGAAAATAGCTGAAATGTCTTTTCTTGCAACAGACGCTCAGGAGCGATATACAAAAGATCTAGCTCGCCGCGCAACAATTGCTGTTCTACTTCAGTTTGAATTTGAAAATCCAAAGAAGAGTTTAAGTAAGCCGCATTAATCCCTAACTGAGAAAGTGCCGTGACTTGATCATGCATTAAAGCGATTAATGGCGATACCACGATAGCGGTGCCCGATCGAATCAACGCCGGTAACTGATAGCAAATTGATTTACCACCACCTGTCGGCATTATCACTAAGGTATCTCGACCTTCGATAACACTTTCAATGATTTGCTGTTGAGCGGCTCTAAAACCGTCATAACCAAAAACGTCTTTTAATACTTTAAGCGTGTGTTCCGACATTACTTTCCTAAATAGTTACCTTGAATCGTTGATTCTTAGAAGCTCTCAATTATCCCCAAAGCTGAGAACACTGTCATCTTCTATTACGTAAAGTTTACGAGTATTTTAGTTGTCTTAAAATATCACTTTTATCTAACAATGCTGTTTATAATCTGTTTTCAATTCATTAATGAGATGATCGCTATCAACGCCCTTAAACGCTAGGTTTATCGGCAAACTTAGCGTAAACTAGCGGCTGTAATTTTCCTAGGATTTGAGCATGCAAACACACCCACAACAAAACACAATTACCGACGACGAACTAGACCTATTAGAAAACTTTATTTTCTCTGACGCCGTATCTGAAGAATCTCTTGACCTAATTGGTATCCACGGTTTTTTGTGTTCGTTAGTCATTTCTCCTTCTGTCACACCTGAAGAAGAATGGTTAGAAATATTATTTGATGGTGAGCCACAATGGCAAAATGCTGAACAGCAAGCTCAAATTGTTTCTATACTTCGCAACTGGTATGCCAGTATCCGTACAGATATGGAAAACGATCGCGATTTAGAGATGCCTTGCGATTTAACCTTAGTCGTTGAAGAAGATGACGAAGTTGCCGACATCGAAACATGGGCTCAAGCGTTCATGGAAGGTGTATTCTTAAAAGAAGATGACTGGTACGCAGATGGCACAGGCCACGAGCAGAAAGTGACAGAGCTAATGCTACCGCTTATGGTTGTGTCTGATTTATTTGATGCTAAAGAGTTTCAAGAAATCCGTAAAAACCCAGACGTATGTGAGGAAATGGCTAACGAAATCCCTGACATTCTGGTTGATCTATATCTTATTTTTCAAACGCCTGAAAAGTAATTATCACTAAAAAAATAAACACTTTTTAGAGACACAAAAAAAGCCACTTCTTTTTAAAGATAGTGGCTTTTTTGTGCTGCCTAGTTTTATAGATCAGCTCTTTTTGAGCGTTGTGATCGCTTTAGTGAACCCTGATAGTGATACTGGGAAATAGATCGGCTTATCTTCACCTTTGGCAAAGAAACCTAGCACACCACGCCCACCACGCTTGAGCTCACCCAACATACGCTTATCTAATCTAAAAGCTATGCTACATTCATTTTCAGTACAATTCGCTTTCAAGCCAATAGGCTTGTTTTTATCCACTTGAAAAACGACCTGCTTTTTAAGATCAAGCTTGTTAGATACTCTCATCGTGATAATCGGGAACTTTGGATCTTGTACTAAATCAACCGTCGTGATCATCAGCGGAACTTTGCCATCAGCAGAAAAGCCTTGCAAGATGTAGCAAAATTCGCGATTTTTATCATTCGCTTGGCATCTACCCTGCCAATCCTTAAACTGCTTACCTTGAATTGATGCCGCCATCGCCGTTTGGCTAGTAAAAGCAAAAAGCAAACTGAAAAAGATAACCTTAACGTTCAGGTATTTCATGGAGTAATCCCTTAATTCAAAAATATAATATGGCGTAGAATACACGTTTTAAAAAGATTTGTAATTAACTGTTTAATAATACGAACAAGTTTGAGTCATAGATGATTTTAGCACTAATAAGTTCATTTCCAAGCACTTGTTACAAACCTCCACCGCATAAAAAGCTGCGACCTAACAATTGCTCTAAAATACAACTAAGCCCTGCATACAAAGCTTTCCACATTCAAGCTAACTCTTTAACTCTTTGCTTACCCAATGCTCAGCTATCAGCTGAGTTACAAGCTCATAACGCTTATGCAATTGCCTATGTTTTTTAGTCACTAAATACACTTGCTCTTTTATTGGCTGATCAAGTTTAGCGACTTTTATGTTCACTCTATCTGCAAAAGCCTCAAACGCAGATCGTTGCAAAACAGTAAACCCAAGCCCTTTAGATACAGGCAATAGGATTTGCCCAATTTGATTGATATATCCAGCAACGGGCAACTGATCAATAGACTCAAAATCGTCGAGAAAGTTTAACGCTAACAGTGCATTAGCATATGCATGGCCATCTGGATGGTTAATAAATCCAAGGGATAATAGATCCTGCCAACTCGCATTCGCCTTGGTACTGGCTGGAAGTAGCAAACACAAGCTATCTTCCCCTACTTGCTCAGATAGTAGCAGCGGATCATCAACGGGCTGTGTCACTAGCCCTATATCAGATTGATTAGATCTTATTCTCTCTAAAATGACATGATTCGGAGCCGATTCCACATTGATAGAGAGCTGCTTATGCAATTGCTGCAACCCAAGTAATTTAGGATAGAGTTGCATAGCCATGGCACCTGAGCATGCTATGCGGCACTCACCTTGATATTTATTATCTAGCGACAGCATATCCACTAAATCAAGTTCAGCCTGAGCCTGCTCTACTCCAAATTGATACAAACACTCTCCTGCATGGGTAAGCTCAAACCTTTTACCGTAACGTGTTAGCAATGATTGTCCTAAACTCAGTTCTAACTTCTTTATATGCTGAGTGACACCAGGCTGAGTCATAAAAAGCGCATCAGCAGTTTTAGTAAAATGGTTAGTTTGTACAAGCTTAACAAAGGTGCGTAAAAAAACAGGATTTATCATAATATAGAATTATCATTTTGATTATTTTTAATAATTTTACTACATTATTTTGCATGATTAAACTACAGCTATTAATCACCAACAACACCATATTGGAGTAATCAACTGATGAATACATCCCTACCAGGCAGCACTCGTTCCAGTGAAAAAATAGCACAACCATACCCACGTACATTTTCACACATTGGTATTTCAGTACCTGATTTAGAAGCTGCCGTTGAATTTTATACTCAGGTTTTAGGCTGGTACTTAATCATGGAGCCGACACAGATAACTGAAGATAACAGCCCTATTGGTGAGATGTGTACTGATGTATTTGGTGCTAATTGGCAATCTTTCAAAATAGCACACCTATCCAGTGGCGATAGAATCGGCATAGAGTTATTTGAGTTTAAGAACCAACAAAACCCTGAAGATAATTTTGAATACTGGAAAACAGGCATCTTTCACTTTTGCGTGCAAGATCCTGATGTTGAAGGCTTGGCTGAAAAAATCGAAGCTGCAGGTGGCAAACGTCGCATGGCAAAACCACGTTACTACTACCCAGGTGAAAAACCTTATCGTATGATTTATATGGAAGATCCGTTTGGCAATATCTTAGAAATATACAGCCATAGCTATGAGTTGCATTATGCAAGCGGTGCTTACAATAGCAAATGACGGGTAAGTAATAAAAATAGCCAGTACACCAGGGATAACAAATAAGTCTCAAGATACTCCCCAGTACACTGGCCCTTTATGGCTTTATAAATGGTAAATTGTAAAGCCGTACAAATAACAGCAAGCACTTAACAGCAACAAAGTAATTGGGCGTAAAATAGATCCAGTTTTACCAATATTTTGTGCACGATAGATAAAATAAGCGGTTGATAGCAATAGCAAACCGGAAACTAGCGCGGCATTTCCCCAAAACTCTCCAAGATGCTGCACACCGTACCACAACACATTCCACAACCCGGCTAGCAACACAATAACTGCAATGCTTATTTGAACAAAACGCGGTAGTTTATTCAGTGGGTTTCGCTCCCAAAGCCGAGCACCAAAAATTACGCCCATAAACATACACACTGTCATTATTGTACCCATAGGTAACATCTACTTTCCCCTTAAGCGTTGCACTTCACATTTGATTGATAGCAAAGATACGCATGCAAATATGATTTAGATTCTAAAAACCTGTTTAATAAAAGAAAGTCTGCATAAATCTTTAGTTTCCACATTTACTTAAGATGCTTGAATGTCTAAAGTAGCACCAATAATAAAACTGCTATCTCTCTCTTATGCAGTTACAAAACAAAAAAGATAAACAAGTATAGGAAAAGCCATGCGCACACTGACAATCGGAATTTTAGAAACTGGCATCCCACCTGAAGGATACAAAGAAATTTATGGTAGTTATCCGGATATGTTTCGCGATTTACTCAGTGCCAGTGATACTCAGCTCGCTTTTAACTACTACCCTATTTTAGAGGGTGATATCCCATTCGATCCCACTGAATGCGATGCTTGGTTGATTACCGGTTCCAAATTTGGTGTTTACGAAGATCATCCGTGGATAGCACCTTTAAGCGATCTTGTTCGCAAAGCATTTGATGCGGACATTCCTGTCGTCGGCATTTGTTTTGGCCACCAGCTAGTAGTACAAGCACTTGGCGGCAAAGTCGTTAAATCAGACAAAGGCTGGAGCTTAGGCGTTAGCGAATATCAAATTAAGCAAAAACCGCAGTGGATGGAAAATGCTGATGACACTTTTGCAATTCAAGCTTACCATCAAGACCAAGTGGTCACATTGCCAGAAAACACGCAAGTTTTAGCAGGGTCAGACTTCTGCCCTTACGCTGCGTTAAACATTGCAGACAAGGTGATCACATTTCAAGGTCATCCAGAATTTTCTAGCACCTATATCAAGGCTTTACTAGTTAACCGCAGGGATTTAGGATTACTGCCTGTTGAGCTAAGTAACACTGCAATAAATGAAATTGAAACGCCAAACCAGCGCCATCAAGTTGCCGATTGGATCTGCCAATTTTTAAGAAGCAAGTTAGCCTAATTAGCTCAAAGGTCAATATTCTCTGTTGCGCAGCTCCATAGGTACCACTGAAATTGGATCCTGATGAATAATGATATCTGTTTTGGAAAACTCAACCATCAAACGTTTCTCTACTTCATCTGCTATCACATGAGCTTCTATCAGTAGTAGTTCATCAGGCAATTCTAAGTGCAGCTGAATAAATCGGGTTTCACCGGATTTACGTGTCCTTAAATCGTGAATCCCAAGAACCCGATCAACCCCAAGCACTATCCTTTTAATCTTCTCAAGCTCTGCTGTCGGCAATCGATGATCAAGCAGTGATTGCACTGCCTCATAACCTATCTGCCATGCCCCATAAAGAATATAAAAACCAATAGCGATACCAAAAATGGCATCGGCAATTGGCCAGCCTAAGCTGCTGATCACCAAAGCTAACATAACGGAACCGTTCATTAATAAATCCGACTGGTAATGCAATGAATCCGCTTTAATCGCCTGTGAGCCTGTGAGCTTAACAACTTTCTTTTGATAGATAACTAATCCGCCTGTCAGCACTAATGCAAACAAGCTGACAGCAATCCCCTGCTCGGGATCGACCAGTAACTGCGGATGAAAAAAGCGTTCGACACCTGAGATAACCAGAAAGAAAGCCGAGCCTGCAATAAACGTAGATTGCGCTAATGCCGCTAATGATTCCGCCTTGCCATGGCCGAAGCTGTGCTCTTCATCCGCTGGCTGTAACGAGTATTTCAAAATAAAAAAGCTGGTAAATGAAGCGACTAAATCTAACAGTGAATCGACAAGCGATGCCATTAAGGCAACAGAACCCGTTTGCCACCAAACAAAAAGTTTACTCACTAACAAAACACTGGCGACACAGATTGCAGCAAGCGCAGCACGCTTGACTAAAATGGCGTATTGATTATTCACAAGATACCTTATTTGCTTCACTTTTCTCCTATTTTACCTAGCCGCTGGCACTAATGCTAACCGTTCACTGTTAACTTACTTAAATGTCTGCTTGAAATAAATATTTCAATTTATATAAATACCAATACACTTTTCTCTACTTAGAATTCAGGTGGCTTTATGAGCAACACATTCTTAAACGATGGCATTAGCCAGCAGGACGATCGCTGATCGTATTGCCTTTTGCTTACATACCGCCTCACATTTAGTGCACCAGTTTTCTCAACAATAGCTTAAAGCGCTTGAACTCTCTCAAGCCCAGTGGCGCGCACTCTCTGCTATATGCAGCCAACCGGCCACAACTTGCAGCAGTTCACGGCCTTTGCTCAAATTAGCCAACCGTTAATGAGCCTAGCGGTAAAAAGCTAGGAAGAGCGCGCTCTTATAGAGCGCAAAACTCCAGAACACGATAAACGCAGCAGTGTACTTAACGCCACTGCATCAGGGCATGCACTGGGCCAACAAGCTTATGCAGCTATGATGGAGGCTGAAAGCGAGTTAAAAATAGTCCTCAGCGAAACTGATGCGACACAACTTAAAGCTTTGTTAGATTCGATTTCAGACAGTTTAAAACCTTAGATTCAACAGAACAGACTACCATGATGGATTTTGTCGAACGTGCCCGCGGCTTAGACCCGATGTCGATCATGCGCCAACCGATGTTAGATTAAATGACACAAGCTCACCAAGCAGGCATAAAAGTCGCTATTTTATCCTATGAGTTAGATTTATATTTTGGTGATGATATTCGAGGCAAGCTCCCTTTTCTCTCGCAAGTTGATGTCATTGTCGATACCACTTACACCAATGTGTTAAAGCCTGATCCAAAAGCTTACCACTTGTGCTTAGATGAGCTGCAACTAGCGCCTGAGCAATGTGTGTTTATCGGTAATCAGCTTAACAATGCCCAAGGCGCTGATGCGGTTGGTATGCATGGTTTGCAGTTGGATGTGTTTAAACCCCAGCTATGCATCGATCAGGCAAGATAGCTACTTGGATTACCGATTCCAGTATCTATTAACAAAAATGTCGATTAACTAAACAGGAGCTATTATGTCTCACATTCAAAAAGTTAATCATACTAACTTTAGCCAAGCAGACCTTGATCAACTGCGCCAACAAAGGGTTGCGCCCCAATACAACTTTATTAATAACCAAGCACAAACCGATAGCCAATCACCGAGAATAGATGTTGATAGCCCGATTGACGGCGCTGTTTTTACCAGCATTTGTGATGCCAGCGATGAAGATGTCGATATTTCAACTCATGCTGCTCGCAAAGCTTTCAACAAAGGCATTTGGTCAAATGCGGCGCCGAGCTTTCGAAAAAAGATCATGCTCAAATGGGCTGACCTGATCGAGCAACACGCCCTTGAAATTGCTGTTCTAGGCGTGCGCGATAACGGCACGGATATCAACACTGCCTCAAAAGGTGAGCCTTTAGGGGCCGCTAATACCATTCGCTATTATGCAGAGGCCACTGATAAGCTACGGCGAAATAGCACCTACTGCTGATTCAGTGCTAGGTATGATTCATCGCAAACCGGTAGGTGTAGTAGGCCTGATCATTCCTTTGAACTTCCCATTGATGATAGGTGCATAGAAACTCGGCCCTGCCCTAGCCGCGAGAAACTGCATGGTACTTAAGCCTGCTGAAACAGCTTCGTTAACCTTAGTTAGAATCGCACAACTAGCCGCTTAAGCCGGCATTCCAGAAAGCGTTTTCAATGTAGTGACAGGAGCAGGCCCGGTTTGCGGCGCCGCTATTGGCCTACATCCTGATATTGATGTGCTAGCTTTCACGGGCTCTGGTGGTGTCGGTCGTCGCTTATTGGAATACTCAGCGCAATCTAATTTAAAACGGGTTTATTTAGAGCTCGGTGGCAAATCCCCCAATATTATCTTTGCTGATGCGAACAATTTAGAGCGTGTGGCAAAAGAAACAGCCGCCTCTATTTTTCGTAACTCCGGCCAAGTCTGTGTTGCAGCATCCCGTGTGATTGTGCAAAACAGCATAAAAGGCGAGTTAATTGAAAAAGTATTGCACTATAGTGCGCAATACAAGATGGGCGATCCACTTAGTTTAGACAACAACGTGGGTGCTATTGCCAACCGCGCCCAGTTAAAAGTGGTTGAAGAAAAAGTAGCGCAGGCTAAAGCTGAAGGCGCTACCCTTTTGACTGGCGATGATGCAATACTTAGTGAAAGTGGCGGCTACTACCATGCCCCAACTATTTTCAGTGATGTCACGCCAGATATGAAATTGCCACACAAGAAGTCTTCGGACCTGTTTTAGCTATTCTAGGCTTTGATACGATTGAAGAGGCAATTGAAATCGCCAATGGTACTGACTACGGTTTATCATCCGTAGTCTGGACGTCAAACCTTTCTACAGCTCATCGTATGGTGAAGTCAATCAAAGCAGGTGTTGTTCAAGTCAACTGTTTCAGCGGCGCTGATGTCACTGTACCTCTAGGGGTGTTAAGCAATCGGGTGACGGCTCGGATAAGTCTTTACATGCATTTAATAAATACATCGATGTGAAAACGGCTTGGATTTCATTAGATCCTAACTAGGCTCTACAAGCTACAAGCTATATTTGTTGTTTATCTAGCAGATAAATACATCTAAGCCGATGGAAAAAGAACAAAACACACTTCAATCTCAGCTAATGATTCAATGTTAAAAATAGAAAATAAAATATTTATAGTGTTCGTCACTTAACATTATTGCCAGCAAATTTTATTCGCTCTATTTTGCCAACAGTTACCCTGTCGATAGAGTACCCCTGTGGCAAACCAATGATTATCGCTATTTTGTACCGCGCCGAAACCATCACCACCATCTCCTTCTCCCGGGTTGTACCCGTATACTTTGGCAGAAACGCCTGCAGCGAATAGCTCGAATGAGTTAGGCGCTCCTCTATTTTCAATAATGCATCCACCATTAAAAACGATTTGATTATCCCATGTAATTTGACATTGCCTATTGCGATCAATCGGTCCTCTTCCTTGAAAGTAATAATGATTAACGTGATTTTCACCGACGTTAATTCTCTGTCCTGTTAGATTAATTACAGGGAAAAGATTACGCGGCTTGTTTCTTGGTGGCTGCTTGTTACCCCCTTTCCAGATAGGTTTGTTTATTGCAACTCCCTTTGTTCTATCGCAGTTCTCTGCCAACTTCATAGCTGCACTTGAGCCTTTTAATGACCAATACTGGCGCCCTTTACTAGGAGCTTGTTGCGAGTTCCTGTGCTCAAGATCTATAACTATATGCGTGCCACGGCGAAGAACATCCGCACTAGTACCTGTATATGCCCAGCCTTCCTGATCATTTTCAAATTGAAAATACTCTTGTGCACCTAAAGGTGGCGCTTCAAAAGTGCCATTGGGTTTGTCATTATCATAGTAGGGAGTTCCTACTAACCATTCCCCATTAAGGGTGGCTAAACGTAAAGTAGTCTGCTGATTATCTATATCAGCAAAGCAGTATCGATATTGATTATTAAAAAAGACTGAGCCAATTCGCCAACTTCCCGCTACCCAATTACCAGGGTTTGATAACACTCGCTCTTGTGCTGCCCCTTGAGCAAAGGTAGATGAAAGAGATAGAAATACATAAAAAATAGCAGCAATGGTAGTAATGATAGTTTTGCGCATAATAGAAACCTTAGTTAAGCTCATATCAAATATCGTCCTGAACTCAGTCATTTAATGGAAGCAAAAATTCCAAGCATCTTGACCCATGTTATCAATTGCCTCTGTTGTTTGCTGATGCGTCCCACTAGGCTCCCAGCATTCTCTGCCTCCAGAGGCTGGTATCCAATAACCCACAAACCGCCAGGGCTCACCATCAAAAGAGACCCAGACATCGGCTGCGCCATCACCATAAACTCGAAAGAAATATCCAGGTGCTCCAGAAAAACTATCGGGCTTTACTAGAAATACTCGGGCATAACCTTGCTCTGGTGCTAACTCTTCCAAATTACATCGATATAATCCTGTAGTATAGGTATTGCAATCATCGACATATATCCCTAAAGGTTGTTGGTGTATTGGCTGCGCCTGGGAGGGTTGATCTATAGGTGAGTTATTTTGCGCTAATGCTTTTGCGCTTTTTTGCTTAACACACTCTTTAACTTTTAACAGTGCGGCTGCCGAGCCATGCAAAGACCAAGAAAGTGCTCGCCTTCCATTGATAGTCACTCCTACATTACTACCGTTTTTCAAGTAATTTAGCTCTGTAGGCGTGAGTATTTTAGTTGCAAACGAATGATGAGTTGCGAACTGGCTATCAAATTCATACTTATCAATTGATAGAACACCTCCAGCAAAGGTTTCATCTGCTTGCTGCTGAGCAGGTACAATTATTTGCCAATCATCAGTGCGTTCAATGATAAATTGACCAGACTTTCCATACTTTACAGCACCGCATCCTAAGTCATCGCTGTAGGAATGATGTAACCGATATACAGTCCAACCTTTAACTTGGGCATATTGACTGGAGTGGTGTTCATCCCTGAACTCTTGAATAACATTTTCAGCAACGGCGGGTTGATATAAAACTGAAAAAGCACCTAAAATGCATACTAATCTTGTAACAAAGCGTCCCATGAAAGATATCCCTCTCTTTACAATATGAAAATTAATGGCTTATATTTCGCCACCTAACCCTCCTTGTCTGCTCACAGTGACGCTACTATTAGAATCCATACTTCTTTGACGCCAAAACCTTGCAAATACAAACAAAATAACCTTGTATATCATTAGCTTATATATATTTCAGAGTGATTGCAAAACTTGAAAAACTGGCTATTATCCTACTGTTTTTATAGGAAAGAAATTTGCTAATCGATTTGACATTAAATGGAGACTTGGCTTTAGATGAAATGAGCAGCATCAGCGCATTTTTGAACTCTACGTGTTAGTTACACGCGATTAAATTGGCGGTTACTAATTTATACAAGCTTCACTATTTTATAAAAATTATTGCCTGACACAATACTAGCCTTAGCGCTCATATTTTTTGGTTTGATTACTATCGTTCAAAGTATCTTCAGCGTTCATTGCTGCTGCACCTGCAAGATGCTGTGCCTGCTGTGGTGAGAGCTGATCTACCTGGTCATCCGCAAGACGTACTGTTACTTCTCTGTGTGCGAATCTAATGCCTTCTTGTAAAAATAGTTCACGCAATTTTGAATATACCGTTTTTCTGATTACCCATTGATCACCGGGCTTCGTCATAAACTTTACTCGAATAATCATTGCCGAATCTTGCATTTCAATAACCCCTTGAGATTTCAGAGGCTGCAAAAATTGAGGGCCAATTTCAGGATCCTCAAGAAGCTTTTGTCCCAGCTTTTTCACCATTTTCCTAACTCTTTCTACATCAGTATCATAGGTTACTCGCAATGGGAGTTTCATCATGACCCAATCTCTAGAATAGTTAGTCAAAAATTTTATTTCTCCAAAGGGAATGGTATGTAATTTGCCTAGATGATGGCGTAATTGAAAAGAGCGTACCGATATTTTTTCAACAGTCCCTTTAACTTCACCAAGATCAATGTATTCTCCCTTACGAAAGGCATCATCAAAAAGAAAAAACGCCCCTGAAAATACATCTCTTACCAAGGTTTGAGAACCGAAGCCAATTGCCAACCCAACCATACCTGCACCTGCGAATAAAGGAGCTACATTGATACCCAATTCCATTAGAGCGATGAGGGATACTGAGATAAAAATGACGGTTAATAAAAAATTTCTAAATAACGGTAACAATGTTGCAACTCGACTAGCACCACCTGCTCCCCCCTCATCACCGGGAGATAGTTCCACTTCACCCCCTTCTTCCGTAATTTTATTATCAATCCAAATTTTGAAAAAATTGTAAGCAATATAACCAATAAACAAAATAAAAATCACATCGTAGCTATTGTTGATTAGAGTGTTGCTTTGTAACAAACTCTCAATATTCCAAACACTCAGCAATGCATAAAACCCTGCGACTAAAGCCAGTATTGAAGCAACTCTGGTGGCTAAATCTTCAAAGGTTGCAATGGTTGAATCACCCTTTCGTTTTCTAAGGTGCATGTTATTTCCAGAAACAGAACTACTGTCATCAGCAATACTTGCATCGCCAGTGCTATCTTCTGCAGATACACCAGCTTCTTCATTGCTTTCCTGTTGTACGAACCTTCGCTGGCTAAAGTACCCTTGTCGTTGAAATATATGTTCAATAACATAGCTAACAAGGGCATACACCACTATTACCGATAAGATTATAATATACGTACTCGCAATAAGTGGTAAGCGAGTTTCATTGCCGTTAATGAGATCGTAAGCCAAATCAAGCCAAGCGACGATGAAATAACTAATAGCTACAAAAGCCCAACATTTTTCCGAAATTCTAGCAGGAATAGAAGATCTCTTGTTTTTTCTGCCCTGCAGCATAACGCCACTTAAAATGGTGCTATTAAAATAAATAAGAGCAATACTATATAGTGCAGAAATACCGGTGAAATATAAATTAAGCACCCCGTAACTAGTGGGTGAAACACCAAGCTCTGCTAACCATGAGACCGTAAAATAGAAAATAATCCCTATCGTTGCCCCAATCCACAGCCACATGTATAACTTTTTAGCAGCAGTACAGGCTTGTATATCATCAGAGTGTAATTTTGGAATTCTATACTCAGCAAGAAAAGGTGATAATATCATTCGCCATAAAAGTGAAACCACATTGATCAACGCGAACGTCGCGTAAATATAACCTATACTAAGCATTTGACTATCTGTTTTCGATTTACCAATAACAATACTGTCGATTATATAAGCCGCGATCATTATCAACACTATGCCGCCAACGCCAAGCACAAACCTCATAACTAAAATTGGTAATTTTTCAATATAGCCAACAGGACTTGCGTTTTGTTTGGCTATCTCTTTAAACCAAGGGCCTACTATCCTTTTTCCGTATGTTTCTCTAGTAAGAATGTAACCTACCAAAAAAAACAGCAATGAATAGAAAATCATTTTCAAATAATAGAGACTACTGCCATCTGGGCTGGTGCTTCTAAGAATTGCAATGATCTCCTTTCTGGCTTCGGGAAGTAGCAATATATAAGCTTGGGCAGAGTTTCGAAAGTGATCGGATTCTATGCGTAATTTTGCTAAATCCGAGCGCGTATCAATCAAAACTTCCTTTTCAGGAGCATCTTTAGCACTATTTGAATTGAAAACGACAAATTCGATATCAGCCTTAACGGCAGCTTCGATCAGTGCATCCATTGCAGATGTATCTTTGTCAGCCCCAACACTGTGTGAGCAAATAATTAATAGAGCGAAAACTAAAGTTTTTAAGCAAAGAGGAAGCGGTGTCTGTGCGAGGCGAAAGGGTTTTATCTTAAACATCAAAGTAGTCCTTTTTAGCATCTTAGAGCTGAGGAGCGCCACTAACACCTGTTATGCCCTCGGGTACTTTTTCACGGTCATCCCATCTTAGCTATTAACACTGACGAATGAGTGACTTAATAAGATGTTCCCAAAGCACTGTTAACTTCTTAGAATTCAAACCTTCTAGACTACTTTTACTTCGATTTTAGTGGTAATTTACTGTTACCCTTTTTCGAGATCACATAATATTATGATAAATTATTTATGAGAAATAGCCTTTGAAATCAATACGGTTTTATACATAGACTGAAGCCGTCTGTTTGCTAGATATGCGTTCTCGGCATTAGAATTGCTCAAAACAGATTCCAAACGCTAATCTTAAAAAACCACAGAATCTAGTATTTTTTCAAGACAAAAAGGTGAGTTTAATATAACAATTTAAATTGGCTGGAAACAAGAGTTCCAAAATGAGACAGTTTCGATCTAAAATAAAGAATCGATACAGAAATAAAGATTGCTAAATAAGCTGAGTAATCAATTAATTTTTATCCTCTGTAATTCCCCAGATCGCTTGCCCATCACCTTTGATATAACGCTCATTTTCAGGATTAACATACTCGATAGTAAATGCGTGTACAGCCTCATTATTAATAGATGTTTCAACCTTATAACGACCACTAACCAAGTTTTTGATATGTCCGAAAACTTCTAAATGACCACCGCTAGCTAAATACTCGTTGAAATATAATGTCTGTTTAAGT
>CAKZOD010000103.1 GCA_937136055.1 uncultured Oceanospirillaceae bacterium | reverse complement strand
TATGTTAGTACTGATACTTTTAGATCTTGATTTAACTACTCTGGGCACTGAACATAGAACGCTGATAATTATAGAAAAAGGTAATAGGGGAAACTATTGCCTTGAATATCACCGAGCGTCCATATATGTTCCCTAAGCTAATTGATCTACCTCAATTTTTCATGCAAAAGGGCTTTGCTCACAGCCCTGATAGCTAGAGCGACTGTTATCATTGGCTTTCAAGGTTAAAATATATGTACTTTCATAGCAGGACTATTGTATAACTTTACCTCTCTCTAAATTAAGACGCAGCATTATTGACTTTCACAGATCATTTTATGTCAATGGCCACCGTTTCCATCAAAATTAAGAGAGTACAACAACAATAAAATGCCTCAACCAAGCTTAGTGCTGGAATTTTTTAATGAATGATATCAACACCCCGCTCGTTAATATCGAAAATTTAGCGATAGAATTTCAAATCAATGATACCCCAGTCACTGTTGTCAAAGATGTGAGTTTTTGTATAGAAGCAGGTAAAACCGTCGCTATTGTTGGCGAATCCGGTTCTGGAAAATCTGTTACCGCACAGGCGATTTTGGGCATTTTGCCAAGCAATGGTCGTATTAGTAACGGTAAAATCCTCTATAAAAAAGATAGCCAAATCATCGATATTGCCCAGTTAGTTCCACGCAGCAAAGAAATGCAAGCTTTGCGCGGTAACGATATCAGTATCATTTTCCAAGAACCTATGGTTTCACTCTCACCCGTACACACTTTGCTTGACCAAATTGGTGAAGCATTGATTTTGCATCGCAAGGTAAGCAAGCAACAGGTGCAGGATAAAGTACTGGAGATGCTAACAAAAACGGGCTTCCCCGATCCTGAAAATGCTTTGCGGCAATACCCTTTTGAGCTCTCTGGCGGCCTGCGCCAACGCGCTATGATCTGCATGGCACTAATATGCCAACCAGCCTTACTGATTGCTGATGAGCCGACAACCGCTCTCGATGTCACCATACAAGCACAGATTTTACAGCTGATTAAATCCTTACAAGCTGAGTTTTCAATGGCAGTGCTGCTAATTACCCATGATTTGGGTGTTGTAGCTAACATGGCCGATGATGTGGTGGTTATGTTTCGCGGTGAAGTAGTAGAGCGCGGGCCAATTCAAGCGTTGTTTGATAATCCCCAGCATCCTTATTTAAAAGCACTGTTTGCGGCCCTTCCGCACTTTAATATGGGACCGGATGAGCGTTTAGTATCACTGCGCCCAGTCGAGTTGGATGACAGCGATACCTTCACTAAAAAAGCCCCTTGGACAGATCAGCAAAAAGCGGCAGGCCCGCATTTATCCATCGAAAACCTGTGTCGTGAATACATAACGCGCCATGGCAACTGGCAAAAACAAAGCAAGAAAACTCGCGCGGTACGTGAATTTAACTTACAAATTAACGTTGGCGAATCGTTTGGTTTAGTTGGCGAGAGTGGCTGTGGTAAAACCACACTTGGTAAGCTATTAATGCAAGCACTTGAACCATCTAGTGGTTGCATTCAATACAATGACAGAGGAGATATCGTGAACCTCTGTGATAAAGACAGTGCACAGCTGCGGGATTTTAGATCAAAAATGCAGTTTGTCTTTCAAGACCCTTTTAGCTCCCTAAGCCCACGAATGACAGTACTCGATATATTACGTGAACCTTTTGTCATTCACGGTATCGGCGATCTACATTACCAAACACTGCGCGCCCAAGAACTGATGCGCATGGTAGGCCTTGATGAAACCTTCTTAAGCCGCTATCCCCACAGTTTCTCAGGGGGACAGCGCCAGCGTATCAGTATCGCAAGAGCATTGGCACTTGAGCCTGATCTGCTGATACTTGATGAACCCGTATCAGCCCTTGATGTATCAGTACAAGCGCAGATTCTTAATCTATTAAAAGACCTTCAGCAAAAGCTTGGCCTGACGTATATTTTCATCAGCCATAACCTTGCCGTTGTCGATTACATCGCCGATCGTATTGGAGTGATGTGTCGCGGTCAGCTCGTAGAAATCGCACCGCGAGAAACGCTATTTGAACAAGCCAGACACCCATACACCCACGCACTGTTAGCGGCAATCCCTTTCGCTGATATGAACAAATTGTTAGATCACTCCCTACTCGACAGAGCGCATATGCAGCCGCACTATTGGCCGGAGCCTTATCGTCTTGAAGACAATAATAGTGGTGTTTTAAAAGAATGCGGTGATCAGCATTTTGTAAGGGAGAGCCACTAATGAAACAGTTAAAGCATTTACTTCAATTTTCGCTACTTGCTTTAAGTACCAGTTGGGCTGCTAGTAGCGTTCAAGCGATGCAAGAAGTCCCTTATTTAGCTGAGCAAGTTGCCAATGGCAAGCTACCACCGGTAGAGCTAAGGCTGCCTAGCACTCCTGCCAAGCCTTCATTCGCAGATAAAAAACTCGGTGAATACGGCGGCCAGCTACGTATGCTAATGGGGAAAGCAAAAGACATCCGCATGATGGTAGTTTATGGCTATTCACGATTGGTAGGTTATGATGACAAGCTCAACCTAAAAGCCGACATCTTGCGAAAAATTGATGTCGAAGATGGCAGAATTTTCACCTTACATTTACGCCCAGGTCATCGTTGGTCAGATGGTGTTGAATTCACCGCTGAGGATTTCCGCTTCTTCTGGGAAGATAAAGCAACTCATGACGTGCTTGCACCTTACGGGCCGCCACCTGCAATGATCCGTGACAAACAGCCCCCTAAGTTTGAAGTGATCGATAAATACACAGTACGCTACACTTGGGACATACCAAACCCTTATTTCTTACCAGCACTAGCTGGGCCTAGCCCACTGTTCATTTACATGCCTGCGCATTACATGAAGCAGTTCCATGCAGATTATTTAACCAAAGAGCAGCTTGCAGAAAAAGTTGCCAAGGCCAAAAAACGTAACTGGCGTGCACTGTTTGTCTCTAAGGGTCGCCAATACAAATTAACAAATCCAAAGCTACCTTCACTGCAACCTTGGCTCAACACAACTAAGCCACCTTCTGAGCGCTTTGTTTTCAAACGAAACCCTTACTTTCACCGCGTGGATCCAACAGGAAAACAGCTACCTTATATAGATGAAGTTGTGATCAATATCTCATCCAGCGGTTTAGTCCCTGCAAAAACGGGCTCAGGTGAATCTGATTTACAAGCCAGATACCTGCGTTTAGATAACTTCACATTCCTCAAAGAAGGTGAAAAAGACAACAACTTTAAAGTCAATATTTGGGGAACAGGACGCGGTGCGCACGTCGCACTTTATCCAAACATGACAGCAAAAGACCCTAAATGGCGCAAACTGATGCAAAATGCCGATTTTCGCCGGGCACTCTCACTGGGAGTTAACCGTGAAGAAATCAACCAAGTTATCTACTTCGGCTTAGCTATCCCAATGAACAACAGCGTATTGCCACAATCACCGCTGTACAAAAAAGAATACGCCCAATCCTACGCACAGTTTGATATTGAATCAGCGAACAAACTGCTCGACACCATTGGCTTACACAAAAAAGATAGTCGAGGTATTCGCTTATTTGAAGATGGCACACCTGTAGAAATACTCGTGCAAACGGCTGGCGAAAGTACTGAAGAAACCGACGTACTTGCGCTCGTTAAAGATAACTGGCGCAAAATAGGCATCAAAATGTATGTCAAACCGACTCAGCGTGAAGTGCTGCGCGACAGAGTTTTCTCTGGTGATGCACTGATGACAACTTGGTTTGGTTTACCAAATGGCTTGCCTGTTGCACAAATGAGCCCTGAACAACTGGCACCTACTCGCCAAGATCAATATCAGTGGTCACAGTGGGGGCGCTACTACGAAACCCATGAAGGTGAAGAGCCTAATCTAGAAAAAGTACGTCAGTTAATTGACCTGAACAACGCTTGGTCAAAAGCGGCCAGTGACGTCGAAAAAACGCTTATCTGGCATAAAATGCTCAATATCCATGCCACTCAAGTGTATTCCATTGGTTTAATCAGCGGTATTTTACAGCCTGTTGTGGTTAACAAAGATTTACGTAATGTGCCTGAAAAAGCCTTTTACAACTGGGATCCTGGGGCATTCTTCGGTATTTATAATATGCCCAGCTTTTGGTACCAGAAGGAGTCGCCATAATGCCTAGTTACATTTTTAAACGCGTACTCACCATGATACCGACACTGATCATTATCAGTGTATTAGTTTTCGTCATTATCCAGCTGCCACCGGGGGACTACCTGGAAAGCCATATCGCTGAGTTAGAGAGCCAAGGCGAAAGTGTCGATCCGCAAAAAATTGAATTTCTGCGCCAAGAATACGGCTTAGATAAACCCATTTGGGAGCAATACTTTGTTTGGGTAACTGGCTTTTTACAAGGTGACCTTGGCTTTTCATTTGAATACAACTTACCTGTTACCGAAGTAATTGGCGATAAAATGTGGCTCACCATTATTGTCTCCATTTTCACTATTTTAATCACTTGGCTGATCGCCTTTCCAATTGGCATGTACTCAGCGACACATCCCTATAGCTGGGGTGATTACGGCTTAACCTTCCTCGGCTTCTTAGGCCTTGCCACACCTAACTTCCTGTTAGCACTGGTGATGCTGTATCTTGCTAACAAATATTTCGGCACCTCTATAGGAGATGCCGAATATATCGATCAGCCTTGGAGCTTTGAAAAACTAAAATCAGTGTTGGCGCACTTGTGGATTCCCGTGTTGGTGATTGGTACCTCGGGCACTGCAGGTATGATACGCCGCCTGCGCGCCAACCTGCTCGATGAACTACGCAAGCCTTACGTGGTAACTGCTAGAGCAAAAGGTATGAGCGAGTTTAGAAACTTAAGAAAATACCCTTTGCGTTTATCGCTTAACTTTTTTATCTCTGATATTGGCAGTATTTTACCCAGCGTTATATCAGGGGCGGAGGTCGTCGCTGTGGTGTTATCACTGCCGACAACAGGGCCTATTTTACTGGCTGCATTGCAAAGCCAAGATATGTATTTAGCGGGATCATTCTTAATGTTTTTAGCCATATTAACCGTGGTTGGGGTGTTGATATCTGATATTGCACTAGCGATGCTCGATCCGCGAATCCGCCTACAAGGGGGGATGAAAAAATGAATAAGCATTGGGTCAGTGATAAACCGTTTAGCCCCTACGCCAAAGATGATGTGAGCGAAGCGCAGCAGAAGTACAACCTTGCCTCGCAGTGGACACTTATCTGGTGGAAATTTAGAAAACACAAAGTTGCACTTTACTCTGGCATTTTGTTAATCCTTATCTATGGTGTTGCCTTTTTCGCAGAGTTTTTCGCGCCTTATGCTCTTGAGACAAGGCACACGCAAAAGATCTATTCACCCCCTCAAAAAGTGCACTTTTTTGATGAAGATGGCTTAACCACGCCTTTTGTTTACGGCTGGTCATACAAACTCAATCTTGAGAAGTTGATTCGTGAATACGAGGAAGATAAAACTCAGAAATACCCTGTACAGTTTTTTTGTAAAGGGGATGAATACACCCTGTGGGGAATGTTTGATGCCTCATCACACTTAGTCTGTGTTGATCAACCGGGCAGCTTATTTTTGCTCGGTACTGATAGGCTTGGTCACGACATGCTCTCACGTATTATCTATGGTGCGCGTATATCCCTCACTATAGGCTTGTTGGGCATTTTACTTAGCTTTGCATTAGGTATCACACTCGGTGGCTTAGCTGGCTTCTATGGCGGCTGGATAGACAGCTGTGTACAACGGGCAACTGAAATTATCCGCTCATTTCCTGAGTTACCGCTGTGGATGGCATTATCAGCGCTTCTCCCTTTGAGCTGGAGCCCATTGTGGATTTTCTTTGGTATTACCCTGATACTTGCGATGATGGATTGGACCGGATTAGCGAGAGCTGTGCGTGCTAAAATTCTCTCATTACGTGAGGAAGATTACACTTCAGCGGCACTATTAATGGGTGCAACTCCTGCAAGAGTAATCAAAAGACACATGCTTCCAAGCTTCTTCAGCCATCTGATTGCTTCAGCATCGCTCTCTATTCCCGCGATGATACTGGGTGAAACAGCCCTATCTTTCTTAGGCTTAGGCTTACGCCCGCCAATCACCAGCTGGGGAGTACTGTTAAACGAAGCGCAAAATATTAACAACGTTGCTATCTACCCATGGTTAATGCTGCCGGTGGTGCCTGTTATTTTAGTGATCCTCGCCTTTAACTTTTTAGGTGATGGCTTGCGCGATGCTGCGGATCCTTACTCTAGTTAAAGCAACATAAGTCATTTACTTTTTTATAAAATTAAACAGTGCGGAAAATTAAAACCGCACTGTTGTTCACATTCTTTGCAAACACATTGCTATCCTCAGTTCCTGTTAGCTTTTTATTAAGGTATTTTCATGACCCGTATTTTCGAAGTATCACTGTCTAGTGATCAAATAGCCCCAATGTGGGGAGCTGATAGTCAACTGGCTTTTTGTACACTAGGAGCCACCATTCACTTAGCAGACTTAAGCGACAGTGAAGATAACGTTGAAGTAATTCAGAAATGTGCCCGCTCCATCAGCAAAATGAATGTCACTGATATTCGCCTTGCTGGTGACTGGTCAATTGAAGCTCAATGGCATTTTTGGCAAGGTGCTTACAACACTAAACAAATGCCAAGTATCGAGTTCGCAAGGCTAAGTGATGAGCAGTCCAAAGCTTTACAGAACCGTATTACAGCTTACGCTTGGGTCAAACAAATCATCAACCAAACCCCTGAAGAGCTATCACCTTACAATCTTGCAATACTGGCTGCACAATTCATCAGCAAGCTTGCGCCAGAACAGGTTGCTCACAAAATAATTAGTGGTGAAGAGCTAGCAAAACAAGGCTATGTTGGCATTCACGGTGTTGGTCGCGGCAGTGAGCGCCCACCTGCTCTGCTGGAGCTAGATTTTTGCCCAGATGGCTGGGGTGATGAACCTCCTGCCGCTGCACTTGTTGGCAAAGGCATAACTTTTGATACTGGCGGCTACAGCATGAAATCATCCCTTGGCATGCTGCATATGAAAGCGGACATGGGGGGCGCTGCAACGGTTACTGGCGCACTCGCGCTCTCCATTCTCAACGGCTTAAATAAACGCGTTAAACTGTACTTATGCTGCGCTGAAAACATGATCAGCGGCCATGCGTATCAGCTATCTGATATTTTAAAATACCGCAATGGAGTGAGTGTTGAAGTCGTCAACACTGATGCGGAAGGACGTATCGTACTAGCCGATGGGCTGATCGATGCCAGTGCTTCAAAAGCACCAATCATCATCGACGCTGCCACACTAACGGGCGCTGCAGTTACCGCTGTGGGTGATGAGTACAACGCTCTATTTTGTATGAATGACGAGTTAGCTCAAGCCTTTGATCGCATCGCAAGCGATGAGTACGACCAAACATGGCGCTTACCGCTAAGTAAGAAACACATGCACAAATGCCCTTCAGATTATGCAGATACTGCAAACAGCCGCCCAGTACCCGGCGGTGGCTCAGGGGGTGCGAGCAACGCAGCGGGTTTCCTCTCTCGCTTTGTTGACAATACTGATGGCTGGATACACTTAGATTTAGCAGCATGTTTCAATGGCTGTGCCAATAGCTTGCACAGCGCAGGTGGCAACGGGCGTGGTGTGAGAAGTATTGCGGCGTTTTTGAATCAGCTTTAAGCAGTTCCTGATGAAAGAGATACTGTCTCCTTTACTAAGAGGCTTTGGCCAGCTCATTTTTATGCCCCATGCGGGTGCTGGTGTGCTGGCATTAATTGCTATCTTAATCAACTCTCCGATGATGATGGTCACAGGCCTAGTTGGCGGTTTGAGTGGCACGCTAGTTGGCCAACGTGTCATGGTAAAGCAATCCTATCAACAAGGCTTGGCAGGCTTTAATGGTGTACTGTTAGGCCTTGCTGCGGCTATCTTTTTACAATCTTCAGCGCTGATGTTTCTTTTAGTCTTCCTCGGTGGTGCTGTATGCGCCTATTGCTTCAATTGGGGCATGAAGCGTAACTTGCCTTTGCTCACCACACCTTATATCTGCATAATGCTATTGATGTGGCTATTATTACCCACACTGACACAACCGGATGGTGGATATCAATTACATTGGTCTGATGCTTATATTCTCTCTGCTGTTCTAACTGGCATAGGTCAAATGGGTTTTCAAGGTAACCTCATTTCATCTATTTTATTACTGATAGGTCTCTATCTAGGCGGCGGTTGGCGAGCTGTCAATTGGGCTTTACTAGGCAGTATCTGCGGAGCATTGCTTGGCTACATAGTGAGCACTGATCATCACCTCTTAGCAGTTGGCTTTGCCGGTTATAACGGAGCATTAATTGCCGTTGCACTAGCAATTATTTCTGGGCATCGCCTAAGGAGCTGGCAACCTTGGCTAGGTATCATTATTGCCGTTTCACTGACTTTACTGGGGTTTCATTTAGCTTTGATACCCGTGTTGACTATCCCGTTTGTGTTGGCGATGTGGGTTGTCATTGGAATAGAGCAACTGAAAACACAGATCAAACCTTAGTTGCTGTAGTGATATTTTAGCTCTGCACGCCTCAAAATCAGATTAACTGAGCTCCTTAATCAGCTCGCTGTTTTACGCACTTTTTTATTTATTTTAACCTTAATAGAGAGAAACTAGCTCACTTCATTCTCTCTAACACTTGCACCCCAACTGTCGACAAATAGTCTGTATTCATTCATAATCGCGGCTATCTAAGAAGGGATGTATATTCAGCTCATACAAGAGCGTTTCAGCCCTCGTTTCGATTCGCTTTTTAAATGAGCACTAAGTGTTCCTTAAGCTAATCCGTATCCTATTACAGTATTACTCTTAGCTTTATAATGCACCTTAAACTGTACTAATATTGATCAGCAATCAATAAATACTCAATGAAATATTGTGGAGATAAACTTGGACTACTTTGAAGTATTGGGGGTTGATAAATCAGCCTCGCAAGATGATATTAAAAAGGCCTATAGACGTTTAGCCTCAAAACTACATCCAGATAGAAACCAATCGGCTGATGCGATCGAACGCTTCCAGAAAATCCAAGAGTCATACGATATTATATCTGACCCTAAAAAGCGTAAAGAGTATATTGAGCAGGAATACACTGAGGTTTTGAACCCCAAGTCGTTCACTCAATCCTATTGGAATAGAGTTTTAAATACTTAAGAGGCATCATGTCTAAGATCGAATTTGTACCCAGTTATTTGGTAGATGACTATCAACTACTGACTGAAAATATAGAGTCCTATCAGGACCCAGAAGAGCCTGAGATATTTAAAAATTATGTGTCTAATTTATTGGCGCAATTAAATCAAACACCAGGCTTTTTAGCGGGTATGCCTGATCAGTTGGCGATGTGCTTAATATTCATCGTAAAGCTCGACTCTAAAAAGCTATTGCCATTATGCATGCACTCTGAGCCTGAATGGGACGAAGTAAAAGCCTGTGTTGGCATACATAAGAGCTATCGCCCGTTGCTTTCGATACTTTCAGAAAAGTACCAGCATCAATTAAAAATCGCTTTATTGCTGCTGTGTTTTCATGAGTTAGGTTCAACCGCAGAGGAGTTCAACGCTGAGCCTGATGACAGTGAAGAAGAACAAGAAGAGCGCGACGATCACGACTACCCAGATTACGAAGAATATCAAGGTCAAGACCAAGATAGCCTTGACCAATACTAACAGATGACAGGATTATATTTTGAGCCAAGAAATAGCCGTTTTAGCTGAGAAAGTCGTTTCAATCATTCATCAAAGTGGCCGTAGTGGTGGTGATGTTTTAGAAGAAATAGCCTCAACAGAGGGCGATTCAAAAATGATCGCCGTTATTTCTGAACTGGACATTATGAGCGTTGCCAAAATATTGCGCTCATTTGATGCCACTATCCCATCAATAGCAGCATGGTTAATGGATCCAGAAACCATCGGTAACATGCTAGATGTTGAGCCATCGTACTGGGAAAATGAACTGCAAAAAGGCGCCTTCAACGCGCAAGATTCAGTAAAGTCGATGCTATCTCAAATATTTCTTACACAAACAGATGACGAAGAAAGGGAAGCTGCAATACTCGACGCTATCGTCGAATCTGAAACAGGCATTTTGTACCTCTCACTGCCATTTATTGGATTAGATTTTGAAGCTATCGATCATTCAGAAGAGCCTGTCTCTGGTAGTGATGAAGAACTATTACTCAAAATAAAGTCAATTAGCACACCAATTTATGAGCAAATCCTCTCTACTGCTGAGCGCGGTGATTACGAGAAGATTGAAGGTATTTTGAAGTCACAAGCTAACAGCATCAGAGTGGGCGAACTCAGTAGCGATACTGATGATATGTTCGAGCCATTATAAAATGGGAAACCAGATGAAACTTGATAAAGTCAGAGCGAAACCCTTTTTATTACTGATGATCGGTGATGGGATTGAAAGCGGATCCCTTAATTCAGAACAACTGGCAAAAATAGAAAGTCAGCTAGTCGACATGTCGCTAAAAATAGCCAAGAGTTTCTTTTCACCTGTGATAAGCCATGACCTGAAAAAGTCATGTGCTATTGTGATGGGTGTCACCACTTTAGGCCTCTTGAAACTGTGTGAAGGCGATACTTTTAAAGCTAGCAAACTATTGCAAGACGACTCTATTGTCATCTGCTTTCGCAAGGGGTGGGAGAGTGTAAACAACCTTTTCAAAGCTCATGGTGAACAGGCTAATCGCGGCGCATTATTAGCGAACTACCAATACAGTGATAATGAATTCAAAGATATAGAGTCGATTCATCAGTCTCTCATCAATGAACAGCTCGACATTAATTTGCTAAAGCAGATCGCAATTCAATTCAAAAATCCTATTTCTAATTTAGACATGGACCCCGATTATCTGGATGAAACAGCAATACAATCAGATATCCAGCTAGCGATACTTGAAGCGTTGATGAAGCGTCACAATATTGGTCATCGTGATTATGAAGATTTCAAAGACCTATTGATTGGCTATATCGATCAACCCGATGTCTTTTTCACTGAATTCACTGAAGCTGCAGACTCAATCTCTGAAAAGCTTGATAGCAATATGAGCGAGCGCATCGAAGGTTGGCTGGTAAATATTGAAGATGACTTTGTAGAAAATTTCGAGCTATTAGCCATTGAAAATAGTGGCCCTGAAGTTTACATCAGCATCTTTCACAGCATTACACTTGGCAATATTAACCCTAAATTGTTCATGCATGCCTATGAAAGCCTTTTGAAATCTGAAAAGCAGCTGCACTCTAATTTGAAAGATCAAATAGACGTAGAAGATTCTTACCAAGATTTACTGGAAGATGAAGACGACTACTTGACCGAAGAAGAAATGCTTGGCGAGCTAAGCGACAATATCACGGATGATCATTACTAATTATCTATCCCCTCAATGCTGAATAAGGCGTTGAGGGGAATGCTCTTTTGTTTACCCAAGCACACCCTTAAATCCCCCTGTTTCTACTGCTAAAAACAAAAAACACCGCACTTTTTAGACGATAATTTATCGCTCGTCACAAATACGTCATATTAATCAGTTAAAACTTTAACTGCATGTTCTAAAGAATATTTATATTTTTGTGCTATATTAAAAGCATATTGGTTTGTAGTGTGGCTTAGTGATGAGCACCTTCACCATTGAGCCCAGTACGATTTAAAGTAATTCGCTTTTTTGGTTGTGAAAGTGTTATTAGATTACTGGATTTCAATCTTGGCACTGATTAGCCCAGCCAATTTAGCTTTATCAAACGCATATTGCGCAGATGGAGTTAACTATGACCCAACATCGAAGCAGTAATAAACGTACAAGACGTAAAGAAAGCAAAAAAGCCAACCGCAAACTTGCTAATAATCACTTATCTCTTATCAATGCAGAGCCTACCCCTCTCATTCAAGATTTTCAGATTCGCCGCAGCAACGATCCAATCTCCCCCAGAAACCTAACGCAACAACACTATATCCACAGCATTGAAAACAACCAACTAACCTTCGCCACAGGCCCAGCGGGTACAGGGAAAACTTGGCTGTGCGCTGCAATGGCCGTTGAAGCATTGCAATTAGGAGAGGTGAAAAAGATTGTCATCACTCGCCCAGTTGTTGAGGCTGAAGAGAACATGGGATTTTTACCCGGCACTATTGAAGAGAAATTCTCGCCTTATTTCACCCCTTTCAGGGAAGTACTTGAAGAGCGCTTAGGTGCAGGTCATGTCAAAGCACTGATTAAAGCCGGACAAATTGAAATGGCTCCTCTGGCCTATATGCGTGGTCGCTCTTTTAAAGATAGTTTTGTAGTACTTGATGAAGCGCAAAACACTCGCGTCGGTCAGATGAAGCTCTTTTTAACCCGCATTGGCGAAAACTCACGCGTGGTGGTAAACGGCGATATTTCGCAAAAAGATATTTACGTTGAAAGCGGCTTAACTGACGCTATCTCACGATTTGTTGGGTTATCACAGGTTGGCCATGTGCAGTTTGAGCGACAGGATATTGTCCGCTCTGGTTTGGTTCAACAGATTGTGGATGGGTATGTTGATGAAGAAGGGGCTTCATGTGCTGAGGGCTCTTCATGTGCCGAGGGCTCTTTATGTGCTGAGGGCTCTTCATGCGCCGAGGGCTCTTTATACGCTGAGGGCTCTCATTATCAACGCAAAGGTGTTGCTCAAAATTTACCCTTTGAGTCTTTGGGGATTCCGGATTTGTGTGCCTGAGAATTAAGTAAGAAGCGCACTCAATGTGATTACAGGCAGATCCTTTGTTAATCTGCTTTTCGCATTAGCCGGAGGGAAAATTGATTCTAGTTTAGTGTTTTAATTTGGCTTTAGTTTTAGCTCTTGCACATCCACGTGCTGCTGCATTTGTAAGTCCATTTACATCATCTCCTGCGCCACTTCCATTTCGTGTTGTTTAAGAAGTGCTGCAACTTACGCTGTTTGAAACTCAGTTACCTTTAATTTCTGTCGATAGTTTTTAACCAATAGCACTAATATTTTTGTGTCTTGAACCTTATAAATCACTCTATAACTACCTTGAATCAACTCTCGAATCTCACCTCTGCTTATCTCTGGCACTATTTGTCCACTGTACGGAAATTCTATCAGTTGCTCTACCGAGCTAAAGATGTCATCAATCCACTCTTCGGCCGCTCTAGATTTATCAAGCGCTATATAAGAGGCTATATCCCGAGCCTGATCTATTGCTAGAGGAGACCAGGTTATTTTCAACGCGCGATTCCTTTCATTACGATAGCCTTAGCATCTTCATGAGAAATACCTCGACCTTCACTAATTTGGGATTCCGCTTTATAAATTTCTTCAAGCATTTCTAACCGTGCTTGCATTGCTTCGTACTCACCAACATCTGCTAGAACAGCAACACCTTTACCATGTTGCGTAATGACCAGAGATCTTTTGGTAGTTGTGACTTGGTCTAGATATGAACTAACATTTGCCCGAAAGTCAGAAAGCGCACGTATGTCTTCTTGAGGGTTTATTCTTTGCATAAGAGAGATCCTTTGTACGTTATTATGTACAAACTAGCAGTTTTGAATGATATTGCAAATTTTAGCAATGATGCTGGTTGATTTGTTGTTTGTTTTATTGAGTTTGATTCTAGGCCAGCGTATTTATTTCGCTTTTGTTTTAACTGGTTATCTGTATTTCCTCGCCTTTAAAAAATGCATATGCATACACCCTCTCACCCATATCCACCAAATGACCATTAAACTACCTTATCCTTTATATCATCACGCCTGAGGCAAAAAGAGACTTGCAATTTTTAGCTAAAAAAGTTTCAATGCGAGGCATATTTGCAAAAATACTTTAAACTTAAAATAGTTTTAGTGTAGTATTTAAAGGTTCTATAAGAACGAAGGCGCATTTACGCTGACCCCGTCAGCTCTTAGCCCTGATAGATTAATAATAATAAAGGTCCAGGCTCTGATGTTGTTCATAATCGACTCCACAAGGGACGAGGAACAGCCGCTACACAGAACTGTGCCAAACAGGAGATTATTCCTTGATCAAAGTCGATGCTATATCCAAGCATTTTGGCGGTGTTCGAGCAATCGATAATGTGAGCTTTGAAATTAAGAAAGGCTCTATTACCGGTTTAATTGGCCCTAACGGCGCTGGTAAAACCACGATGTTCAATACCATTGCCGGCCTGCACAAACCCACTCACGGCCGTATCTTACTAGACGGTGAAGATATTAGCGGGTTAGATCCCCATCACCTCTTTAACAAAGGCTTGTTAAGAACTTTCCAGCTTGCCCATGAGTTTTCCACGATGACCGTGATTGAGAACTTGATGATGGTGCCACCTAATCAACTAGGCGAAAGCTTAGCTAATACTTGGTTTAAACGCGGTGCTATCAAACAACAAGAGCGCGAGATCCGCCAAAAAGCGGAAGAAGTGATTGAGTTCCTAAAAATCAGCCACGTTGCCCATGAATTAGCAGGTAACTTATCTGGCGGTCAGAAAAAGCTGATCGAGCTAGGACGCACTATGATGGTCGATGCCAAAGTAGTACTACTTGATGAAGTCGGCGCTGGGGTTAACCGTACCTTATTAGGCGAGATCGGAGATGCGATCATCAAGCTCAACAAAGAGCGCGGCTATACTTTCTGCATGATCGAACATGATATGGATTTTATCTCTAGACTTTGTGACCCTGTTATCGTTATGGCCGATGGTAAATTACTGGCCCAAGGCACCGCAGACGAGGTGACCAATAACGAAACCGTAATTGAAGCTTATTTGGGTACGGGTTTGAAAAACAAAGATCTCAACAAAGCTAAAGGAGATCAATCATGAGCTTCTTAGTGGGTAAAAACCTATCCGGCGGATACGGCGGCCCTGATATCCTTAAAGGTTGTAATATCGAAGTCGACAAAGGTGAAGTGGCTGTTATTGTTGGCCCAAACGGCGCGGGTAAATCTACCGCGATGAAATCGTTTTTGGGCATGCTGCAAATGACTGGCGGCACTATCACATTAGGTGATACTGACATTATCAATATGTCTCCTCAAGAGCGTGTTAGACAAGGGATTGGCTTTGTGCCACAAACCCATAACGTGTTCACCGGCATGACAGTCGAAGAAAACTTAGAGATGGGCGCTTTCATCCGCGATGATGATATTTCAGGCACTATCGAAGAGATTTATGAGCTTTTCCCTATTCTCAAGCAAAAGCGTTTACAGCATGCAGGTGAGCTCTCTGGTGGTCAACGCCAGCAGGTTGCCGTTGGTCGTGCCATGATGACACGCCCTTCTGTTTTGATGCTTGATGAGCCTACAGCAGGTGTCTCACCTATCGTAATGGATGAGCTATTTGACCGTATTTTAGAGGTTAAATCTAAAGGCGTTGCTGTATTGATGGTTGAGCAGAACGCTCGCCAAGCACTAGAAATTGCTGATCGCGGTTATGTTCTGGTCATGGGTGAAAACCGCTATACCGGCACAGGTGCTGAGCTACTAGCCGACAGCGAAGTTCGTAAATCATTCTTAGGGGGATAACTGATGCCTGAAATTATTGACATTCTAAATGCCCTCGTTTTGATGACTAACTACGTTATCTTACCGGCATTAACATATGGATCGCAGCTAGCACTGGGTGCCCTTGGGGTAACTTTAGTGTTTGGCATCTTGCGTTTTTCTAACTTCGCCCACGGCGATACTATGGCTTTTGGCGCGATGGCGACCATTATTGTAACTTGGTGGTTACAATCAATGGGCGTGAGCTTCGGGCCTTTGCCAACAGCTTTGCTAGCACTACCTTTTGGTATTGCGGTAACTGCTATCTTTGTATTGTTGACTGATAAAGTAGTCTACAAGCACTATCGCGGCATCGGCGCTAAACCTATTACCTTTGTAATGGTATCGGTCGGTGTGATGTTCATCATGAACGGCTTAGTGCGTTTTATCATCGGACCTGGTGATCAACGCTTTGCCGATGGTGTGCGCTTTATCTTCAAAGCCCGTGAATTTAAAGATTGGAGTGGTTTAGACCAAGGACTTGCACTGCGCAGCTCACAGGTTATCACTATCGTCTTAGCGGTTATTTTAGTGGCGGCGCTGTTCTGGTTCTTACAAAAAACTAAGACTGGTAAAGCAATGCGCGCATTCTCTGACAACGAGAACTTAGCACTACTTTCAGGTATTGATCCTGCCAAAATCGTACGTATCACATGGATTTTAGCAGCGGTACTTGCCACGGTAGCTGGCGTGCTTTACGGCTTAGATAAGAGTTTTAAACCTTTTGTTTACTTCCAATTGCTACTGCCTATTTTCGCCGCTGCTATTGTAGGTGGCTTAGGTAAGCCGATTGGAGCAATCGCCGGTGGTTTCATCGTCGCATTTTCTGAAGTCGCAGTGACTTACGTTTATAAGAAGTTTTTGATCTACCTACTGCCTGAACACTTAGAGCCAAACAGCCTTATGCAGTTACTAGCGACAGAGTATAAGTTCGCGGTTTCTTTCGTCATCTTAGTGTTGGTACTGTTAGTTAAACCAACCGGCCTATTTAAGGGGAAAGTGGTATGAGTCTTTTTAACAACCCAAGCCTACGCCCTTACTTAGTTTTCGGCATCATGGCAGTTTTACTAACGTTTGTGGGTGTAACGCAATCTTGGGGCGTATCACTAACGATAATTAACATGTGCATTATCTCTGCTATTATGACCCTTGGGGTGAATATTCAGTGGGGTTACGCAGGTTTATTCAACGTTGGTATCATGGGCTTTTGCGCCCTTGGTGGCGCCGCTGCAGTACTTGTTTCAAGCCAGCCTGTCGGTGAAGCATGGAGTGCAGGTGGTACAGGTATTAGCCTTGCATTACTCAGCTTAGTTGGCGGTGTGTGCTTTGTATATATTCTGCATAAAGTCTGGGGTAAGCGTCCGCTGCGTAACACAGTGACTTTCATTGCAGCACTTGGCGTTTATTTCCTAGCGCGACACTTTTACGATCCTGCCAGTGCGGCGATTGAAGCAGTTGATCCTGCTAAAACAGGCTACTTAGGTGGCGCCGGCTTACCTATCATTTTCTCTTGGGTTATCGGTGGCTTATTTGCTGCTGGTGCCGCTTGGTTTATTGGTAAGGTAACCCTTGGTTTACGTACGGATTACTTAGCGATTGCTACGCTGGGTATCGCAGAAATCATTGTTGCACTACTTAAGAACGAAGAGTGGTTAACCCGTGGTGCTAAAAACGTTACAGGCTTACCTCGCCCTGTTCCATATGAAATTGAATTGCAGCAAGCTGGCTGGTTTATCGATCTGGTAAGCAAATTCAATGCGGATGTATTGTCAGGCCTCGCCGGTGATGAGCGTGCAGCTGCACTGCAAACGCTGGTCATGGATGCTTCGGGTATTTTTGTCAAGCTCTGCTACGCTGGGCTGTTCAGTGTCGTGTTGATTTTACTGTTTGTATTGTGCCAACTTGCACTTAACTCCCCCTGGGGACGTATGGTGCGTGCTATTCGCGATAACGAAACAGCAGCAGCGGCAATGGGTAAAGACATTAAGGCACGTCACTTACAAATCTTTATTCTTGGCTCCGCTGTTGTCGGTATCGCCGGTGCAATGATGACAACACTTGATGGCCAGTTTACGCCGGGCACTTACAATCCTTTACGCTATACTTTCTTGATCTGGGTAATGGTTATTGTCGGCGGTTCTGGGAATAACTTAGGCTCTATCTTGGGCGGCTTCCTTGTGTGGTTTGTTTGGATTGAAGCTGAGCCACTGGGCACATGGTTGATGGATGTCGTTACCTCTGGCATGGATCCGGCCAGCGCTTTGCGTGAGCATTTAATTGGCAGTGCACAATACATGCGCTTAATGGTCATGGGCGGGGTACTCATCTTAGTGATGCGTTATACACCTGGTGGAATATTACCCGAAAAATCAGCACGAAAATAAGATCTTTGCATAACAACTGCTATCGCAGCGTTATGCTGAGCTCTAAAAGTAAGAAATCAGTCACTTATCCAAGATAAGTGACTGATAACCTCTGTTCTTTAAACGCAGTCTATGTAAAACTCCAGACTGTATAATAAAACTAAAAATCAATACTTACCCTCAATGTTCTCACTGGGTATTTAATTGTAAAACTTGGAGATTACGATGAAAAAGCATCTTTTGACCGCTGCATTAACTGCGGCAATTGCTACAAGCAGCATGGCGAATGCAGCTGACATCAAAGTTGGTGTTATTTTAGGTTTCACAGGTCCTATTGAATCATTAACACCTGATATGGGTGCATCAGCTGAGCTTGCTTTTAAAGAAGCTTCAGATTCTGGCATGCTATTAGGCGGCAGCAAGATCGTTCCTGTTCGCGCTGACTCTACATGTGTTGATGCATCAGCCGCTACTGCAGCTGCTGAGCGTTTAATCACATCTGACAAAGTTGTTGCGATCATGGGCGCTGACTGCTCTGGTGTTACAACGGCAATCGCAAACTCTGCTGCTGTTCCTAACGGCGTAGTAATGGTTTCTCCATCTGCGACTTCTCCTGCATTAAGCACAATTGAAGATAAAGGCTTGTTCTTCCGTACCGCACCTTCTGATGCGCGCCAAGGTCAAGTTTTAGCAGACGCTGTTGTTGAAGGCGGCATTAAAGAAATCGCTGTTACATATACTAACAACGATTACGGTAAAGGCTTAGCGGATTCTTTCGTTGCTGCTTTTAAAGCACACGGCGGAACAGTAACTATCGTTGCTGCACACGAAGATGGCAAAGCGGATTACTCTGCTGAAGTAGCAGCTCTAGCAGCTTCTGGCGCAGAAAAACTTGCTGTACTAGGTTACCTAGATCAAGGCGGTAAAGGTATCATCCAAGCATCAATCGATACGGGTGCTTTTGAAACTTTCGCACTGGGCGATGGCATGATTGGTCAATCACTAGTTGATGCGTTCGGCGCTGACATGGTTGATTCTATCGGTACGTCTCCAGGTGGCGCATCTGCTGCAACTAAGACATTCGTTAAAATGGCTAAAGCTAACAAGATTGGCGGTGAAGGCCCATACGATGGAACATCTTACGATGCAGGCGCATTAATCGCACTTGCTATTCAAGCGGGTAACTCTGCTGATCGTGCATCAATCCAAGCGAACATGAACAAAGTTGCTAACGCTCCAGGCACTAAGATTTACCCGGGTGAGCTGAAAAAAGCGCTAGAAATTTTATCTAAAGGCGGCGAGATTGATTACGTAGGTGCTACTAACATCGAATTCAATGAAGTTGGTGAAGTATTCGGTACTTACAAGCAGCTAGAGATCAAAGACAACAAGTTCTCAACTGTTAAAATTCGCTAATAGCGATTCTGAAAATAAAAAAGCCGGTATGCAAATACTGGCTTTTTTTTGCTCTAACACTTTCAAATAGATCGATTATTATACTGGAGATACTTTATTGAACACTAGCGACAACGTAAAAGCTGCACTTATCATGATGCTATCGATGGGCTTATTTACCATAGGTGATGCGCTAATTAAATTTCTCAGTGATGCACTGCCGGTCGGTCAAATTATCTTCTTGCGCGGTGTGTTTGTCTGTACGCTTTTTGTGTTGTTACTCAAGTTCAAAAAACAGCAAATTTTCCCCTCTGCTGGCTGGAATCGCTGGAATTTACTAAGAGCGCTATTTGAGCTACTCGTAGCCTGTTGCTACTTAACTGCCTTGGTGTTATTGCCACTAGCAACAGCTGTCATATTGGTGTTTTCAGCCCCTATCATGCTGACTATTTTGGCCTCTACCGTGCTAAAAGAGCACGTCGGCTGGCGCCGCTGGAGCGCCGTACTTGTGGGCTTTTTCGGTGTTATCTTAGTGGCAGATTTACAGCAAGCTTCTGTCAATTCTTGGGCCGTGCTATTACCTTTGCTAGCTGCATTTTTAACAGCAGTACGCGATATTTATGTGCGTAATATTCCAGATATTTTAACCTCAACACAAATTGCCTTTACCACGGCTTGGGTCGTGACACTAGGCGGCCTAGCAACAGCCCCTTTTGGCTGGAAGGATGTATCTCTTGAACAAATGGGCTGGATTACTTTAGCCAGTGTGTTCATCTTGGCGGCTTATCTTACCTATGTTGTCACCACCCGCATTGGCGAGCTCTCTTTTATCGCCCCTTTTAAATACACTTCAATTCCATTAGCAATGTTGATGGGCTTTTTAATTTGGGGCGATGTTCCAAGCACTACATCGTACCTTGGCACTGCTATTATCGTTGCCTCTGGAATGTTTATTTTGATTCGTACTAAAAATAAGAAAGAGAAGGCGTAGGCGAGTTGCGAGTTTCGAGTTTCGAGTTTCGAGTTTCGAGTTTCGAGTTTCGAGTTTCGAGTTTCGAGTTTCGAGTTTCGAGTTTCGAGTTAAAAACAGTAGAGCAACGCAGGTTGTTTTAGTCAAACCTGAGTTGCTCATCGCTCTCCTTAATTCCTCACGGGTGCTTTAACTTCTGTGTAATCACCACTAAAGGTGATGGTTAATGCTACTGTCCCCGCTGAACGGTTTCGCCAAAACCAGCCGTGATTACCATCAAATTCAGCGGTTATTTTACCGCCGTCACTTTTTACATTTCGACCTTTACTGTAATTGAAATATTTAACCCCAGGCCTATCCCCATGGTTATCAAAATTTAGTGTCCCTCCTTCTACCTGCCAGTTATAACGAAGCTCTTTACCTTGCGCCATAGCCACTTTTAGCTCCAGTGAATCATTAGGCTTTATTGTATAGTGCTGCGTAATTTGACTAGCATCTTTAGTAGCTTCAGCTTGCTGGATCTTTTGCGGTTCTTCTTTTTTTGCTGCTTCCTTTGCTGCTTCCTCCACTGCTACTTTCGTTATTTGAGGGACTATAATTTGAGGGGCTATAATTTGCTTTTCACTACTCTCGCTGAGCGCTTTGCTTTGGTTCAAACTCTGGGAGCTAGCGACTTCCTCAGTCGCGGCTTCTAGCAAGCTTTGTTGTTCCGCTTTTAGTGCATCCTGCGCTAGTGATTGCTTAATTTCACCCATGCGCTGTAAGCCTATTAGCTTGCCGACACCGGTAACATCAATAGCGTATTCTGAAGGCAGTACAACGGTCACTAAAATCCCGCCAGCAACAACTGCTGCAAGGATTGTGGACATAACAAGCTGCTTAGCACTGGTATTGATATTTGTCATTTCGATATTTTGTTGCATGATAATGTTCTCTATATTCCTAAAACTTACTTAACGAGGATTAAGCCACTCAACTGATAAAACATCAGTAGAAACCCACCGCTCATGATCGCCACATTGGCACCGTAACCTTGCCGCTCAAAACTGCGCTGTAAACGCCAGTAGTTCATCACGATTAAGATACAGCTCAGTGCTAATAACTGCCCGATTTCAACGCCTAGGTTGAAGGCAATTAAATTCGCCAGTAGTCCATCATCTGAAATTTCAAAATCTTGTATTTTAGTGGCGAGTCCGAAGCCGTGAAAAAAGCCGAAGATAAGCGTGGCTAACCGAGTGTTGGGTTGATAATCAAACCAACGCTGGTAAGCATTTAAGTTATCTAATGCTTTATAAACGACCGACAAACCGATAATTGCATCGATGACATAAGCGTTTGCTTGGATATCCAAATACACACCTAAAATTAAGGTGGTCGAATGACCAAGGGCAAAGAGACTGACATAGAGTGCAACTTGCGATAAGCGATGCAGAAAAAAGATAACAGCGAATAAAAACAGCAAATGGTCATAACCTGTGACCATGTGTTTAGCCCCTAGATAGATAAAGGGGATAATATTTACCCCTGTTATCTCTTGGATATACCCTTGATCACCCAGCGTCACTCCATGGGCGAATAGCTGGGTACTCATGAGTAGTAATAACAGCGCTATAACACTGCGCGACAGAGCTAGCTTACGATCTGGCAAGGCCAAGCCGTTTGCATGTAATAAATTGTGCATAAAAATCCTTAGTGTAGAACTCGTAATTTAAAAAACGAATATTGTGATTTTTGCGCGCGCACAATCCATCACCCTAAGGCAGTGAATGCCGGATGATTGAAGTTATTTACTTTCAGGAATGTGCACGCTAGCACTTAACCCCGTGGAGGGTGCTCAGGAACAGCTATAAAAAGATCTAGACAGGCGTATTGATACGCCAAAAAATGGCAGGGGTGATTTTCTAAAGCAATGGCATTTATATCATAAACATCAACAGATTCATGGCTGTGATCAACACTTAGCGATGAATGATCGTGCGCCAACTCAGCACTCACTAAGACGCTCTCTTGCGCATGATCATGCTCTAATTGATGCTGGGTTTGCTGTACTTGTGTAAGTGGGCCATGACTGGCCATCAACACTTGGGGCAATAGCAACATCATGACCAAAGTGCAGCACAACAACACACTATTGAGCCACTTTAATTGATAATTACCGATGATTCCCAACACAGCATTCACTCTAAAAAACTAACAGTACAAATTATGCGGCGAATATTTCCATAAATGCAGCCTTGAGTCGAGGGTTATTACCAATTAAAAATTAGTATGCAACCTGTGCCGTAAGCTTGCTTATTCCTTAAAGTAATCACCTAAAACTTATTAAGCATTAGCCTAATCATGCTACATAAATTTATACTAAGCGAAATTTTCACACTAGGAAGCATTTATGTCATCAACACCTCCGTCTAACGCAATGTCACTCGATACGAGTTTGGCACTTTTAAATGAAATAGTTGAACAACTTCCTCAAGACCGACCTGTTTCTCAAGCCCCTAGTGCTCGTGAGCTAGAGAAAGTTCTAGACCTTAGGCTATCCAATGAAGGCGCGAGTACTGAGCAGCTAAAAGAAGCCGCGCAAGCTTATCTCAATTACAATCCTGATGTGTCTCAAACGAATTTCTTTAAGTTACTCTACTCAGGCTTAAATGCACCTGCTGTATTGGGCGATTGGGTCACCAGTATCTCTAATGCAACCATGCACACCTACCAAGTAGGCCCGGTAGCTACTTTGATGGAGCTAGAGCTGATCAGACAGTGGAATGCGCTAGTTGGCTATGATCCTGATAAAAGCGATGGTGTAATGGTCAGTGGCGGCTCTCAAGCTAACTTAATCGGTATGCTACTTGCCCGTCACAAAATAGCCCCTGAAGCGAAAACAAAAGGTTTACAAGGCAAAACCTTAGTCGCTTACGTTTCTGATCAAGCGCACTATTCAGGTCTTAAAGCAGCCAATGTATTAGGTATCGGCAGTGATAATTTAATTGCTGTTAAAAGTGATGCCCAAGGGCGTATGGATCCTGTCGAACTAGATGCTCAAATCGCGAAATCTCTACAGCTAGGACACACTCCTTTCTTTATCGGCCTTACTGCCGGCACAACAGTCGTGGGCGCTTACGACCCTGTTAAAGCGTGCTCCGATGTTGCTAAAAAACACAATATTTGGCTACACATTGATGGTGCTTGGGGCGCTCCGGTACTATTCAGTCAACAGCATAAGCACTTGCTAGCAGATGCTCACTTAGCTGACTCTGTTGCTTGGGATGCTCATAAATTGATGAACGTGCCAATTACAGCGGCTGTCATCTTAGTTAAAGAAGCGGGGCTACTGAAAGACACCTGTTCTGGCGGCGGTGGCGAATATCTCTTCCACGCCGATGAGAATGCTGACTTCAACTTAGGTGAGCGCTCTATTCAATGTGGTCGTCGCGCGGATGCTCTGAAAGTGTGGATGAGCTGGAAAGCTATTGGCAACCAAGGCTTTAGCGATAAGATCGACCATTTATTTGCGTGCAAAGCACATTGCTTAGAGGGTATTGAAAGTAATCCTAACCTGACGCTATTAGCACCTGCTGTTTACCTCAATGTACTGTTTCGCTACCAAAGCGATGAGAATTTAACTGAAGAGCAATTACGCAGCTTAAACATCGCGATTTCAAAAGAGATGAAAGCTGCAGGCCACTATATCGACTATGCCCAGTACAAAGGCCAAACAGGGATTCGCTTAATCCTAGCAAACGGTTTGTGCAAAACGACTGAGATCGATGCAATGCTCGCTAAATGTAACAGCGTTGGTGCTCAGCTGGTTGCCGATCGCGCATTTTAATTTAATACTTAAAGGGCGCTTAGCGCCCTTTTGATTCACCTTTTCCCTCTCTCGATTTAGATAGCATTCACATTTAAACCGCTTTGGGTTCAGCTTCAACCAATCATTTAAGCATCCTCTAAATATCCCTTTGTTTTCATTGCTATCTGCTATGTAGACGCTGTACATTGGCGTGCAGAAAATATTAGAATGATCGTTCTGAAAGTAGTCATTGATTATCTGATAATCGCCTTGCTACACTCACTTTTTAAATATCGGCAAAGACAAATAGGATCCTAATAATGAAACTCTATGCTAGTTATACCTCTCCATTCGCTCGTCACTGTCGTATTGCATTACTGCAAGATAATGTTGACTGTGAATTTATTGATACAGATTATGCTCAAAGTGCTGCAAATTCAGCGACTCAGAAAGTACCTTTTCTAGAAGATGGCGATATTAAACTCACAGACTCTAGCTCAATCTTGATGTACTTATCACAAAAGGCTGGCCGTACCTTTATTCAAGATGTGCAAGAGCAAGAACTCTTTTGCATGACCAATACTTGTCTAGATACTACTGTCAATCTGTTCTTACTTGAGCGCGATGGCATTACAACTGAATCAAGTGCTTACCTGCAACGCCAGCAAAACCGTATTGAATCAACGCTTAAGGCCCTTAACGATAAAGTCTCTGATGTACAAGGACCACTTAACACTGCACAAATGCGCTTAGCGTGTTACGTTGATTGGGCACTATTTAGAGGCCGCATTTCTATTGAAGGGCTCTCCAATCTAGATAATTTATTGCGTGTTGCTAAAGAAGATCAGAACTTCAACACAACAGCAATCCCTGCATAAGATGTACCCTAAAAGCCAATGACAGTGTTATTGTCATTGGCTTTTTTAAAGCTACTCAACGGGCAAACAGATCTCTGTTATCAATTCATGCTCTGCCACTTCTGGGAAGAAGTTAAGATATTTAAAGTAGCAGGGAAAATCCCGCAATGTCATCTCTGACGCTTCCAGCCATGTGCCATACAAATAGTGTATTTTTTCATCCATGTGCTGATGGGAACCATGGTGTATCACTTTTGCACAGCGCCCTTGCGGTATTAGCTTGTTGATAACACCCTCTGGATTATCAGGTACTTGTGCATCCACTTCACCACAGATATCAAACCTAAACGCCGCGCTTGGGGTTGTCGCTGGATCATCGTAAGCTAAGCCAAACGTTGCACTGCTTACAATAGGTGACAAGCCAGTGCGTTTGCGCCAGCCTATGAACTTTTCGATTGAATAATTTAAATTTGAAACTGGACCTCTATGCTCAAAAACAGCAACTTGGGTATCCGGTACTTGCACAATATTGACCTGCATCTGTATAACTCCTCGATCATCATTAAAGTAGTATTTTTGATGCCAGAGAGGCCATTGAGGACTTTCTCGAAACGCTGAAGGTGTTTGCTCAAAATGCTTTTTAAAAGCTCGACTAAACGACTCGGCGCTTGAAAAACCTGCATCGAGAGCAATATCAATAATCGCACTGTGCTGTGCAAAAACCAATTGGTAGGACGCTCTTTTGAGCCTTTGCAATTGTAGGTACTTATGCAAACTCACTCCCGTATTAAGGGAGAACAAGCGGTGGAAGTGATATTTAGAAAAGCACGCTACCTCACTGAGCTGATCAAGATCTAACGGTTCATCTAAATGTTGCTCAATATAGCGAAACACGCGACTTAGCCGCTCTTGATAACGCCCTTGTTGCTCAAATCCTGCCATCAATTGACCCTCTTCATCAAAAACAAGATTATGCGTTATATTGACTGATCAGGCCTGATCGTTCTTGCGCAATACTAATCTACGGCTAGCTTTTCGTTTTGCGCTTACTCACTGCCAAAAATAGTCCTGGAAGAATAAAAGCCGCACCTATCAAATGGAATACCTCAAGTTGTTCATTGAGAAAAGCCCAAGCCATAGCAGCGTTGTACAAAGGGATGGCGTACATCACTAAGGACGCTTTAGATGCACCTAAAATCTTTATAATGTAAGCATAGGCACTATAAGCAATGATAGAAGAGACGATTGCTAAAAAAGCAATAGTGACAAAGAAGTCACGTAAAAAGGGGTCACTTGTCAGCACTGCTGGCTGCTGGTAGATTTCCATCATCGCGAACGGTGCCAAAGCGATAACACCACCAATAGACATCGCAGCAAAGCGAAGATACAAACTTAGCTCACTTTTTAAATGCCCTTGCCAAAGGGAGTAAAATCCCCAAGAAGCGGTTGCAGCTAAGATCCACAAATCCCCCGTGGTAAAGCGCATTTCTTGAATAACCGAAAAATCACCTTTTGCGACAATCACAATCACGCCGCCAAAAGCTGAAATCACGCCTAGTATCTGGCGCTTATTAAGCTGTTCTGCATACCAAATACGGGCAAATATAATCACAAAAATAGGCGAGAGAGCATAAATTAAACCAATATTATTGGCTGTTGTTGTGTGAGCGCCAATATAGGGAAACGCACCGCATATACCCATCCCCAACACACCTAGCATTAATAACTGACGCCACTCTTTAGCGAGAGTATCTCTGGCTTGATAAAGCTGAAGTCCGATAAAAGGCAATAACACTAACACCGCTGTAATCCAACGAGAAAAAGCGAGTGTAAAAGGCGGAATACTATCTGCGACGGCTCTCGCAACAATCATATTCGAGCATAGCAAAGCTGGCGTAAAAAAGAGCACCACCAGCGCCCACTGACGCTGAGTTAAAAATGGCTTTTTAGGTGACTTGGCTACCGATACTGGTGAATTCAACGCTTTTATCTCATTTAAAAGGATTATCGCAAAGTGTAACGCCTATCCCTCGATTAAATTCATATATTATATCTCGAACAAACCGACAGGCGATATGCTTTATATCACAGCAGGCTGAATAAGCGCTTGATCAAACAGCTTTTATTTTTATTCTGAACCCGTAACTTCACTGTGTCACATAGCGTATGTGAGCTACAGACTCAGGTTAAACTGAAGCCATCTACTAAATGCTTTACTAAAAGCTTTAGTCGCTCAGGTGTATATTTTGATTGTGCATACTGTAATCTAAGCGTGCCTTGGTAATTATGTTTTACACTCCAATCCGGCAAAAGCTCGACTAACTCCCCTGAACGAATAGCGTCACGGGCAATAAAATCAGGTAAAAGACCAATTCCTAAGCCCTGCTTAATGGCATTCAAGCGCATTTCTGAATGGTTAACGCAATAGCGGCCTTTCACCTCCACAACCGCTTTTTGACGCTCTTTGAAAAACTGTAGCACCTCACTATCAGCGCCCTCTCCCAGCGTGATACAACAATGTTTCGTCAACGCTTGAGGTGTATTTAATTCACCGTGCTGTGCAATGTAACAAGGGCTCGCACACAACAGTGTTTTCACTTGCGTAAGGTCTTTCGCAATTAGCCCAAGGTTTGGGTGCTGCGTAAGACTGACAAGCACATCAACCTCATTGTGAATTGGATCGACAATATAGTCAGTGACTTTTATGTGCAGTGAAATTTGCGGGTGACGCTGTGCAAAACTAACCAACAAAGGCTCTAGCAGATGTTTGGCCACAGCTTTAGGCGCTGCTATTCGAATAGTCCCCTGCAAATCTGTGTTACTTAAATGAGTGACTTCTGCAACTTCACGGGCTGCATTAAGCATAGTACGACAAAGCTCGTAAACAGGTTTTCCCGCTTCACTGAGCTGCATTTTACGCGTAGTGCGCTCTATCAGTTTCACAGCTAGGTTTTGCTCCAGCCGCGCTATCTGTCGGCTCACCGCTGAAGGCGTGATAGCTAGTTTTCGCCCTGCTGCACTAAAGCTGCCCTCTTCGACAACCGTCACTAAAATAGCCATATCAGGGAGCGATGCAATTAGCTTATTTGTGTTCATTGAGCACAAGTCCTATTCCAAATTTCTATCTTTTGTATCACAGCAACACAAATTATACTGTAACCAATTGCAATTAATGCCAAGAGACTAACAAATAAAACTCATGCTCTCTTGGAGGCTGTCGCAAAAGGTAGCTAGGGACATCCCTAGCAATAAAGCAGGCAGAATCGGCAGTTTGGCGCAGCCATCGTCCTCTTTTAGAAGGTGATAGCCATAAGTGCGAATATTGACTCGATTTTTAACGCCGCATTATTGCCTGCTGTAGTTTTGCAACAACCTCCTTGGAATAATACTGAGACCAAATCTTAGGTCTCAACATTGCAGTCATTATCAATGCACTTTGTATTGATGTTCTTTCTCATGTTTAAGGAAACACTATGTTTACCACATCAGACCCAACGCTCACTAAAGATCAACTCAAAGTAGGCCTCGCGCAAATTGCACCGGTATGGTTAGACAGAGAGGCCACTATCGATAAAGTGGTTGCTATGATTAATCAAGCGGGGAGTGAACAAGTTGACTTGGTTGCCTTTGGCGAGTCACTTATTCCCGGCTATCCTTTCTGGGTGTCTGCAACAGATGGTGCTAGATTCAACGCACAAGACCAGAAAGAATTACACTCACATTACACCGATCAAGCAGTACAAATAGAAGCAGGTCACCTAGACAAGGTATGTGCAGCAGCTAAAGCGAACAACTGCGCCGCCTATGTTGGCATCATTGAGAGAGCTCAGAACAGAGGTGGCCACAGCTTATACTGCTCAATGGTCTATATTGATAAAAATGGCGATATAGGCTCAGTACATCGCAAACTAACCCCTACATATGAAGAGCGGCTAACTTGGGCGCCAGGTGATGGTAATGGCTTGCGCGTCCACAGCTTAGGGGCGTTCCATGCAGGCGGACTGAACTGCTGGGAAAATTGGATGCCGCTATCAAGAGCTGCTCTGTATGGAATGGGTGAGGATTTACACGTTGGCATTTGGCCTGGTTGCTATCGCAATACCCATGACTTAACAAAAATGATCGCAAAAGAAGGTCGTTCTTTCTCCGTCGCTGTCAGTGGTTTAATGCGCAAATCAGATTTCCCGAAAGATACTCCTCACATTGAAGCTATTCTTGCAGGGGTTGGCGAGCAAGAATTGGTATCCGATGGCGGGTCATGTTTAGCAGGCCCTGATGGCGAATGGTTGATTGAGCCGCAATGTGGTGAAGAAGGTTTATACACCGCTATCATCGATCACGGTAGAGTAAGAGAAGAGCGCCAAAACTTCGACCCTGTCGGCCACTATAGCCGCCCAGATATCACAAAGTTAACCGTTGATAGACGCCGTCAGTCTCTAATCGAAACGATTGATGACTAACTCCACCACCCTTTAACTTGTTGAAATATAAAGATTGTCACGTAGCTGTCGTGTTAGACGCAGCTACTTGTCACCCTTTTGTCGTCACTACTTCTGTGAGTATCAGGCACTATTGAAGGCAACTGCATACTTGAGTTCACCTCTACAGGAAAAACAATGATTGTACGAAAGTTAAGGCTACAAAAAGCATGGTCACAACAGCAGCTTGCTCAAATGAGCGGTTTAAGTGTGCGCACAATTCAGCGCATCGAGCGTGGCCAAGCCTGTGGTTTAGAGTCAATCAAATCCCTTGCTGCAGTTTTTCAAGTCCCTGTGACGGATCTTACTGAACAAGATCCTGAAAACACTCAAAAGGAGCAAGACATGCCAACGACTGCAAAATTAGCCGATGATGAAGCACGAGCGATTCAACAGGTTCAAGACCTTAAAAGCTTTTACTCTCACTTGATAAAATACATCATTATCATTGCTGGGTTATTCATTATAAATTTCCTCACAAGCCCAGGCTACATTTGGGCATGGTGGGCTGCACTTGGCTGGGGAATTGGCGTAATCTCACACGCTTTGAGTGTGTTTGAAGTCTTTAATTTCTTCGGTGCACAATGGGAGAAAAAACAGATTGAAAAGAAGCTTGGGCGTAAGCTGTGAGCTGTGAGCTGTGAGCTGTGAGCTGTGAGCACTATATATTACCGCTCTTTATAGAGTGAGCGGTTTTTTATTTAATTGCTGGCGATGAAACTCTCAAGTGCTTCAACTCTTACTGGCCCTGCCTGCATACCGACAATTTCGCCCGCTGGGTTATACAGTAAGAAGGTAGGTGTTCCCCGAAAGTTCTCTTGCGTCAACTGCTTAAAGTTAATTGCCATTAAAGGTAACTCGACAATAAAACTGGGGAACTTCATTTGCGTTTGCTTGATGAACTGCTCTGCTAAAGGCTTGTTTTTCTCGCCATCAATACTCACACCAATCACTTGTGCATCAATGTCTTTATGCTTCAAATGAAAGTTTGAAAGTGCGGGGGTTTCGCGACGACAAATGCCACAGCTATGGCTCCAAAAGACCACCACTGACCACTTCCCTTTGCCAACATGCTGCTCTAATGTGGTAGGTTTACCACTAAAACTGCGCATTTCTAGTGCCCAGCTAGTACTGCTAATAAGCGCGCTGCTGATAATAAAGCTCAGCAACAAAACTATTTTTTTACTCAATATCACATCCCTGTCCTTCTATATTATGTTTTATTATTGCTGTTAGAGCAGCAATGAATCAGCAAGTTCCATTTGCAGTTCAATGAATAAAAGCTAAAAGGTTAGCTTATTGATCAACCTATTCAGATGCTTTAAACGCTGCCCTTTATCCGCAGTTTCAGTTTGATAAATCAAACTAATACTTGCCTTATTAATCGCATTTAATAACGCTTGGTTCTCTTTGGACTGCAATGCCGCACGCTGAATATAGACACTCAATGTTTCACCTGCAGCACGCTCTACCCCTATGCGACGCAATTTTTTTTCAAGCCTTTTAAGCAGCTTTAATGTGTGATCTTTTTCTTTTACCGGCCAGAGTGATTTCACCGTTATTGGCACAATTACAAGACCAACAGCTAACAATAAAAATAACAGGATGCGCCAACTATCCAGGCCTCCTAGCAACTTTTTCACAAGATTCATTTGTAGCTGGTTATCATAGCCCAAAACCCAGCGATGCCATTGATAGTTAACATTATCCCACTGTAACCTTAACCGCTTGATAAATGGCGTCTGCTTGACTCTTAATGTAAACCCAGCCTGCTCAATCAATTCAGGCAGTAAACTCGTGACACCTTGCTCAATTCGCTCTGGTGCCACTGCATTTGTTGGATCTAATCTCACCCAACCTTGATTCGGTAACCACGCTTCTACCCACGCATGAGCTTGTGCTTGTGTGACAAGTAAATACTTGTTGTCACTACTCCACTGCCCGCCTTGGTATCCCGCTGCGATTCTTGCGGGAATGCCCGCTGCTCTAAGCAAAAATGCTGTACTACTAGCAAAATGTTCGCAATAACCGCGCTGGTAATCAAATAAGAATGCATCGAGTGTGTTGTTCTTAGTCATCACCCCAGGCTCTAGGGTGTATACAAAGTCATTATTGAAGTACTGCATAATGGATTGTATATACTGCTGCGGCTTTGGATTTTTCGCTAATAGTTGCGCTGCAAGCTCTCGGGCTTGCGGATTTTGATCACCGGGAAGTGCTGTAAAAAAAGCCTGCTGCACACTGGTTAAGGGCTTGCTATCGCGATAGTTAGGGTAGGCTTTTAGCTCATACTCTAAACGTGAAGTCACAACTTTGTCATTTGTTAAAGAATAGTCTGACCATTGGCGCAAACCACTATTTTGCGTGCTTGCTGTTGATAAGCCGTACAGCCAGTTCTGTCCACTAGACTCTAGCATCACTTGATAGTTGTATTTCGCAGGTTGTGTTAAACCATGAGCGTCCAAATCAGCTTTACTTGAGGTCTGCAGAGGCACCAGCTGATCCTTCGCTCGCTGCCAGCTTCTGCCATCAAACTGCGCTAGCGTAACGCCTCGCCAATAGAGCTCACTTACATCTGGCTTAACTCCCGATGCAAAAGTAACCCGCATCGCAACTGAATCATCTTGGTTTAACTTAGCAATATCACCGATTGCTAAGCTATCCGACACTCCTGTTTTAGCAACTTGAGAATTTAGTGGAATCTGCCATAAACTGCCAAGGCGCGGCATAACCAGAAATAGCACTAACGCCAAAGGCAAACCTTGCAATAGTAGCTTTAAAACAACTGATGATTGCTTTAAATATTGCTGCCACTTAGCATCCCTTTGTTGTGACTCAAGGGTATAAACCTGTAATAAGCACAGATGAAAAAGCGCCATACAAAACAATACATAGGCAAAAGACAGCAAACTTGTGGAAAATAGCAGCTGGCATGCGCTGATAAAACAACCCAGAAAAACCAGTAATAAATAATCACGCCGACTCTGCAGTTCAATAAACTTCAAACACCCTGTCAGTACCAATAAACTGACAAAGGCTTGCAGTGAATACCAATTAGTAATGCTTAGCAAAAGCAGCGCTAAGCTGACTATTACGGTGATAATTTTTAGTGCACGCACGGGATTGTTTACACGCTTCGCGCTTATCATTAACCCCCAAATTGACAGCAGCAATGCAATTATAGGCACCCACCAGGAAAGCTGAGGGTAAAATGGCAGCAAACTAATCATCATGCTAAAGATTAAGCTCACTACTTGATAAAATGTCATTTGAGGCTGGCTTGAATCATCCATTTAATGCCTCCCCCTAGTGAGCTCAGTAGGCACTTGTACTTCAAACAATGCTAGAGCTTCTAACACTTCAAGTAAGTGCTGATCACTTTGTGCTCGTGGAATACTTAAGTTTGGCAGCACTAGGCTAAATGGTTTGTTTTGTGCATTAAGTGTAAGGGCTTGATAGCACAAATAAGAGAGGCGCATTTCAGTTTCTACCCCAGGATAGTGCTGCCAATTAAGTTCATGGCTTTCACTATCGTTGCTCGAATAGCTTTTTTTGTAGAGCGTGTCTGTTTTCGCGTAATGCTTCCAAGAGATGAGGCTGAGTGGCTCACCTGTGCGATATTGATCTAAATGATCAAACTCTTGCTCTCCTCCTTGAGGCGATGGGCTATTACTTTGATCTGTAGATTCACTCGATGACAGTTGGGTATGCGTTTGCTCCCCCGATTGTGCTCTTGGGTAAACGATAACGTAGCTTTGCATCGGCATATAGCACCAACAACGAATCAACCCCAGTGGATACAAACTTCTTAACGTTAAAACAGGCGAGCTGATTAAGCCTCTTTTGTGCGCGCGATAAGGGATACTCAGTTGCTGCGTTAAGCCATTTCCCCATAACAAAGGCTGCTTTTTCATCCCCTGCCAAGCAAGCTCAACACTCTGCTGATTGCGTAAACTGGTGCGCTCGAACTTCAACACAATTGCCGCTTGTTCTCCAACAAAAACCCGCACGGGTTTAGTCGCCAGCACAACAAGCCCCTGAATATTGAAAAAGCAGTGAAATATGCTGACCAAAAACACACTGAGCAGCAAATAACTAACTGCCAAGATGGCATTGTTTTCGTAGTTTGTGCCCAATAGCCACAACAGCGCGACCAGCAAAAGGTAGGCCCCACCAAGCTTAGTGGGGAAAATAAAAACGTTCTTGTGGGTTAAGCGATGGCTTTTTTTAGTAGCGTTACGCTTAATTACCCAAGTTTGAAAATAATGTTTCAACCCGTTCAATCTTCTACCCACACAAAAAGTTATTAAGGTGTCTCTTAGTAAAGTACATCTACTTGCTCTAAGATATAGCGACTCATTTGCTCACTATTACCGCTGTTTGATGCACCGCTTAAGCGATGACCAATGACAGCTCCAAAAACCTGTTGGATATCTTCAGGTAACAAGAAGTCACGTTTTTCTAACAGCGCCCATGCTTTTGCTGCTGATAGTAAAGCCATGCTGCCTCGCGGAGAAACCCCAAAACTAAACTGGCTATCTTCGCGGGTAAAGCTGATTAAACGCTGAAGATAATCGAGTATATGATCACTTACACTCACTTTAACAACTTGTTGCTGTAGCTCTTTTAATTGAGCGCGGCTAAGTTGCGCAGGTAATCTTTCTCGAGCATTGCCTTGTTCTGGGGACACTTCTTTTTGCGCCATTTTTAATAGCATCGAGCGCTCGGCTTCACGACTTGGAAAACCCAGTGAAATACGCATTGTAAAGCGATCTAACTGAGACTCTGGCAGTGAATATGTACCACTGTAATTGGAAGGGTTTTGCGTGGCTATTACAAAGAAAGGATCTGCTAACAAACGCGTTTCACCTTCAATACTCACTTGCTGCTCTTCCATTGCTTCAAGTAATGCACTTTGGGTTTTGGCACTCGCTCTATTGATTTCATCTGCTAGTAGCAACTGCGTAAAAATAGGTCCGTGATGGAATTCAAACGCATTTTGTTGCTTATTAAAAATCGAAATCCCAAGCAAATCCGCAGGCAGCAGATCACTGGTAAACTGTACTCGCTTATAGCTCAGCCCAAGTACATCTGCTACCGCTTGAGCTAAAGTCGTTTTCCCCATGCCTGGCATGTCTTCTATTAACAAGTGACCACGGGCAAGAATGCACGCGAGTGCTAACTTCACTTGGTTTTGTTTACCGAGTAAAACCTGCCCGATACTCGCAACAACTTGATCGACGATATCGAGGTTCACTGTATTTTCAGTATGCAGGGTGTTCAATTCCAATATCCTTAATCCTTTCTCTTGTTGAGCGGAAACTTACCTGTGAAACAACCGCGAGTTAAAATACCTCCCTTTCGATTATGGAGATATTTTCGCTGCTTCTTGTTCCAACATCTTAATTAAATCAGCCAGGTTCATCGGCTTACCGAACAAATAACCTTGACCAATATCGCAATTTTGCTCAATTAAAAACTGCTTCTGCTCTTGTGTCTCTATGCCTTCAGCGACTACCTTAAGATTTAAACTGTGTGCCATAGAAATAATAGCAGAAGTTATCTTCATATCTTCTTGGCTAAGAGGAATATCTTTAATAAAACAACGGTCTACCTTTAAAACATTGATTGGTAGGTTTTTAAGATAGCTAAATGAGGAGTACCCTGTACCAAAATCATCAATCGCCACACTAATACCCAAACGCTGTATATCACGCAACGTTAAAATAGCTTTATCAACATCTTCCATCAGGAGCGATTCAGTGATTTCTACTTCTAAGAATCGAGGGTCGATATCGTTGTCTTTCATCGATTTTTCAATCACTCCCATCAAAGATGGGTCGCGAAATTGGCGCAGCGAAATATTAATCGCACAAGAGACATGTGCAAGACCAAGCCCCCGTAATTTTTTTAGATGGCGACACGCTTCTGCAAAAACCCAATTCCCTAATGGCACGATAAAACCGGTATCTTCAGCAATAGGAATAAAATCGACCGGAGAGATACGCCCTAGCTCTGGATGCTCCCAACGCACTAATGCTTCCACCCCAATAATACGCTGCGCTTTTAAGTCCATCTTAGGCTGAAAATGCAATTCAAATTGCCCACTAATGAGCGCTTCAGGCATTTCTCTGGAAAAGCGAATATATCGCTGTAATTGCTCATTTAATTGCTCAGTGAATTGACGGAATTGGTTACGCCCCATTTCTTTGGCTTGATACATTGCCAAATCCGCGTGCTTCATGATTGTTTCAGGGGTATTACCGTCTTTAGGCAACCAAGCAAGGCCAATACTGGTGCTTATTTGTATAGCGTTGTCATTAATAATATAAGGCTGTGCGATCATCTTGAGCACATGATCAGCAATACGATTAACTTGCTTTATACTTTTCACGGGGTGGATCAACACTGCAAACTCATCTCCCCCTAAGCGCGCTGCCAACCCATCACCTGTGACATTTTGCTCTAATCTGCTAGCCACATCGATGAGTAATTTATCCCCTGCAGGATGGCCTTGGGTATCATTAACCGTTTTGAAATTATCTAGATCTAACAGCATAACCGCAGCGGGAGAGCTCATCACGTCGGTTTGAAATAACCTATCAAGCTCTCTGAAAAACAAGCGGCGATTGGGCAAACCTGTCAGCTCATCATAGAGCGCTAATTGCTCCATTTTAGCGTGGGCATCTTTTAGCTCAGATACATCCTCACTGACAATAACAAAGTGGGTTAACTCATTATATTCGTTGTTAATTGGCGAAATTGAAACAATTGACCAATAGCTAGAGCCATCTTTGCGTATATTCTGCAAATCACCGCGCCAGCTTTTTCCTCCTAAAATGTCAGCCCACATGCTGTCATACTTATTCTCAGGTAGGCACTCACGCGATAACATCAATGATGTCGTACCTTGTAACTCCTCTATGGTGAAGCCAGTGGTCTCAGTAAACTTAGGGTTTATATATTCAACAGTACCAATAACATCAGTAATGATAACCCCTGATCCACTGGCTGTTATGGCACTGGAGAGCTTTTGCAAAAGCGCTTCAATATCTTTTCTCGCAGAGATATCCTGACAAGTGCCGATCAAGCGCAAGCTGTCATCTTTTAGCTTCTCAACATTGGCCATCAGGCGCACATGATTAATTAATCCATCCTGAGAGACCCTAAAATCGGTTGATATAACGGCACCATCTTGCAAGTCATGCTGCAGTTTCTGCAATAAATCTTTTTTGTCCGCTGAGTGCACTTGCTTAAACAATTCCGGCAAATCTTTTACAACACTGCTTTCATCTAATGCCAGTATCTTTACTAAACTTTGCGAGTGCCAAATGCTGTTTTGGTTTATTTTCCACTCCCAGCTACCAAGCTGAGCTGCGCGATGAGACTCCTGCAAACGCTGTTCACTCTGCACTTTCGCTTCAACTTGAGAGAGCAGTTCACGGCGCATAAGCGCTACAGATTTTCGGGTGGATTCAAAGGTACTTAAGAGACCTGCCAGCGCAGAGTGCTTATTCACTTTTGGAAAAGGGATATTAAATTTGCCATCTGCCAGCGACTTAGCAGCTTTGCTAATTTGATCGAGCGACCTCACTTGCATTGAACGGCGCAGGTAAGCAACAATTAAAATACCGGTTATGAATGCAATTAATATCATTTCAAAACAACGGTACAACAGCACCTGGCTACTGACTACTTTCTCTGGGTTGAACCACAAACCATAGGCGAACTCTGAATTTGGTAAGCGCTGTAATAATAATTGTAATTGATCATCTTTTTCGGCCGCTTCACGTAGCTTCGTTTGTGTATCATAAACGATTGAGTGCCATTTCTGTGATGATGCTGATGCGTTTAATTGCGAAAGTAATACGCTACGCTTGCGCTCATTTTCTTGAGCAGCACCAAGGCGGCTCATGACTTGAAGGGAATATTGGAACTCAGCTATTTGCTGATTAAGGGTGCTCTCTATACTATGAGGCAGCCAAAGAAACTCTAATACCAATACAATAGATAGCACGGTCGCTATCCATGTATGCAATAAAAAAGATAGTGCGATACGTCTGATATTACGAAACCTACTGTCTTCCCGTTTAGTCGTATTCAAACGAACCTCTTATCTAACGCTTACTATAATTCTCAATTCATATTGAAATCGAACACCCTAAATACTCAGCGGCACTCAACGCTTTATTTTGTTGTTTCACTTGAAAAACATAACGATAGGCTAAAAAAGCGCTTTACCCTATTCAAAGGCAAGCGCATTATTTGCTATCAAGCGGCTTTTCAAATAGCTTTCATCACCTGGTCAGCCCATTTTAAACTGTGGCGATATGCCATTTGATAAACGTTCTCTCCCATCTTACCTTTCACTGCGTCAAAATCACCGTGTTGGTAGTACTTCACATCACTTAGGATTTCACCCATCTCACCTTCATGCCCCAAAATAGCTTTGCTAATAGAGTTGTTCAATGGCATTTGATCGAGCAGCTCGCCCATTTCAATATCCAATAAAGCATCTAGCTGAGACAAAAGGCCTACCATGAAATAACTAATAGGGTCATCTTTGCCGGACATCTCTGAGAGCAGCTCACACATGCGCCCACGTACCAACATATTGGTTACTAAATCTGTCGAGGCTTGGCTGTCTCCAGCTGTCAGGAAAATGATAATCCAGCGCTTGATTTGCGCCATACCCAGAAGACTTATCGCATGAGACAGAGAGGTGATTTCTTTAGGAGTGCTAAAAGCTGCAGAGTTAACTACTTTTAAAATTTTAAAGGTTAAAGTTGGATCATTTAACGCCAGCTCTTCCATACTTTTAGCATCGGCACCTTTACGATCAACTTCGGCAAGTAATTGCAAGAGCACCATTTTATTAGCGCCGATTTTCTTACCCTTAATAGTTGCAGGCTCACTCAGGAAGAATCCTTGATAGAGGGCAAAACCCATATCAATACACTTGGCGTATTGCTCTTTTGATTCAACTTTGTCTGCCAGCAGCTCTAATCCGTAGGGCCGTAGCTTGGCAATAATCGCTGGAATATTTTCCATTCCCAGTTTGCGAATATCTAATTTCAATATATGTACAATATTTAACAAAACATCAAAGCGTGAATCACTAGGGTCGTAATCAGCCAGTGCTAAACGAACCCCTTTTTTGCCGAGCTCCTGCATTTTCTCAACTAGCGCTGGTGTGATTTTCGAGCGCCCTAACAGCTCTAAAACAAAGCGACCTTTAGGAAGGTCCGGCAACTTATCGCTCAGCAGCAATTCGTCTGTTACTTTAATAAAGCAAGGGATGAGTCTTAGCTCACCATCTTTGACAATATTACCGTAGTTATTGGCGATAACCTCAAAGGTTGCCTGTTCATCCCTGATAGTTGGATCAAACGCATTTTGGGCATTACGAAACAATAATTCGTAATACTCAACATCCCTGTTTTTTGTATAGATGGAATGACGAGCGAACAATATATCCAAATCTTGCTCATCTGCTGCTAACCCAATTTGACCTACCACTAAAAACCCCACTTAAATGAAAACGTTAAACTACGATATTAAAAATATTCTAAAAACAGATGCCACAAGAAAAGTTAACCACATATAAATACTTCTATATTCTGTTCTTTCAGTATCTTATCGACATCCTCCGGTACTTGTCTATCCGTAACTAGAGCATTTATTTGATTTATATTGGCTTGTTTGACCATTGCTGTACGGCCAAATTTAGAATTGTCTGCCGCCAAAATAACTTTGCGAGAATTAGCAATGATTGCTTGAGCTACTTTTACTTCTCTAAAGTCGTAATCAAGCAATGACCCATCGTTGCCAATGCCACTGATACCTATGATGCCAATCTCCATATTAAACTGGCTGATAAAGTCACAGGTCGCTTCACCGACTATTCCGCCATCGCTATGACGTACCTCTCCGGCCGCGATAATAACTTGAAAATCTTCATTGGCAGAGAGAATAGAAGCAACATGAATATTGTTAGTGACGATTCGCAATGCGCTGTGTTTTAACAGTGCTCTAGCAACCATTTCTGTCGATGTGCCGATATTTATAAACAGTGAAGAACCATTTGGCACCATGTCAGCAACCTGCTGAGCAATCTTCTTCTTGGCTTCTAAATGGTTGATTTTTCTACTTTGATAATCTTCATTCTCTGTGCTAGATTCTCTTTCAGCACCGCCGTGATGACGACGTATTTTATTGGCATCTGCCATCTGATTTAAATCACGGCGAATCGTTTGCGGTGTTACAGCAAACAGTTCCACTAATTCGTCAATACTGATAAATCCTTTCTCGTTTATCAACGAGAGAATTTTACTTTGTCTCTGCTGGCTGGTCATGAATGTTTATCATCCAGATATTGGCTAAAAAAAGGCTAAGTTAAGATAGCTACGGCTATGCTATTTATTATAGCTGAACTTAGAGCGTTGCAGTTAAAGCTTCGTATAACGCAACGACAGGTATTCGATTAAGGCGTGCTAATTTGTATTGTCAGTAATATTTGGGGATGCAGCTATTATCAAGTACCTCTTAGGCACATCTATCTTGTGTTAACTATGCTTAGATCTCCATCAATATTGTTCCATCACCACAATAGCAAGGCAACAAAAAAATGACATCTTATATTCTTTCTATCGATCAAGGCACCACTAGCTCACGCGCGATTATCTTCAATGAGAAAGCACAGCTAATTACTCAAGCTCAACAGGAGTTTGAGCAAATTTTCCCCAATGATGGTTGGGTAGAGCATCGCGCTAACGATATCCTAGAAAGTGTATTGTCGACCTGTAAACAAGCACTTAAACTGGCGGGCTTAGGCGCTGACCAAATTAGCACTATAGGCATCACCAATCAGCGTGAGACAACGCTTGTATGGGATAAAAATAGCGGCGAGGCTATTTATAATGCAATCGTCTGGCAAGATCGACGCACCCACGCTTACTGTAAGGAGCTTGTCGAGCAAGGGTATGGCGATAAAGTGACAGAAAAAACAGGGTTGCTTATCGATGCGTATTTCTCAGCGACAAAAGTTACCTGGATTTTAGATAATGTCAGTGGTGCAAGAGAGAAAGCGCAAGCAGGAGACTTGTTATTTGGCACGGTAGATAGCTTCTTATTGTGGCATTTAACCGGCGGCAAAAGCCATAAAACCGATGCTACAAACGCCTCGCGCACCATGCTATTTAATATCCATCAACAACAGTGGGATCAAGAGCTACTTGATCTTTTCAACATCCCATCAAGCATGCTCCCTGAAGTATTAGATTGCGCAGCAGACTTTGGTGAATCAAACGCTGAAGTATTTGGCGCCCCCATACCTATCAGCGGTATTGCAGGCGATCAACAAGCCGCTCTTTTTGGCCAAGCATGTTTTAAGCAAGGTATGGCAAAAAGCACCTATGGCACCGGCTGCTTTTTAATCATCAATACCGGGGATCAAGCGGTTAAATCTCAACACAAATTACTCACCACTGTCGGCTATCGACTCAATGGTAAAGTTAGCTACGCCCTAGAAGGCAGTATTTTTATCGCAGGCGCTGCTGTGCAATGGTTAAGGGATGGCATTAAAATCATTGATAACGCCAACCAAGTTGAAGCGTTGGCACGATCTGTCAGTGATAATTCTCAACTCGTTATGGTACCTGCTTTCACAGGTTTAGGGGCTCCGCATTGGGACCCAAATGCGAGAGGTGCTATTTTTGGTATCACTCGGGATACAGGCATTGCAGATTTCGTCGCAGCCGCTTTAAAAGCCGTTTGCTATCAAACTAAAGATCTAATTAAAGCTATCGAAGATGAAAACATTGCCCTTGGCAAGCTCAGAGTTGATGGCGGTATGGCTAATAATGACTGGATGCTGCAATTTCTCAGCGACCTTGTCGACGTTGAAGTTCAACGCCCTGCTCTGGTTGAAACAACGGCTTTAGGCGCCGCTTATCTAGCGGGTCTGCAATCTGGCATCTTCACATCACTAGATGACATTGCACAGCAGTGGCAGTGCCAAGCTGAGTTTCCCCCTAAATGGGATGATGAACAACGCCAGAAGCATCAAAATCTGTGGCACGAATCTGTAGAAAAAGTTCTAACTAAATAAACGCTTACAAACAGATCTACGGCCGTTTAGCGTAAAAAGGCGGCCTCTTATTTTTTTATTCTCCACATTGCTCTGTATCACTTATACAGAGCTTTTGCCTTGTACCTGCAGCTGCCCTTTGTTAGGATATTTTCCTAGTAAAGTAGCTTATTTTTGTATCATTCTTGCTCAACAAGGTATTCGGTAAGTGCATCAGTTTTCACAAACCATAAAGAGCTTCGCCGCCCTGTTCTCTGCTTTGCACACTTCTAATATATTTGTGCGCTGCCGATCAAGCATACTTTTTGTAATGCTCTGTGCCTTCAGTTCGCAGAGCCTTGCGATAGAACAAGTCAGCCTGCAGCTAAAATATCTCCATCAGTTTCAGTTTGCCGGTTATTACGCTGCCATTGAACAAGGCTTTTATAGAGATGTAGGCCTTGACGTTAACATTATTCAAGGGGTGAGCGGTCAAGAATCTTCAAAAGCGGTGTTATCAGGTGAAGCACAATTCGGTGTGGGCAGCAGCAGTTTAGTTTTAGAGCATGCCGCTGGATATCCTCTGGTGGCACTTTCGGTTATTTTTCAACACTCTCCTTACACCTTAGTGATTCCCTTTCGCGATGATACCCAAGGCGTGCATCATATCGCTGGTAAACGGGTAATGATTGCTCCTCAAGCAGATGAACTCATTGCCTACCTTAAAAAAGAATCCATTGATATCGACCAGCTCGTGCGAGTACCTCACAGCTTTAACCCTGACGATTTAATCAACGCAAAAGTCGATGCTTTCTCTGCCTACCTCACCAACGAAACAAATTATTTTGATCAACAAAATTATAAGTACCTCGCACTTAGCCCGCGCTCTGCAGGCATTGATTTCTATGGTGACAACCTCTTTACGAGTCAGCAGGAAATCGAAGATAACCCGCAGCGTGTCAAAGACTTTGTCAGTGCAAGTATTCGCGGCTGGCAGTATGCGTTTAATAATAAAGATGAAATTATCGATCTCATCTATGACAAATATAGCCAGCGCAACTCAAAAGAGCATTTAGCTTACGAAGCAAATCGAATGGAGATGCTGGTTCAGCCTAACCTTGTTGAATTGGGTTATATGAACCCCGGTCGCTGGCAGCATATTGTTAATACTTATATTGATTTAGGAATGTTACCAAAGAGCTACCAACTCGATAATTTCTTATATACAGAGGCACCAGCCACTAATCTAACATTGTGGTACTTGCTTACCACAGTGCTAGTTTTAATTATTATTTTCAGTAGCTTACTGCACTTTCGCAGTCGCGAAGCGGACAGAATCCGCACCAAAGAACAAATTGAATTCAAAAATTTATTGCTCACCACTCAACAGGAGGCCTCTCAAGAAGGCCTGCTTGCCGTCGATAATGATGAACACATTATATCTGCAAACACCAGCTATAGACGTTTATGGGGGGTAGATAAAAGCATAATAGACAATGGCGATAATGAAAAACTACTCGCCCTTATTCTGACCAAAGTCGCTGATGTCGATGGCTTTTTGGCCCTCGTAGAAAATGCCAAAAAACGCAGGCATCAAACGCTGTTAAAAGAGCTAACGCTTAAAGACGGTCGTATTTTAGAGTACTACTGTGCGCCGATGATTGCTAAAAATAACCAATATTATGGTCGCCTCTGGAGCTTTAGAGACATCACTACTCGCAAACAGGCTGAGCAGCAAATTTGGAACAAAGCTAATCTAGATTTTTTAACTGGCCTACCTAATCGATATATGCACTACGACCGCTTAGAGCAGCATATAAAAATCGCCAAGCGCTCTAACAAAAAGGTCGCTTTGCTGTTCCTCGATTTAGACCGCTTCAAAGAAGTTAACGACACACTAGGTCATCACATTGGTGATTTACTCATTCAGCAAACAGGCCAACGTCTTCAACAGAGTGTCAGAGAAACCGATACTATTGCCCGCTTAGGTGGCGACGAATTCACTGTAATTATTGGCGAGCTAATCTCTCTCGATATTGTCGATAAAATTGCCAATAATATCCTTCATCAACTAGCGCTCCCTTTTCATATTGAAGAAGAAGTCGCTTACATCTCTTCCAGTATCGGAATTACGCTTTATCCTGACGACGGTGAAAGTGCTGATACACTGTTAAAAAATGCCGATCAAGCAATGTATGCTGCCAAAGATAAAGGCCGCAATGGTATCCAATACTTCACCCAAACTATGCAGAACCAAGCACTGATGCGCTTGAGTATCACCAACGATTTGCGTAAAGCCATCATAGATCAGCAGTTTGAACTTTATTACCAGCCAATCATCGATTTAAACACTGGCTTGATAGCTAAAACGGAAGCTTTAATTCGCTGGAACCACCCACAAAAAGGGCTTGTTTCACCTATAGAGTTTATCGAAATTGCAGAAGAAACTGGCATGATTATCGACATTGGTAGCTGGGTCTTTAATCAAGCTTGTTGGCAGCTTAATCTGTGGCGAGTGACACACCCTAATCTTCAAATGAGTATCAATGTCTCCCCGCTGCAGTTTTCATCCAACTGCGCTTTGGAGAAGTGGAGCGAGCAACTCAGCACGTTCAATTTACCGGGCTCCTCGTTAATTGTAGAAATTACCGAGGGCCTGTTAATGGATGCTACAGATGAGGTCAGCGCCATTTTAAATGCCTTTTGCGATGCGGGCATCCAAGTTGCGCTAGATGATTTCGGCACTGGCTATTCATCTCTTTCATATCTCAACCGTTTCGATATTGATTATTTAAAAATTGATCAATCTTTTATTCGCAATATAGAAACTAAATCTAGCGACTTAGCGGTCTGTGAAGCAATGATAGTGATGGCACATAAGCTCGGTTTAAAGGTGATTGCTGAAGGCGTAGAGACGCGAGAACAACAAGCGATTATCAGCGCTGCTCAATGTGACTTTGCGCAAGGATACCTGGTTGCAAAACCTTTGAATTCAAAAGATTTTTATGATCTATTAAAGCGTCAAAGCCAATCCTTAGAAACGTCCCCAAAAGTGGCTTTAGCTGAGATTACAGATTAAGGAAATAGCGATTGAGCCCCATAGCTGTCCCTGTGGATAAGAGACCTTTACATAAGTGCATATAAAGGCGTTTGGGGCTTAATCACATGCTCCATAGATAATGGCAAGGGCTAGCTTGCAATAATCAGTGGGCAGGCATATTTTGGATGCTCAGTCACACTGACATCAATACCATATAGATCAGTGATTTTTGCAGCAGTCATCACCTGTTCAACAGGTCCTTGATCAATCACCTTACCTTGACCTAGTAGCAACACATTATCGGCGTATTGAGCGGCCAAATTCAAATCGTGCAGTATACTCATCACTCCAACTCCTTGAGCTGCAAGCTCGCGCGCGAGTGCTAAAGTATGATGCTGGTGTGATAAATCCAATGCTGATGTTGGCTCATCCAGCAATAAGTAGCGACTACCCTCAACACTTTCTTGCCATATTTGACAAAGCACCCTGGCCAGTTGAACACGCTGCTTTTCTCCCCCTGAAAGAGAGGGGTAAAGTGCTTGTGCCAGGTGTACAACATCGGCTTTTTTCATCGCGGCGAAAGCTATTTCACGGTCTTTCTTTCTGCCTGTACTATGAGGTAATCGCCCAAGTAGCACCACCTCAAAAACACTAAAAGCGAAAGCTAATTGCGATGACTGGGGTAACACTCCCATCATTTTAGCGCGTTGATTAGCACTGAAATCCATCAACGGCTTAGCATTTAACGTAAGCTGGCCTTTATAATGCTTATACTCTCCTGCGATCACTTTAAACACGCTCGACTTACCCGCCCCGTTAGGCCCCAATACGGCCAACACTTCACCCGGGTTGATAGCCAAACTGATCTTAGAGATAAGCTTTTTTGGCCCCATATTCAAGCTAACATTTTCTAACCGAATGCTCACAAGGCGTTACTCCTAGCACGATAGACAACCATAGTAATAAAAAATGGGCCACCAATGATGGTCGTAATAAGGCCAATAGGTAATTCAGCGGGGGCAATAATCGTCCGTGATATCATATCTGCCACGAGCAAAAATAACGCACCGAGCGCAGCGCTAGCTATGAGTAAATAGCGGTGATCAGGCCCTAACACTAAACGCACAATATGAGGCACTATTAAGCCCACAAAGCCTATCATTCCAGACACTGCAACTGCAGCACCGACTCCGATAGCAGTCAGCATAATTATCTGGCGCTTGACCTTTTCAACATCAATTCCCAGATGGCGCGCCTCTGACTCACCTAACAGTAGAGCATTAAGGTTTTTAGCATGTCTAGGCAGTAAAACGAGTGGAAAAATAATGAGTGAACCAGCCGCCAATACCGTCTCCCAAGTTGCTCCACCTAAACTACCCATTGACCAAAAAGTGAGTGTCCTCAATTGACCATCATCGGCAGCGTAAGTTAACAAACCCACCGCAGCACCCGTAATAATACCGATCGCTATACCTGCAAGCAGCATACTCGTCACTGAGGTGCCAAACTGAGTCGTGGCAACTTTAGAGACAATTAACGTTGTAATAAAAGCACCAGTAAACGCCGCTATCATCAAAGTGTAAGGACCAAATAGCTGATACATAAAGCTAAAACTTGTCCCTCCCAGCACGATTAAGGCCACTGCCGCTAAAGAAGCTCCGCCTGTTACCCCAATTAACCCAGGATCCGCTAAGGGATTGCGAAACAACCCCTGCATAGCTGCACCACACACTGCTAAAACAGCACCCACTAACACACCGAGAATAGAGCGCGGCAAGCGAATCGATTCGACAACGCTTTCGACGGCTGCTGAAGCATCACTTTCAATCATGCCACTATGCGCCAAAATAACACTCAGAGAATCAGCCATGCTTATTTGCATAGGACCGACACCAACCGATAGCACTAGGCTAAAGAACAGTGCGATAACCAATACAATTAAACTTGCGCGTACCTTAAGCTCACGCGCTGTTAATTGCTCGCTGACGGTACTAATCACTTTTTCTCAACCAGTGTTAATTGTGGATAAAACTCAATGACTAAGCGACTAACTGCTTCGCCGATGCGCGGCCCAAAACCCAACATCAACATGCCATCCATCACAACCAAACGCTTATTTTGTGCAGCGGGTGTCAATAAAAAACCAGGCTTAGTCAATATTTCACTACTTGCACTGTGACTACCGCCGCGACTCATCATTAATAAAACATCAGGTGCTGCACTGATAATCGATTCAACAGACATTGGCTTATAACCACTAAACCCTTGCGCTGCATTGACACCACCTGCCAGCTTAATAATTGCATCAGCCATCGTTGTATCACCGGATACTAAAGGGCTACCAGAGCTCGCATTGAGGACAAACATCACCTTAGTAGGCTTATCTATCGCAGTGAGTGGAGCACGGGCAGATTTCACTTGCTCGGCTACTTCTGACCACAATTGCTGTCCTTTCTCTTCTATATTGAGTAATTTTGCAACGCCTAAAATTTTATCCTTAACAACATCAAGCTTAGGCTCTGCGCTATAGCGCTTGATCTCAACACCTGCTTGCGCCAGTTGCTTGAGAATTTTGTCTGGGCCTGAGTCTTGTGTCGCAATCAATACTTGCGGCTCTAAAGACAACACTCCCTCAGCAGAGATATTACGTTTATAACCGATTTGCGGCAGCTTACGAGCAACCGCAGGATAACCGGATGTCGTATCTACGCCCACCAGCAAATCTTGTTTGCCAAGAGCGTAAACGATTTCCGTTAAAGAACCATCTGCAGAAACAATCTTTTGAGGCACACTCGAAACTGACGCAGATGACTCTGCTAGAGCTGAATGACTAAAGCCCAGCATCAAGCCTAAAGCAGCAGCCTTTAATAGCGCAGTTTGTCTACAGATAGCACCGCAAAGTTTTGAACGCATCATGCACCTTGCACCTTCATCTGCTCAACCACTACTGCATCTTTCGTTTGTGCCAAAAGCTGTTGAGTAAATGCGTGCCACTGAGTATTTTCACGCTGGCCTTCAACACGCTGACCGAAGAACTGAGCGATGGTTTCACCTGCCCCATCGTAAAGTTCAACAGAGGTAACATTGCCATCTTCAGTCGGTTTGCTGATCACCCAGCCACTTGCAACATTATCGATCAGTAGGTGTAAATTAAACTCAGGGTCTAAAATATTTAACCAAGGGCCGACTTTTTTAACGGTTTCAATAGCACCTGTATGGATTTGAATATTGCCACGGTTACCCACAAAACACATAATCGATAGATCCGTCTCAGCAATATCGTGTAACAATTGCTCTACCAACGCTGGGTCAAAAGGTTGCGCTAAGGGAGCACCTACAATACTAAAGGATTGCTCTCTTGAAATTTTGTGCTTCTTCAAAATGCCAAAGAACTGATGCACATTAGTCATTTTTTGCCATTCATTCGTTAAAGCTTGTTTATCAACTACCGCAGAATCAACATACTCAGGCTGATCAGCAATTTCGCTGTAAGTCGCTGCACTGTTGTAGTCACCTTTGAATGTCTCAACAAGCGTTTGGTAAGCATCGAAATTACTTTCTGCTTGCAAGAAGATCTTTTGAATCGCAGTACCTGCCTGATCAAAAAACTGCAAACTATAACGATATCCATCATTCACTTGTTCTTGTATCGCATAGCCTGTTGCCCAGCGTCCCACAATAATCCTTAAGTCTATTTTACGATCATCGGAGATAACTAACCCCATAGGGCCTTTAACACTCACATTCTGATAACAGCCTTTACGCTCATGCACCGCGCTTTCATTACGCGTTAAGCTCATGATGTAGCCCAAACTTTCTAAGCTGTTGATGATGCCCGCAAAATCATCTTTCAAACGAATGCTACTTAAACCACATTGTCGATCGATAAGTGCAGCTTCTGGCACCTCTAACTGCCCAGCTAACTCTTTTCTTCTAAGAGCTTTTTCACCGTTACGAGTGCGCTCTTCCTGCAGTGTAATAAAACGAGCATGTAGTGAATTTTCAGCGCTATCTACAGAGTTTGCCGCTTCAAAAAGGTTTGTCAGATTTTTCATTTTTTCCTGCCTATTACGGTTTCAATTTCACAGGAATATGCATTGCCCCCAACACGTGCTCTTAAGGGGAGGTCAAGACGTGGTGAATTAGCTCACATATTCCTTAGAAATTTGTCCGATCGTCATTAAGTTTAGAATTAAGAATTAAATAAGGTTAATAGCTCAGGCGCATGAAGATCACTGAATCAAGGCCTGAGCAAAGCTGTCATTGGATTAAAAGCGCCCTGTCAATGTCAGGCGGTACTCTCTGCCAACTTCAATTGCTTCTGATCCGTCCATCACACGCTTATTAGCTAAGTTTTGAATATTGGCAGACAAGTCAATATTGTCCGTTAATTGCTTCACAAACCCGGCATTAATAACCGAGTGACCTTTGATTTTCGCGGTATTTGCCGTGCTAGTGTATTGCGAGCTAATAGCCTTCACGCCAAGCGACACATTGGCATCTATGCTATTCAAGTATCGGCTGTATTTAAGGTTTGCAGTGTGATTAGGCCGCTTAGCCAGTTCTTTGCCTTTGTTAGTGCCGCTGCGGTTCTCTGTATCTAAGTAGGTATAGTTAAAAGAAACTTTAGATATTTCGTTAACCTGCCAAGACAATGAACTCTCTAACCCTCTAATTTTAGCTTTTTCAACATTGCTATAGAGCGCTAAAGTATGCGCACCATTGACGATGTCATTGATGGCAATTAAGTTATCAATATTGGAGTTAAAAACGCCCACCGATGCATTAATCGATTCACCACTATAAGCAGCGCTCAGCTCAACGGTTTTGCTTTCTTCAGGGTTTAAATCATCGTTACCTTGGTAAGTTCTAGTAGGCCCTGCGTTAATAATGTATTTTGCTGACCCCTCGCGAATCGCCGGTGTAATACGCCCTTCTGAGTAACCTGCTTTCACTGTCCACTGATCATCCACATTCCAGTTCCAGTAAATTTTTGGGCTAACCTTACTACCGTATTTATTGTGATCTTCAAAAGAGAAGCCTAACGTTAATGCATTGCTATCATTAACATCGATTACATCCTGCACAAATCCTGACATCGATTTGAACGTATCAGAAAAATCTTTATCGTAGCGATTAGCCTTTTCCGCACGATAGCTAATACCAGCACTGATATATTGGCCCTCTGTAATCGCACCATCTATATCAAAGCCAATGTTGTCATCCGCGATTTTCCAATCATTGGTACCTTGTTTTACAGTGGTTGTGCCCAGTGATAATGAAGCCTTTGCATTAAAGTCAGCAATCTTAGTTGTGTAATTGGTAGACACTAATTGCTTTCTTTGTTTCAACTCGCTGACATTTTCACCTGCAAGCACATTGCCACTTCTATCCGTCTTAACATCATTATCAAACGCGTCTTCTTCACCATATAAAAAGTCGACATCAATCTGAGACTGCTCATCTAAATCAACCTTAAATCCGAGTTGGCTGTTAGTCACACGACGCTTAGAGCGAATAGAAAAGCCTTTTTCATCCTCTACTGCTGCATCATCCTGATGATCAACAGAGAAGCGCATCGCCACTTTATCCGACAAAGCTCCGCCAGTCGCTAAGTTAATACCTGAACCTTCTCCACCCGGCGCTTTAGTGCTTCGTGCACCAAGTGTCACGCTGCTCTGCCACTGCTCTGTCGGCTGCTTGGTAATAATGTTAATAACACCCGAAAGCGCATCCGCACCATAAAGGCTTGAAGCGGCGCCGCGAATAACCTCAATACGCTCAATGTTATCAATCGCCACCCAGCGATTACGCGTTGCAATACTAAACGGGATATTGCGCTCTGTGTTAGGCACACGCTTGCCATCAATCAGTATCAAGCCATACTCAGCTGACATACCGCGAATTCTTATTTCTTCTCCGCCGTTATTACCAGTTGTACCTATCACCACACCTGGCACGCCCTCTAAAGCTTCAGCAATATTCGTTGCACCGCTCGCTTTTATCTCTTGAGCCGTTACTACGCTAACCGAACCCGAAAATTCTTCGGCGCTGATGGGCGCTTTAGCCGTGACGAAAATAGCCTCTTTATTTTGATCTGCAGCATTTGCAGCTGTAGCATTAACGAGTAGTGCTGCACCCACAGCAGCGAGTGGCGATAAGGAAGGTTTCATTTTTGTACCTATTGAGTTATGAATTGCCAGATGCGTTAACTGCTGCAGATAATCTGCATGCACTAAACATTAAAACTTAGTCATCTGAATTATTTAATTCTCTTGAATAGCCACTGTAACGATGCAAAAAGGCAAGAAACCCTCTCTATCATCAGCGATTATTCATGTTGCACTCATTGGCTGCCGTGGGGTGGCTATAGAGGTTGGCGACAGAAGTTCTGCACCAAAGCAATGGAATTTACGGTTTAAGTTTATCGAGTTTTTAAAGGTCTCATTTAGTTAGTATCAGCTTTCCATTGCGAGTGATACGTAAAATATAGCGTTGATCTGAATGGAAAATAACAAGCTTATCCTTTCCTTGCATCAGTTTCTCTGTTGAAATTGATTGCTCAATAATTGAGGCTGGTGTGTTTTCTGCAGACATTATTTAATTGCCAATCTAAATGATAACGATTAGCATTTAATCATTATTATTTTAGCTCATCAAGCTTTTTTTAACCAAATACGATTATTCTATAATTGAGCTATCCAAAATTTAGCTAATGCATTATTTTCTTCAAGTTCTAGCACGTTCAACAAGTGCTTTTTCGCAACAGCCTTCTCACCCAAATTGGCACTGCTAATACCCAATAATAGCTGCCATTGAATATCCGCAATAACAGCCTTTCTAGGGAGTTTTTGAGCTAACTGGTAGGCTTGTGGCCAACGTTTTAGTGCAAAATAAATTTTAGCGAGTACTGCATTGCCCTGAAAAGACGGATTTCTCGCTAGGTTTTTCTGCACTCGCGCTAATGCTTGCTGGTAACTTTTCGCTCGCATTAAATAATCAATCGCTTGATGCTCAATACTAGGCTGATTCGTTAATACATTTTTGCTCAGCGCAGTATCTAACACAGCAACTGCGCGCATATAATTGTGCTGCGCCGCCAGAGACTCCACCAGCCATTTAACGCTGCTGGCTTTTGTTAACACTTGGGCACTAAATGCACTGAATAATAAAGCGCTCGCCTGCTGTTCGCGCCCACTTGCAGTATAAAGTTTGGCGAGCTTTAACCAATAGCTCTCATTAGCAGGGTGGCGCTCTATTAATTGCTTGAGTAACTTCTCTTGCCCACTTTTACTCTGTAGTTGCTCTTCATACTCAAGCAATAACTGATACCAAAGTTGTGGTGGCTTCTGCGCTATTGCCATGCCTTTTAGCAACGCATTTTTAGCTTTCCCCCACTGTTTCTGATAACGATAAGCACTACTGAGCAGCAGATAGTCTTGCGCTTGTGGCTTAGCCCTCTTCTCCCATTTTAGCCACCAATGTACTACTTGCTGCCAATCTTTTAAAAAGTAATTAAGTTTGTGAATTTTCTCAAACAACTTCACTTTACTAGCGCGAGGTAATTGCCGATAGCTTATTGCTCTTTCATAGGCTGCAAGCGCCTTGGGGTAATCGAGCTGGGCCTGGTAAATAATACCTAATAGCTGCTGTGCAAGGGCAATCGCTAATGGAGATGCTTTATTTGCGCTCAATTGCTCAATTTTCTTTATACCCAACGCCAGCTGATCTTGATCAATCGCCTTTTGTATCGACGCTAATACTTGATGCTCATTCTTGGACAAAAAACCTGCTGGCTTAGTCGTCTTTTGAGGGCTGTTTTGGCCAAAGACACTGACACTGACACTTGAAATCAGCAGTACTAAAAAGATAAGACCTGATAACTGCTTGATACAAATTGAGAATAATTTATTCATTTACTTATTCAACGCAAATACGAGTTTCTGAGTCGACTGATATCCACCTGCATTTGGCGCAAAGCGCCACCTCAAAACAGCTGACACTACTGCCTTATTAAAGATTTTCTTTGGCTTAGCACTGACAACCCTAATGGAATTACGCTTTACACGGCCGTTAGCCTGCACTTGAAATGCGACAACTACCTCACCTTCAATGCCACGCCTTCTCGCTCTACTAGGGTACTTAGGCTTAACTTTACTTAATGCAACAGGCGACGACTTCACCTTTCCCTTAGCTATTGCTTTTGATGCGTTTGAAGAGCTGCTTTGAGTATTTGCTTGACTCACACTTTGTGAGCTTCTCGATACTCTTTTTTCAGGCTTTTGAGAACGCGTCGACACTCTCGCTTCACTCGAGGCTTTTACCGCTGTTTTCTTAATAGCTTTTTTGGGTTTTTCACGTTTGGGTTTAGCAAGCTTAGGCGGTGCAATTGCAATGTTATCCAGCACATCATCAAGCAGTGCTACATCAAGCTCTATCTCAGGCGCTGGTGCATCAAAAGTTTCACTTTCAAAGGTATAGGGCTCAGGTTCAAACAATTGCGGCTCTGAAAGCACCGCATCTAAGCTTGGTGCTGCTTCTGGGTAATCTACTTCCATCACTGCTGTAGGTGCGGGAGCCGTCAGTGCTTGTGCTAATTTTGGCGACTCGAAGCTTATATTTTCAAGATCAAAAGGCGCTTCATTAAAAACGATAGGCTGTTGGACAGAAGGGCTGCGCAAACCTGCCAGCTGTACCATCAGCATTAATAGCATGAACAATAGCAATGCAGCTAGTGGTGTTAACACAAAAAATCTCATTGCTCAGCCCTCAATCTCTCATCCTGTTTTTTGCTCTGTAGCCACTGCAACTTGCTCAACCCCTAAAGACTTAATAAGGTCCAATACTTTAATTAAATCACCCGTTGCAGCTGCTTGGTCAGCTTTTATCAATACTGATGCCTGTTCTTTTTTTACGAGTTGTAAACGTAATTTTGCCGCAAGCTGATCAAAAGGCAGTGTCTTTTGATCAAGCCAAATTTGCCCTTGAGGGTCAATAGAGACCACTATTCCCTGGGATTTTTGAGCTTGCGCTGTCGAGGCGCTAGGCCTATTGATTTGCACACCTTCATCGCGAATAAAAGTCGTTGAGACAATAAAAAAAATGAGCATAATAAACACTACATCGAGCATTGGCGTCATATCAATTGCTGCATCTTCCTCTGTTTTTTCAAGCCGCCAGCGCGCTCTCATATTTGCTCCTTGGTCAGTAGCAACTGCTCTAATACAGAGCGCTGCCTAATCACCCAACGCTTGATATAAGCAAATAAGAACATCGCACTAATGGCGATAACCATTCCTGCCATTGTTGGCAATATGGCTTTCGCAACCCCTGCTGCCAATAGCTGAGGATCACTCACTCCCTCAACGGCAATACTGTCAAATATTTCTATCATGCCAACGACTGTCCCCATCAACCCGAGCAGAGGACATATGCTGATTGAAGTACTAATCAACCACATTGAGTGCTGCAGTGACTGCCGCGCTTTGCCTATTATTTTGAATGCTGACAGCACTTTGGTCTCTTGCTGGCAAACCTGTAATAGCTTTGGAAACTCAAAAAACCTAAACCACAGTCGTGATAACAACAAACAACAGAGCACAAAACCCAAGCCGACAATGATTTGCAAGACCACTCCTCCCGCTGCAAAGAAGCGCTCAAACTGGCTAACGTTAAAGAGCCGAACAAGCGCAGACAAAAATTCATCTGCACCTTGCTCAATGTTTAAATTAGACAACGCCAACCTCTCTATATTGATTGCATTTTCCTAATTCACAGTCCTGTAGCGCCCTTGAAACCTCAATGTTTTCTTGGTGTTGAGAGCTTTTCAGCTCTCTATCAGGAAATGCTAAATTCTGGCTCAGCAACATTAAGCACTGCTGCTGAACCTGCTCTAGTACTTGGCGAGATTTCGCTGCAATATAACTATGAGCAAACAGTAGAGGGATCGCGACACAAAGCCCCATCACGGTTGTGATAAGCGCTTGGGAGATACCACCCGCCATTAGCTTAGGGTCGTTTGTCCCTTGCAAGGTGATGCTTTGAAAAGTTTCAATCATGCCGGTCACCGTTCCCAGTAACCCTAACAAAGGCGCTACCGCCGCGAGCAACTTCACCACACTATTAAAGCGCTCTAGCTTAGCCGATTCTTGCAGTAGCGATTTTTCAACGAGCATTTCAGCTTTTTCAAGCTGCGTTTCTCCTTTTATTGCTAATAGAACACGCCCCAATGGGTTGCTGCTAATTGCGATAGAAGATTTAAGCTGCTTTGAAATCTTCATCGATTGCCAACTTAAAAACAGTGTCCGCCACAATGCAACTAACAGGCCTAGGGCTCCTAAGGCGATTAGCACATAACCAACAATGCCACCTTGCTCTATACGCTCTTGTAGCGTTGGTACTTGGCTTGCCAGCTCAAAGTATTTTCCTTTTTGAGGATCAATACTGAGTAGACTCGACTCCCTTTCAATATAGCGAGCCCCTTGGTCATTGAAAGCATCCGGTAAACCATCAAACACTTGTAACTGGCTCTTATCTGCATTCAGTTTTAAATAATGACCCGAAGCATCAAGCGCTGCAAAGGGGCCAAACTGAGTAACTTGTTGCGAAATAATCGCTCCGTTAGCACTGACAACAGGCGCTTGGTATTGCTGTATTCCCGAGTTGGCAACCATATCTTGTAATAATAAAAACCATAAGCTTTGCAAATCTTGCAGACGAGGCACTCCAGCTTGCGTACTAAAATCTAGTCGATCAAACATCTTTTGATAACGCACTTTACTGATAGATGAGAGCGGTTCAGCACTGGAAGCGCCGCTTGCTGCTGTACTGTTTAGAAATTCCTGCCCTTTATTCTTTGCAATCGTAAACAAAGCTGTCAGTTCACCACTTTGTGTTTGAAGCTGCTCATGTAGAGCTATGCGCTCATTAATGCTCGCATCAAGAGATTGAGCTAATTGCTTTTGCACTGTTTGGGCAGTTTCTAAATCCTGCTTTAGTTTTTCAAGTAATGCTTTTTTGTCTGCTGAGCTTTTCTCAAATGTGAGCAGCCTTACACTGTCTTGATGCGCCTGATTTGACAGCGATTGCTGCACTTGCTCTAGTAATTTATGCATAGCATCACTGCCCATAACAGGCGCAGCAACACTGACTAAACAGCTAAAAAGGAATGTTCTCATAGCCTGTTTCACTGAGCTTCACTCCCACTTGCTTGTCGTTTATCAGCGCCTGCTCCTGATGGCGGGTATGCTAGGCCTGCAAAGTCTAATGCTAATAAACCCGTCACTGTTGCCCCTTGTGCTACCGCTATCGCTTTACCCAGCCACTTTGATGATTGATCATCCAAAGTTATCCAGCGATCTGCTTGCTTAGACCAGCGCGCTGAGTACTCGCCATCTAAAGTTTGGTAATACAAAGCTACTCGCCCTAAACGCAGAAAATCAACTTGTACTTGTTGCCCTTCAAATGCCATCAACCCTTGATAACTGGTCATTGAATAGCCAAGCTCAGCTTGCTCCTCAAAAGCTTCTAGGAGCTTTTGATATTTGCTACTCAATGGATTTTCAACATCTGCCAAATAGCTATCCAGCTGCTGGAGCGCATGTAATCTCTGTGCTTTCAAAAACGGCAAATCCGCCTGCACAAACTCAACTAAGCTGTGTTGCATCTGAGTCATTAACGGGGTGATTTCACGTTTTATTTGAGCGACAGATTCAAGCTGTTGCTGCAAATTACTTTGCTGACTTAGCTGTGAGTCAATACGCTTTTGCAACTCAACATTACTACTTTCTAATGCCGATAATTGAGATAAAAGCGCTCTATACTGCTGATCCATCTGCTGCTCTTCACTGTACAAGCGATCAATTTCGCCTTGTACAGTAGCGCTTTTTACTTGCCCTTTTAGGCTTTGTTTTTCAAGTTCTGTAATAGTGCTAGCGAATGCATTAGCGCAAACCATCAGCATTAATAAAAAAAAGGGGGCTTGCCAATAACGATGTATAAATGTGTTTAAAGCTTGAGAGGTGGTTTTCATAACTTACTTTTAGTAGATACTTTTAATAATCTAAATGATATTAATTACCATTATCATATTATAAGATTTAGTAACATTGCAACTACTCTGTAGACTAGAAAACAGTATAAGCTGAAAATGTGAAGGCATGTACAAAGCGTTAGGCTGCGCAACACTAGATAAAACAAGGAGAGAAAATTAAACTTTAAGCACGAGACAAGCGCCATAGATATAAATAACAGTCATCAAAATGACTTCCTGCTTTTGATGACTTTATCGCCTGTCCCGTGAATACGTATTAGCGTTAAGAAATGAGCATGCCGCCCTCAACATCAATGGTTGTGCCGGTTGCATAATTCGTCGTCATTGCAAAAATAACGCCGTTAGCTACTTCCTCAGGTAAACCTGCACGCCCTAGCGGAATATTCGCTGTCATATCTGCTAATTGCTGCTGTTTATTATCACCAAAACCATCCCACATCGCCGTATCGATTAAACCAGGTGATACTGCATTAATACGTTTTGGCGCGATCTCTATAGCAAGAGCTTTAACAAAGGCCTCTACTGCCCCACCTGTACAACTTAGCGATGAAGAGCCACTTTTATACTTGCGCGCAGGCGTACCACTTATTAAAGTGATAGAGCCATTTTCTTTCACATAAGGCTCACCGTTGCGTACCACATGGGTATAACCCCAAAACTTCTCAAATGCAGCAGAAAATTGCTCAGCACTTTGCTGCATAAACGGTGCAATTGTCCGCTCGGCTCCAGTTGCTGCAGAGACTAAATGATCAATTTCACCCACTTCTTCAAACAGTTTTACTAAGCTATCCACATCATGTGTATCCGCCGTGCGAAACTCAACACTGTACGAACAACTGGTGCGCGCTTTATCGATATTTTTCTGGCTTCTTCCCGCTGCAAATACAATAGCGCCCATTTGAGCAGCCGCATTTACAACCGCTAAACCAATACCCGAAGTACCACCTATCACTACTACCTTCTTGCCTTTCAAGTTCTGCATTTAACATTCCTAATCTTTAAAATTGAGATAATCGCACGAAGTAGCAATTAACAGTGAGACAAGCTAAATACAAGCGAAAGCTATAGGTATACATGAGGATTCTGAGCTTATTTCTAATTTGCCATCACCTAATACCGTAATCATGCAAAGGCTTTAATCAAAGTTTTTAATCATTTATTGCAATATAAAACACCGCTAGTGAAAAAACATCAATAAAAATTTCAACGCATTTATATCTTCACATTCAATCAGATAGCCTCCACAAACCGAGTTATATAGGCGGGTTTCAATGTTCCTGCATTTTTTATTCAGATTTAGTTAGGTTAAAATTGCATATAATATATTTTTGTCACTTTTTAGCGTCATTAACTTCTCTCCACGCATCAAATACAAGGTAGGTATAGCTCATGAGCAATATTCAAGAGCTTGAGACACAAGTCTCTGACGATCAACAGCTCGTTTCAATCACTGATCTGAAAGGCGTGATTACGTATGTAAACGACACTTTTTGCCAAATTAGCGGGTTTTCTCGGGAAGAGTTAATCGGCCAAAACCACAATATCGTTCGCCACAAAGATATGCCCAAAGCTGCATTCGCTGACTTATGGCAGAAACTAAAAGACAAACAAGCTTGGCGAGGGCTCGTCAAGAACAGCTGTAAAAATGGTGGTTATTATTGGGTTGATGCTTATGTCACACCGCTTTATAAAAACAATGACGTGATTGGATACCAATCTGTTCGGGTTAAACCACAAGCGCAATTTAAAAAAGATGCTGCAGCGCTTTATCAAGATATTAACCGCAACAAAAAAATCACCGACTTTCATGCAAACAGCCTCCACAAATACGTTCTATTTTCAATAGTTGCTGTGCTTTGCATTGGCTTACAACTCTACTTTGAAAACACATTCGCGACTATTGCCTTAGATATTGTGTTAGTTGGCGCAATTTGGGGCATTTTCTCTGAAGAGCTCATTCGCTTCCCGCGCTACAGTAAATCTTTAGCACAAAAATCTGACAGCCCTACACGGTTGATAATTAGTGGTAAAGGTTTCGTTGCTATCAGCCAATATCACTACCAACTGATGCAGGCAAGAATTCGCACGGTGTTGGGAAGAGGTCTAGATATAGGCACGCAATTAGCTGATATCTCAAACAATTTAGATAGCTCATCAACGTTATCACTCAATGAAATTGAGCGCGAGAAAGCACAGCTCTCTCACTTACTCGACTCCCTTGAAGAGCTTAACCAAAGTATTGAGTCAGTTAATCACAATACGCTGAACACTCACGATCAAGTGAAAAGTGTCTATCAAGAATGCAAACAGGCAACGCGCTTCATTCAGCAAAATCAGCAAAAGATTAACGACCTATCGAGCAATGTTGAAAACGCATCTAACACTGCGAATGGGATGATTGAAAGTGCCAATACTATTAGCCAAACTATGAACGAGATCAACGGCATAGCAGCTCAAACAAACCTATTAGCACTCAATGCTGCAATCGAGGCGGCACGAGCAGGTGAGCAAGGACGCGGCTTTGCAGTTGTTGCTGATGAAGTGCGTAATCTTTCAAAGCGTACGCAAGATGCAGCCGCTAACATTCAAGATTCTATTTTGCATTTACAAGAGGTTCTACAAAGTTTTAGTGAGATGATGAGGCATAGCCAAAGCCAATCAGAGCAATGTGCTAGTGATAGTCAATTAACCCGTGATTCGATTGATAACATTACCCATCTAATGAAACAAGTGAGCAACATGACGCTAGAAATTAGCTCCGCTACAGAACAGCAGCAAAGCGTTGCCCACCAATTTACACATAGTTTGCAGGAAATTGACGAGATCTCACAGCAAAATGCAGAACTTGCAACTATCGTTAAAAGCAACGGTGATGAAATCCATCAAAAAACACTGATGATGCGAAAGCTAAAAGAAACCTTCCATTAGTCTGCCTGTACTGAAAACACCGAGTATTCCCCGAACAAATACTCGGTATCCTCCTCTAAATCACCCCAACACCCCAGCCTTTTCCTTTAAAGCAATTGTTTGAAAAATATATAAATTCCCTTTCTTTCACTATGGGTTAAATATAAATAGTGTAATATGATTTTATAAATACAGTGAAGTATTGCGCTCTATTAAGAGCATTGCTTAATTGACCCTCATGGTCATTACACACGCGCACAGCGAAAAATAGTCAGTGTTGTTAGCTGAGCAAGAAATACTACTTTACATTTTAACAGTTACTCGCAGGCCAATTTTGTCTAAGAAAGTTAAAATAATGCTGGTGCTCTGCGCCATACTCTCCCTGGGTTTCATTACTACCAGCATGGTCAGTTACTTTGTCGCGAGAGATTCACTCACCCATCAAATATCAACTGATACCTTGCCTTTAATTGGCGATAATATTTACTCTGAAATTCAGCAAGATCTATTAAAGCCTATCTTGATTTCTTCATTAATGGCAAATGATAGCTTTTTACAAGACTGGGTGATCAATGGTGAAGGGGATGAATCAAAAGTCACCAATTATCTGCGTAATATTCAAACCAAATACGGCACGGTCACCAGTTTTTTCATCTCAAATAGAAGTTTCAAGTATTACCACACTAGTGGATTTTTTAAGAAAATATCACCTGATGCTAACGTCGACCAGTGGTATTTCCTCGCTAAAAAAGCACCGGGAACTCACCAAATTAATATTGATTATGACCAGTATGCTAACAATACACTCACCGTCTTTATTAATTATAAACTCATTGATAGCAATAATAATTTCCTGGGTATAACAGGTGTAGGTTTAGCGCTGAATAAAGTGCTCAATTTAATTGAGAGCTACCAAAACAAATATCAAAGAGACGTTTTTTTCCTTGATCAAAAGGGCAAAGCTACACTGCATAGCTCAAGCTTTAGTGGCAATATTGATTTGAACCACTCACTCGCCGATGGCAGCACTATCAAAGACAAGCTATTAACTCAAAAGAGCGCCACTATCGAGTTTTGGCAAGGCGACAAAAAGATACTGTTGAACAGTCGCTACATTGAAGAATTCGATTGGTATTTGGTTATTCGTCAAAACAGCCAAAGTATCGATAACGACTTATTTGACTCATTAATGCTCAATCTACTCATTTCACTAATCGTCACTGTCGTGGTGCTTGCATTAGCCTGGTTAACGCTGAGCAACTATCAAAGTAAACTCGAAGAAATGGCAACTACTGATAAGTTAACTGGCCTAAATAACCGTCAAATGTTTGATCCTATTTTAGAGCAAAGATTTCACAGTGCTGCTAGACAAGGCAGTTCCCTGAGCTTAGCGATTCTTGATATCGACAAATTTAAGAGTATCAATGATCTTTACGGTCACCCGTTCGGTGATAAAGTCCTTCAAGAAGCCGCACAGCTGCTTAAAGGCGCGATACGTAAGTCGGATGTTTTATGTCGCTGGGGCGGCGAAGAGTTTGTCATTTTATTTCCTGACACTAACGCTGACCAAGCACTAGAAATAGTATTAAAAATTCAGCAGCTTTTTAGCGAGCACCAATTTTCACATCAACAGCAGCACTTCAACATTCAGTGGAGCGCAGGTGTGGCAAATAACACTGCGAAAGACCAACCTGCCGATCTTATTTTACGTGCCGATCAGGCTCTTTTAAAAGCAAAGAACAATGGCCGTAATCAAGTAATTGTTAGTTGAGGAAGATTGCCGCATCAACTAACTTACTTTATTATTGCCTGCTTAATTATACTACCGTTTAACAGGGGTCTACTGCTCGGTGTAAGAGCGTAAATTAGAGGTCGCTAAACTTGCCTAGCAACCTAAACTTAGCCCGAATTAAATAGCCCTCATTGGAGATAAACATGCTTAATAGCGCTCAACTTAGCCAGTATCAACGTGATGGGTACTGTGTCATTGAAGATTTTAAGAGCCTGCTTTCATGCCAACAGTTAAAACAGCGAGCCGAGCAAATCGTCGATGAATTTACCGCCAGCGATATTTCGGTTTTCTCCACCAAAGAGCAGCAGCGCAATGCCGATGGCTACTTTTTAAATTCTGGAGACAAAGTGCGCTGCTTCTTTGAAGAGGAAGCGATCAATGAACAGGGTGAATTGTGTGTTGAACAAAATAAAGCGATCAACAAACTTGGTCATGCTATGCATCACAACGACCCTCAGTTTCGAGAGTTTAGTAGTGATCCAAAGCTGGAAAGCATTTGCCAACAAATTGGCTTAACTGACCCTCGTGTTGTGCAAAGTATGTATATCTTTAAGCAGCCAAGAATTGGTGGTGAAGTTAACATCCATCAAGATTCTACCTTCTTGTACACCGACCCGTTAAGCGTCGTTGGCTTTTGGTTCGCTATTGAAGATGCCACTCAAGAAAATGGCTGCTTGTGGGGCTTACCTGGCGGCCAGAAAACAGCCCTCGAAAAAATTATGAAGCGTAAGCCTAATAACGAAGGTGTCGAGTTTACCCAGCTTGCAGATAACAAATACGATGAAGCAGATTTCGTACCCCTTGAAGTAAAAGCGGGTACTTTAATCATATTTGATGGCCGCTTCCCGCATTTTTCTAAAGCAAATCGCTCACCTAAAACACGCCACGCCTACACTTTACATATTGTTGATGGTCAGGCTCAGTACCCTGAATTTAATTGGCTACAGCGTGACGACGGGCAACCTTTCCCTACCTTCGAACAACTTCGTTAAAGCTAAACAGCGATGAGACATAACAATGTTTCATCGCAACTACTTCTAAAATGTTTCTATTCACTTATCTAGCTAATTGAGACTCACTAATGTCGCTCACTCTGATTGCGCTTTTTATCCCAACTTTCTTCTTTGTCTCTCTCACACCTGGGATGTGCATGCTGCTAGCTTTGACACTTGGTATGTCTATTGGTGTCAGAAAAACCCTATATATGATGTACGGGGAATTGATAGGAATTACTATCGTGGCACTAGGTGCGGCGTTAGGTGTCGCGACATTGATGCTGAAGTTGCCGCAAGTATTTTTCGTTTTTAAATTTATTGGCGCTGCCTACCTTATTTGGCTGGGCTATCAAATGTGGCAATCCCGTGGCCGCTTAGTCATTACCACAGGGCAAAGTAGTAACAGCCAAGTTACTGCCAAGGAGCTTGCATTCAATGGCTTTATAACCGCCATTGCCAACCCCAAGGGCTGGGCATTTATGATTGCATTGCTACCTTCTTTTATCGACGCGAAGCAGCCTCTTGGCAGTCAACTCACAGTTATCATCGTGTTATTAGTCACTTTAGAATTTACCGCTTTGATGATCTATGCCTGCGGAGGAAAAGCATTGCGCCACTTGCTACTCAATAAGAACAATGTAAAGCTGATGAATCGAATTTCAGGCTCTTTGATGGTGCTCGTCGGTTGCTGGCTAGGCGTTAGCTAAGCGAAAACCTTAGATTAAGATAATGCAGTTGTTCTCATTGCGACATCCCCGTGTTTTTATTGACAACTGCATTCACCTCACTAACGAGATCTGCTACTCTTAATCCATTAAAGGTGACTGATAAATTGATTAGGGACCCCAAGCAGCTATTGGCACTACTATCAACCGTCACCACATGAGAGATAACCAATTAGGGAATGACCTAACCACACTAACAAAGATAAGTGTGAACTGGAGAATTAAAATGCAGAATACTCAGCCTACTACTCTTACCAATACTACTGGTATTTCAGTTTCTAACACAACTCAAATTTTTGCTGCTCTAGGTTTAGGTTTGGCTTTAGTGCTGTTTGTTGGTTTCGCCCCAATGGATGTTATCCATAATGCTGCCCACGATGCGCGCCACGCTTTCGCATTCCCTTGTCACTAAATTGTGACAATCTGTGAGGCTGGAATTAACACGCTATTCCAGCCACATAAGCTTTACCACTAATGCTTGATAGCCAACAAATTATTGAGCCATTTTTACTTTTTTGCCGAAAAGACTCAAAATTCCTCGATTGTTTCTGCTCTTTTTACACCCTAGAAACGCCCCCTCAGCACTGGCAATTCAAATTGCAGACGCTTTATAGTTTCCTTTTGCACTATTACGACCAAGAAGATTTCGGTTTCAATAGTTTTCGCCGTACATTGTTTAACAGCCCTATTAATCAGCATTTAAGTGAACAGGGTTATACTATCTCTATCGCAGAACCCGCTGATCACGTCGACGATAATCTCTACGTACTAGAGCATATAGAGCAACCCTAGCAGGCTTTTTTTCTTTTTCTCAAATATCTCTTACCACACTGCGTCCCCAACAGCTGTTTTTTTAATCAGTCTCCGAACGTCTAATAGTTATTATTTGTTCAACTGCTATTATCTATCGTGTTTGATATTCGTACAGTCAATTAGGATAGATCTCGACACAATGCTTTTATTGTTAATTCAATATTGAAGTAGCGAGCGACATTAAACAGTCACATTTGAAATTTACACTTCAAGATTGATGAGCATGCTTTGGCACTTAGGCCAGAGCTATATTGAATATAATTTGCGAAAAGGATAGTTCATATGAGTAGAGTTGCATTAGTCACTGGTGGTACACGTGGTATTGGTGAAGCGATTAGCACAAAGCTAAAACTAAAGGGATATAACGTCATTGCCAATTATGGGGGCAATGATCAAGCAGCAAAAGCTTTCACCGAGCGCACCGAAATCCCTACTATCAAGTTTGACGTTTCTGATTACGAGGCGACAAAAAAAGCCATCGAGCAAATTGAAGCAGATTATGGCAGCATTGAAGTACTCGTCAACAATGCTGGTATCACTCGTGATGGCACTATGCATCGAATGGAGTTCGAGCAGTGGAATGCAGTTATTCAAACGAACCTTTCCTCATGCTTCAACACATGCCGCGCAGTAATCGATAACATGCGCAAAAGTGGCTTCGGCAGAATTGTTAATATCGGCTCTGTGAATGGGCAGGCTGGCCAGTATGGGCAAGTTAACTATGCTGCTGCAAAATCAGGAATCCACGGTTTTACAAAAGCATTAGCACAAGAAAATGCAGCGAAAGGTATTACTGTGAACGCAGTAGCACCAGGTTATGTTGATACCGAAATGGTACGCGCTGTTCCCCCTGAAGTACTTGAAAAAATCATCGCAACCATTCCGGTTGGCCGCTTAGGAACACCTGAAGATATCGCACGTACCGTTGAGTTCTTAGTTAGCGATAACGGTGGGTTTGTAACAGGCTCAACACTGTCGATCAACGGTGGTCAGCACATGTACTAGAACTAAGCTTTCATCGATAGATAGCTAGTTAGCCACTAGGTAACAGTGGCTAACTGCATCATTATAAAATTTAGCTTTAGCTATATTTCTTAATAAACTCAGTCATCATAGGTCTTACTTGAGCCCTAAATTTTGAGCCACTGAATATACCGTAATGACCAGCGCCTTCTTGCTCATGATGCTGACGCATTGATTCTGGGATGCTAGCGCAAATTTCTTGAGCTGCACGCGTTTGCCCTATTCCCACAATATCGTCTAACTCACCTTCAACAGTTAACAAAGCAGTCTTATGAATACTGCCAAAATCTACTTTTTCACCGCGATAAGTAATATTTCCCTCTGCAAGCTCGTTACCCTGAAAAACTCGCTCAATAGTTTCTAGGTAGAACTCTGCCGGCATATCGAGGACCGCCATATATTCATCGTAAAAAGCTCGAAAACGATCCGCATCTTCACGTTCACCAAAGAGCAAATTTTGGAAGAACTGCAAATGCTTCTTAGTGTGCGCTTCAGGATTCATCGACAGAAAGCCACCCAACTGTAGAAAACCTGGGTAAACATCACGCCCCGCACCTGCATAACCCGCAGGTACTGTCATAATCGCATTGTTTTTAAACCAATCGACAGGCTTTTTATGAGCCAGCTCATTAACTCTTGTGGGCGATTTTGAAACATCAATGGGACCTGCCATCAACGTCAAGGTTTTCGGGGTCATTTTACTATCTTGTTGAGCCAGCACTGCAGTTGCAATTAAAGCTTGCACAGCAGGTTGACAGATAGCAATTACATGCGTGCCTTCGCCTAAAAAGGTCAAAAACTCTATCAGATAAGTCACGTAACAATCGAAGCTAAATGCGCCATTGCTAACCGGGATATCTCGCGCATCTAACCAGTCTGTAATATACACATCATGATCGACCAGCAAAGCCTCTACTGTCCCTTTAAGCAGCGTTGAATGATGACCTGAAAGCGGTGCTACTAGTAATACTTTGTCGCGCTCTACGCCATCTTGAGCTTGAAACTGCAACAGATTGCAAAATACTTTATTCTCAACTATCTGCTCTTGAACACTTACAGCTTTGCCGTTGATTTCAATACTTTCGATGGAGAAATCGAGTTTATCGTAGCGCCTTGTTAAACGCATACTTGATTCTAAAACAGCATTCGTCACTCGTCCCATAGGCGTGTATGAAAAAGGATTAAGCGGGTGGCAGCTAATATCGTGAACAGCACTGAAGCTGTCATGAAAAATTTGATTGTAACGAGTGAAAAAGTCGTAACTTTGATAGTGCATAGTTAGGCCTTATAACAACAGAAAACCTTGTGATTCGCTCAACAATACATCCGGCTGTTTATAGGTTTACAGCCATCGAGCATCAATCTCAATTTTACTTATACGAGCAACTAATCACTAAGTGAGGAGATCTGTTTTAATTATTGTGATCTTGTGACGCTCAAACCGAGAGAGCTTTCACATCCCTTGAATATGCATCCATGTGATAGATTTGAAAATATTACAGCTAAGTCACAGGAATAAAAAAAGACCTTTCTTCATACAGCGCAAAGAAAGGTCAACAGGGTTTACTTGGCTGCTTTAGCTGCTTGAGCAACTGTAGCTTGTGCGTCTTCCATTGCCTTCTTCAGTAGCTCACCTGATTTCTCTTGAGTTTCAGAGATAACAGCATAGCTTTCTTTTGCTGCTTTTAGCACAGTTTCTTGTACGTCTTGTGCATAGCTTTTTTGAGCTTCCATTAATGTATTTACATCTTTTTGCTCAGCTGAGCTCTGCGCAAATGCCATACCACCTGACATCAGCGTCGAGAAAAGCGTGCTCTGTTGAGTCGCTAATTGCTCAAACGCTTTAGCATTTAAGTTTGCTAAATCAGTTACTGGCTTCATTGAGTTTTGCAGTTGTTCATTCATTTTATCAAACATATCAGCGCTTCCTGTTTTTTGCTGCTATGCAGCATTTAAAATTTAATCAAATAGTATCTGTTCAAAAAACAACCGTCAAGTATTATTTTGCAGTGCAGCAAATTATTTTTTTGACGAGTTATTTAGCTCATTCGTAGTGATTTCTTTAATCTTTGATACGGTACTTGTAGGCTGTTTCTCGATAGCCGCAGGTTGTGCCGTATTAGCTATAACCTTACTTGCAGCCTTTTTCTTAACGGGAGTCTTTACAGCCACTTTTTTAGCGACTTCCTGTTTTTCAATTGGCGTAACTCTCGAAGAAACAGCTTTAGTCTTTGGAGTTGCTGGTTTGACACTTTTTTTAGCACGAGATGCTGGTGTCATGCTTTTCTGATCTGTTTGGGCACTCACTGTAGAGTTCAGCGCTTTAGCCACTGGTTTTTTAACCGCTGTTTTTCTTGCGCTCGAACTGCGCGTTTTATTAACAGCTTTCACAGTGCTAGCTTCACCTGCGCTTTTTGTTTCCACCATTGAATCTGAAGGCTTTTTAGACGATAGTGACTGCTCACAAACAACACCCTCTAAAGAATCAGCTGATGAGCGGTAGAAACCAGAAACCTCCTGGCTGTGTTGATGTAGTGTTTGGCAAATTTCTTCGCAATCCGCCAACCAATTTTCAACAACCTCTTCTATGCATGCCTGGGCACTCTCGCCCATTTGTACTAAGTCATCACTTTTTGAAACAGCATTTTGAAGCTGTTGTTGATGATTAATAGCACGTTCGACCCAGCGCTTTTGCGACTGAAACGCGCTGTCTAGAAAGCGCATATTAAGTGCAAACTGCCCTTGCATAGTATCTGCACACTGATTGAATAATTTATTTGTCTCTAAATACATAAGCAATCTTCCCTATAAATATACAAATATGCTGCAACGCAACAAAGTTGTACAAATTATACTCAAATTAATTTTAAAAGGTCAATTGATTATTTGCTGCGTTGCACAATCAATGAAGAAAATAAGGTTATTGAAACAAGAGAGCGGCAAAGCTGTGAGTGTAGAAGTAGGCTAGACAAGCAAATGAAAGGCAGAATTGAGATGTGAAGTAAGCTTTAAGGCTGCAACAGCAGCCTTAGTAATCTGAGTCAAACTATACCCAGTAAAAACAAGAAACAGCTACAGCTAGCCATAACAGCAGTATACTCCAATACCCCCAAGGCTCAGAGGCTCTAAAATACTGTCTATGTAACCAAACAGAGCCTACAAACAAATCATGTGCCACCCAGAGGAGCAACAAACAACCCAAAATATATGCATAATTCATTTAACTTTTACCTACTTTCTATTGTGCTTTAATTACGACCAGTACTGAGAAAACCTGTACTATTTCAATGTGTCAATTAATAAGCGAGCAGCGTGGCGTGCCGGTTTACGATAAAGATGATTCATTCCCAGCGGTGAAAGAGAATCCAAGTTGAAATAGATAGAAATGATGCCAAATGAAACGGCTTTCAAATCCTGCTCTGTTTTATCACTAAATACTTCGCCCATTATATGTCCAAGGTCATCCGTAAAACGCTGCAACCACTGTTGCATTTTCTTTCTAAGCGCAGGATTGTGATTCGCCGAAAAAATCAATGACTCAACGACTAAGATGTACTCTGCGTCACTGTGTTGTTCGCTAAACAAGGCTTCCAAGATATATTCTATAAAAGCATCTTGTGAATGCTGCTCCATCACACTAGGCACTTCTGCCAAAAAGGCCTCCCAATGCAAGCTAGAGTGCGTCAATACACGCTCAACCAACTGATCAACCAAGCTATCTCTATTACCAACATAATGACGTACTAAACTTCTCTTTAATCCCGCCTCATTCGCAATGAACTCTAAAGTACTCCCCTCTAACCCGTAGCGCGCTACACAACGATAAAAGGCATCTAATATTTCTTCTGTGCGTTGCTCTTTTTTACTTGGTCGACCCATGTTACTACCTGATAATTTTTCTATTTAATTGTCAATTATGACAGCTTATTATATGATGCAATTGATTGTCAAATTGGCTATCAACTTATATCAGCCGTCACCGAGGTGTTATATGCCACAAACTCTATTGAAAGCTTATCGAGATAACGCCCAAACACCAATAGAAGAAGCTCTTTGTTTACCTTTTGATGTTTATCATGATGAGACTATCCACCAGCTGGAAATACAGCAAATATTCCAAAACGACTGGGTATTTGCTTGCGCTGCAGACAAACTCAAAAGTCCTGGGGACTACTTTGCTTTCGATTTGGCTGGGGAGCAAGTCGTACTTTTACGCTCTAAAAGTAATGACCTACTAGCATTGTCTAATATTTGCCGTCACCGCGGTACCCCTTTACTTGATTTAGGCTTTGGTCAGCTACAGAAAAACATTGTATGCCCTTATCATGCATGGACCTACGCTGATAATGGAGAGTTACTAGGCGTCCCATTTGAAGGAAACTGCAAGCTCGCTAAAGAACAACACTCCCTACCTCATTTTCAGTTACACGAATGGAGAGGGCTTTTATTTGTTAACCTCTCTTCACAGGCACAGTCTTTTGCCCACAAAGTCGCTAAGATTGATCCATTTCTTGAAAAATTTGAGTTAGAGCGATTCCAACACAGCTATCAAACAACCACTGAGCACTGGCAGTCAAATTGGAAATTAGCGGTTGAAAATGCTATTGAGAGCTATCATCTTTTCAAAGTTCATAAAGAGACATTAGAAAAGGTTACTCCGACAAAATCTGCTTATTACGTTGCTGGGGATGCACACTCAAGCCTCAGTGGGGGGGAGATGAAAGGCGCTCAAAGCACCCTTTCAAAGTGGTTTAGCGGTAGCAATGACGAAGCTTACAATCAATATTTGCTCGTCTTCCTGCCCCCTTCTTTTATTGCTATTATCTCTTATGAAGGCTTTGATTGGATTCATATATTGCCGCAAGGTAATCAGCAATGCTCTGTCACTCCAGGAGGGTTATCAAAATCCCCAGCAAAGAACTTCAAAAGTGCTGAGTTTCAATTTTCTGATGCATTCATGTTAGAGGACAAAGTGCTGTGCGAGCGATTACAACGGGGCATGCTATCGACTAAATCACAGGGTGGGAAACTAGTTGATATGGAGAAAATAATTGTCGATTTTCACCAATATTTGGGCCACAAGCTTTTCGATACTTCTGTGAGCGACTATTGTGAAACGCAAAAAGCTGCAATCTTCTTGAAGTAATACTGACTTAACAGCGACGAGATATTTAGAAGGGCATTGACTACTCAGTGCTCTTCAACCGTTTATTTATCGTCGTCCTTTTTTTGCCACATGCTGGCGTTTTGCTCCATCATCTTTCCAAAAATTCCCATTGGGCTAGAATCGACAAGATTCTTCATCATCCCTTGCATTGACTCTTGTTGATCGAGGAACCTTGTCATACTTTGCTCTAGGTACTGGCGCACAAAAACTTGCATCTCACTGTCATAAAAACGAATCAACTGCTTGAGCAGTGCATCTGTTAATAATGACTGGCTCTCATTGGTTTCTGATTCACTAATGATTTGCAGAAGAACTGTTTTAGTCAAATTGCTGCCATCTTTTGAGCTCACAATCTCAAATTCAGTGCTACTCATTACCAATTGGCGTACATAATCGAGATTTACGTACTGGCTGGTCGACGTGTCATACAAACGACGGTTTGGATACTTCTTTATTGTAATCAAAAGTGAGCCTCAAACAGGTTATTGAACAGAGCCATCATAAAGCACTCGCGCTTTCAGTAACAGCTTTAGTCTGCTCGAACCTGAGGAACATGCGACCAAGCCCCAAAATCTTCTCTGTGGATAACTAAGAGGCCAGATCCGCAGTACCCGAGGACATATAAAGGTGTTTGGGACATAATCGCATGTTCCCGAACCTGTAAAAGACCTGCTGCAGTTAGATTCGTACTGTTTGAGTTTTATTCAGGTAAAAATCAGCAATCAACCCAAGCGAACTTTCACATAGCGCCCTGGGGCATCCTCAATTGCAGGATACGCCTTGGTTCGTCCTACTGTTCTAGCCTTTACTTGATTACCTGATTGTGGCGCTAACCATTGATGCCAATCAGGCCACCACGAGCCCTCTTGCTTTTCAGCCTCGGCAAACCAAGTTTGAGCATCTGCTGCTTGCTCTGACCCAATCCAGTGAGGGTATTTACCGCCTTCAACCGGATTAATCACCCCCGCTAAGTGACCTGAGCCCGAGAGCACAAAGCGAGCATCACCTGATACTAACTGAGTGCCTTTGTAAGACCCTTGCCAAGGTACAATGTGATCAGCAAGGGTAGAAAGAAAATAGCAAGGCACATCGATATTTTTCAAATCAATTCCGACACCATCAATCGTTAAACTACCCGCCTCTTTAAGGTTGTTATTGAGGTAAGTGTTTTTCAAGTATTGCTTAAAAGCAGCGGCCGGAAAATTAGTGGGATCACTGTTCCAATACAACAAATCAAAAGGCACAGGGTCCTTACCTTTTAAATAGTTATTAACAAAGTATGACCAAAACAAGTTATTTTCTCTAAGCATGCTAAAGCCAAGCCCTAATACACGGCCATCGAAATAGCCTTTTTCATCAGCGGCTTTTTCTATCATCGGCATATTTTTCTCTGAAAGATACACACCAACTTCACCGGGCTCTGAAAAATCTAACAATGTTGTTAATAAAGTCATCGAGTTAACGCGGGTATCTTGCTTTGCTCTTAAATACGCCACCGCTGTTGCCAGTAACGTACCGCCGACACACCACCCCACCATATTAACTTTTGTCACCTTAGTAATTTGCTGAACCACATCTAATGCCGCGATAGGTCCTTGGTGCATATAATCACCAAAGTCCTTCTCAGCAAAGCTAGCATCTGGATTCACCCAAGAAATGATAAAGACGGAATAACCTTGCTCAACTAACCAGCGCACTAGCGATTTTTTCTGATCTAAATCTAAGATGTAATATTTATTGATAAACGGCGGCGTGATTAAAATAGGCTGTTTATAAACCTTATCTGTTACCGCTTGGTATTGAATAAGTTGTATAAAATCGTTCTCAAATACAACCTTACCGGGAGTTGTCGCTAAATCTTCGCCCAGTGTAAAAGCATCGGGGTCTGTTTGCGTTACACTGAAAGCCTCTACAGGGCTGCGCTGCAAATCACCCATAAAATTATCCATCCCCTTAGCAAGGTTCTCGCCTTTGCTTTCTAGGATTTCTCGGCATACTTCAGGGTTGGTCAGAATACTATTGGTAGGAGAAGCTGCATTTATGTATTGGCGAGTGTAGAACTTTACTTGCTCAGCAACTTTTGGGTCTGCAAACTCTAGTGACTCAACAGTGCTTTGGAGCATTTTTGAATTGAGTAAGTAAGCTTGCTTGATGTAACTGTAAACAGGGCTTTGTGACCACTGCTCGTCTTTAAATCGGTGATCTCCCTTATTTTCGCTAATAACAGGGCTAACTTGTTCACCTAGCATTGCTTTCGTCGCATTTTGCCAGAGCTGCATTTGCTGCTCCATAAATGCCATTTGCTCGGTAACTAGCTTAGCAGTATCAACATTTGCCGAAGTTAGCAATTCACTAAATTGTGCACTATCAACCGGTGCTACAGGGGTTGCTGTATCAACGTTTAATGATTTGCTTAAAACTTCCTGTAATTTCTTGTTAAACACTTCACTAAATTGATCAATATATTCCAATACTGTCGACTCTGCCGCTTGCTTCACTCAATATCTCCCTTTATCACTAATGCATGCACTTTAGCGCCTGCGCGCAAGCAGCGCAACGCTACCTAAGAATCTATAGACTAAAGTACATGGCTGATATTGCAATCTGATGATAACGGAGCGTTTGATTGCTGAAAAAGAGAGAATTTTGAGTCAGAGCTCCGCGGGAAAGGATATTTTGTAATATAGCCCTAAATCCTTAGGGCAGGAAACTTGTAACTCACCGCCAAGCGTTGTTACCGCAAGGTGATAAATCTGGTGCGCGCCTAATCCCCCGGCGCTAATACCTGCTGATTTCAAAACACCATCGACGCCTTCTGCGACAACCCCTCGTTTGGTCGTGAAAAAAGGATCAAATAGTTTATCTAAATCTGACTGCGCCATTCCTTTCCCACCATCACTATACTTTAGGATTATCTGTTTATCTCGTCGCTCAATCGATAGCCGTAAGTAACCTTTTTGATCGGCGTCATAAGCATGATGAATGGAATTTAGAAACATATTTAGTACGATTCTTTGAACCGCACTTTGCACTGTTGCTATTTTTAAGCCATCTTCACAAGTCAATTGTATTTGATGTCCTGCAGGCCTTAAGATCCCTTGCAGTGACTCTATAATATTCTCTAGCAAAGCTTTCAAGTCGAACTGCTTGATACGCTCTTGGGTATGCTCAGTCGTCATCTCCTTGAACTGCCCCATAAGCTTCTCAATCTTTTTCATATTGTGATTTATAAGCTGTACCGCTTGCTGTCTTTTCTCAGCATAGCCTTGAAGTTTCTTTGCGCTTAGCTGTTTATCTGAGATAGATTGCTGTAATTCAAGGTTAAGATTTTCACTGTGGCTCACACTGGTTATACATGTTCCAAGAGGCGTATTAATTTCATGGGCAATGCCTGACACAACACCACCAAGAGACATCATTTTTTCTCGATGAATAACTTTTAACTGTGCTTCTTTTAACTCTTTTAACGCGCTCACTAGCTGCTGATTTTGCTGCTCTTCAATCAGGCACTTTCGCATCAACTCTGTGCGTGTTTTACGAAGCAGATCGGATTTTCGATTCGCCTGCATCACAGCAGCAACATGCCCTGCAATAAACTCTAATAAATCTAAATCAGCTTGAGTGTAAAGGATGTTAGAGTAATCAATATAGCTTTGCACAGAGATCACTCCATACATAACACCTTCATAAATAATAGGTGCGCCAATCCAGCAGCTAAAATCGGTTCCTCCCATCACATTCCATATTTTCCCTTCTCTCAAAAGTTGATGAAAGTTGCTTTGAGTAAACATCGTAGATTGGCCAGTTCTAACGACATAGGAGTTTAAGCCATCTCCAACAGGGAAGGTACGCCCTAAATGCTGCTCTCCCCCCTCTTGGTCTACAACGTAAGAGAAGGTCACTTCACCTGCTTCATAGCTCGCTATACAAAAGTTTCGCGCATCAATTATCGTATCGATGTTCTGATGAATCTTTTTATACATTTCATACAAAGGTAGTTGAGCGTTAGCTAAAGAGGCAATTTCATAAAGTACCTGCTGTATCTTTTCAGCATGGGTTGATGCTTGTATTTGTTGCTTCAGTAATTGCGCATGCTCTGGCTCTTTCGAGCTATTTTGCGGAAAATCTAACCAGTATTCGACGCCAAATGTCACGTAGCTAGCAAGCACTCTTAATATACTAATTTGAGTGTCTGTATAACGTAATTCACTTTGGTCGTTTTCAATGACTAATGCTCCAAAACACTTACCTTGCCTGTTTAGCATTGGAAAGCCAAGCCACTGTTCAACACCAAACTGTGTGCCCCATTGAGGGTCTGTTTTAGTGATGACTTTTTCTAAGCGCTGAAAGATAATCCAAGCGATGGGTGAAACCTGCTGATCAGGCATTAACTGACTAAAGCGCTCTATTATTACCTCTTGCTCTTTGCCTGCTACTTTCAAATAATCTAACTGATCCGATCTATCTAAAACGAAATAGAGATTATCGACAGGTAATTGCTTTTGAATATTTTGATAAACGGCCGCTGCGTAACTATCGTAACTTTCAACCCGCAAATGCAATTTCTCAGCAGCCTCAAATAGTGACAGCGGGTTAATTTCTAGGCTCAGCATTTTCTGATCATCCATTGCTCCCCCGCTCGCCTGTCACTTTATTCAACCGACTAAGGCTTGGAAATGCTATTTGATAACAAACACCTGAGTTCTCTGGGCTTTTTACCACTAAATTACCATGTAAAGAAGAGCTTACTAAGTTATAGATACAACTACTGCCTAAACCGCTTCCCGGCGTATTACTGGTCGAATAAAACGGCGTAAACAGCTTTTTTAAAGCCTGCTTACTCATGCCGACACCATTATCGCTGTAATGGAGCATGACTTGATTGTCTTCAAGGGAGAATAATATTTGAATCACTTTTTGCTCTTGATCACCAAAAGCATGGCATATTGAGTTATCAATCAAATGCCTTAATACTTTAGAAAGCGCTCTTGCATTGGTTCTTATCGCTATTTGCGTATCACACTCTATTTGCAAGACAACATTTCTCGCTTTTAAAGACCCCTTAAGACTCAGAAATATCCGGTTAATATATTCAAGTAGGTTTATCTTTGAGATTTCACTAGTATTTTCTTCTACAGATATTTGCTTTAGCTTATTTATAAGACAAGCCGCGGTATGCATATTTTCCGCTAGTGATTTCTCAGCCTCTAAGGTTTCTAGAATATTGCGATTCAGAAACTCTTCACTTAATGACTTGCCATGATACCCTTCCTGGAATTCATTATTCTTGAGCAGGAATGTAGCGAGAATTTCATGACAGGCTTTAAGCGGTTCTGTTAACTGAGTAGCCACATCTGCGACCAATTCTCCGAGAGAGTTAATCTTTTCTTTTTTAATTAATGCTTGCTCTGTTAAATGGAGATCTTTAAGCGTTTGGTTAATTTGTGCGTTCTGCTCTTCAAGTAGTGCCTGCTGCTCTTTCAACCGCTGCTGTTCTTGCTCCTGTAATTGTTGCTTTTGATGGATAGCTAAGGCTCTGGCTATATGATTTGCTAAGAACAGCAATAACTGCAAATCTTTCTCATTATAAATCACATCACAATCATAACTTTGCAGCGTGACAGTGCCGTAAACCGTACCATCAAAAATTAAAGGAGCTCCCATCCAGTAATGGAAATCTTGATTGCCACGCAAGCCGGTAATTTTGCCCAACGCAACCAGCTTATCTGCATCTTTAGGAGTTAATAATGCGGCTGTTCGCTCTCGAATGATATAAGAACTAAACCCTGCTCCTAGGGTTTGCTCCTTATTAACTTGGAAGTCATCTTGTTTGCAAGATTGCACGTAGCCATAGTTTAATTTCGACGTTTCTTCATCATAGCCAATAATACCTATGTTACTGGCATCAATGAGCGTGCCGAGAATCTGATGTACTTTTCGATAAAAATCATCGATAGTTAATTGCTCTGTCGAGAGCGCTGCTACTTTATACAATGCTCGCTGCAATTCCTCTGCTTTTGCGCTTTGCTGCAGCTGTTCCTGTAAATCACGGCGCTGACTATCTTTAAACGCTTGCAGCTGAGCCTCTCGCTGATTCGAAGCTATTTTTTCGCTCAAAAAGTAGCCGATGCGAAGCATCAAACTCTGATGTTGTTCAAATTCAGAGGATGCCTTGTAGCACTTAACAATTAACACTCCCACTACTTGGTTTTCAACTTTTAACAAACACCCTATTAGCTGTTCAGGCAGTGGAATTCCTTGATAGCTCCTGGTCAGAATATGTTGATTTGAAAAACCTTGTGCGCTGTGAATAAAGCAGTCACTATCGTTGGCTAGCATCCAATTGCCGACGTCACCGTTGAACAACTCAGTCATTGCTGCCTTACTGTTGTATTGGGAGTCTTGAGGGGTTAATGCTAAATCTGAAATGAAAAATTGTTGAAGTTGTAAACTGGTAGGGTTGATCAGCAGCACACTAACATTAGCTATTCCGATTTCTAGCTGCAGCACTTGAGCAAGCTCTTTTATGTAATCACTAAGCCCCGCTTTATCCGTCGCTCGCTTTGCACAATGCTGCATCACTTCTAGTAGCGCTTGATGATCACACAAATTACTCTAACCCTTGGCCTAAACAGCCTGAAAATCAAAAATGCTCTTAGCCTGAGAGCGTGTTCCTAAAAAAGAGAGTTCTGAGTTTGAGTAATGAGATATGTTAGCAGAGGAATCTGCTTTTAAGCATATGTTTGCTTTGTCACTTTCATTTAACGCCAAACCCGCTCTGTAATATAAAGCAACGCTGAGAAAGTGAATATAGGTACAAATATTATATAAATGCGTTTTTTTGCTTGAGGAGAATACTTGAAAAGGCGCCGCGCTATGCAGCGTTTTGTCGATAGAGCACTTAGCGGTGTAAGTGCTCATTGATATTATAATACATTGTTACTCATCGACTTTTTTATGGCGGTGTGACCTTAGCATCGCAATCATTTGATACATCTGGGAAGACATAATTGAATGCTCTAATTTCAATGCTTTAGTATGCTCTCTCACTACACTTAATTGGCGCTTTGCCGCACCCTCATCAATCGGTTTCTGACTTTGCTCTGCCAGTAGGTCCAATGCATTGAAATGAGCCACCAATTGATCGTGATAGCGTAACGTATCTAAAAATGCTTTAAACAGTGAATTGGCTTTCACAATTTGTAATCGCAGTGCATCGTTAGATACCTCACCTAGCATCTGCGTATTTCTGTTATACACACAGAAGTATTCACTCCCCTGCGGATAACTTTTCAAAAAAGCTTCATCTTGCTCTAGCGTTTCTAACGCCTTGCCAATCTTTGTTTGAAAGGTTTCAAAAACTACTTTTGATTCAACGTGTAAAGCATGTAAATAACCATCAACAGCCGCCTGTTGATTCTCAATCTCCTGCTGGTGCTGGCGATCGATTGATTCACGGGCTAACTTGCGAATACTATGATTTGCAATAAACGCACCTACAACAACACTAACTAACGCTAATAGGCTGACACTCGCTAAAGTGAGAACTTCTCCGCTGGATTCAGCAGAAAACCAACCATTAACAGTATTTAAAGAATCTTGCCAAATGTTAGCTACATCCATTTTAAAATTGATCTCATATCAGTAAATGGCTGTTATCTTAACGAATATTCAGCATTTATGCAGAAATAATTTTTGCTTTTAGCGGACTCAGCCCCGCACATTGTGCAAATAGCTGATCACCCACCACAACCGGTCCAACACCGTCGGGAGTACCCGTGAATATTACGTCGCCAGCCCTCAACGTTAGATAGGTTGATAGTTCTGCAATCGTCTCACTGATTGACCAAATCAAATCTGATAGATCACATTGTTGGCGGTATTCACCATTAACTTGTAATGAAAGCGCGCCTTGTTGCGGCAAACTCTGCTCATCAAATACAGTCATCTCTCCAATCACTGCACTACCATCAAAACCTTTACCCATATCCCAAGGCCGCCCTTGCTTTTTAGCGGTGTTTTGCAGATCTCTGCGCGTAAACTCGATACCCACAGCCGCCCCGAAAACGAGCTTAAGTGCTTGCTCAGCTGACACATTGACACAGTCCTCTTTCAAGCCAATAACCATTTCAACTTCGTAGTGTAACTCTGAAGTGCGTGGCGGATATGCTAACTCTACGCTGTTACCTGAAAGCACTGTATCAGCAGGTTTACAAAAAAAGAACGGAGGGTCTCTGTCTGGGTTATCACCCATTTCAATAGAGTGAGCAGCATAGTTCCTACCAACACAGAAAATCCGATTAACCGGAAAATGTTGATCACTATCTTTAATCGCAATAGTACAAGGTTCAGCAATTGATACGGCAGGTTTACTCATTTAATGGCCCTAATATATTGTATTTTAAAATATAATTTTCAGAAAACTCACATGGTTTAACAATTCAAAAACAGCGAACCTTATCAGGTTAACTAGTTAATATAAATGCTTCTTTTCTCTCAACCCAAGGAGCTAACAAGCAAAATACTCGACTGTTTCACGCACCTTGCGCAGCGCTGGCGCTAATTTTTTAAACGCTACAGAACCCAAGGCTATGCGTATAGCATGGGGTACATTATCGGCTGTAGAAAAAGGCTCTGCCCCAGATACACTGATGCCAAGCTCTAATAGCGCCATTACCACTTGGTCTTCACGCACCTCTTCAGGTAATGGCAGCCATAGGAAATAGCTGCTCGGATGGCTTATGTAATTCATTCCCTCAAATACTTGAGCGGCTAACAGCTGACGCTTTCTCGCATCTTCTCGCTTCTCTCGTTCCAGTATTGCAACGGTCTTATCCTCCACCCAGCTACACGCAAGCGCTGTCATTAAGCCCGGTGTATTCCAAGTGGTTGCTCGAATTGTACGATCGATTTTAGCGACCCACTTATCAGGAGCAGCAACGTAACCCACTCTTAAACCTGTCGCGATACTTTTAGAAATGCCTGAGATATACACGCAATTATCCCCAGAAAGTGCAAATAAAGGCGGTGGTGGATTGTCTGCCAAAAAGGCATAGGCAGCATCTTCAATAATCAGCAGCTCATGGGCCTTGGCAATACGAACAATCTGCTCACGCTGCTCTAGGCTCAATACCCAGCCCAGCGGGTTATGCATAGTTGGCATGGTGTAAACTGCACGCACAGGTCGCTCTGTGCACAGCTTTTGTAACGCTGCGAAGTCCGGCCCATTCTTTGTTACAGGAATAGCCACCAATTCCAATCGATGCACTTGAGCCAACACTTTAAATCCGGGATAAGTCAGCGCATCCACTGCCACCACATCGCCGGGCTTCAGCAACGTCATGACTGTGCAAGCCAGACCATGTTGCGCACCACTGACGATAAGCACTTGCGTAGCATCAACTTGAACACCACTTAAAGCCAAGTGCGCAGCCATAATTTCGCGCTCATGCTTGCGCCCAGCATGGGGCTGATAGTGCAGCAGCGTTTCTAGGTCACCTGATGCAGCCATTTTTTGCAGGCTATCTCGCAGCAACTTCGTCTGGCTAGGCAATGAAGGGGAATTAAAATTTAAATCGATCACTCCCTCTTTGGCAGCAGGCTGATCAATACCATTGCCCAAAGGTAGCGCTGTTTCTCTGACGAAAGTGCCACGCCCTGCTTCACCGCTCACTAAGCCCATTTCTTCAAGCTCAGCATACACCCGAGAAGCCGTCACTAGTGCGATCTTATGCTGCGCCGCAAGTTGACGATGAGTGGCCAGTTTATAACCCGGCGCTAGCTCACCGCTATTGATTTGAGCAGCTAAAGTGTCAACGATGCTTTTATATCTAGGGCTAGGCATTGCAAATTGTATCCATGACAATAATTTTATTGTCATGATCTTAATCGATATACTCAAGACTCACAATCACCAAATTAGCGAGAGACTTATGCACATTGCCATCTTAACATTCGACGCATTTAACGAGCTCGATTCACTCATTGCCCTCGGTATTTTGAACCGTATCAAAACCCCTGGTTGGCAAGTATCTATTGCAAGTCCTACTCCAAAAGTAAAGTCGATGAACGGCTTAACGATTGAGCGGCATATAAATCTTAGTGAAGCTTGTGAGGCCGATGCTGTTATTGTAGGAAGCGGTATGAAAACCCGAGAAATAGTGGCTGATCAACAAATTATGCAGCAGCTCAAGCTAGATCCTAGCCGGCAATTAATAGCAGCACAATGCTCGGGCACCTTAGTACTCGCCAAGCTTGGCCTGTTAAATGATATTCCTGCCTGCACTGATTTAACGACGACACCTTGGGTTAAAGAGGCTGGTATTAATGTACTTAATCAAGCGCTTTATGCGAAAGGCAATATTGCTACCGCAGGCGGCTGCATTGCTTCTCAATACTTAGCAACTTGGGTAATTGCTAAATCACAGGGAATAGAAGCCGCAAAAGATGCCATACACTATGTGGCACCTGTGGGTGAAAAAGAGCTATATGTGGATTTGATGATAAAGAATATTGCTAGCTATTTATAAGCAAAATTGGTGATGATTACTCGATCAAATCAGCCTGTAGTTTTTTAAATTCAGGGTGCGCATACAATAACGATTGCCCCGCAGAAATGAGCTGCTCTAACTGCTGCGGCTCTAAACTCAAACTGGTGGGAATGTTATTAAAATATTGACGCTGATCGAGATCTTTAATCTCTTGTAAACTTACATTGATGAAGTAGGCATTCACAGGCCTGCTCTTAGTGCTTAGGGTTTCTGCCCAATCGTTCACTTCTTTTTCGAACAGTGTCAAAGTGGATGCGTTATAGCGATGTAGCTGCACATCGGTAATGCTGTTGAGTGATTCCAACACACTGGGCTCATCCAAACTTTGATCCATTGCAACATCTAACTTAGTCGATGCATCCACCGAAATAACCACTATTCGCTGCGGGATAGCACCTTCGCTGCCACGTACAGCAGATTCAATACCTCCAGATAACTCAACATTTTCATACACGGCCCTCAGCCCAAGATTATCGGTGATACCGCCATCAACTAAGTGTATATAACGACGCTTCTCTTTATCGCCAAAGCTTGCTAACCCCTCAATAACCAACGACATTTCCTCATTATCAGCCAATCGATTACGAGCTGTTTTTAACCATTTCGGAGAACCTGCTCCACATTGATCAAAATTTTCTAGAGCGATAGGACTAAAAACTAAAGGTACTGCAGCAGATGCAACAACAGCTCTTGCCACGGAAAAAGAGCCAACATCGGAACAGAGCAAATCAAAATAATTCTGTAAAAAGGAAAGGCGCACACCGCCGCCTAGATCAGAAGCGTTGAGAATGACGGTGGGTTTATTGAGCTGATTAATCTCAGCTATTTTAGCACCGTGAAACAAGCTCTCATCCAACAGCTTGATCATCACTTCGCTGCGCCCTTTCTCACTGAACAATTGTGGAATTGTGTAAATACCTCCAATCAGTTCTGATTGAAGATCTTTACTGAGGAAGTTGGCTTTGTAATCAGTAAATATTTTATCGCCAACTAAGCCATAATACGCGGCTGTAAAAGAGCCCCCTGACACAGCGCTAATTGTATCGACATAATCTAATAATCGCTCTGTCTTTCCCTGCTGCAATTTTGTTTTTCTCAGCGCATCTAACACACCATAAGAAAGGGCAGCAGCACGATGCCCGCCCCCTGAAAATGCGAGCAAAATGACTACAGGAGGGGGTTTTTCTGAGTTTTGTTGGCGCTTTTGCTCTGATTCATTGAAAGCTAGATGATCCTTAATCGTCGCCTTTGGTATGTTCTCTACCACTCCTTTTGAGGCACAACCTAGCATCAGCATTAACGGTAAAAAGACTAACCATCTACTATTGTACAAAGCACTGCCCCTATCCTTGTTATTCATTGATGAAGCCCCTCAATGTGAGAGCCCTTCCTATTCTCAATGATTACTTTTTACGGTTCTGTTTCTTGATTGCTTTGGTTAACTCTTTCGCTAGGTCTTGTGGATCAACAACAAGCCCTTCCTGTTCACCCATCGGGCAAACAACTACAAAAAAACCATCCTCTTCTAAGCCATCACTCCACCGCATTTGCCACGTTTTCAACGCAATCGGCTGTGCTTCACAATCTTGCCATTCATCAGTTGCCCAAGCTTCTGCGGCTTCTAAGCTTGGCCACACAGGTACGCAATCTTCATCTTCTGTGTTTAGCATTACACAGCCGTGCTCATCTGTTAATAACCAAATCTCTTTATTGATAACGCTTTGCTCAACAAAATATTCAAAGCGCTGCTGATCTGACATTTGCGCTAATTGCTGGCAATCAAGCGGTTGCGATGTCATGGCTAATCCTCGAAGTTTTAAAAAGGCAATTATCCTTAAAAACACGGTCAAGTGCTAGGGAGCATGCGATTAAGTCCCAAACGCCTCTGGCGCACAGGATGTTTCGTGATTGAGGCAATGCTTACAGGCGGGCTGGTTGCCCGGCGAAAAGCATTAACGAAAAGCACGGAATATCCTGTACGCCCCGTAGGGTGGATATCTAAGGGGCCACCTCCTTTGTCAAAACACTTGTAAAGGACTGGCCATTCACTGCGTATTTTTCCGCGGATCTGGCCCCTTAGTTATCCACAGAGAAGATTTGGGGACTTAATCGCATGTTCCCTAGGGAACCTCTGATCAAGAGTTGGTAAAGTCTACCTAAACGGCTATGCTGGCTATTTAAGTATCAATATCTAAAGGCTGTTATGAATATTCAGATAGGTATGAACTGTGAATACGACGCTGTTTGCGACTATATTAATTACGCGTTTGGCTTTCTGTTCTTAGGCTTAATCATCAGCTTTATCTGCTATCTTATTTACCAATCGATAAAAGATAAATAATCTCTTTTTAAAGCCTCTAAATCCCGCTTTTTTATTTCTATATCATAAGCATAGCAACATAAATCTTGATATCGCTTTTTAACTGCTTAAGGATACGTTAATGTTAGGTAAATATTACTCATATTACCGTGTGTTAACTCTGCACGCTTACTGCAATCAATGATACCTCGTGTAGAGTTTTCGCATCTTACAAGGAATAAGTTTGAGTAAAATATTATGCTGTTTTTAGCTCAACGTGCACTTCACAATAAGGGATTATATGAAAAGCCTCTGCGCTTCACTTTTAGCATCTGTAATATTCACACCACTTAGCCTAGCTCAAACCATTGAAAAAGATTATGCCCAAGTAAACCATTGGAACATCATCGCTGAATACGAAAATAAACAGTTTCTCGGCTGTTTTGCCTGGAAGCAAAATTATGCCAACCAAAACGGTTTCGGTTCCGTTTTACGCATTGGCATCAGTGATCAACTCAAAATACTTGCCACGGATTACAAGCTACCTTCAGCATCACAGCTGACAACCTTAACCATTGATAATGCCAATTACCAAAGCACTTTCTTACAGTTTAACCAATGGGCTGGTATGCAATTATCCGCTGATACCTTACAAGCTCTAAAGCAAGGTAATCAGGTCAACTTTAATTTTGACCCGAGCGGGCCTGTTTTCCCATTAGCAGGATCATATGCCGCTGTTTTAAAAACGCAGGAATGCGACACTTATCTAGGGGTAGCCCCTCAAAACCAAGCGGCTGTAACAGCTAGTAGTCACAGTCATTGCCCCAATAATGATCGTAAGCTTCCTGAATCAGGCCTGTGCATGGGCGAAGCACGAAAACTATTAGACAGCCACACTGACCCACACCCTGCTGCAGATAATGGATGCAGCTGGGAAGTGAATGAAACAGCAATGCCCGGCGGCGAGTTTCTTTTATATAACGCTTACAGGTGCAAAGACACAACTGCTAAATTAGCCTTCCAGGGAGGGGCTAAATTTGCAACCCTTGCGGTTAGTGAATCGGCCTTTTTTGGTAATGCGGCTAAAGGCACAGAATTAGTCACCATTGGTAGCATCAACAATAATAGTGTTATAGAGAGTGTTTTGAATTACGTACGTAGCCAAATGGCGCCGAACGAGAAAAACAACCAATGCTCTGTACAATCAGGCCAAGCTTACAACCTTCCCGCAAATAGCTACGTTGTAAATATTGAGAAAAGCCTATCAAGCACTGCGGATACCCCTGAAATGGATGCCTATTGTGGGAATTGGGGCTATTTTTCAGACTCATATTCGCTGTGGCGGGTATTTGGAGGCTTTACTTGGTTCTTTGATTTTGGCCAAGATGTAAGCGAATTTGACCCAGCATCGTTTTCATTGATCACCCAAAATGGTCACGGGCAGTGGCAAGTTGTGAAGTGATTAAGGGCGTTAATGCCAAAAGTCTATTTTAGTGGGTTTTCAAGTTAGCTAAATGTCTAATCGATAATCTAGGAATTTTGACTATACTTAATATGTGTAAGTATGCCCAAAGAACTGCAGCACTCCCTAAACCCATTATTTCGCAAGAGAACACAGATTACGATGTCAGCTAAATCAAATGCCATGCTATTAGATGAAATCGCCGAATTACGTGCCGATTTAATAGCAGCACAAACAAATCAACAACAAAAAGCTGCTGAACTTATTAGCAGCGAAGAGCGGTTTGCTTTAGTGATGCGCAGTGCTAACGATGGTTTATGGGACTGGAATTTACAGACCAACGAGGTCTACTTCTCCCCGCGCTGGAAAGGCATGTTAGGTTATCAAGAACATGAGCTAGACAATAAATTTGGAACCTGGGAAGCTCTAGTTCACAGTAGTGACAAAGCGCTTGCATTAAGCAAAGTGGAAGATTATCTATCTGACAAATCAGAAGCTTTTGAAGCTGAAATACGCATGCGTCATAAAGATGGACACTTCATATTCATTCGCTCTAGAGCGTTTAAAATACTCTGCCCCCAGACAAAGAAAGCGCTGCGCTTAATTGGCACTCACGTTGATATTACCCAGCGCAAAAAAGCCGAAGACTTTAACAGTCGCCATACAAAAGTTTTAGAGATGATCGCCAAAGGCGGACCAGCCGGTGAAATTTATGACGAAATCGCCCGCTTATATGAAGGGCGCCATCAAGGTATGCGCTGTTCACTATTAGAACTTAGAGAAGATACACTGCTACACGCTGGAGCACCTAGCCTTCCAAGCGCTTACTGTAATGCAGTGCACGGTCTTAAAAACGGCCCCAACGTCGGCTCTTGTGGTGCATCTACCTATACGGGCGAGCGCGTTTTAGTGAAAGATATAGAAACAAGCGCTAATTGGGCTGAGATCAAGCAATATGCGCTACCGCACGGGCTTCGCAGCTGTTGGTCAGAGCCGATCAAAAGCGCTGCAGGTAAAGTACTTGGAGCGTTCGGCATGTACTATAATCACCCAGGGTTACCGAACGAGCAAGAATCAAAAGACTTATCTTCAGCGGCTCGCTTAGCGAGCATCATTATGGAGCGTGAGCGCAGCCAGCAGCAAATTCAAGACCTCGCATATAAAGATGATCTCACTAAACTATCTAATCGCACTCAATTCTATATCTCACTTAAAAATTTAATTAAGGATTCTGAGCGCAACGAACGCCAGTTCAGCCTGTTATATATCGATTTAGATGATTTTAAAAACGTAAATGACAGCTTAGGTCACGATATTGGAGATCTACTGCTCAAAGAATGTGCCGCACGTTTACAATCTACTTGCCGAAATAGCGATTATATTGCCCGTCTCAGTGGTGATGAATTCTGCATCATAGTTACAGACGTAAACGATCAATACAGTGCGGCAAAAACAGCTCAACGCTGCCACGAGTTACTATCAAAACCATTTGATTTAAAAGGTCGCCAGCTCACCCCTTCTTGCAGCGTCGGTATTGCACACTTCCCAACAGACGGAACAACCCAGCAAGCGCTGCTAAAAACCGCTGATACCGCGCTTTATGAAGCTAAGAACCTTGGAAAAAACCGCTATGCGTTCTACAGCAAGGAGCTCACTAATAGAGCTGAGCACCGCTTCAAAGTAGAACAGCACCTAAGAGAGGCCATTGAGAAGAAGCAACTCACACTAGCTTATCAGCCGCAGATAGACGCAGCCTCCGGAAAGATCATCAGTGTTGAAGCGCTTTCACGCTGGCATCACCCGCAATTAGGCCAAGTATCACCGGTTGAATTTATTGAAACCGCCGAGCGTATTGGCATGATTCCCAAATTGACAGAGTGGGTACTACACACTGCTTGTAAGCAACTGGCAAGCTGGAATGCCTCTTCTTCAAACCCTATTCGTTTAGCTGTAAACATCTCCCCCTCACACTTTTTAGAGGAAGGCTTTGTGCCACTTATCTCCCAAGTAATTGAGGCGACAGGCATAAAAGCGAACCAACTCGAACTAGAAGTCACTGAAGGTGTGGTACAAACCAATCAGCTAAACCTGCAAACCTTTGAAAAATTAAAGCAACTTGGCGTTACCTTAGCCATCGATGATTTTGGCACTGGCTACTCTTCTTTTGCATCTCTTAAGCATTTAAATTTAGATGCACTAAAAATTGATAAACATTTTATCGATGACATAGTAACAGATAGAAAATCATTTCTATTAGTCAGCTCAATGATCGAAATGGGCCATAATTTAGAGTATAAGGTCACCGCAGAAGGTGTTGAAGAGCAACCCCAATTCGAAGTACTTAAAGAAATGGGCTGTGAAGTGATTCAAGGTTATTTATTTAGCAAGCCGGTAAGTGCTAAGCAGGTTTCTGAATTGATTGGTTAAGGTTTCAACTTTAAGCTAACAGCCCATATGCCTACCAAACACTCAAAGTGGCAATTAACACTCAGGCTCAGACCGAGTTAAAGCCACTGCTCGGGTATAGTTGTTGGCTCACATGCTACTAGTGAACACCTCATATTTCGAAGTTAGAAAATTTAAATCTACCCTAGATCTCTTCGATAGCAACCAGCTAACCACAACGGAAATCGCCGTTATTTCTTGCTGAGATTCTCTCATCGCCATGGTTTCATCAGCGACGTATCCTCGATTACAATTGTTTGGTATTTTAATATACAGGTGAGAGCAGTTTATTAGTCACACGGGATTTTATCCCAAAGCTCCATATTCTCTTTATAATACTTTTCCGCTATACCGTTTTCTTGAAGCTCTTTTAGGGCAGATTTAAATTCACTAATCAAAGCTGGATCTGTCCCATTACTCAACACAACCCAAAGAGGTTTTGATAGATCATCTAATGGTATAACCATTTCTAACTGGCTACCATCAAGCCCTAGTTTGCATGTTGATCGCTTAGCAGTGAGAATATTCAAAGGAATTAGGTCAACTCGGCCTCTAAATAACTGCTTAATACCTTGTTGAAAAGAAGTGTAAGTTTGAAAGTATTTATTACTTTTAAACCCTAGGCCACTGAAATAGATATGGTCAGAACCGCCGTTTTGAACAGCAAGTATCAACTCTTTTGCCTTAAGATCTTTAATCTTTGATACCGTGAAAGGCCTTTCTTTTAGTTTGAATAGTGCTTTTCTATAGATCGAGATTTCACCTAGCCATTGATATTGTTCCTCCCTGCTCGGAGAACGTGATAGGGAGTAAAAAAGCACATTTGGGACTTTTACTGCTCGGTTCAACGCCCGCTTCCACGGTAAAAACCTATAACTACTGACATGAATAGGGTGAGTTTTATTCACTATTTTAATCACTTCCTGCATAGTCTGATGGACATAACCTGATTTCTTGCCATGGTCATTTGACTGCAATGGTGGAAAGTTTTCTGTGACAATTTCAATATTCGTAGCATTTGCACTGGCATTTGAGCAAAAGATAAATACTAATAATTGCAACAAGCAAGCCGAGCTAAAGAAGCGCCTGTTTTTAAGTAACATAATCATGGTCAACTCCTTTTAACGCAGATTATAGTTCCGTTCTTTATCAATTAACCTTATACCACTTTCTTTAAACGCGCCAAAAATCCGCTAAAACAATTTTACTGGTTGGGAGTTTGATTGTGATGCAGCGTCCACCCGACTGGCTAACAGAGTTCTGGTGGAGTAGTGAGGGTAGTTCAAATGAGGAGGCGTGTAAGGAGGATGGATGTTTGGCGCGCCTGGAGGGACTTGAAAAAATCACATAAGCCGTTGTTTTATATAGAATCGTGTTTGTATGTTTTTAAAAAAGGCCCCCACTCTGCAAAGGTCTCAACTTTAATAGATGGTTTTGGTTGTCATTATGGCTACCATTCCACTCACCACTTTGTAGAAGCCTGAGCTTGTTTGTGCTCTCGATTGTGATGATTTCTATTAACGTGACTTGTCACAGTTGGCTAAACTTTAGTGCTTCTTTCATCGCAGGGAGTTGCTTCCGTTCAATCTGAGGTAAAGCCGCCAGCAATAAACAACTATTAGTTTGCAAGCTAACTCTGGGAATGCGTTAAAGAAGTCTGCTTTCTAGCTCTTACGGCTATTGATATTGTGTAAGGGGGCCGTACATCTGGCCTTGCCGTGATTTAGCTAATAGTACTTAGCTTTTTTATAAATCGAATAACAAAGGCTCTTTCTTCCACTCTTTGGGGAACCCCATTGATGCCATAAACCGACTAGATATAGGATGGCTCTCTATAATTTGAGCTAATTTTGGCCCCATCTTTTTAGAGTAACCAATTCCTGAATTAAGTTTCTGTATAGCAATTATGGCAGTATACAGCCGGTTCAGCTGATCCTCTTCATGCTTGCCTTGAGGCGCTTTAGTTTTCACTAGCGGTATTTCTTTAGATAGAATTCTCTTCACTCCAGTTGGAGATGCAAAGTTGCTATTAAATAATCGATTGTGATGTGCGCACCGGTTTCTAACTTGTTGAATAGTAATTAGCCAGCTACATAACGATTTGTATTTTTCGACCGTCAGCTTACTTTTTGCAAATCGATTAATTTTTAAAGAATTGTAATGTTCATCTGCTAAGCTGCTCATTAGCTTTGTAAGATCCCCAAATGTCATTAGCTCGATAGCAACCCAGCCAGGGGGTAAGTCTCTAAAAAATGAACAGTACTCATTATAATGTTTTGATTTGTAATGTACGGCGTAGTCTTCTTTAGAGTTTTTGAACATATCCCTCAATCGACTCACAGTTTTGACTTGCTCTCCTTTCTCAGAAAATAAAGATGAGTCTAAATACCAAAATGGGTTATCTTTTTGTTTAGTCATCCATTGATCAAAAAGAGACCGCACTCCAATTTCTACCTGTTCAATTATTTTAAAAATGTAATGCCTAAGCTCACTATCGAAAATATACAGCTGGTAGCAGTCTTCAAAACTTGTACCTGGGGTAAAGACTTTCGTCTTGTTATCCTGAAAGGGATACAGGTATGCTTTGAAACGATAGTAGCTGCAACGATTTAATATATTCTCTGCTACTTTCAAATCATTAATCAGTAAACCTTGATTCAATAGTTTGTTGCAAAGCTCTACAGCTGATTGTTGAGGTTTCTGGTACGGGGAAAGTTTTGCCATTGCGGAATTCCATGAAATAGGCAAAAAAAAGGCTCCCACTCTTACGAATCGAAATTCTGGAGGAAACCGTTGTTAAATTAATGATATGTTTTTTAACGTAATTGTCAACCGTAACTGCCATTTATAAGATGCGCTGAGAACTCATGCTACCTTAAAAGAAAACAAATATCAGACGAGCAGATAGGAAAACTTTCTCCTATCACAAGGCGATTTTAACGTAGTAACGAGTGTATTTATAATGAGGAACTGTACAAGGATGATAGTCGTTTGGCGCGCCTGGAGGGATTGATACAGCATTATTAACTATAGTATCTAATTGATATTAAACAGCTTTAATTTAAATTCCAACACTCTTAAATCTATATGTTATACCAATTGTGATACCAAGGCTTAAGCGTCTGCATTCAAATCCTTACAAGGGATCCACATTGAGCATGCAATACTGCCTTTCAGCACAGAATCATAGCAGTTGTTATCTGATATCAAATAGCAACCTTAAAAAGCCTACTCCACTAGTAACTAAAAGTTTTAGCGGGAGGCTTATATTTTTCTCTAATCTTAGGTTATTTCTGTAACTGAATGATAAGACTCGTAACCGCTACAAGTAGCGATAGCGCAGTCATCACGGAAGTATAGTCTAAATCCATACGTTTCCTCCATCAACTGGGTGTGGACACGGAGGACGCACTGATGCATTATATGTTTGTCGCTTCAAGACAGAAACATCGGAATGCGTATCTCTATGTATTTCAAGGGTAGGCTTTAGTTGTTCGCCAAAACATTCTAAAGCCGCCCACTCATTTACCTTCTACCACTAACGCTCAAGCAACTTTAAATCATTACTTAAACCCTCATGGAAGCTACCAAATATAGAGCTTTCAATACAAAGATCAACTCTTGACTTTTGCCAAATTCAACTCAACTTCACATCAAATTGAGCTAACTCCAGAGCTGGTGCGGGAAGCGCTAAATTTAATTTTTTTTCGATTATTTTAAGTTTTTATACAATGTTTTTTAATAACCTAATTAACTAAATTATAAAGGAAAATTACTATTTAGTAATGGACACATCCTTAAAAACACTATAAGGCCAGATTTGTTTGTTTTTTTAAACGGCAATATTTGTATTACAAAAATCCCCTTAATTTCTCATAACTCAAACCCATGATAATGCTAGCTAAAGCCACTATCCGATGTCACTTTAAGAAATACCCTAAAAATCTGTGAGCCTTTTAAATGTTTACACTTCCACCATTCTCCCCGTGTACCCCTTGTTTCTCTCAGCTACTTAAGCCTCGATCATCAATTTGAAGCCATACCCACCAGCGCGCACCTTGTCTACTTTCGGTATATCTCTGTGAGACTAGCGTTTTACTATCTAATATTAATTAATTGACTACTCTAATGAGACACCATACAGTAAGACAACCCTAATGAGACACAAGGCTTACTAAATGTTTATACGCGCATACCTAAGAGCTTCAACAGATGATCAGAATGCAGCAAGAGCAAAGGAAGAGTTAATCAAGTTTGCTAAGGAGCACGACCACACTATTGCATCCTTCTACATTGAGAACATATCTGGCACCAAGCTAGATAGACCTGAGCTTCACCGTTTACTTAATGACTCTCAAGAAGGTGATGTCATCCTACTAGAACAGGTCGATCGTTTAACACGTTTAAAGGCTAATGATTGGGAGTTGCTAAAGAGACGCATTGCTGACGAAGGGTTACTAATAGTCTCACAGGACTTGCCCACGTCTTACCAAATGCTAACCACCAGCAACGACAGTGACTTTATGAACTCCATGTTCAAAGCTATCAATTCGATGATGTTAGATATGCTAGCGGCTATTGCTCGTAAGGATTATGAAGATAGACGTAGAAGACAGACGCAAGGCATTGCTAAGGCGAAGAGTGACAATAAGTACACTGGTCGTAAGGCCGACGATAAGAGGCATACAGAGGTGATTAAGTACCGTAACGCTAACCATACACTGAATGAAGTTGCCAAGCTTACAGGGTATTCTAAGGCGACCGTGTGCCGTATTCTTGCTGATGCTAAAGAGGCTTAATGTTTCTTTATAGCCGTTACGCGCACTGCTTTCTTCTTCCCTTCAACGATTGAGCGATAGTCACTACCTGCCTCCTCAGTCCACCAAGCGACTGCATCAATACTAGTGTCATCCAACACTTCAGCAGGCACATAATCATTAGTGTCTGTTCCGTCTGAAAACTCAATGAGGCATAAGGTCTCTTCAGGATTTATAACTTGATGGAAGAGCGCGCCAAGGTTCTTATTATCTGTCATGTATAAATCTTCGTAAATTACATTATATTGAAAAGCTGGCCTAATGTTACACCCTGTATGAACAGAGGGATAGGCAGTTATGTTTTTCATTATATTGTAAATAAACACTCAGACTAATATCACGGATCGTGTAATCTAGCATTCTTTTGTGAGACTGTAGGTAGACAATGACTGAGGTTGAGATTAAACAGCCAACACCTGAAGCCAAACTAGGGGACATCCACTTACATTTGCTGAAACACCTAATGCTCCCAAGCCAACTACAGAGCCGCACAACCCCCTTCAGAGGGCCGCCGGAGCAATTACTTAAATTATTGGTCGTAGCGACATGGATGTCGCGGAGAGTTTAGCTGGGCCAAGGATGGCCCATGTAAACGGCCGTTAATTTCAGTGATTGCGGAGGAGTTTTCGGCGCTCGTTGGGCGAACTTTTCTTTGGCTCCGTTTCTTTTTTTCGCAAAAAGAAATGAGCTCGCCATTAGGCGAAAAAAAGACCATAAATTTACAAAAAAGCTTAGCAAATACAATTTACTAGAAGAAAACCTGTCTCGCCATCAGTCGAAACACTGAAACACTGACAACTGCCAATCCTCTGGAGGGATTATTCGCTGCGCTCACGCCTCAAGGCTATCGTCGCAAGCTCCGATGTGCGTCGTGTCCTCGGCTCGAACCCGCGGGGACACCTGATTGCGCCGCAGCGCCCACCCTCCAGGCATATGGGGTTCTGATGGAATAATAAGGGTAATTTTATATAAAGGAGAACAAAACTTCGCAAGCTAGACTTCTGCCAACCCTCTGGAGGGATGATTCGCTGCGCTCACCCCTTCGGGGCTATCGTCGCAAGCTCCGATGTGCGTCGCTTCGCTCGGCTCGAACCCGCGGGGCTTCTCACCCTCCAGTATGATGCTATCGAACAGGATGAAGGAGTTGAATCTGAGATGGTATTGAAAAATGTAATGTGGCGCGCCTGGAGGGATTCGAACCCCCGACCAATAGGATCGGAACCTACTACTCTATCCTTTAAAATCATTAGGTTATAAAAAAACAAATTACCTAAGAAAAATAGATTGTATCATGTTTTGTAACCTCTTCAAACCTTGCCACACCTCCCTCCTCAGCAGTTAATTACTGGTTTCCAAAAACAATCAATCATTGTAATTAACAATAATAAAACAATTAATTAACCATTCTTTGTATCTATCAGTGACTCTTAGAGACTATTTATGACGCACACAATCAGGCCCTCTAGGAGCTTAATGGTATATACTTAGCGACCCTTGGCTGTCTTACGAAATGCTCTTAGAGGCTGTTCTAGAAGGCTGCGTTAGTCCTGTTTTGTTGCTTTTCTTAGCTAAAAAAAGGCTGCTATCGTCATTTATTCGTACTTTGAAACCCAATTTTTTAGTGAGCCTGCATCCCTCTAGAAGAGGGAAATACTTTCATCAATTACCTTTACGCATACTTCCACGCCATAACAGTTGTAACATTTCTCCAAGCACATAAAAACCTTGATCAAAAAAACCTCGACACCCCAAGTGACTTAATGCTAAATCACAGATTTTGGGCATTAATGCAACCCTCCATTATGGTTGCTTGTTTATGCATCCTTAGATGTCCTAGTAATCTTATTTCGAATTTTTATCCGCTTTTCTATTAGTTTGATTCATTATTTCAGCTGTCATCTTTGCAGCTTTTCTATCAACATCCCACATAAAAGATTTTTCAAGGAGGTTTGAATCATCCCAATAGTAGTAATTAAGGTTTGTGTAATGTTGATAAGTGACTTTGCCTTTAATTGAATGATTACCGTCTTCAGCTTTGATAGTTAACTGAAGTAACATTTCACAGTCATACCCTACCCCAGTATCATTATCTAGAAGAGATACACCCCTGTATTCCCACCTAGTTGCAGTCACGTCTGTTGTCCACATTCCGAGCTCATCAGCCACAGCTTTAGCTGTCCCTACTTTGACACTCTGAACTAAGTCAGCTTTTGAACAATGCTGTTCTAATTTTGTTGCTTGTTTATTTTTTTGAGTGATAACTTTAATTTTACTAGATAACTTCACAAGTGCACGCTTGGCTTGGCCAAAACCTTGATCAGCAGAAAGGGTAATCCACTTAATCGCTTGTTTATAGTCTTGAGTCACCCCTATACCATCACCATACATTACCCCAAGATTATACTGTGACTCTTTGTTACCTTGCTCAGCAGAAAGTGTTAGCCACTTAATCGCTTGCTTATAGTCTTGAGCTACTCTTTTACCTTCACGATACATTGATCCGAGAAAACTCTGAGCCATCCGATGCCCTTGCTCAGCAGAAAGGGTGTACCACTTAATCGTTTGTTTAAAATCTTGAGCTACTCCTTGACCTTCATAGTACATTGACCCAAGAATGAACTGAGCATTGCTATCACCTTGCTCAGCAGAAAGTGTGTACCACTTAATCGCTTGTTTATAGTCTTGGTCTACTCCCTTGCCTTGCTTGTACATCCTCGCAAGGCGGTACTGAGCTCCTTTAAGTCCTTGCTCAGCAGAAAGCGTGTACCATTTAATCGCTTGCTTGTAGTCTTGAATTACTATTTTGCCTTCATAGTACATCCATCCCAGGTTGATCTGAGCTTCTTTAAGCCCTTGCTCAGCTGAAAGAGTTAACCACTTAATTACTTGTTTGTAATCTGTAGAAACTCCTTTTCCTTGGTAGTACATCAATCCAAGATTGTACTGAGCTTTGCTATAACCTTGCTCAGCTGAAAGTGTGTACCAATTAATAGCTTGTTTGTAATTTTGAGAGACTCCTTCTGCTTTATAATGCATCCTTCCGAAATTGTATTGGGCTATAGCAACTCCATCATTAGATAAAATCTCAAACTCTTTAAGGGCCGTTTTGTAGTCTTTAGTCTTATAAGCAGCAAGCGCTCTGTCCAAGTCAGCAGCATACGCAACAGAACAAAAGGCGAATACTGTACTCAACAGTCCTACTCTCATAAGTTTTGGAATGTGTAATTTTAAAGACATTGGCGTTTCCATGTAAGTGGCTTTTAAGTATAAATAATGCCTGACACCACATCCCACATCAAGTTAATGGCTAAAGATAATCATTCACTTTCTTTGATTAAGTTTTTAATTTTTATGGATTTATTCATAAACTAATTATAAATTCTCATTAAATTTATTTATTCCATCAGTAATACCTACTCCTTGCGTGGATGATACTGCTTAATACCCCTCAAGCAGCTATTGCCATTTCTTCGTACTTAGAGAGCCAGCTATAAAGTAAATCCCTCATTCTTCTCGAGGGAATAAACACCTTCATTGGTTTACCTTTACGAATGCAACCACGCCATAACAGTTGTAACATTTCTCCAAGTGCGTAAGCATCTTGATCGAACCTAGCTCCACGAGAATTGATGTGATTACGTATTTCAGGGTTAACAAAGATGTTCACACCGTACATGACATGAGAACAATCAGCGTAGTCGTTAGTTGCTCTTAGGTTGCAAGCGATGTGTCTAGTCTTAAATCCAACAGGGGAAGCTTCTGGTACTGCTTTCTTGAACGTAGTCCAAACTAAATCATCTGACTTAGCTTTCCATGTGCTAACTGCAACAGTTCTCATGGATTTTGATAATACTTTGCGGATAGCTTTAGAATTTAGATTTGTTGAACTGAGAGCTTTAATACCTCTACCAACATCATTTGATCTACCTTCGTAGATTTCTAACAGTTGAGCTGCTTCAGCTATTAATTCATGTTCTGGTCTGAGATCTAATTCTTCGTCTGCTACGATCTCATAATCAAAGTTGTAAATGTCGAAGTAAGACTTCATCATCGTGCCTTCGAAGGGATAAGTCATAACCCATACATCAAGTGAAGAGTCGAATAATGCTACGGGGAATTCCCACATCAGCAACTGACTATTACCTGCTAGAAATACTGCGCCACGTTTACAAGCTATTCGCAGATCATTGAACTTACCATCGTAGTCCTTTATGTCTTCCCAGCTGAGCTGTCTGTTATCATCGATTGTGATAAGCCCTACTTCCCGCAAGTTATCTAAATCAGATGTTGAGATGTCAATCGACTCAAAAGCGTTAATGGCTTCGTCAATTATGATGGTGTACCCGTTATCAACCAAATACCGCAAGGCTTCATCCGATAGCTTCTGCATCAAGCTATGAGTGCAAGCAATGTTGCTGCCCTCTTTAGCTAACTGCTCGATGTGTGCTGACTTATTTGGTAACTCCTTTGGAGCAATAAAGTCAAAATCTGGCAAGGATCTTTGTATCCTACCGTCCGTATCACCATCACCTACTTCATCTAGAAAAGGGCTGATGTATAAGACTGGTAAGCTGATCTCACCTAATTCGATCTTCTTGAAAATACCAGTAGTTTTACCAGCACCCATACAGGCATCGACTACTTTGATTGGGTTTGTCATTTGAAATTTTATCCTTATGTAGGAATACAAAGCACACGAAATCGCAAATAACCAGGAAGGTAAAAGGTATGTCAGAGGTGGTTGTATTACTGAGAGTTGGTGGTACGTCTAGAGGGTGTTACTTATTTTGTGAAGTATGCTGCAAGGAAGGGTTCAGACATTTGATCAACTATTTGGCCTTGGGCTGTACGATTGGCTTTAGCTGCTGCTTTGATAGCATCTCTGGTTGCAAGTGTTACATCCAAAGTAATTCTGACTGTATCTTCCTTGACTTTAAATTTTAAGCTGGACATGTGTCGAGCCTCCTTTAGTCAAGTTAATGTGAGCACGAAAGGTAATACGTTTTATTACCAGTTCAAACTATTATACACGATAACCTTACAAAAGCCAAGGCTCACCACTCATAGAATAAAGGAAATTACAAGGTTTATTTGTGCTACTTATTGATTAATGATTGACCAGCAATCAGAAATAGAAATTGGATCCAATAAATCAATGACTTACAAAGGGGTTTCCTATAGGAGAATTACCAAAAGTTTTGGTGTAATTAATCAGATTTGTGGAACACTTATTAAGTAAAATTGTGGAGGCTACTGTATCAGTGCTGGAGTACGTGGATAAGATTTCACAAAGATCAGTACGTCTGAATCACTTTCTCTTTGGGGCGGTTCCCTTAATCCCCTACTCATTTCACCAGAGAGTTAAAGTAATCAGATTGTTGAGGGAGATTTACAACATGTTACCACCTACCCTACTCAACCAATCCATGAGAACGTAGTGAACCCAAAGAGCATTCAATACTGATTCTATACTATTAAATGCTCACGCAATAAAAAAATGTTAGCGATCCCAGGTAAAACCCTGTTCCAACCACTGACTACCACCAACCGAGATTTTATTAACCCTGGTGGACGGCTTCTTTTGTAACAATTGAACCTACCAGTTATCTATAGCAAGTTTACCCTTAAGCCATTTATTAGGACTATGCTTCCAGATGTAGTGAATGAGGTACATCTTCCATTTACCAATCGTCGTATAGGATGCATCTGAGTAACTGAACAAGTAAAAAATTTTATGGATTTGTCTTAACTGTATCTGGTCGGTTTATTTTTGCTGCACTTCCGCCAAGACCCAGACAATAAAAAGGGACTGGGATCAATTATGATCCAATCCCTAAATCGTCGTATTTACAATTATTCAAAGCAATAGCTCCATAGTATTACCTCGTCACCTTATCAGATCATCTAGCGTCCATGCTTTCTTATCCCTTCTATACTTCAATACTTGCATAGCGATAGGAGTTGGTATTTTCTTCCTTGGCTCAGCTACTGGCGCACTAGCCTTGTTTTCTTCATCAAAAACTTTCCAAGCTTGTGCCAATGGCATCCCAGTGTGTTGACTTGCGTATTCAACATCATAACCCTGCTCGTAGTAATCCCAAAACTTTTCTAACTGCTCAGGTGTAACCATTACGCTGCCTTTTTAGTACGTTGAACCGTAGACAGTGAACAGCCGACCTCAACAGCTACTTTACGCATCGACATACCACCATTTAATAACTCAAGGATTTGTGATTTAGTTCGAACATCTTTACCCCTTCCCTCATACTTTCCTTCAGCTTGCGCTCTGGCAATTCCAATTGCTTGCTTCTCCAACATCTCAACACGTTGCATCTCTGCCACCGCAGCCATAGTAGATAGAATGATCTTACCGTGAGAACTACATACATCAATCTGACCAAGTGAGTGAACAATAATGCTTACTCCTTTCTTGGCAAATCCATCAACCAATGTAATCACATCCAGTACGTTTCTGCCAAGCCTGCTGATGTCAAATACGATAACGGTATCCCCAGAACGCACCTTGCTGATTAGTGATTGCAGAGCAGGTCTATCAGTATCCTTACCACTGGCCTTATCAGTCATTACTTCATCAACCTGACCGTGTGACTTCTGCAACTCTGCTACCTGCTGGTCAACGTTCTGCTCTAATGTGGATACTCGTGCATAAATGAATTTCATGTGATTGACTCCCTATAAGTTGGTGCATTCCTGCGATTAATGAATGATACAGTAATTCTCACTTGTATTCAACAAGTATGGTTTGTGAACACATAATTATGTGAATACACTTTCAGCTGTTTTATTGACCTGTAGTCACATGCATCCACTAAATCTCTAGGGTAGGGTTACTGACTACACATTACATACTCACTGTCTTTTTGAAATCGTAGAATAATTAGAGGATGACTGTAGGGGATACTAAGCGCCTTGATACAGCGTTCAGATGATCTTAAAACTGTGGCAAAGATTGATAACCTGTGATCTCAACCTGCTAAGTGGTACGGCTTAAATTTTAGTAAAAAATAAAAATTTCTTAAATGCACGACCACCTAACAAGAAACCCTCACGATTAATGATAAACACCGTAGAGAGTGCCTGATACCCGTGCATAGGATCGATGTATTTCGAAATGTTTATAGGTAAAATCTTGTAATGGAATCGCTGAGTTATTTTTTAAGGAGAATTTAAAAATAAGCAATGAGGGATAAGAAGGTGAGCCTTTCAAACCTCTAATACATTTAATAGTAGCCATGCCATTTTCAAGTCATCAAGACAACACCATTCTGACCTTTGGTTAACAATGATTTTATTGTATAAGAATCATCGATAAACTATAGGTCAAACAATTCCTTATCACTCTCAAATTGATGCATTTTATTCAAACAATTGTGAAAACGCTCTACTGCTTCTGAGTCGCCATAGTGATCAGCCATTTTACCTGTTGCCCACCCTAAAATGTTGCTGATGTCATGAATAGGTATACTAGCTCTCCTTAATCGGTCAGTTAACGTATGTCTAAACGAGTGCGCTACTTTCCCTGAAGCTCTTTTATTAATCCACTTTCTAACAGCAGCTGAAGCAGCATCATTCTTAAATGTTTCACTTGAGTTATACCGATCAAAAATAAACTCCTGATCATCAGGTGTTGCCTCAATCAACTTCTTAGCTGTGAGTAGGCTAAGACCTGTAAGAGGCACTAACCGTTTTGAATTAGAATTCTTCAACTTCCTATGTTTATTATCTACCAAACTCATAAACGGATGTTCACCATCAAGTACAAAATCTACTCTTTTAATTCCACCAACTTCTCCTATCCTACAGCCAGTATCAAAAAGCAAACCAGCTATCATAGCTGAAATAATGGAACTATCACTTTCCTCTACAGCGGTCTTTATAGCAACCAATTCCCTGTTGGTGAATGGCTTGTGGCTCTCCGCATCTTCTCTAAGTTTAGGAACAGCAACCTTATCAAAGGGGTTAGCCATCTCTATCTCATGCTCAAGCAAGTATTCGCGCATAAGCTTTCTAACTCTATCAAGTGCCTTTTTAACAGTCGCTGTACTTTTACCATTTTCTACGATCTTATCAACTGCAATTACAACATCCCGCCTGCGAACATTCTCAAGATGTAAGGGAACGCCATTATCCTTAAAGTAATCAAAGAATCTCCTTTCCTCATCAATAGCTTTTTTGTTACCTACTTTCTTTTTATGCGACCAATCCCGAACATCGTCAAGTGATACCTTCTCTCTACCTTTGATTATCTCTAAAGCTTTTCTCTCGTGCGCTGCCAATCTCGAATCATCAAAATACCCTCCAGCATCAGCTTTAAGTCCCAAGTGCTCAATAAAGAGATCATAAGGATTACCATCTTCTATTAGTTCGTCATTAATTTTAAATTGTCTATCAATAGGAAGCGGCTCTAAGCCAAAGTCACCAAGCAGATTCACTGCGAATTCTCTATTGAAAGAATCATTACCACTGCGGAGAGCTTCGAATTCTTTAGAGTATCGATCATCAAGTACCTTAGCTTTTCTAACTGCCTCGGCCATTACCCTAGTTTGTAAGCTTTTAACTATTTCTCGCTTACCGTTATAGCGTGACCTAATCTCTTGAGGAATACCTTTCCTAAAATAAAAAAGACCTGACTTTCTCTGAATAATGTTTTTCACTGAAAGCACCATAAATCCGTTACTAATTTTAATAGCCACAATTTTACCCAAACATGTTGGTTTTGTAACCTGTTTTGTAACCTGATGAATGACCAAAATAGGAAACTACTCATTTAAAACAAGAGCTTATTGAGTAATTTTCAATGAAGAGCTGCGCGCCTGGAGGGATTCGAACCCCCGACCAATAGGATCGGAACCTACTACTCTATCCAGCTGAGCTACAGGCGCATGCAATATATGAACTGCGGGCAGTATACTACCTTTCGCACTGCTTTACGGCAAGCGCAATCGGCTTATTAATACACTCCTACATTACTCGCAAAACTAACCATTTCAAATAGCTGCGATAGACGATACTTCGCTTTTGATCACTATCCTTTTTCGCTGTCATCAAACAGTCATATTTAGTACTTAATATATTTTTCATATTGAGATTGACTGTTTTGCAAAAGAGATTTGGCAGCAGTGCCTAATCTATTTAACAATTGAAGATGATCGACACATTTAGCAACTTAAAAGGGCTTTTAATTGCATTAGAGCGTTTTTCAATTGTTTTACTTTGCGCAAGGCTTTCAGAGGCAGCGCTAATCTCATGTTATACATTTGACTATCATCACTTTTTGCTTGCCTCTAAAAGTACTAATGCAGGCAAAATAGACCCGCAAGAGCAATTATGAAACAGCAGCGATTTTTAGAAAAAGAACTCAGTTGGCTCTCGTTTAACCACCGCGTTTTACAGGAGGCACAGGATACTCAAGTGCCCTTGCTAGAGCGCTTACGCTTCCTTGGTATTTACTCTAGTAATATGGATGAGTTTTATAGAGTGCGGGTCGCTAAACTGCGCCGCAAGGTGTTGCTTTCTTCTAATCGCGAGGATAAACACCAAGCATTGATACTGTTTGATGATATCCAGAAAAAAGTAATCGCGCTGCAAACTGAGTTCGATGACACTTATAGTGAACTCTTACTCAAGCTCGGTGAGAACGATATTCAACTGATCAATGAAACACAGCTTAGTGATACCGATAGTCAGTGGCTTAATCATTACTATCGAGAGAAACTAAGACGACATATATTCCCTCTCGTGCTCAATGATGAGATTAAGTTGGCTGATCATGTTGATGATGATAGCACTTACCTGATGGTTTCAATGCGCAACCTTGAAGAGGTGCAATACGCGCTTGTTGAGGTGCCTAGTAGCAACGTGCCTCGCTTTGTGCAGCTTCCTGATACTAAGCAGGATAAAACGAAAAAAGTCATCTTATTGGATAACATTATCCGCCATTGCTTGACGCAAATATTCTCCGGCTTTTTTGATTTTGAATACATCCACGCCTACTCAATGAAACTGACAAGAGATGCCGAGCTAGAGCTAACTAACGAAATTAGCCAAAGCCTTTACGAGCAAATGTCTAGCGGTTTGCGCAAGCGCTTGAACGCAGAGCCAGTTCGCCTGGTCTACGACAAGAAAATGCCTAAAGAGATGCTCGCTATTTTGCAGCAGCATTTAGGTATACACAGTGACAAAGGGCTGATTGCAGGTGGGCGCTACCATAGCTTTAAAGATTTTATCGAGTTTCCAAATCTTGGCGATAAATCGCTGGAGTTTGAAAAGCTACCCTCGTTTGAGCAGCCCTTTTTTAGCCAATCAAACAATGCGTTTGATGCGATTGCTCAGCGCGATATTTTACTTTATTACCCTTATCACAAGTTCTCACATTTCACTGAGCTATTACGTCAGGCGGCTTATGATCCTAAGGTTTGTAAAATTCAAATTTGCCTGTATAGAGTGGCTAAAAAATCGCGAGTCATTTCTGCATTAATAGAGGCGGTCAAGAACGGTAAAGAGGTCGAGGTAAATATTGAGTTACATGCTCGCTTTGATGAGCAGGCGAATATGATGTGGGCTGAGAAACTCACCAATGCAGGAGCCAATGTTACTTATGGCATACCCAACCTTAAAGTCCACGCTAAAATTTGTTTAGTGACACGCAATGAGAACAACAGACTGCGCTCTTATGCACACATAGGTAGTGGTAATTTTCACGAGAAGAATGCCAAAATTTATACCGACTTTAGCTTATTTAGCTGTGATAAGAATATTACTAACGAAGTCGCTCAAGTGTTCGAGTTTTTAAAACGACCTTATTTAAAGTTTCAGTTCAACCATTTAATTGTCTCACCTATTAACTCTCGCAGTGGTATTAACCAGCTAATTCATGCTGAGATTGAGGCTGCGCATGCAGGAAAAATTAGTGGTATTACTTTAAAAGTAAATAACTTAGTCGATCGTCATTTGATTGAAAACCTTTACAAAGCGAGCTGCGCAGGAGTAAAAGTAAAGCTGATTGTGCGTGGCATCTGCTCTTTGATCACAGGTGTCGCTGGCATGAGTGAAAACATTAGCGCTATTAGTATCGTTGATCGATTTTTAGAGCATCCTAGAGTGGCTATTTTCGCTAATCAAGGGGATGAAAAAGTGTATATTTCATCGGCTGATTGGATGACGCGAAATATTGATAATAGAGTAGAAGTAGGCTGCCCTGTCGCCTGCCCCGCTGTTAGAAAAACCATTATTGATATCATCAACATCCAGCTTAACGACAACACTAAAGCGCGTGTATTGAACCGTAATCAGAGTAATATTTACCAACAACCTGCGGGCGAAAATATAAATGTGCGCTCTCAAACAGAGATCTATAACTATTTGCAAAACCAGCAGCCACCTATATCGCAACAAGTGACATCTCAACATGCAACTCAAGATAGCCCTACAATGGAAGATAACGAGCACACCATCATGGATACGATTAGTTTAAAGCAATACCAGCAAGCCCAGTGGCACGATAACGAATTAGAGGCCCTGCTATGAACTCCGTAAAACATTTAGTCGCTGTCGATCTCGGCTCCAATAGCTTTCACTTAGTGATCGCCAGAGAGCAAGCGGGTTGCATTAAAATCGTGCACAGCCAAAAGCAGCGCGTTTCATTAGTGAAAGGCTTGAACCCGCAGCATTTACTTAGCCAACAAGCGATTACGCGCGGCATCGAGTGCCTTAAAGATTTCGCTAACAGCTTTGCCCACTTACCAGAAGTATCGGTAAGAGCCGTGGCCACACACGCTTTGCGCAGCGCCATGAATAGCGATATTTTCTTAAAAGCAGCTTTCAGTGAATTCCCCTACCCTATCGAAATTATTAGTGGTGTCGATGAAGCTGAGCTGATTTATCAAGGTGTCGCTTACACTCAGCAAATTAAACACAAAACCCTGATCATCGATATCGGTGGCGGTAGTACTGAAATTATCGTCGGTAAGCATTTTAAGCCGGAGCGTGTAAATAGCTTAACGCTTGGCTCCGGTAGCTTTTGTGAGAAGTTCTTTATACAAGGAGGAATTACGCAGGAGCAAATGCAAAAGGCGCAATCTTTTGCCACCAGCATTATTCACCCTTATGCCAAGGCTTATCGAGATAGCGACTGGAAAGATGCGCTGGGGACCTCAGGCTCAATTAAAGCGATTTACTTATGTTTAAACGAGCTTTATGAAGTTAAACACATCAGTGCTGAACATTTAGCCCTCTTCAAGCAGCAGCTGATTAAGTGGCAGCACTATGAGAATATTCCGTTGCGCTCAGTTGATAAGCGCCGCTTACCTCTTCTAGCACCCGCAGTCGCGATACTCAGTGCTTTTTTTGAAACCTTTGGTATCACTAAACTCAATCATAGTGCAGGAGCGTTACGCGAAGGGGTTTTATTCAGTTTATCCAATAGCCATGCAGATCTCGATACGCGCCAGCGTACTATCAACGATTTGTGCCAGCTGCACTTTATCGACCGCGCGTTTAGCCAGCGTGTGTTGCGCCAGTTACAGCTCTTTAATGAGCAGCTGGCAAAGAACTCACAAGCTTTAGCATCTAGCACTTTGCAACATTTAAGCTGGGCTGCTTATTTACATGAAATTGGTATCACGATTAATCGTAATAAGCGTCAAAAGCATGGCTGCTATATTTTAAAAAATACAGAGATGCCGGGCTTTGATGATGAGCAAAGGGCAACGTTAGTATCCTTAGTACGTAATCATCGCGGTAATATTCAGCTTGATGAGAACCACCAACACGCACAATTACTGCAAATGATTCAGCTATTTAGATTGGCAGTGCTACTCACCCGCAGCCAATCAAGTATGGAGCCAACAAGTGTTGCGGTACATTATCAAGACGACACTCTAATCATGACAATTAATTCATCGATTGTGCAGCACTCAGAGCTTATGGTTTCTCTTGAAAAAGAGATTAGTATCACTGCTAAAGCGGGGATTAAATTACGTTTGATTGCAGGGTAGTTTTGCAGAGCAAACGGTGGCTAAGGGAGGTGATGCATCGTATCCGGTAGCAACACTTCCCTTTGGGTCTAAACCAAGATGACATTCCCTACTAGTCATCTTGGTCGTCAGCATCATCACTATCTGAATCATCATCGAGTTTTTTTGCTAATACTTCGCCACTTTTAGCATCAAGTATCAGCTCAAACTCCCCCTCAGCGGTTGTTATTTCCACTTCAAATACTGCTTTGCCCTGCTCAATCTCTTTTTCAACTTCGTGCAGTGTCCCAGGCTGAGCTTGCAAAGCAAGTTCTACCGCTTGCGCCTCGCTCAAATGCTCACTAACAGGTGCTGATTGCGCCGCTACTAATGTTCCTGTACCTGTTGCAACTAAAGTTGCCGCCAGTAATCCGAATGTAATGTTTCTTGCTTGCTTTCTCATCGTCTTTATCCTCGTTGCTAGGTAACCTTTGTGCTACCTAGTGGAACAAAGATAAGCCATAAAACTGGCAACGCACTGACGCCCACTTTACATTTTTGTAAACAACTAACGCAGCTCAGATGTCTCGCTATTTTGTGCAGGTTTATCTTCTTGTGAAGCTGGCTGCACATCGTTAATAACTGGTTCTGATTCTGCCTGTACGGCATTATAAATTTCGCCCGATGTATAATAAGAGCCTGGGCGGGGTACAAATTGCTTTTTAATTCTAGGCCTGCGCCCTCTAAAGCCGCTCAGCTGAGCAAAGCTGAATAACATTAATAGGCTCGCCCCCGCTGCGAGTGAGTCAAACAGCGCTACTGCACCGAAACTGCTCATTGCAGCGGCACTCACCATCGGTCCTATGACTGCACCAATACTGTAAGCGACAAGAAGCGCACCTGCTGTTTGCATTCTCGCACCATCTTTTGCCCAATCATTAGCGTGTGCAGCTCCTAATGAGTACAAGGTGAATGCTAAGCTTCCATACACAAAGCTATTAATACATAAGGTTACTAAGTTAAAACCGTAACTAATTTGCCAGCGCATCATTAAACAAACGATAAAAACGGCGGTTGCTATCATGGCAATAACTTTACGCCTATCTATTTTGTCAGATAGTTTACCTACTGATTTCTGGAGCACTAGCCCCCCGCAAATACCTAGCGACATAAAGATGACAATGTGCTGATTAGACAAGCCTATTTCTAAGGCAAAAATTGGCCCTATCGAATTGAAAGATGCACCTAAAAAGCCTGCACATACCGCAGAGAAGAAACCAACGGGTGTACGCTTGAGTGTCGGTAGTATTCTTAATGGCTGCGGAGGCTCTGGGGTCGGCTCTGGCCTTTTCGTTAATGCCACTGGCAACAAGCACAAGGAGAAGCAAATTGATGACATCACAAATAACTGATAACCATCGACATCGTGAAGAAGTAGTAATAGCTGGGCAGCACCTGCACCTAAGTAGTTAATAACCATGTAAACGCCTAACAAATTACCGCGTTCACTGTTATCCACTCCAGTATTCAGCCAGCTCTCTGTCACCATGATCATGCCCGCCATGGCAAAGCCCGTGATGACACGAAAGACAAACCACACATAGGCATCAACCCAAAGCATATGCGCCAGTGGCATAATCGATATAACCGAAGCCAGCACACTAAAGGTGCGAATATAGCCGACACGGTTAACCAATATTGCGCCATAACGTGCCCCGAGAAACACCCCCATGTAATAGCCGCTCATCACTAAACCGGTAGTGGAGGTTGAGAAACCCTCGAGGGAGCTGCGCAAACTCAGTAGCGTCATAAATAAACCACTGCCCAAAAGCAAGCAGCCGTAACTTAGCAGTAGCGAACTGACGTTCTTAATGGCTTTTTGCATTTGCTTTCCTTGGAGAAACTTAGGCTTCAGTATAGGTATAAGTACAGATTTAGGTATAACTTTTAAGCATGCACAGTGAGGTTAACCACCTCATAAATAGCAAATACTCAACATCCGCTGTACACTGATAAGCTAATAGCCTGCATTATTATTTAATGCATTAGCAGGCTATTGGAGCGCAAAAACACAACAATTAAAAGCCCCTCAAAAATACACGTCTGGTATAGAATTTTGTTATGGCAAATCAATACTCACAAGATGATCTTCCCCCGCTAAATGCGCTTCTTGCTTTTACACAGGCTGCTCGCTGTGGTGGATTCAGCCAAGCAGCTAAAAGCTGCGGCGTCTCTCAACCCTCTATCACCCGCCACGTGGCTCATCTTGAAAAATGGCTGGGGGTTAGCTTATTCGATAGAGGTGTTAACAGCGCCACGTTAACCGATGCCGGGAAGATACTTGCCAATAGCGCTGAAGCCTCTTTTGAGAGTTTACGTGAAACGGTGCAGCAGCTACGCCAAACGGGTTATCAATCGGTCGTTTTAGGCTGCTCATTGGGGGTTGCTCACTTATGGCTTTTGCCCCGTTTAGGGGGCTTATCAGAACTAGACCCTAAATTAGACCTCAGTTTATTAACTACTGAGCGCTACCATGATGTGTCTAATAACAATGCTGATTTGTCGATTCAATTTGGCATTTATCCTCAAGGTATACGTATTATCCCTGAATATTGCGTGGCCCTTGCTAGCCCCGAATTTGCTGAGCGCCATCAATTAAATGAACACTCAGATCCCGCTATCTACAAAGCTGATTGGCTGTTGTGTTATGACAAAGAAAGCTATGACTGGCTAACCTGGGAGAAGTGGTTTGAGCTACAGGGTATTAATGCTCCTAGCAGCCGTTTAGTGGGTCATTATCTTAACTACCCGTTACTTATCGAAAGAGCTAGGGCTGGGGATGGAATAGTTTTAGGGACACGGGGGTTAGTGCAGCACTTTATTGATCGAGGAGATTTACAAATAGTAGGACCGCAGATTGAACGCCCTGATTATGGCTATTACTTGCTTAACCACCGCAAGCACGTAAAAAGCACAAAAATAGAAACAGTTGAAAAGTGGCTGTCGCTGCAGTGAATTTAAGCGAGTGATTTTAAATTAGCGTTTTCGAGTAGCATTTGTGAAATTGCCTCAGCACTAACGGGTTTACTAAAGTAATAGCCCTGCATCTCCTCACATGCTAAATCCATCAAAAATTGCATTTGAGCTTTTTCCTCTACGCCTTCTGCTACAACTTTTAAATTCAGCTTATGGGCCAAGAATATAATTGTTGAAACAATTGCCTCTGATTCTTGATCACCGGGGATAGCATTGATAAAGCTTCGATCGATCTTCAGTGTATCTAACGGCAACTGATTGAGCTTGCTAAGGCTTGAATATCCGGTTCCAAAATCATCCAATGATACTTGTACACCGAGCTCTCGAAGCTGCATTAAATTATTAGTCGCTAGAGACAGATCATCAATCAAGCTGCTTTCTGTTACTTCTAAGTCCAGTAAATGCGGTGCTAGTCCTGTATCGCTCAATACTTGCTTCACTTGGTCTACAAGCTGATTCGCGATGAACTGTTTGGCCGATACATTGACAGAAACAATAAGCGTTTTATTCACTTCTCGCTGCCACTTAACCGCCTGTTCAACTGCCTCTGCTAAGACCCAGTAGCCGATATCAGGGATAAGCCCTAAGTTTTCAGCTAAGAGAATAAACTGATCAGGTGGCATGTAACCCAGAGAGGGGTTTGACCAGCGAATAAGCGCTTCAACGCCCTGTATTTCACCGCTATCTAAAGAAACTTTTGGCTGATACACAAGGTGGAATTCATCGCGTTTTAATGCATGACGAAGTTGGAATTCAACCAATAAACGTTCTTTAAATTTTGCGTTCATATCGGGTGAATACAAACAAAAGCGATTGCGCCCCTGCGATTTCGCACGATACATCGCGGTTTCAGCATTCTTTATCAAATCAACGCGTGTTAACCCATCGTTGGGGTAAATTGCACAGCCGATACTCAATGAAAGATAAAACTCACTGTCATCATACATAATGGGTGTACTGAGCAAATCTAGTAAGCGCTGTGCTTTTCCTGATACATTACTGATGTTGTTACAGTTAAACAGTAAGATAAATTCATCGCCACCGATACGTGCCAGCGTAAACTCAGGATTAAGATCCGCACTTAACCTAGTAGCTACATGCTTGAGAATCTTATCCCCGACAGCGTGGCCTAAAGAGTCATTCACTTGTTTAAAGTGATCGATATCAATCAGCAATACCGCTAACTTTTGCTCGTTCACCTTAGCAAAAGTCATTGCAACATCTAGGCGATCAAGTAGTAGCTGGCGGTTAGGTAATTCAGTGAGTGGATCGTAATAGGCGAGGTTTTCAATTAAGCGTTCGGATTTTTTAGTTTCAGTAGCATCGCTAAACACTCCGGTATAAAGCGTTCTACCTGTGTGCGGTTCATGCACCTTCTTTATCGTTAGCCATTCAGGAAACACTTCACCGCTTTTTCGACGATTCCATATCTCCCCTTCCCAGCTACCTTCGCGAGAAATCTGCTCCCACATCTTTTGATAGAATTCAGGGCTGTGTTTGCCAGAGCTCGTTAAGGTGGAGCTTTGGCCAACGGCTTCTTCGAAGCTATACCCTGTAAGTTTAGTGAAAGCTGGATTTACCGATAGGATAATCCCTTTATCATCTGTCATCATAATACCGTCACTTGATGCACTAATAATGGTATTAGCCATATGCAAATGACGTTCAGAGGCTTGTAACTCAAGCTCTTTATGCTCTAGAGATGCGTGTAACAGTAAGCTGTAGTACTGATCAATGTTCGATAATATATCTGAGAAAGAGATCAGCTGAGTAATCACACCATTCTCTTCTTCAATAGCAATGTGACGAATGTGCTTTTCTACCATCAAAGCGCGCACAGCCAATAAATTAAGAGATGCAGGAGCGCTAATCACAGAGTTGCTCATGATACTGCTTACTGCATTGGCTGTTTGATCGCTCGAGATAGCCCGCACGAGATCACGGGTCGTAATAATGCCTTTAGGCTTGTGCTCATCTGTAACAATCAGCGCATCACAACTAAAACGACGCATGATATCAACAGCTTCACTAATCGATGTGTCACTGCTGATATTAGGCGGGTGCACACTGCTAACGGAGCCTAGATCCGCTATTGTCAGAAAGCTATTTGCATCCTGATTCACGACCACATCAGTTTGGCTCAGTATTCCGTAGACCGTGCCATCGTTATTAAGCACAATAAGGTGTGTGATGTTGTCGATTTTAAATTTTAGGGCTGCTTGACTAACTTCTAACGCTAATTCAATAGTGTTAATCTTCGCATTCATTACATGGCTAATCAGTTGATCTGCCGCCCCTGCATTGCAAAAATCCAATTTAAGCGCTTCTGACTCAGTCCATATCCCTACAGGTAAGTTATTTTCAATCACAATAATCGAGCTACAGCGATGGCGATGCATTAAATTAGCCGCTTCACGAACCGATGTATTTTGAGAACAAGTCAGCACATTGCGCTCTACAATATCGTCAATGTACTTTTTTGTGTTGCTATTACCCATAGGAGTCAAAACGTGGCTAGCCTTATTACAGTAGATTTAAAAACAAAAAAGTGAGCAATTATCAAACAGCAAAATCACTCTTGGGAGGCGACAATCAACAGCGCTACTGAGCATCTAAATACACGTGCCGTCCTTATAAGCTTTTCATTAAGGATACACGTACACCTTGCTTTCTAAGACTGTAGTTCACTCATCGGCTAGAGTAGGGCTTAGTCACTGAATAATCTATGAATTGCTCGTATTTGCTGTCGTGAAATCGCTTTATGTATGAACTACTTGTTACTAATCAATAATCAAACTCTTGTTCAAAACATACGGATAGTTTGAAAGATATAATATCTTAAAAAAATAAACATGCTCTACTTCTGTGTTTGCAAAAGTGAGCGCAGGAAAGAGTGTACAGAAAACATTCTAAAAAATGACTTCTCCCCTTTTTCAGACCAATCGTTCCTAATTGATTTTTTGCGCTATACTTAAATTTTAAATTATTGAATAATGAGATATTATTTCGACTTTCTGAGGAGTCAATAAATAGACAGCGGCCTCAAAAACGCTGTATTCTTGACATTAAGACTGTTATTGAAATCATTATTGCAATAATGTTAATCATGCATTCATTTAAAGGCCTTATATTTACGCTCCGTAAACTAATTTACGGAAGAAAATGGGCCTACCTATAAGTGGCAGGTATATCAACCTACTTATCTCATCTATAATAAATGTGCAGTGCTAATAACAAATTAAACATAACGTAGTGGAGTTATTGTATGAAAGCAGGATTGAGTCGTTTAAGTTTATTATTACTACTTGTATTACAAAGTAGCTTAAGTAACGCACTCACAGTGACTGTTTTGGACAATAAAGGCAAAGCACTCTCTGACATCGTTGTTTATGCAGAGCCTCTCGATCAACAAGCTATATCGAAAACAGATAAAAAGCTGGTTATTTCTCAAGCTAAGAAATCTTTCACTCCTTATATTAGCGTGGCGCAAAAAGGCAACAAACTTGCATTTAGTAATAAAGATGACATCACCCATCACATATACTCTGCCAATGCGAAGCGCAAGTTTGCGTTCTTAATTAGACCTGGTGAGAATATCGAACAACCCTCATTAGAAACAACAAACGAAATTGTCATGGGCTGTAATGTACATGACTGGATGAGTGGTTACTTACTTGTTGTCGATACACCCTATTTTGATAAAACAGCCAGCAACGGTAGCAGTACTCTTAATATAGCAGGCAAAGGCCGATATAAAATTATTGCTTGGCACCCCCAGCTCAATGAGAAGAACAACCGTATTGAGCAGCAAATTAATATTACAGATACGCAGCAAGTGACTCTAAAGCTCAATAAAACTATGCATAAAATACCCGAGCAGAAAAGCGAAGACGGATTCGACTTCCTTTCTGACTACTAGGACACAATTTCGATGAAGAGCTTACAGAATAAAATATTTTTATTCTTTGTATTACTGCTACTCTCTGTACAGTCGATAGGCATATGGACTGTTCTTTCTGGTAAAGAAAACCAAGAAAAGCATGAAATCAACAATAGGCTCAACACTGCGCAGACTATTTTTTCAGAGCTCTTTGATAGCCGTGGCAGTTATTTACGCGCTTTCTCTACAACAGCCGCTAAAGACTACGGTATCAAACAAGTTTTTAACGAAGATAGCCGAAGCTTATTAGTGGCTCTTAATAATCACCGCAAACGTATCGACGCTGACCTTGTCATGACAATTAGCGAATCTGGAATTATTAACGCGCAGCTAGTTGCTCAAATGCAAGGTGAGTCAAAGAAAATTCGCCGCGGTTCACAATCGGCTTCTCAATTTAACCACCCTGACTGGCTGAATAGCAATCAACCTCAAGATCGCTTATATAAATTGAATGATGCGCTTTATCAGCTCAGCCTCTCGCCCATTAAAATTGGCGCAAAAACGCTGGGTTGGGTAGGTTTTGGTTTTCAAATTGATCGCCGTTTAGCTGAAAAGTACAAAGATATTACAGGGCTAGAAACCGTTTTTATGCTGCGTAAAAACGCTGATTGGGAAATGCTTGCCGCCTCGGCTGAGAATGTCGAACTCGCCTTTGCTAAACAGATCGTAAAGGGAGATATTCCACAGCAGTATATCGCCCAAAGCCAGATCATAAGTACATTTGATAGCAATTTATTTAGTGTCGCAATGTACGGATTAAGAGAAGATTTCATCGAAGTTTTACAAGGCCAATGGATTAAAATACTATTTCTTATTGGTCTGACTTTAGTGCTGTCACTAACAGGTGCTTATTTAATATCTGCCTCTATCACCAAGCCCATCAAACTGTTAGTCAAGCAAGTCAAAACGGTTGCCAGTGGTGACTACTCTCAAGGTATCCAGCTCAAAGATCAAAACGAGCTAGGCCAGCTAGCCAACGAATTCAATGAAATGCAGCAAGCGATATTAGTGCGTGAAAACACCATGCAACATCGCGCAAATCATGATCCTCTAACGGATTTACCGAATAGAAATAAGTTAGTTAACGATCTAAATAGAATGTCGTCGAGCAAAAGCTGTTTCTCAGTCTTTCATTTAAACCTCAGCAGGCTTAAAGATGTCAATGACACGCTAGGCCATAATGTGGGTGATATGCTGATTAAAGAAGCCGCCACTAGGCTAACTAATGTTGCAGGTTTCAGAGCGGTTTATCATATGGGCGCGGATGAGTTCATCATGCTCAGTGAACAGCAAGATGAGTGTAATTTAACGCAACTACTGAGCAACGTGGAACAGCGCTTAAGCGCCCCCTTTGATCACGATTGCTTTTGCTTTCAATTACAAGCGCGTATCGGGATTGCCCGCTACCCAGAGCATAGCGATAAAGTAAATATACTGCTGCAAATGGCTGATACTGCACTACATGACACCCGTACGAACCGCCAGCCTACGCAAATTTATGATCCAGCGCTGGATAACAACACACTTGAACGCTTAAGTTTGATCAATGACTTCAAAAATGCGGTGATAGATAACCAACTTGAACTACACTATCAACCTAAGATGGATATGAAATCCGGCATTATTACACATATGGAAGCATTAGTTCGCTGGCAACACCCAAGCCTAGGAATGGTACCTCCTGATAACTTCATCCCCATCGCCGAACAAACAGGTCAAATCAATGAGTTAACGTTCTGGGTCATGGAAACTGCTATTAATCAGCAAACGTTGTGGCTTGAGCAAGATATGGACATTAATATTGCTGTGAACATTTCTGCAGAGAGCCTAAGAGATCCATCGTTTTATGACTTTGTCTGTACCACTTTGGCTAATGCAAACGTGGCTTCAAGCAAAGTTACCTTAGAAGTGACGGAAAGTGCTGTAGTGGAAGACCCAGAATCAGCTATTGCGCTGTTACAACGTTTTAAAGATTCTGGGGTTTTTCTGTCAATTGATGATTACGGCACGGGCTACTCGTCACTTGCACAGCTTAAACAGCTGCCGGTGCATGAACTTAAAATTGATAAATCTTTTGTACAGCGTTTAGCAGAAGATCTGGATGATCAAATCATTGTGCGCTCGACCATTGAGCTAGCCCATAACATGGGGCTGACTGTTGTTGCAGAAGGCATTGAAGATCAATTTGCATTAGACTGGCTAGCTGAAAACGGGTGCGAGAAAGCGCAGGGCTATTTTATTAGTAAACCACAACCTGCTGAGCCTCTAACTGCTTGGCTTAAGCAACAAAAGGGACACAATCAACAAAAGGATACGGTATAGCGATAAAAAAGTGAGCCATTATAAATCACGATCGCTAACACCTTTACAACGCTGAAATTAATCAGAAAATTAAATTATATAATGTTTAAAAAAACCTTTAAAAATATTTGCTTGCTTGCCTTTTTATTAACTGCAAGCCATAGCATAGCCGCCGAATTTAAAGCGAACGGTATCGTAGATGTTCGCCTATCAAGTAACGATAGCAATAAGAGTTATTTATCTGGTGGCTACGGCAAATTTTCCTCTAATAGCTCTGCAACACTCGCCATTCCTCAGCTAGCAGGTGAATTCAAGGTACTTTGGGATAATGGCTTAAGCGCCAACCTTGTCGTCAACAGCTATGTCGAAAACGATCAATCAGATCTCGGCATGACTGAGGCTTATTTGAAATACAAATCAATTCCTAGTAGCTCAGGTTATCGTTGGGAAAATCGTAGCGGTATCTTTTATCCGAAAATTTCATTGGAAAATGAAGCTTTTGGCTGGGCAAGCATTAACACCCTAAACTCTTCTACTTTAAACACTTGGGTGGGTGAAGAAACAAAACTGCTGGGCACCCAAGCTAAAATAACACGCTTAGGAAGACAAAACGGCAATGATTTTGACCTTTCCTTAAGTGCTTCTATCTTTGCCAATAATGACCCAAGCGGTGCCCTGCTCTCATGGCATGGCTGGACGATGAGTAATCGCCAAACGATATGGCAAAAAAGCCGTCCGTTTCCGCGAATGCCTGCAAGTAAAGCTGGCGGCATGTTGCAAGCTCAGGCTAAAAGATCAAACGCATTTCTCGAGATCGACAATCGCTTAGGCTACCAGTTACAGTTTGATTGGCATCAACACAAAAAAGGGAAGTTTAATATTGGCTATTATGATAATAGGGCGAAACCTTATATCGTTAAAAACGGCCAGTATGGTTGGGGAACAAAGTTTGTTTACGCGGGCGCTCATTGGCGCTTTAACAAAGAGCTACAGTTAACGACACAAATATTAAATGGCTCTACTTTAATGCAATCACCCGACCAACAAGATGTTGTGAATAATGATTATCAAAGCGCCTTTGTCTCTTTAACAAAGAGGCGTAAAAAGCACAGTTACACCATAAGGCTTGAAGAGTTTTCAGTCACTGATAACGACTCCACTGCCGGTGATAACAATACTGAATATGGCAAAGCTGGCACCTTCAACTATACTTATCGCTACTCTAAGCCGTGGTTTTTATCTTTTGAATACAATTGGATAAAATCTAACCGCCCTTCTAGAGCCTATCAAAATCAAGCGACTGATTTAACAGAACAACAATATCAACTGGCAGCGCGTTACTTTTTCTAACTTTCTATAATTCAATAATGCTTGGGAACATTGCTGGCACAGATGTTTTCAGTAACGCAAAAGACTCAATGGATATTGATATTTAGAGGCCTCAGCATAACTACTGCACTTGATATTACGGCGTTAAAAACCGGCTCAATATGTTCATTTACACCAGTAAACTCCGCTATTTCACCGATTTTTGCCTTGTCTTATCTTCGTTCGTTACGTTATGCAGAGGTCTCATTTACAAAATAGACTTCTTATAACATTTAAGTCTATCACTGGCCGCTCAACTGCTATACTGTAATTACTGTTAATGCTTGTTATGTTGTCGGCAAACACCACTGGATAGGTGATTGTTTTACTGTTACTCACTCAGAGGGGCTATAGTTGAAATATCTTAAACAGTTTATTACTTCACTATTTATCTTAGCAGTATTTAGCCAATATGGTTTTGCACATGCCAATCACAATCAAGACTCCGCTTTAAAGATTGGTTACGCTAATTATGCTCCCTACAGTTTTAGCGGGCACACAGGACCAACTGGCATTGAAGTCGATATCCTCAATCGTGTTTTTAGCGAGCTGAAGGTTACTATTTCCCATCAGATTCTGCCCTGGAAAAGAGTACAAGCTAACACTGAAAAAGGCCTGCTTGATGCCTATGTCGCTGTAAAAACTCCAAAGCGTCTCTCTTACACAGACTCTACACGAACACCAAT
>CAKZOD010000102.1 GCA_937136055.1 uncultured Oceanospirillaceae bacterium | reverse complement strand
AAGCAATTAGTGGAAGAGAACAACTTAAAGACGGTAGTTAAAGAATGCTAAAAAATTACAGAATTTTTCTGTGGTTTCTGGTTTAATAGCGCTCTTTGGAATTTGTAATAAAGGTAACAATAATGGCTTATGAGCTGTCTGGTAAAGTAAAGTTAATTCAAGATCTGCAAACGTTTAACAGCGGTTTCACAAAGCGTGAGATGGTGGTTACTGTAGAAGAGGGGAAGTACCCTCAAGATATTAATGTTGAATTTGTTCAAGATAAAGTCAGCTTACTAGATGCTGTACAAGTAGGTCAGGCGATTACTGTTACTTTTGACATTCGCGGTCGTGAATACAATGGGCGTTATTTCAATAACTTAGTAGGTTGGAAAATCCAAAACAGCAGCAGTGAAGGCGCTGATCCTTACGATCAAACACCGATGTACGACAACACCTACGGGACAAGTGCACCAGCTGATTTTGATGACGAAGTACCTTTTTAACATCAAATATTAAAAGTATTTATAAGGGTAAGGCAAGTACAGTGACTTGCCTTAAGCTGCTCTTTTAATTGGTGTTTCAAAAAAGCCATTTAAGTGATGGCGCTAGATTTGCTCTGTGATCGATGATGAGCATACATATTCAATATAACCGCACAAGTGACTAAACTCCCTCCAATCCAAGTCGTAAATGCGGGTGTTTGGCTGAAAATCAACCATGCCCATAGCACCGCTAATGGCGCTTCCAATGTGCCTATCATGGCAGATTGAAAAGCGGGAATCAGGCGGCTACCTTCAACAGTTAAAATCGTTGCTGTTGCAAAGAGTGCACCAAATACAATTAATCCCATTAAGTCTTGCCAGCTAACAGTGAAAGGTTCACTTAATAAAAGGCTTAATAGTAGATGGATAGCCGCTGAAAAGAGTGTCGATAAGACCATCGGCCGTGTTGGGTATTTTCTAAATAATACCACCAGTGCTGACATACCTATCGCCATTAATAGCGCTAAAACATCACCAATAATATGGGTTGATCCCGCTGAGCCCTGCACCATAATAAATACCCCGAATAAGGCTATTAGTGCACAGGCAATGGCAATCGGCTGAATCGTTTCTCTCAAGAATAACCAAGCTAAAACCGAGACAATAAAAGGGATAGTCGCGTAGACTATCGATACATTGGCGATAGAAGTGTATTTAAAAGCGCTGATAAAACAGACGGTTGCAGCGGCGCCTATAATGGCTGATAACCAACCGGGCCAGCCTAAGTTGCCAATTTCTTGATAGATACCGATTTTGCTTTTGTAGCAAACATAAAGACTTAAAAAGACAATTGAAAATAACCCTCTCCAAAATAAAATCACCCACACTTGGGCATCGATGCCCTGAGCAAATAAGCCCAACGTGCTCCAAACCACTGCTGAGAAACTGATTATGCAAATACCAATTTGGTAGGATGTAAGCTTCATACTCGTTTTCATCTGAATTCGATCCTGTAGACATTTATGGGTAACAAGCGCAGTATAAGAGAGAATTTTCTGTCATAACTCGGGAAATATCGAACTATGGTTGCAACTGATGATATGGTAGCTGTGGCATCTGCTATGGCTTCACGGGCACGAATTAATATGCTGGAAGCTCTCGCTGGTGGTATCGCAAGATCAGCAACAGATCTTGCGGCAATTGCAGATATTCAAGGCAATACTGCCTCAACGCATTTACAAGTTTTGTGTAAAGCGAATTTAGTAAAAGTGGTGAAGCAAGGGCGCTATCGTTATTACAAAATACGCGATCAAAGTGTCAGTGATTTGATAGAGTTACTCGGTGAACAGCCTAGTGTTCAATACAGTCAAAAGAATGAAAAACCAGCGAGAGGGCAATGTCACAAACACTCTATTCCCTCCTCAGAAATGGCCTTTGCAAGAACTTGTTACGACCATTTGGCAGGCTGGTTAGGGGTGCAATTAAGCGAGAACTTACGCGCAAACCATTACTTATCTCTGTGTGATAAATCTTTTGAACTCACCCCAAGCGGTGAAGATTTTTTAGCACAGCTTGGCGTTGATTTAAATAACATTAAAGCTACAAGGAGAGTATTCGCCCGCGCTTGCCAAGATTGGAGTGAAGGAGAATTGCATATTGGAGGTGCGCTTGGTGCACAATTATTCCACTTCTTTATCGATCAAAAATGGCTAGCTAAAAATGATGATTATCGAGAAATTGCTGTACTAAAAAAAGGAGAAAGATTGCTATTAGCTCACTTTGATATTGATGTTCGAAATCGTTAAAAAGTGAATAAAAAAATGCTATTTAGGTGTTTTTTTGAACGTATTTTAAATAATTTCTTATTGCTATTTGAGTGATGTTAAGTTTCAACTTCTAGAATTAAACCTATTAATACTCATTTTATTTCACGAATTTATCTTTAGGCGACATTTATATATCCTGTTTGCGACCTCTTCGGCCTTTCATTTACATAAGATATTTGTCATTATAAATGCACTCACTACAAAAATTAGAATATAAGAGGAAATTATGTCAAATGATTTAGAAGATTTACTAATTAAAACTAAGAGTGGCCAGCTGAGTCGTCGAGATTTTATGCGCACAGCAACAGCGTTCGGTATCGCAGCGCCGTTGGCAACTTCTGTTCTTAGTCAAAACGTATTTGCAGCCGATAAACCGAAAAAAGGTGGGCATTTAATTGCTGCCCTTCAAGGGGGAAGCACTACCGATAGTTTAGATCCAGCATTGTCAGCTTCACAAGTTCCTTTTACATTCTTAAGAGTTTGGGGTGAAACACTAGTAGCTGTTGCTCCAACAGGTGAAGCTGTTCCACTGCTAGCCAAATCTTGGGAGCCTTCTAACGGTGCTAGAACTTGGACCTTTACTTTGCGTAAAGGCATTCAATTCCACAATGGTAAAGAGTTAGATGCTAACGATGTTGTGCAAACGTTGAAACGTCACTCTGGTGAGGATACAAAATCCGGCGCTCTAGGTATCATGCGTGATATCGAATCTATTTCAGAGGACAATGGTAAAGTTGTTGTCACTCTTAAAGAAGGTAATGCTGATTTACCTTTCTTACTATCGGATTACCATTTAGTTATTCAGCCAAACGGTGGCTTTGACAACCCAAGTGCCGGTATCGGTACAGGCCCTTATAAAGTGACAGTCGATGAGCCGGGTATTCGCCACGTTGGTGAGAAGTTTGCAGGCTACTGGAATGATGATGTAGGTCACGCTGACAGTGTTGAAATTCGTGTGTTAAATGACCAGACAGCACGTATGTCTGCCTTACAATCTGGTGCTGTTCATTTAATTAACCGTATCTCACCAAAGACTGCTAAATTACTTGATCGCGCGCCAAACGTTGATGTTGTAAATACATCAGGTCGTGGTCACTACACTTTCTTGATGCACGCTGATACGGCACCGTTTGATAACCTTGATTTGCGCTTAGCACTTAAACACGCAATTGATCGTGAAGATATGGTAAAGCGAATTCTGCATGGTTACGGTACAGCGGGTAACGATTATCCGATCAACGCTGCATATGACTTGTTCAATGCTGATATTGAACAGCGTACTTACGATCCTGATAAAGCGGCATTCCATTACAAAAAATCTGGCCACTCTGGTCCCGTTGTTCTTCGTTCATCAGATGCGGCATTTGCCGGTGCTGTTGATGCTGCGCTTATGTTTAGCCAGCAGGCTGCTAAAGCGGGTATTGACATTAAAGTCGAGCGTGAGCCAGCTGATGGTTACTGGTCAAATGTTTGGAATAAAAAGCCGTTCTGTACCTCTTATTGGGGTGGGCGTAATACACAAGATGAAATGTATTCTGTGGCTTATAAGTCTTCAGCTGACTGGAACGATACTAAGTGGAAGCGCCCTGCATTTGATGCGATGCTATCCCAAGCACGTGTTGAAACTGATCGAGCAAAACGTAAAGATATTTACACTGACATGTCGATGATGGTGCGTGACGATGGCGGTGCTATTATCCCAATGTTTAATGACTTTATCGATGGCAAATCAAGCAAGGTGGCAGGTTATGTTGAAGACCCTGCAGGTGAGCTATCTTACGGTTATGCGTTAATTCGCTGCTGGTTAGTTTAAGCGATATGATGGATGAGTTTTGCGCATTTTTGAAAATGAAAGGCGCGTGAACCATTGCTAAAAAAGAAAGCCGCTATCAAATCGTTAGCGGCTTTTTTATTGGATGCGAGATAAAGGATAAGTATGCAAGATAAGTATCCGTTAAGTACAAAGATGCAGGCCTTTGTAGAGCACTGCGAAAGTTTCTTTCCTGATAGTATTATCAAGCAGGGGATTGCTGCACAGCGCACTGCTTATAATGCAATGACAAATAGTTTGGTTAATAAAGTACCTGCATCTGTGGATATTAAAGATGATCAGATAGCAGGGGTGAAAGTACGTTTTTACTCACCAACAACGGCTAGAGTGAATAATAAAACATCGACCGCTGATTCCTTAGATGTGCCTCCCAGTACGACGGTGTTATATGCTCATGGGGGGGGCTGGTATCTTGGCGGCTTAGAAAGCCATCACAATTTTTGTGTACAGGTGGCACTGCGCTGCAAAGTGACGGTAATTGCCGTTGACTACCGTCTTGCGCCTGAGCATCCATTTCCAGCAGGTCTCAATGACTGCTTTACGGTTTATCAAGCTTTGCTCAAAGAGAATGTTGAGGCTGTATTAATGGGAGACAGCGCAGGGGCTAATTTGATGGCAGCGCTGACGCTTAAATGTCAGCAAAATCAGATTCCTCAAGCGAGGGGGCAAGTGTTGATTTACCCTGCATTAGCACAGCCTAATAGCTTGCCATCACATCACCAGTTATCTGATGCGCCATTACTCTCAACTGAGAGCGTTAAGTTCTGCATTGATAGCTACCTTGCTGAAAGTGAGCAGCCTGACAGGAGCTCTGAATTAATATTTCCCTTACAAGCAACGTCGTTTGAAGGATTACCTCGCGCTGCTATCTTTGCCGCACAATATGATCCTTTAGTGGATGATGCAGATAAATATGCTAAAAAGTTACAACAGCATGGGGTGATGGCGAGAAGTACTATAATAAATGGATTAGTGCATGGGGCTTTACACGGTATTGGGCGCAGCGTAGAGGCGGATCAATTGTTAGAAGCTATTTGTGATCAGTTATTAGAGCTGAGCCAATAGTGTAGAGTTATTTACATTATTGGCTGTTAACTTTCCTTGTCATACAAGGCAAAGTTGTTTTTACCGCAGTTTTTAATTTCGTACATTGCAGTGTCTGCCTGTTTGAATAATGTATCAGGGGTTGAGCCATGAGTGGGGTACATGGCAATACCAATGCTGGCGGATAAGGTATCAATTTTATCACTTTGAATATCGTAACCGCTGGCTAGCGCTGTATTTAGTTTCGAAGCAATTTCCATAGTGTCTTTTGCGGTAATGTCACTTAATAATACAGCAAACTCATCGCCGCCGACGCGCGCAGGTGTATCTATATCGCGCATTTGACCTTTAATGCGATCAGCGGCCATCTTTAATACCTTATCTCCCACATCATGACCAAAGGTATCGTTTACTTGCTTAAATCCATCAAGGTCAATAAACATTAGTGCACACTGGCTATCTTCCTCGCGACAGCGCTGAATCTCTTGGTGTAAGTTTGCACGGCATAATTTAACAATCGGTAAACCCGTTAATGGATCGTGATTATTACTGTGCATTAAAGCTGCTGAGGTAACTTTTAATGCTTTTAAAGTACGGTTGAGTTTTGCAACCACAGGCCAAACAATCAAGAACCCACAGAGAATACTGCCTAGTGCGAACAGCCCACCTAGGGCATAAATTTTAGAGTTAAGAGAGTGCTTAGGTACTGGAATCGTCACTTCTCTGACGCCCCTAAAATCACCTACTTTCCATACTTGGTCAAAACTGTATTGTTTTTGGTTGTGGCAATTAACACAACTTTCACCCATATAAACAGGCGTGGCGACACGCATTACTTCACCGCCATCGATGTCTTGCTTTGTACTGTAGCTGCTACCTTTCTTTTGTTGTAGAAAAGCAATAGCTTCTAGGCTGAAATTGTCGAGCACTCGATCTTGTTGGTTCTTAAATGGATAATTGCTATAGAGCTTTACATTGAGCTGTAAATCACTCTTTTTGAGATGATTGCCAAACTTATTAGTAAAGGTTGCAGGGAAGGGAATTTTACTGGGTTCTGCCGCTGGGTCAGCGGTTAATTCAATACCGACATTCACAGCTCGCGGCACAATTTCTTTGGCATAGTAACTTTGCAGCTGTGATAGTGTTTTCAGATAAGTGTTAGCCATACTTTGGGTGAGTGAGTTGCGAATAATGTCTTCATATAAATAAGCGCCTCCAAGAAACAGTGAGGCACTGAGGATGATATAAGAAGATAAAACAATGAGCGGTTTTTTCGTTAACATAGAACCAATCCTTGGTCATTGACTGTGTTTCAGTGTCTGCTTAATCTATACGTATATATTGCATGGGTGGTTGCATCGTTAGGCATCAATAACAATTAACTTTTATTAGCTTAGGTTGGCGATTGCAATTTTACAAATTAATACACTAAATGATGACACAGTAATTAAGGGGCTATTTTGCTTGTGTGACGGGAGCTAGTTTTTGTCTAACTAGTGAAAGAGAATGTTTGTGAAGGTAAACGTTTAAAGTTCTTGATAATTGAGCGCATAGATTGCATATAACGAAGCAAGCTTCGATATATGCGCAGGGTAGCTAGCTGATTTCATCGTCGCGAGTAAGCACTTCAAGCAGCTCTATTTCAAAACTGAGATCAGAGTTAGCAGGAATGACATTGCCCATCTTTCGCTCACCATAAGCAAGTGCAGCAGGCACTTCAAGTTTGCGGACACCGCCAACTTTCATACCTAAAATCCCTTGATCCCATCCTTTTATGACGCGACCTGTGCCAATCACACATTGAAAGCTATTGCCTTTATCGTAACTGGAGTCGAACTGGCTACCATCGCTGAGAAAACCGCGATAGTTAGTTGTAATTAATGCACCTTTAACGGCTGTCTTGCCGTCACCAATTTTTACGTCTGTGATTACTAATTCGCTCATGTTCTCTACTCAGTGCTGTTTTAAAGCGCTAATAATAACAAAGTCTCTTTCAAACGTTTAGTTTCTTGATTAAGTACGAGAGACTCCATCTTAAGCTATTGAATATGTTACAGTTGAAGAAAAAATTAAGGAAGTTGGATGAACAGTTTTACCTTTAATGCTCCCAAACAAATAATTTGTGAACCTAATAGTGCTGCCAGGTTAGGTAGCTTGTGCCTTGGTTTATCTATAAAACGTGTTTTGATAGTGACAGATCAAGGGATTATTAAAGCAGGTTTGCTAACTGGCGTGATAAATTCAATCACTCAGGCAGGTATTAGTGTGAGTGTCTTTGATGAGGTGTTGGCAGATCCCGCTGAATCAATAGTTTTAGCTGCAACAGAGCAGGCAATTGCTGAGAATGTCGATGCGGTCATTGGTTTGGGCGGTGGCTCATCCATGGATGTGGCTAAGTTGGTGGCATTGCTTGCAAAAGGTGAAGAGCAATTGTCAGAGATTTACGGTGTTAATTTAGTCAAAGGGCAAAGGCTACCGTTGATTCAAATACCGACAACAGCAGGTACTGGCTCTGAAGTGACAACGGTGGCGATAATTACCGTCGGTGAGACAGAGAAAAAGGGCGTTGTGTCTGCACAGTTAATGCCGGATATAGCACTGTTAGATGCTGATTTGACGATTGGATTACCGCCAATGGTAACAGCGACAACAGGGATTGATGCCATGGTACATGCTATAGAGGCATTTACATCGCGCAGCCCAAACCACAACCCTGTTTCTGATGCGTTGGCCAAAGATGCTTTAGTGATGCTGGGGGCGAATATAGAAACGGCCGTTAATGAAGGCAGCAACATTAATGCACGATCTAACATGTTGCTCGGCTCCATGCTTGCAGGTCAAGCGTTTGCAAACTCACCGGTGGCTGCGGTGCACGCTCTCGCTTACCCTTTAGGGGGAATTTATCATTTGTCTCATGGATTAACTAATGCGCTAATTTTGCCTCATGTGATGCGCTTTAACCAACAGGCTTGTGCAGAGCAGTATGCAATATTGGCACCATTGGTGTTTCCTCAATTGGCCAAAATCACGGATGAGATTACGCGCAGTAGTGCATTTATAGATAAGCTGAGTGAATTGAATACTTTACTAGTGAAAAAAGTGAGGCTCAGAGACTACGGTATTGAACAGGCTGCTTTACCTTTGTTGGCAAGTGAGGCAATGAAACAAACGCGTCTTTTGGTCAATAACCCACGTGAAGTAAATGAGGCTGATGCTTTGATGATTTACCAAGCTGCTTGGTAATTGAAAATAACCCACTTTTACAGTGACTCTATTCAAGTGGGTTATTATGATTTAGCTATTTAGGCTTATTCTGTTCGCAACTCGCAACTCGCAACTCGCAACTCGCAACTCGCAACTTGTTTATAAATTTTGATGTGGTCCGAATACTTCATAGTGAATACATTCATCGGCAACACCCGCATCAATGAGCTGTTGTTTCATAAACTGCATGAAGCCGACAGGACCGCAAATGTAGAAATCGGTTTCATGCAGAGGGATATCTAGCTTGTTGATATCAATATAGCCGCTGTGGCCATTTTCATTAGTGTTTTCGCCTTTTAGGTACCAACTATGTTGTTCACGATTTGGCGATACGCACAGCTCTTGAGTGCGCTGGTGAAAAGCATGGTGAGCTGCATCTTCACAAGCATGTAAGTAATAAATGTGGTGAGCGTAGTTGTCTGCTGTTAATTGCTCGAGCATAGCTTGCATAGGTGTAGCGCCAACACCTGCTGAGATTAATGCCACATTATGACCGCGCTCTTCAAAGAAGAAGTCACCGGCAGGTGGGTGCAGTTGTACTACGTCACCCTCTTGAAGGTTGTCATGTAAATAGTTAGAAACAATCCCTTTAAAAGGCTGACTTTCGCGCTTTACAGAGATGCGGTAGTCGCGTCCATTGGCTTTATTTGAAAGAGAATATTGGCGAATTTCACGATATTTGTTATCAGTGGGCTGTACGTCAAGACCAATGTACTGGCCAGCTTTGTAATCAATCACTGGCATTTTATCAACTGGGGTAAATGTAAAGCTTGTGATTACATCAGATTCAACGTTTTTTGCACTGACGATAAAATCACGACAGCCGTTCCAGCCGCCTTTGGCAGTGGCACTTTGCTGATAAAGCTCTGCTTCGCGACCGATGAATATTTGAGCAAGGAACTGATATGCGGCTGTCCATGCTTCTTCTACTTCTGGCGTGAAAGCATCAGGTGCTAGTTCTCGTAGAGTTTCGAGTAAATTATGACCAACAATAGCGTAGTGATCAGCCTGAATGTTAAAGCTTGTATGCTTCTGTGCAATACGCTCAACTGCTGATGTTAGCGCGCCTAAATTTTCAATGTGTTTAGCGTAGGCTGCAATGGCTTGAAACAGTGCAACTTGCTGATTCCCTGTTTTTTGATTACTCATGTTGAAGATGTCTTGAAGTTCAGGGTTCTCTCTAAACATCCGCTGGTAAAAATGTGAAGTTAATGCAGAACCGGCTTGTTCTAAAAGGGGGATAGTGCTTTTAATAATACTAATATGATGATCTGTTAACATGGTTTTTCCAATGGTTAAAAATTATTAAGGCCGAGATTTTTGAGTGCAAAGCTACGCAATAAATAGCCGATTTTCAGTGTGACAGAGCACACAATAATGCTGATATGTGCTGCAATCTGCCAAGCTAAGCTAAAGTTATGCTCAAAGATGAAAGCAATACTGATAGCAGCGATTGCCCAGATTGCAGTAATCAGTAGTATGCAATTACCTAAAGATTGTTGGCGTTTTAAGGTTTGTCTGTTGTCAGTTACTTTTACGGACATAATTATTACCTCAAGTGCGTATCAACTCGGATAATGCGCTGAGTGATACTTTCTTTGCTAATCTCTGTTTTAAATATTGTGATTTGTATAAGCGCTAAATTTTGACTTAGATCAATTTCTTGCTCACGACTGACTAATAGCAAATGCAGTGCCAAAAAAATTAAAGATAATAAAAACAAGTATTTAAATATTAACGGTAGTATGCTGTTGATATTGTTGTTAAATTGACTATAAAAATTAGTTGTTGAAATTACTTTTAATAGTCAAAATGACACAGTGTTTTGTTGTGCGCCATATAGCCTTTTGTAGATAACAGCTTTGAGCAAACCGATGAATGAAATTACAACCACTGCATTAATTGAGTTAGCGACAGATTTAACGGCGAGCTTATGTGTTAAAACACGCTATGATCGATTACTAGATACCGTCAGAAAAACAATCCCTTGTGATGCTGTAGCACTGCTATCTTTCCATCGAGATTTACTCAAACCAATCGCGCTGCAGGGGTTAAGCCGGGATACTTTGGGACGCCGCTTTTTATTGTGTGATCACCCGCGCTTTGAACAAATTTGTCAATCCCGCAATGCGGTGCGCTTTGCAAGTGATAGTGAGCTTGCAGACCCCTATGATGGATTGTTAATCGACCGCGAAGGAGACTTGCCTGTTCATGCGTGCATGGGGCTCCCCCTGTATTTTGAGGACCGCTTATTGGGGGTGCTGACCCTTGATAGCTTAATCGCAGGCACATTTGATGACATACCAAAGCGCACCTTAGAAATAGTGGCGGCATTAGCGGCTGCGAGTTTAAATACTGCGCTGATGATTGAGCGTCTCGAGCAAGTTGCTAGCCATTCACAGCAAGTAGTAAGTGCTTTAACCAAGGAAGCTTTATTGCGCGATGGCGGTGAGTTAATTGGTGAAAGTGACAGTATGAAAAAACTGTCTCGAAATATAGAAATAGTAGCAGCTTCTGATTTTACGGTGTTAATTTCAGGTGAAACCGGTGTAGGTAAAGAGCTAGCGGCTAGAATGTTGCATCGCCATTCTAGTAGAAGTGAGGCGCCTTTAGTGTATGTAAATTGCGCGGCATTACCAGAAAATTTGATAGAAAGTGAGTTGTTTGGGCATGTACGCGGCGCGTTTACCGGTGCTGAAAAAGATCGAACGGGTAAATTTGCGCTTGCCGATAAAGGCACTTTGTTTTTAGACGAAATAGGGGAGCTACCTTTAAATGCTCAAAGTAAGCTGCTTAGGGCTCTCCAATCAAATGAGATTCAACCTGTAGGGCAAGATAGTGTTAAGCAGGTAAATGTGAGAGTAGTAGCTGCAACAAATCGAGATCTACCCGCAGAAGTTGCAGCTGGAAGATTTAGAGCAGATTTGTACCATCGCTTAAGTGCTTTTCCAATTGCGATGCCAAGTTTGCGTGAGCGCCATGGAGATGTGCCTCTACTGGCTGGTTACTTTGCTGAGCAAATGCGCCGCAAGCTTGGGTTAAGCCAGTTGAAAATATCTTCGATATTGCTGGTGGCCTTTGAGCGTTATAGCTGGCCGGGTAATGTTCGAGAGCTAGAGCACCTGGTTAATAGAAGCGCATTAAAAGCAAAGGCTCGACGTTTTGAATCGCTGCCTGCCAATGCGATTGGCAGTGATTTTCAATCAGCTGAGGATGAGCGTAAAAGTGTAAATATGGTGGTCATTGATATCGAAGATTGTAGCGAATTAAGCAATGAGATGGGACTACATCTTGCGCCATCTCTTCAATCCTTCGAATCCTGCCCTGATGATGTATCTTCTGAGCTTTATAAAGCGACCGCTGAAAATGATGAGCTTGATAGTCTGTCTTTGAAGCAATTGACTGATCAGTTTCAACGCCAAAGAATAATAAAAGCAATTGAGAAAAACCAAGGAAACTGGGCCAAAGCGGCGCGCAGTTTACAATTAGATCGCGCAAATCTTAGCCGCTTAGCTAAGCGACTGGATATAAAGGTCATCAAAACGCTTTCTTAACTGTCCTGTGTGTTCCTGAGTTTGGCTAGAGTCATTGCTGCACTTTTAAGGTGCTCCTCACTTACACTGTGAACACTCAAACGGTAGTGTTGCAATGGCAGCTGATCTTGTGTCACAGCAAAGTTTTCTTGATGTGCTAATTTTATGCCGTGATCTGCAGCTTGCTGCACAAAACTGTGCGAGCAGGGTAGCCAGTGATGAGGGTTTGTATGCGTCACTGATAAGCTCATAATGCTGTTAATTAAGCGGTTTTTTCTGATGTTATTTTTGTTAACGTGTGCAATAGCTTGCTCAATAAACTGATGCTCAAGGGCTGTCACAATGTGACTTGCGCTGCTGCTTGATATTAACCACAAAGTTTCAATGATGTTATTTTGCAATTTCTTGAGTACAGGGTGGGCAGTGGCGATGAATGAAACTTTGTGCCCACCACTTAAGCATTTGCTAAAACCAGAGACGAGTAAAGTATGCTGAGGGGCATATTTTGCCAGTGGTGAAGGTGTTGCGAACATACCATAAATATCTTCTTCGATTGTCAATAAATCCCGTTTAACAATAACTTTAGCAAGGGCTTGACGCCTTTGTGTGGAGAGTGTTGTGCCCATAGGTGATTGATTTGAAGGAATAGTAATTAACAGCTTGGCGTTGGTCTGTGTGATGATTGAATCGAGTGATTCAGGAATCAAGCCTTGATCGTCGCATTTACAAGTGAATAGACGAAGGCCGTATTCTTTTGCTGCAGCAATAATTCCAGGAGCTGTGAACTGCTCAACAATGATAACGGCACCAGGGGTGAGGCATTGTTTGAAAATGAAGTGGATGGCATATTGACAGCTAGGAATAGCGAGAATTTGCTCACTTTGAAAATGAATATCTCTTGAACGTTCTAGCCATTGTGCAACAGCAAGTTGGTATCGCGCGATTAAAGCTTGATCGATATATTCGTAATACTGCGCTGTATCGCGGTAATAATTAGCATGCTCTACGGCTTTATTGATCGCAAGAATAGTGTCATCACAAGGCAGCTTATTGATTGATAAATCAATTACGCCCTCTTCGCGCTCGGATAACACTTGTGAGAATAATGCTGCGTTACTCTGCGCTAAAACATAAGTGCCACGGCCTATTTGGCCGCCTACTAAACCTTTTTGAGCAGCGCGCTGGTACGCTCTAGAGACCGTGGTTGGGTTTACGTTGAGTTTATATGCAAGGATGCGCTGAGGAGGTAAACGCTCACCAATCTTTAAGTGTTGTGAGAAAATCGCTTTTTCAATTGCAGTCACTAAGCTGTTTACGCCGTGCTTTTTATCTGTTTGTTGTGGTAACCACATATTGTATGTCATGCAATAAATAAATTGAGTCATACAATATCTTGTGCAACACTTGATTTCAATGCTTTATCGCTAAGTTCTTATGTGAAGGATTAGCAGTTCAATAAAAATAAAACGCAGGTGAATATATGACTAATGCTATTTTTAATGAAGAGCCTTATTTGCAGCAATTGCAAACTCAAATAACAGCTGTTGATGGGCAATGGTTAACATTTGAAGCAACGATCTTTTATCCTTTAGGTGGTGGCCAGCCTGGAGATATTGGAGAGTTAATTTGTGCTAATCAAAAGTTACAAATTGTTGATACACGAAAAGGTAGCATTGCAGGTGAAATTATTCATCAAGTGGAGCCGCTAGAGCATAATTTGAAAGTTGGGGACAAGGTTGATCTAACGCTCAACTGGCAAAGGCGTCATCGATTAATGCGTATGCACAGTGCAATGCACATATTGTGTTCATTGATCCCTAGAGGCGTGACAGGCGGATCTGTCGGTGAGCTAAAAAGCCGACTAGATTTTGATTTAGGTGATCATAGTGTTGATAAACAAACATTAACTGATCGCTTAAATGAATTAGTAAAAGCGCAACACCCCGTTGAAAAACAATTTATTAGTGAGCAAGCATTATCTGAAAACCCAAGCTTAGTACGCACATTATCAGTGCAGCCTCCAAAAGGCTGTGGAAATGTTCGCCTAATCAATATTCAAGGCGTAGACCTGCAACCTTGCGGTGGCACGCATGTTAAAAACACATTGGAAATTGGTGAGCTATTGATCAATAAGATTGAGAATAAAGGGAAGCGTAATCGTCGTATTCATTTGAGTCTAGTGAATCCTTAGTTTGATGGGTAAATATTTTTAAGGTTTCACTGTCTTCTTTTTATATTTAGGTAAACCAAGTATGCGTAGCCAAACCATCTTTTATTCGATAGCCCAAGGGTTATCACTGACTAGTGCTGTTGTTGCTGTCTCTATTTCTCCTATTGTAGGCAAGGCACTGACGCCTCTCCCACAGTGGGCTACATTACCTTATGGAATTCAATTTGCAGCGGTTATTTTTTGCTCGTACTTGCTGTCTATGTCAATGAAACGCTTTGGTCGTAAGCCTGTATTTTTGATGGGAGCAATGGCTTTGGGATTAGGCGGAGTGTTAGGAGCACTATCTATTTATTGGCATTCATTTTATGTGAATTTACTCGCTCATATTTTTTTTGGTGTATCGATTAGTGCCTTTGCTTACTTTCGTTTTGCCGCAACCGATGGGTTAGATGATAAACGTAAAGCAAAAGCACTATCACTAGTTACACTGGGCGGAGTGGCTGCTGCTTTTATTGGTCCGCAAATAGCACAACATAGTCGTTTGGTTTTTGAAACTTTCCCGTTTAGTGCAAGTTATCTGAGTTTTGTCGCGCTAGCATTTTTAGTGATGCTAATTATTCTGTTTATACCCAGTGATCAATCAGTTAATGATAGGGTGAAATCGCAGCTTGAGAATCACGTGCAAAGCAATAACAAAGAGCGGTTACCACTGCTACTCTTTGTCGCAATTTATGCATCGGGTTTTGGGTATATGATCATGGCGCTATTGATGATGCAGTCTTCATTGAAGATGAATCAGATGGGAGTGCCCTTTGGGTCAATTATGTTTGTTATTCAGTGCCATGTGATATCGATGTTTGTACCCTCACTATTTATGGGCCGGATAATTTCAGCAATTGGTACACAAAAAGTCATATTTGGTGGTTATATCGCTATGTTGGTTTCTATGTTAATCGCAATTTATGTGAATAATTATTATGGTATTTTGCTCGCTTTGATTGGTATAGGGCTGGGGTGGAATATGCTCTATGTAGGTGGCAGTGCGCTTGTAGCAACGCTACCGGGTGATGCTCATAAAATGCAGGGAATTAACGAGTCAGCAGTGGCATTTTTAAATGCGATAGGCGCTTTTAGTGCCGGCTGGTTGTTTCATAACATGGGTTGGGAAAACAGCAATTGGTTAGCAATGTGGCTACTTTTACCGGGGTTAGCTTTATTAATCGTGAATCGCTGGAAAGAGAAGGTGTCTGCTGCAAGTGAGGTCGCCCAAAAGCCTGCTATCAGCAGTGTTATTGACTAAGAGGTGCAAATGAAAACGATTGGAATGTTAGGCGGAATGAGTTGGGAGTCTACAGCTACTTATTATCAAATGCTTAATGAATATGTAAAGCAACACCTTGGCGGTTTGCATAGTGCTAAAATTATTTTACACAGTGTAGATTTTGCAGAAATAGAAAAGCTTCAGCACACTGGCGATTGGGATGAAACGGCAGCTATATTATCTAAAGCAGCCAATGCAATTCAAGCGTCTGGCGCTGACTGTTTAGTGATTTGTACTAATACGATGCATAAAGTAGCAGCTCAAATTGTTAAAGAAATAGATATCCCGCTAATTCATATTGCAGATGCTACTGCTGAGAAGCTGCTAGAAAATAATGTTACAAAGGTTGGTTTGCTAGGAACGGCTTTTACAATGGAACAAGACTTCTATAAAGGGCGGTTATCTGAAACATATGCAATAGATGTGGTAACACCTAATAAAGAACAAAGACAGCAAGTACATAACATTATTTATAATGAACTCTGCAGAGGAGTTATTTCAGATAGCTCTCGCCGAATTTATTTAGAGATAATAGATAGCTTAGTGCGAGAAGGTGCTCAAGGTGTCATTTTAGGATGCACTGAGATTTCTTTATTAATAAAGCCTGAGCATACGCAGGCACACCTTTATGATACAACTGAAATACATGCCCTAAAAGCAGTAGAGTTCGCCCTAAGAAATCATTAATAGCATAGACATAGAGTAAGTTGTTGCTTAATGTTGCTCAAACTACTAATTTTTCATATTCAATTCACTATTTTTTGTTGCTAAGGTCTGCGCTGAAAATGATACATCGAGTATTAAACTATTTTAGGATTGAGACTTTAGGATTGAGATATGGAAGTAAAAGTTAGCACAGGTAGGAATGTTCGAAAAAAAGACCCAGTAATTGACTCACAGGGAGTGTTTGCGTGTATCGAAAAAGAAGAGCTTTCGATAGGCGAACAAGAAAGGGTCGTAGAGCATCAACAAAAAATAGAGCGTGAGACTGAAAAGAAGAAAAAAGAGAAGGTTTGGTCTTTAAAAGCTATTTCCCGTCGTATATCGCAGTGGTTGCATCTTCCTAAGCCTAAGTAAAGCTAGCCGGATTAATAGCTATAGCTAATTGTCAGGCTATTACTAGAAACCTTTGAATATCTAGGCCGTCAAAGCGAAATAGGTTTTTGACTTGTGCTTTGAAACGGTGCAATGACTGAGTTATTTGTCGCCTTAGCATTCATTGCTTTAATAGAAACTTGATTATTCGATACAAGTTTAGCCAAGTTTTGCTTGAGAGAATTCGCTTTGGATATTGGGATAATTAAGCGATGAGTTCCACTAGGATTCGTCTGCTTTAGTTTATACCCAGCATTTAGGCTGAATAACTTATCTGTTGATATCCCACTTGTCACCGCTAGTTCACGCAAGTCTACTCGGCCATTAAACCTCACAATAGAGAAATAACGCTGGTTAGACAAAGGGGCTAACGTTATCGATAACCGATCAGCGTGTTTAATTACCGTTGCAATCGCTAAAAATTTAGGAACATAATGTCGTGTTTCTCTAGGTAGAGGCAGTGACCAAAAATCTGTTGCTTTTCCTGCCCTTTCATTCTTTTTGATTGCATTTTTAACACATTGACTGCCGCAGTTATAAGCAGCAAGCGCCAATAGCCAGTCTCCTTTGAAATTCTTATTCAAATCATCAAGTAGCGTTAAAGCAGCTTGCGTAGAGGCAATTATATCTCTGCGTGCATCGTACCAAAGATTGTTTTTTAACCCATACTGCTTACCTGTGCTCTCTATAAATTGCCAAGCTCCCACCGCATGTGCTGTTGATGTTGCCATTTGGTTGTAGCCGCTTTCAATAAAAGGTAGCAGTGCTAGTTCTGCTGGAAGTCCTTTTTCAAGAACACTTTTGAGAACGTAATGAAAGTAAGGCTGAGCACGATATGAGGAGTTTTTTACAAACTGAGGATTATTTATGAAGTTGGTTATTTGTGTTGCTACACGAGGTCTTTTCGACTGTAAATTCATGCGCATTTTGCTCGCACTGAGCTTCCATAAACTTTGCGATGAGCTTTGAGATAGAGAAGATGGTTGAGCCGTTCGCTTTTGACTTTGTCCCAAATATGCATCGTAAGCTTGGCTGATTGATAATTGATTCTTAACCCAAGAAGTATTTTGAGACTGTGTTGTATATTGCTTACACGCACTGAGTATTAAAATGCATATGCATATAAATGTGTATTTTATCATTTCATAAATCTCGACAAGTCTAAATATAAAAAAGTTCATCATAAAAAATTAATGTTGCCAATAATAGTCATAAATTTATCTTATTAATCTTGGTTAATTACCTAAAATATTTTTAAGAAATTATCTTAGCATTCGATTTCTATGAATTTTTTAAATAGCTTTAAAATTTTTTAAATATTTATAAATAGATATAAATCAATAGTTTAATATATTTTGTTTCTTTTTGGTTTGTTTTCTGATCAATAAAGTAATGACTTTTTCTTAGGAAAAACTTTGCGATTTTTAACGCAAGCTTCTTGAAAAAAATAGCAGCCAAAGAATAGGGTTGAATTAGAAAAGTGGTTCAACTATATTCATTTTTCATTAATAAACATCAAAAAACGCCTAGCTTAATATAGGTATGTGTTTTTGCAAATTACATTGTGAATTAATGACTATCGTGTAATGAGTTTTTAATGTTTTATTTTTTATCTATTTGTTAATTAAGGATAAATAATAGATTTTATAAGTGTTCATTAATTTCAGCTATTTTATCTATGATTTTACTGAATATGCTCAAGCTATTTTGAATTAAATATGTATATGCATTTAGTTGAAGTGAGGGTTAAACGTGATCACAGGTGGGGAATTATGAGTAGTACATACATTTTCAAGTGTTTAAAACAAAAAGCTCATTTGTTTTTGCTCAAACCAGCGCTATCCGCCGTTTGTGCTGTTTTGGTTTTGCTATTAGCTGGTTGTTCCACAACAGTTGAAACTGTCACTAAGGTTGCTGAAGTTATTTATGATCCAGATATTCAAGTCGGTTCGAACGAAATGCAGCCCTCTGAACTATCTATTTCTGCACTTACTGTAAATGCAGATACGACTGTGTCTAACACAAAGAAACGCAGTTTCTTTTCGCCTAAAGTTCGCAAAGGGTATTTCTTGTTTCAACTTTACCAGGTTAGTAATAAGACCTTAGCTAAAAGTGAGAAAGGGATTTTGAATGCTAATCAAGTTATTAGTGTTATGCAGGGCAAGTATTTAGCAAAACATCAATTTTACCTAAAGAGTAATGGTTACCGATTTATAAAGCATTTTAAGGTTGATAGAGAAGTGGGTGCTTTATTGGCTTTAGTGCATTTTGAAGAGCCTCAGTGCTCAGTTTGGTCGACGTTAACAGTGGTTAAAAATATAGGAGAGGAATACAACTTCTTTCTAAAGGCTAATGAACGTAGCTTTATTTTTAAATCTGAGCTTGATGTTTCAGCACCAGGTGAACCTATCAAAGTAGATAATCGCTTCTTAGGTGCATGCAAAGAACAAATCAATGCTAGTAAAGCTCAAGTTATAGAAATAGAAGAAGACCAAGATATTCTTGAAGCTATTGAGCAACACCAAATGAACCCGTCGCTTTCAATATCTAGTAGTGATGTGCATGAAAACGGTAAAGGTTATAAAGAACAGTTAATAACTCCTTCGAAAGATTCGAATGTATTAATGGCTAAAACTAAAAGCAGCAAAGATTTTCTTTCTGTTGCAACAGTTGCGGCTACCTCTAAAAAAGCTGTCGTTATAGAAGACTTTAAAGTTGACAGAAAAAATACGCGCCCTACTGAGGAAGCGACTCTATCCAATAACAGAGCTTCTAAAGTTAAGGGTAGGACCACAGGGAAAGAAGACGCTCCTTTAAAAACAACTAACGATGTTATTGAAGCTTTGGTCAAGAAAAAAATTCATTCTCTGGTATTAACACCTGCGCAGTTGGCTGTATTGCCCAAGTACAAAAATGATCAAGGCAATCTCGTTTATTTTGTGACGGGAGTCGGAAATGTTAAGACCGTAAATGAAAGTCTAAATATTCGACAAGCTCCGGGCATCGAGAGTCCTAGAGTTGCGACAATTCGAAATAAAAAGTCAGTGCAGGTGCAGCAATACACACCTGATTTGAACGGTTGGTTATATATAGAAAGTGAAGGAGTAAAACCGGGTTGGGTGAGTGAGCCTTTTGTTGATTGGAAAACGTTGTAATGAGTTTCAAAAACATAGGTGTCACTGAATAAGATCTAGGGCTGTTAAATTTTACGTTAGCAGTGTTCAGAGCAAGTGAAACTAAATAATGGATTAATATCATGGCAAAAGAAGCGACAGTAGCGCCTAAAGAAAGGATTAATATTAAATACGTACCAGCAACAGGAGGCCAAGAAGCAGAGGTTGAATTACCGCTTAAGTTGATGGTGTTGGGTGACTTTACGGGTAATCCAGAAGAAACGCCGATAGTAGATAGAAAAACGGTCTCTATCGACAAAAACAATTTTGGCTCTGTGTTTAAAGAGAAAAACCTTGCGCTCAAAACATCTGTTCCAGACAAGCTAACTGAAAGTGAATCAGGGGCAGAGTCAGAAATAGCAATTGATCTTCAATTTGAAAGTCTGAGTGATTTCAAACCAGATAGCGTGGCACAACAAGTACCTGAGGTGAAAAAGCTCATTGATTTACGTGAAGCTCTCGTGGCACTGAAAGGGCCGTTAGGTAACGTACCTGCTTTCAGAGAGAAGCTGCAAGAGCTTTTAGGCAGTGAAGAAGCACGTGATCGACTGCTATCTGAGCTTAGCCTTGCAGAAGACTTAGCAGACAAAGACAACTAATCCGGGATATTCAAGGAAGGTTTTAAAGTATGGATAATCAACAAACGCAACAAGAAGCAGCCGCTCAGATAGAAGGCTCTCTACTTGATCAAATCATGGCGCAAAGCCGTATGAAGCAAGAAGAGGAAGGTTATGACATTGCAAAAGATGGCGTAATGGCTTTCATTTCTAACATGCTGGAAAGAGGATCATCGGAAGAGCCTGTTAATAAAGGCTTAGTTGATCAAATGATTGTTGAGCTAGATAAAAAAATTAGTGCTCAAATTGATGAGATTTTGCATGTGCCTGAATTCCAGCAATTGGAGTCTGCATGGTCAGGATTAAAACTTTTAATAGACCGCACAGATTTTCGTGAGAATATTAAAGTCGAACTTTTACACGCTACAAAAGATGAGCTGTTAGAAGATTTTGAATTCTCACCTGAAGTTGTACAGTCTGGTTTATATCAGCATGTTTACTCAAATGAATACGGTCAGTTTGGCGGTCAACCTATCGGTGCAATGATCGGACATTATGCTCTGACTCCTTCAACTCCTGATATGAAACTGTTGCAATACGTAGCAGCTGTTGGTGCTATGTCTCATGCACCATTTATTTCCTCAGTAGCCCCCTCGTTCTTTGGTATTGACTCATTCGTAGACTTCCCAAGCATTAAAGAGTTGGAAGCGACTTTCGAATCTCCAAGATACACGAAATGGCGTTCACTTCGTGAGTCAGAAGACTCTAAATATATTGGGTTAACAGCTCCTCGTTTCTTACTACGTACGCCTTATGATCCTGTTGAAAACCCTGTTCGTAGCTTTAACTATACCGAAGATGTCTCTAAGAACCATGAGCATTATTTGTGGGGTAATACCGCACTACTAATGGGGAATCGCTTAACAGATAGTTTTGCAAAGTATCGTTGGTGTCCAAATATTATCGGGCCACAAAGCGGCGGTGCAGTTGAAGATCTGCCAGTTCATTTATTTGAATCTATGGGTGAGTTGCAGGCGAAAATTCCGACGGAAGTGCTCATTACTGACCGTAGAGAGTATGAGCTAGCAGAACAAGGGTTTATTAGCTTAACAATGAGAAAGGGCAGTGATAATGCTGCATTCTTCTCAGCTAACTCGATTCAAAAACCAAAGAATTTCCCTAAAACGAAAGAAGGCCAAATGGCTGAAACCAATTATAAGTTGGGTACTCAGCTCCCTTACATGATGATCATTAATCGCTTGGCGCATTACATTAAAGTGTTGCAGCGTGAAAAAATTGGTTCATGGAAGGAACGCCAAGATTTAGAGCGTGAGCTTAATGGTTGGATCAGACAATACGTTGCAGATCAGGAAAACCCACCAGCGGATGTCCGTTCTCGTAAACCATTAAGAGAAGCTAGCATTGTTGTAACTGATGTGGAAGGAGACCCAGGTTGGTATCAAGTCGCGATGAAAGTTCGCCCTCACTTCAAATATATGGGTGCAAACTTTGAGTTGTCTTTAGTTGGCCGTTTAGATCAAGACTAAATGAGTGAAACTAGTGGAGTTAGTTTGTTCCAAAGGATGCAAGCTAGCTCAGATGACCAGCGGAAATCTCGTACTCTGTTGAGTAGATCAGAATATCTTCAGCAATTAGTCGATTCGGTACAAGGGCATCTAGAGCATCTTCTTAATACACGAGCAGGTGCTAGCCAGTCGTCCCGAGGGTATGGTCTGCTTGATTTTAACGATGCTGCCGTAGGTAGTAAGGATCAAGCAAGATCAATTGCTCAAGATATTAAACGCTGTATCAGCCAGTATGAGAAAAGGCTCTGTAATGTTGATGTAAATTTTACAGGGTACAGAGAAGAGGATCCTACTGTTTTACAGTTTGGGATTACGTGTCAGTTTAACATCGAATCTAAACACGACAGAGTCACAATCGAGTTGTATTTAGATAAAGATCGAAACTTTAAAATAATGTGAGAACGCTGTGAATTTAAACAAGTATTTTCGTGATGAACTCGACTTTTTGCGTATGCAGGGAAAGGAATTTGCAGAAGCTAATCCAAGCTTAAGCCAATACCTCTCTGAGCCAAATAGCGACCCAGATGTTGAGCGATTACTTGAAGGGTTCTCTTTTTTAACGGGCCGGCTAAGACAGAAAATTGAAGATCAGTTACCGGAACTGACGCACTCTACTATAAACATGTTGTGGCCGAATTATTTAAGGCCTATCCCTAGTGCCACAATGATTCAATACACTCCTGGCGAGGGGGCAATAACGACCAAACAAATAGTGCCTAAAGGTTCTATCTTAAAAAGCATTAAAGTAGGTCAGAATGATGCTTTCGCTAAAGAAACAGAAGATGATACTAGTAGCATAGCCTGTACGTTTAGTACGTGTCACGATGTGGTTTTGTATCCAATGTATAAAAAAGGGGTGGTCGCTAGCCATTCAAGAGAGGAATCGGTAATAGATTTAGCTCTGGAGCTCGATGATACAATACCACTTCAGAAAATGGATATGAAAAGCTTACGTGTATTTTTAGGTGCAGAGTTACACACGGCTCATACAATGTGCTTGTGGTTTAATCATTACCTTAAAAGTATGGAAATTGTGATAAAAGGGACAAGCTTTCCTATTCCTTTATCTGCTTTTAAGCAAACGGGATTTGAGCCTGAAGAATCATTGCTTCCTTATCCTTCTAATGTGTATCAAGGGTATCGCATTCTTCAAGAGTACCTATGTTTTCCACAGTCATTTTTATCTTTTGAATTACTTGGTTTAGATAAAGTATTCCCTCCCGCAAGTGCCGATGAAATGACAATACGCTTTACTTTTCGTAGGACATTTCCTGCAGGCATAAAGATCAGAGATAACGCATTTGAGCTCTATTGTGTGCCTGCTGTAAATCTTTTTAAGCACGAAGCTGATCCAATCAACCTTAATGGTCAAAAAGTTGATTATAAGATTTCCCCTGCTGGAACAAGAGCAGAACAGTTTGAGGTGTTTAATGTTGACTCCGTTAATGGTTGGTTAGCAGATGACAGTGGTAGAGTAAGAGGAGGAGTTAGAAGATATAGCGCTTTTGAAAGTTTTCATCACGAAATTGAGCGTTCTGAAGGGCGTACTTCTTTATATTATCGTACGAGAGTCAAAGATAGTGTACGAGAAATAGGCTTTGATCACTTTTTAGCATTTGTGAGAGGCGATGAAGAGCAGTGCCTCGATTTGACCGAAACAGTTTCTCTTAGTTTGACATGTACTAACCGTTTGCTCCCTGATTTATTGCAGGTAGGGGATATCACTGAATCAACAGAAGATAGCCCTGCATTTTGTACCTTTAGCAACATCACAAAGCCGACTCAATCACTGCGCCCATCGTTAGATGGAAGTTTGTTATGGACACTTATTTCAAATATGTCTCTTAACTACCTCTCTCTATTATCGAAAGATGCGCTAGTGGCAATTTTAAGAGCCTATGATTTTAAAGCCTTAGTTAACATACAGGCACAGAGAGCGTCTGCGTTACGTTTAAAAGGCATCGAAGGAATAGAAACGACTCCGGTTGATCGTATGATAAAAGGTCTTCCTGTTAGAGGTTTACGCTCTGTGCTCACTTTAAAGGAGGCTGCATTTGGTAGTGAAGGGGAGTTATATTTATTTGGTGCAGTAATGAGCCGCTTTTTTGGTTTATATGCAAGTATCAACTCGTTTCATGAACTTGAAGTTCTCAATGCTGATAATGGAGAGCGTTATCACTGGGATATGTTAGCGGGGGAGCAGCCGTTAATATGAATATGAAAGAAAAGAACCCCGCACAGGCAATCTTTGAAGAGGCGCCAAACTATAGCTTTTTCCAGTTAGTGAATTTGCTTCATAACATAAACGGTGATGATCAAGAACGAGATCAGGATTTCAAAGCGAAAGAGCAGCGAATTCGATTTTCAGCCAGTGCATCGGTTGCATTTCCTAAAGCAGATGTGCAATCACTCTCACTGTTAAAGTCTCCTATCGGAAGTGATTTAGACGCAATTTCAACAACTGAGAACGGCAGTGAAAGGTACTTTTTAGAAACTACTTTTCTAGGGTTACATGGTTCTCAATCTCCATTGCCATACCATTATATTGATACAACCTCTTATGAGTATGCACAAAATTACCCTGGCATTCGTTTATTCCTCGATTTCTTTAATCAGCGGTTACTGACATTAATGTATCGTACTTGGCGAAAATATCGCTATTACCTTAGATTCCAGCCTGATGCTACCGATGGATTCTCGCAGCAAATGTTTTCTCTAGTGGGTTTGGCTGATCAAAGTTTGAGAGGTGAAACTCCTATTAATTGGTGCAAGATGCTTTCTTATACGGGCACTTTGGCTAGTAGATCCCGTTCTCCAAATGTCGTTTCAGGGATAATTGCACACTACTTTGAGTTGGCAAATGTATCAATCAGCCAGTGGGTTTTTCGTTATGTCGATATACCTGATTTTCAGTTAAGTAAGCTAGGAAAAAAAAACTGTGCAATGGGCAACGACTTCTTCTTAGGGGGAAAAGCGGCAGACAGATCAGGGAAATTTGTTATCAAAATTCACTCACTGAGCCAAGAGCGGTTTAAAGAATTCTTACCCAATGGCAAGAATTACCAACCGCTAGTAAAGCTTGTCGAATTTGTATTGAGAGAGCCCTTGGCATATGACCTGGAGTTAGGAATGGTGCCATCAGATTTAAGTCCGATGAAATCTGGAGATGAAAAAAGTTGTAGATTAGGTTGGACAACCTTTATTGGAAATGAAGAAAAGCTCAAAAGTAAACAGCGTAGTGTGCTGATACACGTAAGGTCATAAGCAATGGAACAGCCTGAAATTATTATACAAATTGTAAATATAGACGCATTAGAGCGAAGCACTGAGCCAAATTGCTCTTTTAGTGTGGGTGGGGGGAGTATTGGCAACTCACCCAGTGATCACTGGTCTTTATATGATAAATCATCAGCAGTTGTAGCAGAACACGCATTTATAGACTTTATTGACAATGATTTTTGTGTCCAGCAATTGCAGGGCGATGTGTATGTGAACGATGCAAGTTACCCCCTGGGGGAAAACAACCACGCACTACTGCAAGATAATGATTGCTTCGAAATTGGGAAATTTAAATTACGCGTCCATTTCGATCAAAATAATTATTTTAAAGCAAGCCCGAATGCGCTGTTGGAAGAAGTGGTTGGTGATGAAAAGCAAACCTCATTGTTGATAGATATCAACGCAAATGAAACAGAGAAAGTGCGTGAAATAGAAAATACAGATCCAGAGGTAGCATTAGCTGAAACAATGATTGTGGTTGACGATGCTGATCCTCAGAACTTTTTTGATGCACAAGATAAGTTACAAGATGTAAGAAACGAATTAGTAGAGATAATTGAAGGTTCTGATCAAAAAAATCATTACACAAGGGGGATGCCTTTTGTTTCTTCAAGTGAACCAGAGTCTCGACAAAAAATTAAAACTGAAGTAAGCACCATCAATGTTGGTGAGGGAGTACCTATTGTGAAAAATGATTTTAGTGCCAAGTTAGAAGACTTAGAAGAACTGGTCATGGGGAATTCTGAGCCTGTAGAAGCAAGCTCAGATAAATCTTATCAGCCGTCTGAGAAGGTGAGCTTGCTTGACGAAGCTGGCCATCTCGCTGCATCGCCTTTACAAAGAGGTTTAGAAGTTAGTTTGAAAAACGCTGATAGCGCGACTACTCATGATGTTTTAGAAGAAATTGGGATGACATTGAAAGAGTCCATTCAAGGATTGCTTAAAATTCAAAGCGCTTCGTCTGATAGTGGGCAGGGCTACACGAATAAAATACTACAGCCTATAGAAGACAACCCGTTGCGTCTTGGCTTGGATTATCAGTCAACCATGGGAGCGATGTTTAATAGTGATCGCTCCAAAGTGCATTTATCAGCACCGATGGCGGTGAAAGAGAGTTTACATAATATCCATTTGCACCAAATAGCCACTCAGCATGCCACTCAAAAAGCGCTGGATGCAATTTTACAAGCGTTAAACCCCAATACACTCTCTAAGCGCTTCCAGCGTTATAGAGGGGCTAATAGCAATCAAGCTGATAGCGCTGAAGGTTGGGCATGGGAGATGTATAAGCATTACTACGCAGAGCTTATCTCTTCCCGTCAACAAGGTTTTGAAAAGCTCTACAGTGAAGTTTTTGAACAAGCATATGATCAAAAACTGCGTGAACTGCAAAATAATGGTGATAGTGATGTTTAAGCTCGGTGCATCATTGTTAGTTGGGTTAAGCATAATATTCGGACTAACAGGCTGCACGACAGCATCAAAATCTGCAGCTATTGTGGCGGATCCAGATATTAAAGTGGGTGCTAGCGGGAACTCAGCGCCTTCTACCATCGCTTTAAGCTTTTACGCTGATCGTGATGTTAATGAAAACTATTTGGGTGAAGGGACGCCGATAGACTTCCATGTCATATATATGAAAGACGATTCAAAAATGCTCTCTGCAGATTTTGATCAGTTGATATTTGAGATGGAAGAATCACTTGGTAAAAACTATTTATCACACGATGATTTCACATTGATACCTGATCAATACAAATATGTTGAGGCGAGCGAGATTCCTGATGGCACAAGATATATTGGCTTAATTGCTCGTTATTCAGATCCTAACCAAACACAGTGGAAGAAGAGCATGCGGGTTAAAACTAAAGGGCGTAATTATAACTTTTTAGTGCAGCTCAAAAGAGAAAATGTAAACTTTCAAAAAGAAGATTATTAATTATGTCGACACGAAATAGAGTGATCTGGAGTGAAGGTTTATTTATTAAGCCTCAGCATTTTCAACAGCAATTTCGCTATACAGAAAACCAGTTTAAACAGCAAATAAGTTGCATAAATGAATATTTGTACGGTTTATCTGCATTAGAAATCAATACTGAGTATCTTAGCTTTGGGCGTATATCCCTAGTGTCCGCTTCAGGTATGACTCCTGATGGCACGGCTTTTGATTTCCCTCTTCAAGATGAGCTTCCTCAGCCTTTAGATGTAACAGATGCAGCTTTCGCTAACCAAATTGTGTATTTAGCTATTCCGCTGCGTGAAGATTCGATGAAGGAAATTACGTGGCAGGATGATTTAGGGCACTCTAGATATAAAGCGAGTAATCAAATAGTGAGAGATGTTCATTCAAAAGATGGAGATGATGTTCAACTAGATGTTGCTAAAGTAAATCTTCGTTTAATGTTTGAAAGAGAAGATAGAAGTGCGTTTAGTGCTTTACCGATCGCTCGAATTTTAGAAAAGCGACCTGATGGAAGTGTCGTGTTAGACCCTGAATTCATGCCCTGCAGTATGACGGTGAAAGTAATCCCACATCTTTATCGGTTTGTCGGTGAGATGGGAGGTTTAATGCGTGAGAGGGCTAAAAATATTTCTGAGCGCTTAGGTGCACCTGGGCAATCAGGAGTAGCTGAAGTGACGGATTTTATGTTGCTACAAGTGTTGAACCGAGTTCATCAATGGTTTACTCATTTATCTCGTTTATCAGTATTACACCCTGAAAGGCTTTATGAAGCATTACTTCAAGTCGCTAGTGAGTTAATTACTTACACCGATGATAGTCGTCTACCTCAAGTATTTCCTGCTTATGAGCACGAAAATCCTCAGCAGTGTTTTGCTCCTTTGATCCATTCCTTGCAATTGAGCTTGAGTACAGTGCTTGAGCCTAGGGCCGTCGCGATTCCGTTGGAAAAGCGTAAGTTTGGCCTAATGGGAGCTGCGATATCTGATCGTACGCTGCTTGAATCTGCAGACTTTATTATCGCAGTGCGTGCTAATTTACCTTTGGACACTTTGAAAAAGCAATTTGTTCAGCAAACTAAGGTTGCTTCGGTTGAAAGAATTCGCGACTTAATTAGCTTGCAGATTCCAGGTATTCCGCTAATTAGTTTACCTGTTGTACCGAGGCAGTTGCCATATCATGCAGGATTTACTTATTTTCAGTTAGATAGGAACAGTGCGAGTTGGTCGATGATCAGTGAATCAAATGGTTTTGCTTTCCATGTCGCTGGAGATATTCCAAACCTTGAACTTCAGTTTTGGGCAATAAGGAGCTAATGATGGTAGCTGTTAATAAAATGGTCTCAGCCAGTAAAGTGGTAAAAATAGCAACGCCACAAAGTGCGAGTGATGAGCATCAAAGTCCAAACTCAATTATGTTGGCTGATGCAACAAAGAATCGAGATGCGATTGAAGAAGCGCTTTTCGATAATGTTGAAAACATAGATGCTGATGAAGATTTTTGGTTCAAACTGCGTGGCAACAGCATTAATTTACTAATTGATGTTGCAGAACCACTATTAGGAATGGTTTGTCGTGTTAAACATATGTCTAGGTTTGATGGGATTGATGAGCTTTATCAGCAAGTAGTAGATGAAATACGGGTCATTGATACAGAACTAGCGGCTAATGGCTATGAAAAAGCAGTCTTACTTTCTTATCGATATATTCTTTGTACCTTTATTGATGAATCTATTATGGGCACAAAGTGGGGTAGCGGGGTATGGGCGCAACATTCATTGCTTACGCGTTTTCATAATGAAACTTGGGGTGGTGAAAAAGTTTTCTCAATTTTAAGTCGTATAGAATCAGATCCAAAACGCTACAGAGAATTACTAGAGTTTATTTACCTGTGTTTCTGTTTAGGATTTGGTGGCCGTTATAGGGTCGAAAAAAATGCTCAAAACGATGCTAAATTTGAACAAATAGTATCAGATCTTCATGAGTTACTTCATCTTGGGCAGCCAGAGCTTCCAGATGGGCCGCTTTCAATACCTGCAAACCAAAATGTACTCAAAACTAAAAACAGCTTAAATAGAAGAATCCCTTTGTGGTCAGTCTTTGCGACTTTTGGTTTAGGTCTTGCGGCAATATTTAGTTACTTCTATTTCACGCTTGCACAGCAAAGTAATGATGTACTTGACAAGTTAAATCATATTTTGAATTAGCCATAAGATATTCAGCCATGTTTTAAAAGGACATGGAATAAGTAAAAAATTAAAAGAGATTAAGGAGTAAGTAGTGATACGGATAGAACTACCTCTATTGATGGAAAAACTAAACCCATTGTGTAAACACGCAATGGAAGAAGCAGCGGCATTATGTGTGAGTAAAGAAGATGCAGAAATTACTGTTGCACACTTCTTATTTTCATTGTTAGACACCCCCTATAATGATTTACGTTACATTTTAGAACATTCCCAATTAGATATGCTTGAACTAAAAAACTGTTTAGGGCGAAGCATTGCAGTAAATAAGCAAAAGAATGTTGGAGGTTACCCTAGCTTCTCCCCAATGCTGGTAGAGGCCCTTCAGGATGCGTGGTTATTAGCAAGTACAGAGCTTAAACATAATGAGCTTCGTGGAGGAGTGTTCATACTGGCTGTATTGATGAATGCTAATCGTTACTTACGTAATGAGGTTGCCGATTATTTATCAGTCATAAATAGAGAATCACTACGCAATAACTTTAATCAGTTACTCATTAAGTCTGTAGAAGCACCAAGCACAAAAGAATTAAAGTCGAATGCTGGTCAAGGAAATGGAAGTCTTACTCAAGCAGAAACAACTTTGCTTGATAAATACACTGAGAATTATACTGATCAGGCGCGTTTAGGAAATTTAGATCCTGTGTTGTGTAGGGATGATGAAATATCACTCATGGTAGATATTTTATGTCGACGCAGAAAAAACAATCCAATCGTTGTAGGCGATGCAGGGGTAGGTAAAAGTGCCCTTATTGAGGGGCTTGCCCAACGGATAGTGGCTGGTAATGTACCTGAAAAATTGCAAGATGTTGAGTTGATGGCATTAGATTTAGGAGCACTACAGGCCGGGGCTTCTATAAAAGGTGAGTTTGAAAAACGCTTGAAGGGGGTCATTGAAGAAATAAAGCATGCAGATACTAACATTGTATTATTTATCGATGAAGCTCATACAATGATCGGAGCTGGAAACGCCGAAGGTGGTGGTGATGCTGCGAACCTTTTGAAGCCAGCTCTTGCAAGAGGGGAGTTGCGTACTATCGGTGCAACGACTTGGAAAGAGTATAAAAAATACTTTGAAAAAGACCCTGCACTTACGCGTCGTTTTCAATTAGTTAAGTTGGATGAACCGACAGTAGAGTCTGCTGTGCATATCATGCGTGGCTTAAGTAGCGTCTATGAAAAATCACATAAAGTGCTGATTAGTGATGAAGGCCTAAAAGCGGCTGTGGAATTATCAGCTCGCTACATTTCTGGAAGACAATTACCCGACAAGGCTATTGATGTTTTAGATACAGCTTGCGCTAGGGTTGCTATCAATTTGAGTAGTCGTCCTCAACAGCTTGAACGATTAGAAAACGAGTTGAAACAAACTGACCTAGAAATTACGCGTTTGCAGCGACAGCAACACCTATCAGTATCCATTAGTGAAGATCGCATTTCACAGTTATTTGAGCATAAGCTAAATATAGAAAGCCAATTAACGGATATAGAAGCACTTTGGTTAGAACAGCAAAGCATTGTAAATAGAATTATAGAGCTTCGTTTATCACTTCAGGAGACGCTGTCGGGATATGAGCAGGCTAAAGGCCTTGTAAAGTCTGTTGAGAAAAATGAAATACAAGAGTGTGAAAAAGAGCAATTACCGACAAGTGAAGAGGGCGTTGATGCTGAATTAATCAGTGAAATAAAGTTAGAACTAGAGCAATTAAATGAAACGCTAATATCTTTACAAGAAGATAAGGCGCTTGTTAATGCTTTAGTTGATAAAAAACAGGTGGCAGCGGTTATTGGAGATTGGACCGGAGTACCAATCAACCAAATGAGCACTGATCAACTAACGACTATCACGCAGCTCCCCAACTTGCTTGCTAGCGACATAAAAGGGCAAGGGCATGCACTAGCAAAAATTCACAGACACTTATTAACCGCAAGAGCAGATTTGCGTAAAACAGGTCGACCTCAAGGTGCTTTTTTACTGGTTGGTCCTAGTGGTGTAGGTAAAACAGAAACGGTTATTCAGCTAACTAATCTTCTATATGGCGGCAAACAATTTTTAACAACAATTAATATGTCTGAGTATCAAGAGAAACACACTGTTTCGCGATTGATAGGGTCCCCACCGGGTTATGTAGGGTTTGGTGAAGGTGGAGTACTATCAGAGGCGATAAGGCAGAAACCTTACTCTGTTGTTTTGCTAGACGAAGTTGAAAAAGCCCATCCCGAAGTACTCAATCTATTTTACCAAGCTTTCGATAAAGGAGAGCTTGCAGATGGTGAAGGGCGTTTGATTGACTGTCAGAACGTGATGTTCTTTATGACCTCAAACCTAGCTTACCAAACAATCGTTGATTTTTCGGACAGGCTAAATGAATTAGATGATGCTATGTACCCTGAGCTTGCTGAGTTCTTCAAGCCGGCTTTACTCGCCCGAATGGAGACGGTTCCATATTTACCACTCGCAGATCAAGTTCTTGAGCAAATTATTAGTGCGAAGATTGATAAGTTGGCAGAGCTTTTATCCACTCGGTATAAAGCAAATGTAAAAATTACTGATGATGTCATACCGTTAATTAGAGAAAAAGCGAATCGCAGTGAGAATGGGGCTCGTATGATTGAATCAGTCATTGATGGGCAGCTACTGCCTTCACTTTCTTTGCAGATATTAGAAAAACTAGCAGCCGAAGAAACCGTCAATGTTATTGAACTTGCTGTTCAAGATCAGCAATTTTGCAGTGCTGTAGGTTAGATTATGCTTTCAGAGCTATTAATCGAGATCAAGTCAATTGTAGAAGCAAGGGATGAGCAATCTCTTGTCGAACAACTCTTTGTGGCGTATCACAAATTTTGTGACATTGATCGTGCCTGGTTCTTAAAGCTTTCTTTTGATGGACGGTGTTTTCAAGTAGCTCACTGCATTGACAAGGAGGAAATTGGCAGTGCGGATCAATTGATATCAAAAAGAAACTTGGAGGTTCAACCAGCCTTCTTGTGTGATGACTTTTCTCATCCTTTTAGTCATGTCGCTTTCAATGGTAAAACGTTATTGCTTGAGAAGCTCAAAATTAATAGGCAGATGAACCACTCAGAGTTTCTAGCTTGGGTCACAAACTGCCAACAAAATACCAAGCTTATAATTCAACCTGTTCTTGTTGATAAGAAAATTGTTGGGATGTTTGCAATTCAAAGTACATCTGAATTAATTAGCGCGAATCCAGATACTGACGCATTACTGCAGTTATTTGGGATTCGTTGGCAGCAAATAAGTGAAACTAAGACATTACACAATAAGCAATCTGTATTAGAGAGTAGCTTACAAAGCGTAAACAGTGATCTGGACGCAACACAGAAAAAGCAGCAATTAGATAAAGGAATTATTGGTCAATCAAATTCTATTGAGAAGTTAAAAGATAAAATTGTCATCGCAGCGAGGTCAAACCTGAATGTTCTGGTTAATGGTGAAACGGGGGCTGGTAAGGAGTTAGTTGCTAAGGCTATTTATCAGCTTTCGAATCGATCACAAGAAAGTTTCATCGCTTTAAACTGTGCAGCGATTCCTGACTCTCTTCTTGAAAGTGAGCTATTTGGTTATGTGAAAGGTGCTTTTTCAGGAGCTCATGAAAACTCTCTTGGGTTATTAGGTAAAGCACATAATGGTGTTCTCTTTTTGGATGAAATTGGCGATATGCCGCTAAATATACAAGCCAAACTTTTAAGAGTGCTTGAAACGAGAAGTTACCGACAACTTGGAGCTAGTGAAGAAAAAAGCTGTGATTTCAGGTTAGTTGCAGCAACACATAAAAATATTAGAGCGCTTATAAAAGAAAGCCTATTTCGTAGTGATTTGTATTATAGATTAAACAGCTTTCCAATTGTTGTCCCGCATTTACGCGATCGTAAGCAAGACATTCCTGAATTAAGCTTACATTTTATTAAGCGTTATAACGTACAAAATAGCTGTGATGTTACAGGAATATCGGATGTTGCACTTAATCAACTTTCTAAGCTCCAGTTTGAAGGAAATGTAAGAGAGCTTAAAAATATTATAGATTTATCCTGTGCTCACACTTTAGACGGCAAGAGTATATTGTCAATCCAATCTTCAGATAGTGAAACAGAATTTCTTAATCTAGCACCAGCAGTTGATAACGAAGACCAGTTATCAGCCACAAGCTTTTCTCGCATCGATAATTTAAAAGCAGCCGTTGAACAGTTTGAAGTAAGTGTCATTACTGAAAGGCTGCAACAGTGTCAAGGAAATAAAACGCGCGCAGCTCAGACTTTAGGTATGCCACGCAGAACATTTACTCACATGTGTCAAAGATTGGAGCTATGAAACGTGAATATTAACAGCTTAACCCCATTAATATTATTGACATTTATAACTGTTTTACCAGTGCAGGCAAATGATAGCCAACTGGTTGCGCAGGGGAAAAAATGCGCAACATTTATTGATAACCGTTTAGAAAGACTTAGATGTTTCGATGAAGCATTTGATACTCAGTTACCTAGTTCTCAATCAATTCAAATAACGAATATAGAAGAAAGTAAACCTGATCAAAGACCCGCTTTTTGGCATCGTGTAGTAAAGCAAGAGGGACGAAGAAAGAGCACGGATAATTTCATTAGTAATTTAGTTCTAAATGAAGGGGTCGTGTCGGGGGATCTATCACAACAAATAAAAGCGGATGAAACTGAAAAATTACAAGATGTCATTATTAGCCAAACCGCTTTAGGAACACTGCCGCCTAGGCCAATTCTTGTCATTAGCTGTATCGATAATATAACCCGCCTACAGTTACTTTTACATCAAGCTATTGATGAAGGAATGACACCTCTAGCACTAGAAGTTGATGGGCAGGCAATAGCGAGTCGATGGTTTAGTGAGTCTAATGGATATTTGATAAGAGCGGGGAGAGGGCTTCCTGGAATACAAGATATCCGTTCAATGTTTGATAAAAAAACACTCGTGATACGCTCTAAAGTGCCTGAAATTGATGGCCTAAGTTTTGAATTGAAAGAATTAAAAGAAGCAATCAAACCATTGAGAAATGCATGCCATTGGTAACTTTTTAGTTCTCCATAGAAATTGCTATCTTAAGTTGGCTAAAGAGTTTTATGCATCACAAGTGGAGTTTGCTTTCTACTCAACTGCATTTGAAAAGCCTCTTAACAAGGATGTTGTGAAAAATGAACATGTTATCGAAAGTTATTTCTCCTATAAGTGATGATTCGGCAGTCGGTCAATTACTTCAAGAGGATGCAGAGTTAAATTTCATCGAAGATGAATTGATGAAAGTTGGCTCACTATCCCATGGGTCTATTGAATGGGAAAAAGTAAAACTATCAGCAATAAATATCTTAGAAACTAAGAGCAAAGATATAAAAGTGCTCTCGAATTTGCTGCAATGCCTTCAACAAGAAACAGGGCTTGAAAGCGCTTTATCATCTATTAAATTACTGTCGGCTTTCATAACTCATTATTGGTTTGATGCATATCCTGCACAAGGCAAGAAGGGGGAGAAACTAAAGCAGCGATACTTCAAACAAATCATGCAGCGTACAACGCAGTCTGTGAAAAAACTCGAATTGAATACTCAAGACAGTAAAGCGATAGAAGAGACTCTCAAGGAGTTTGTAGTGTCGCTTAAAAGTGCAGAAATTGATTTAGAGTACGGGGACAGCTTAGAGCAGGCATTTAAAAGTTTATCGCAGACTCAAGAGAGTGAAGAGCCTACTGAGTCGAATGAGGTGGATGTTGAAAAGGATGTGCTCCAATTAGCTCCAGATGCCCCTAATGTGTATTTTGACCCTAAAAATGAGAGAGCAACCAGGCAAGCTCTGTTTAGTATGGCGTATTTTTTAAATCAAGTGCAGCCCAAAACAGCCATTGGCTATCGAGTTCGTCGTCACGCCCTTTGGTTTTCTATTTGGCAGCTCCCGCAGACAAAAAGAGACCAAACTACTGAATTGGCCGCATTTTCTGTTGATCGGTTGACTCAGTACCAACAGGAAGTTGAATTAGATCCGAGCGTTGAGTTGCTCAATAAGATTGAGCGCAGCTTAGAGCAAACACCTTATTGGTTTGATGGGCATTTTTTGAGTTATCAATTGTGCGAAAAACTTGGTTTTAATGACGTAGCTGCTGCGATCAAAGAAGAGTTGCAAAGTTTTATTAGTCGCTTTAGTCAGATCGTTCACTATAAAGCGATTGATGGAAGCGGTTTTGCAAGTTTAGCTACACTGGGATGGCTTGATAATCAGATGGGTCAAAGTAACCAATCTAAATTAGCTAATGAAAGAAGCGATAACTGGATCAATGAATATCAAAAGCTACAAGAGTTAGCAAACTCTCAAGGCTTATCAGCATCTCTAACGCAGATAAATCAGCAATTAGAAAATGCTAAGGACACTAGGGAGAGCTTCTATTGGCGTTTAATTAACGCTGATTTGCTTAACCAAGAGCAACTAACATCAATGGCAAAAAACGAATATCAAGTGTTATTAGACAACATTAAAGGAATGTCTATTGACGACTGGGAACCTTCATTTTCTGGTCATATTCAACAATCTCTAGACAAAATGGATCAGGCAGGTTTATAGCTATGTGGAATTCAATTAAAAAATTCGCAAAATTTATATCACCATTTATAAAGGCTGCAATGCCTGTATTACTGGTAATACTCGTTATTTTAATATTGACAGCTATATGGTTGTTCGGACCTGAATTAGTGGTATTTGAAACTAAGCCTTTGCAAAGTACATCAATGCGCTGGATCGCTTCGCTTGTTGTAATTTTGACTGTCGCTTTAGTTTGGGGAATTAGACAATACAGAAACTTGAGAAGAATGAGAGCGCTTGAAGAGCAAGAAAAGCGTTATCAAGAAAGCCCGATGCAGCATATTGTCGATCTTCAAGAAGCGGAGTTTAATCAAATCCTAGAAGGGATGAAGCATAGTATGGGCTCTGGCAATTACTTGTATAAGCTACCCTGGTATCTTGTATTGGGTGTAGAAAATGCAGGCAAAACGAGCTTGATAAATCGATCTGATCAAAACTTTGCTCTTACAGCTGCTCTGAAAGCGAATATGGGGAAACGCAAAAATCCTTTTGGCGTAGATTGGTGGATTGGTGATGAATCCGTGATTATGGATCCTGATGGAGAGATTCTTACTCAAGGTAGCATTTCCCATGAGAATGCAGATGTTAAAAAAGCGCTTTGGGATCATTATATTACTTGGTTAGAGCAAAACCGAAGCCGACGCCCTTTGAATGGCGCTATTATTGTACTAGATCTTGAGAAAATGAGTGTTGGTAGTGTTTCAAATAGAAAAGCTTATGCAAGAGTTATTCGAACACGTTTACGTGAATTAATGGAGAAGTTATCTACTCGTTTTCCAATTTATGTTGTTTTAAGCAAAATGGACTTATTAAATGGGTTTGACTTGTTTTTCAAAAACATGACCAAGCAACAGCGCGAAGAAGCAATGGGCTTTACGTTTTCAATAGATTCAGTCCATGACTATGACAGTTGGTTGCAAGAATTTGATGATCAATATACTGCGATGTTGGAGCGTATGAATGCTTTGTTACCAAGGCAATTGGAACAGAGTAAAACTACTCAAGAGCGCACAAATTTATATAGCTTTGTAAGACAGCTTTCAGGTTTAAGTGAAGTTATCCATTTATTTTTAAAAGAAGCTTTAGAAAGCGATAGGTTTTCAACGTCTGCATTAGTAAGGGGAGTTTATTACACTTCTGTATTTCAGCAAGGTGTACCGAGTGACGTATTCATAAATAATGCCGCGAGACGTTACAGTTTGCCTGAGCAAATAAACCGTGCCCAACATGCTGCTCAATCAAGTATGTATTTCTCACAGGGTTTATTTAGAAGCATTATTTATCCAGAAGCAGGAATAGCAGGGGACAATTTTAGAGTCACTCGAAACAAACGAAATGTCTTAATTCTAACGACATTAATATGCTCTTTAGCGAGTGTTATGTTGGTAGTGACATGGAGTAATTATTTTAATACTAATAAGCTTGCGGCGAACGGTGTACTTGCTAAAGCGGCAGAGTATATAGATCAAAGTATTGACTATAAAATTGACCCAACAGGACAAAATTTAATAGAGCCGCTGAACCTGATACGTGAGGCGACTCTTGAGTTTGGGTTTTATAGAGATCGAACATCAATACTGGCTGATTCCGGTTTATATCAAGGTAGAAAAATTGGGCCACAAGTTGAAAAGGCTTACCTTGATTTGCTCTCTACTCGTTATTTGCCGGCATTGATGCAAGGTATTTTGCAGGATATGAAAACGAAAGAAGACGGCAGTAATGAGAAACTGACAGTGCTTAGGGTATTACGCATGATTTCGGATAAATCAGGGCGTACAGACTCTACTGTAGAACAATATATGTCGAAACGCTGGCAACAAGAATTTAATGCCCAAGGTGAAAAGCAAGAGCAGCTGATGGGGCATTTAAAATATGCAATGGAGCATACTGATATAGCGGCATTGCGTGAGGAAGGTGATGATAAAGTTATTCGAGCAGTCTCTCCTTTTGATAATGAAATTAGCCATGCGCAAGCCGATTTAGAGCGCTTACCATTAGAGCGAAGAATCTATCGTAATATGACTCATCAAGCGGCGGCAGAGTTGTCTTTAGCGCTTGATATCAAAAAGGAAATCGGGCCTGTTTATAATATTGTTTTTAAAGATAGTCAGTTCCCTGAGCAAAAAAGTAGTCAAAGTGAAAAGTTAGCGATATCTACGAAAAGTAACAATTTAGTTGAAAAAATTTATACCAAAGAAGGGTTAACGGGCTACTTCATACCGAGAGCTGATGGTGTGACAAAACTCGCAATTATCGATAGCTGGGTGTTAGGGAAAGCGGATAAAGTAGATTTCAGTGAAGCGGACAAGAAATACTTTCGCGGTAAGTTAGCTGATCAATATGTTGCTGATTATGCGGCTGCTTGGAGAAAAGCGATTAATAAAGTTGAGGTGCAATCATTTGATGATATTAATCATGCGGTATTAATATTGAGAAACGTTACAGATAATAACGAACCCCTTCAACGCTTAATAAGTCTTCTACATGAAAATACTGCTTTATTTCCGAAATTGGAATCTGATAGTGATGAAGCTAGAGAACTTGCGATGAAGACACCGCAGTATGCTTTGGCCTCAAGGATTGATAAACAGTTTTCAAGTTTAACAAATTTGATGATAGCTAAAGATGAGCATCCTGCTTATATGGATGAAGTGATGGCAGAAATCACTAATTTGTATAATTATGTTAAAGCAATACAAGATGCGCCGGATATAGGAAAAGCTGCTTTAGAAGCTGCGAAAAAGCGCTTAACTTTAAATGATGTAGATCCTATATTTTCTCTACAGCGAATCGCAGCTGGTCTGCCTAAACCAATGGACGCAATTGTAGGAAAACTTGCGACCGAAACTTGGAATACCATTTTGAAGCGCGCTGTGAAACAGGTTGAAAAGCGTTGGTATGAAGATGTTTTTACTGAATTTGAAGAGAAATTTGCTGGCAGATACCCATTTAACTTGAATAGCGCAAGAGATGTATCTCTGATTGATTTTGAAAGATTTTTTGCACCAGACGGTAAGCTTAATACCTTCTATACAGACAATATGAAAATCTTTTTAGAAGACAACTTAGAAGAGCTTAACTCAATAGGCTCAGATGGTGAACAACTCATTCGCAGTGATGTATTAGAGCAACTAGCAACTGCATGGCGTATTCAAGAAGCTTTCTTTGATCGCAAGGGAAATCTGAGTGTGCAATTCTCTGTGAAGCCTGTGAGGTTAAGTTCTAATAAGCGTCGCAGTGTCATTAATATCGATGGACAAATTATCGATTTTAGCCACGGCGCTAGTCGAGATATCAGTATGGTATGGCCAAATAGTTTGAGAGAAGGGAATACGAGTAAGTTAACATTGGTACCGTTGGCACGTAACTATTCCCCTAGAAGCATTGAAAGATCAGGCCCTTGGGCGTTCTTTAGGCTTATTGAATCAGGTCAATTATCGGGCAGTAGTAGTACAGATGTTGAACTAAGTTTTGATATTGATAAAGGACGTGTGAGTTATAAGCTACTAGCAGAGAGTAATAATAACCCATTCACTCAGTCGCTATTTAAAGATTTCAGTTTGCCTAAGAACCTTTACTAATGGTTTGATATATTATTAAAAATGCAGGCACAAGCAGTTGATAACGAGGAATCAACTGCTTGTGCTTTAAATGAACTTATCAATATTATTTTTATCATAGAAAACGAGCTGCGTTTATTTAATCAGAACAATAGGGTTGCTCCGTGATATGGCGCACTTACAAAGAATTAAACATTTCATTTTTCCTCACTCCCCCCAAGCTAAATAGGCCTGCTGTTTAATTTTGGGATCATATCATCAGTTGCTACTTGTCAAAAACGCCCTAAAGCTATATACGAATATTACTTGTAAATACTTTGTAGTTTCGGGATATAGAGGTGAAGCATTAACTATTAAAGATCAGATGGTTACTAGAGGTATTGAGAGCGATGCCGAATATACAGAAGAGTTTGCTTCCAATACATTTGAAAATATTGTTAATTCAATGGCCTATATTGAATATGCTCTTCATCAAGAACACTTTAAGGATATACTCTTACTGTGTAAAAATTATGCAGCAAGAAGACGTGTTTTAACAGTTAGTAAATAGCTGCCTCGTATGAAAGTATTCGTTGAAACAATAGATCTTATGGGCGTTTGTAGAGAAAGTAAGAATTACCTGCAGATTTTATCTCAAAGGTGTTGGGAGAAATTAATAAGATACGTATTTATTCTCAAAAGGACGATATTCATTCCTATTATGAATCAGGAGAATAAAAGCTGAATTTGATTGAAAAACTCCTGCGAGAAGAGCTAGCAAAACATAGCAATCCTTTGAAGTAGGATAGCAGTGGGATAGCTGATTTTGGGTAAATTAAATACGGCTATAAAAAATCTGCTCTTTAACATATAATGAGCGGCAAATTTTCAGGTGACCTTATTTCTTATGTTGTATCCACTTACACGCTCTCTCATGTTTGCTATCGATGCAGAAAAATCCCATAACATTGCTTTGAAAGGAATGAATTTAGCAGCCGTGTTGGGCATGCCAAAATTATTGGGTGCTGAAAAGCATTACGCGCCTGTTGAGGTAATGGGAATTAAGTTTCCAAACCCAGTAGGGTTGGCAGCTGGCCTTGATAAAAATGGAGCATCTATTGATGGTCTGTCGAGTATGGGATTTGGTTTTATAGAAGTGGGAACTGTCACGCCGAAAGCGCAAGTGGGTAATCCAAAGCCTAGAATCTTTCGGATCCCTGAGCATAATGCCATCATAAATAGAATGGGGTTTAATAATGATGGTGTCGATGCGCTTTTAAAGAACATTGATAAAGCTAGATTCAATGGTGTGTTAGGTATCAATATCGGCAAAAACAAAGATACACCAAACGACAAAGCGAATGATGATTACCTTTATTGTTTGCGTAAAGTCTATTCGCGGGCATCTTATATTACTTTGAATTTATCATCACCCAATACACCTGGTTTAAGAACTCTGCAGTTTGGTGAGTCATTGAATAGTTTGTTGGAAGTGCTTAAAAATGAGCAAGCTAAACAAGCTATCCTACACGATAAGTATGTGCCTATTGCTGTGAAAATTGCACCGGATCTTACCGAAGAAGAAGTAGCTATGGTTGCAAGCTCGCTTAAAACGTATGAAATTGATGGGGTGATTGCCACCAATACCACTTTGTCTCGTCAAGGCGTTGAAGATTCGCCAGTGCAACATGAATCTGGTGGTTTATCAGGTTCTCCAGTTCGCAACCAATCTATTCGTATCATTCGCACATTAGCCAGAGAGCTTCAAGGTAGTGTGCCGATTATTGGGGTAGGTGGTATTTCAGAAGGTTTTGATGCGGCAGAAAAAATAGAAGCAGGTGCAAGTTTAGTGCAAATATATAGCGGTTTTATTTATAAAGGGCCAAGCTTAATATCTGATTCTGTAAGGGCGATACAGTCACTGCCTGGTAATTAATATAATAACTTTAAAGGCTTTCACTAGATAAGAAAGCCTTAGTTGAAGAAATTGCTAGTGCAAAGCGGGGTTTACTTGAATGGCAGAAACACCATCCATACCATCCCAGTGTGCTTCGCGCCCTTCGCGCCATCCACCGAGCCATAAGCTTCTTTGTTCTTCACTATTTGCTGGGCACATGTCTTTTGATTTGCCCGATAGGCCGGCACTAAATCCTCTAGAATAAAGAATTGAAGATTTGTCGCGTTTTTGTCTCTTCATAGTATTGCCTCTTGCTTTAGAAAGTTTGTGAATTGTTTTTAAAGTGGCTCCTGTATTAGCTGTGCGGTTACTGTAAAATGGATACCCTGATTATACGGGGTATCGCAAAGTGAAAAGCTGTATTAGTTATAACAGAAAAAAACGGCGTAATGGATGTTTTTTAAACGTTTGTTTGCTACCCGTCAAGAAACAGAAAAAATAGGCTTTTTTTTCATTGGTTTAAGTTGATTATCAACTTTTGGTGCTTGTTGAAAAAAAGTCATGTAGCAAAGTTTTAATATGAATTATTTTACATCTTATTGATGTTAAAGCTTTTTGTGAATTATATTGGTAAAAAGTTAAATAGGTAAATTGAATGTCATATAGGTTTTTAGCAACTTGCCCTAAAGGTTTTGAGCCGCTGCTGCTCGATGAGTTGGTTAGCTTTGGCGCTAAAGAAGTAAAGCAAGTTGCTGTGGGTGTAGAGTTCAAAGGGGAGTTAGCAGATGCTTATCGTGCTTGCCTTTGGTCTCGGGTTGCCAACCGTGTGTTACTGCCTTTACTTTCAGCTAAAGCGGAAAGTGCAGATGAGTTATACGATGCGATTCAAAGCATTGATTGGTTAGAACACATGGAGCCTCATAACAGTTTAGCTATTAGCTTCACCGGTAGTTCAAGGGCGATCAATAATAGTCATTTTGGTACGCTTAAAGTCAAAGATGCCATCGTTGATCAATTTCGTGACAACACCGGCGTTAGGCCTACAATTGAGCGCGATACTCCTGATATCCGCATCCATACACATTTGTATCGCGGAGATTTGTCGGTATCACTTGATTTGTCAGGCTCTAGCCTGCATCGCAGAGGCTATCGTTTGCACTCAGGTACAGCGCCGTTAAAAGAAAACTTAGCTGCTGCTTTGTTGTTGCGTGCGGGTTGGCCTAAGATTAAAACAGAGTTTAAGCAAGTTTATGATCCATTGTGTGGATCAGGCACATTGTTAATAGAAGCTGCAATGATGGCAGCGGATATCGCTCCTGGCCTTGATCGTAAACACTGGGGTTTTAATAACTGGAAGCAACACGAAGAGTCCGTTTGGGAGCAGTTACTCGATGAGGCAGAGAAGCGCAGAGCGGTAGGTATTCGTGAAAATGACGTTGCTTTCATTGGTACCGATATCGATGCTAGGGTATTAGAAAACGCCACTGCTAATGCGGGTAATTTATCAATAGAGTCAATGATTGAGTTTAAAACGGGGCAAGTAGAGAAAATGCGCCCTGAAAACGATCAGCCGGGATTGTTAATTACTAACCCTCCTTACGGTGAGCGATTGGGTGATAGCTCTACTTTGATGTTCATGTATCGCACTATTGGGGATCGATTAAAAGAGGCATTTCGTGGCTGGAAAGCTTCCGTCTTTACCGGCAACCCGGAGCTGTGCCAGGTTATTGGTTTAAAGCCTGATAAAGCTTATAAATTTTATAACGGTCCAATTGAGAGCAAGCTGTTTAATTATCATATTTATGCAGAGCGTACTTCTCAAGATGAAAACCGTGAAGCTGCTGAAGTTGAGCCGCTCTCTGAAAATGGTCAAATGTTCGCGAACCGCTTAAAGAAGAATTTAAAAGGTTTGGCTAAATGGCGTAAAAAGAACGCAATTGACGCGTATCGTTTATATGATGCAGATATTCCAGAGTACGCTGTTGCCATTGATATCTACGGTGATTGGGTGCATGTTCAAGAATATGCTGCACCTAAAAGCATTGATCAAGTAAAAGTGTTTGAGCGTTTAAAAGATGTAATGACAGCCACAGCTCAAGTGTTAGAGATAAACCCGAAACGAGTTGTCTTGAAACAGCGTAAACGACAGAGTGGCACCCAGCAATATGAAAAGCATGGGCATCTCGGTAAATTCTTTGAAGTGAATGAAAATAATTGTCGATTCAGAATTAACTTAAAAGACTATCTTGATACAGGATTGTTTCTCGATCATCGTCCAATTCGCTTGGAGATTCAGAAACAGTCAAAAGGGAAGGATTTCTTAAATCTATTTTCTTATACCAGTACAGCATCTGTGCATGCTGCGGTAGGTGGTGCTAAATCGACCACTAGTGTTGATATGTCTGCAACGTATTTAAGCTGGTCTGCTAAGAATATGGCAATGAATGGCTTTAATAGTAGTGCGCATCATTTTATACAAGCAGATTGTATGCAGTGGCTTAAAAAACAGCGCCAGCCTGCTTATGACTTAATATTCATGGATCCGCCGACCTTTTCAAACTCAAAGCGCATGCAGGACGTTTTAGATGTTCAGCGCGATCATGTGAGAATGATTAGCTCAACAATGCGCTTGTTGAGAGAAGACGGTTTGTTAATTTTCTCTAATAACTACCGTAAATTTAAGCTTGATTATGAGTTGTTATCGGCGTTTGAAATTGTAGAAATAACACATCGCACGATTGATATGGATTTCAAACGCAACCAGCACATTCATAAATGTTACGAGATACGCCACAAAAAATAACATTGTGGTTACCGTCCTAGAAATAGGACGGTTAGTGTGAAAATGAGAACTAAAGAGGGTAGCGTGAGCTATCTCTTAAACATCATCAAAAACAAGTTCAATAATAATACGTTTGATCACATCGTAAGTGAGGGGCTTTCTCAGTAAAGCGGAAACACCTGAGCTTTCAATAGCCGCAAGCGATGCCTCGTTTTGCTCTGAGGTTACCATCATAACGGGCACAGAAGATTGCACGGAATCATGGCGAATCAGCTCGAGTAACTCTTTGCCATCAATATTTGGCATGTTGTAATCGGTCATCACTAAATCAAAGTGATGCTGCTGGAAGATTTCATAGGCTTGTGCGCCATCTTCCGCTTCAATAAGATTTTTAACGCCTAAATTGCGTAAAATGCTTTTGAAGTAAGAGCGAGAAACTTTACTGTCATCGACAATAAGTACTGACAAGCTCTCTAGCTGCTCATCACTAATTTCAGATTCATAATCGCCAATGTAATCTAAAGTGCTGTGTAGTACTTTACCGAGTTCTTTCTCGCTAAAAGGCTTTGGTAAAATACCAATAGCACCAGCTTGGCGAATAGGTTCTAAAAAGCGGTAATGAGTTTCTGACGATATTAATAAAAAAGTGGTTTTTTGAAGGCGTTCTTGATGGCGCATTTCCGTGACAATATTAGTGCCTGTCATATCGGGTAAATGCATTGAACTGATGACGATGTCGGGTACTTGGTGTTCCATAAAGTTAAGAGAGTCTTGTCCGCATACAAACTCTTCTACTTCCGTGATTTCGAAATTAGCTAAGTGTTTGCGTATTATAGATCTCTGTAAATTGGAGGGTTCTACTAATACAACTAATAGATTGCTTAAATTCATATGTGCTCTCGTACAGAATTAAGTCACTTGCCAAGGTTTTGGGTAACTATCCCCCGTCGACAAAGAAACATGGGTGATTCAGTGACATCACCTTACTTTTATTATAGAACATAAAAAAAGATCATATTGAAAAAACGCAGTAAACGTGACCGTTTAATCACTTTTTATTCATTAAAGTGATTAAAGTCAAATAACGGGACAAAGTCAATATACTCTATCTTTGGATCTTTACAAAAAAACATTATCTTAGATTAACGCTAAAAAAACTATACCTTGAACGTATTTTAATAGAAACTATTGTGCCTATAGTTTTGAATTAGAACGATTTGTTAATGCTGAGCAAGGTATCTTGCTTTGTAAACTGTGCACGCAAAGTGCATGAAATAGATTGCAGCTATCAATTCACTAGCTGCGCAGTTATCGATGTTTTATAAACTGTGTAATTCAAGGCATACAAAGGTGTGTTTCTAGCCCAAATAAAGCGCGGATAATCTCTCTCGTTGACCCAAAATTTAAAGGTGTAATAGCCAATATGAACAAGACTGTGATCATTCTATCCTTGTGCCAAGCACTATTAGGTACTGGTAATATTTTGTTGATAGCGATGGCTGCGCTGATTGGTCAAAGCCTCGCGCCATCTGATGCTTTTATCACATTGCCTCTCGCGTTTCAGTTTGTTGGGTTGATGAGTGCAACTATTCCAGCGTCAATGATTATGAGTAAGCTGGGTCGTCGTAAAGGCTTTTATCTAGGTAATAGCTTGGGCATTATCGGTGCAATTGGCTGTACACTGGCGCTGCTTTACCATAACTTTTTTGCATTTTGTGTAGGGTCTTTTTTATTAGGAATGGGGATAGGCTTTGGTACTTTATATCGCTTTGCGGCGGTTGAATCTTGTGCGCCAGAGCAAAAAAGCCGAGCTATTTCCTTTGTGATGTTAGGGGGAGTATTAGCGGCATTTTTAGGTCCTGCTCTTGCAGTTGAAACAAAAGATCTAATCGCTGATTACCCGTTTACAGGGTCTTTTATTGGAGTGATATGTCTTAATATCATTGCATTTTTAATGCTCACACAAGCACAGTTTCAAGACAGTTATTCGAGTCAGGAGAGTGCTGCTCCTCAACGCCCACTATTTGAAATTATCAAACAACCCATCTTTGTGCTGTCTGTTGTGGCGGCTACGGTCGGCTATGTGGTGATGAATCTCTTAATGTCAGCAACACCTTTGGCGATGCATCATCATGGCTTTAGTTTCGAGGATTCTGCCTGGGTGATCCAATGGCACGTTTTAGGAATGTTCTTGCCCTCGTTTATTACTGGCAAGCTAATTCAAAAGTATGGCGCGATAAAGCTGATTCAAATTGGTGCTGTATTTATTTTGTTGTGTATCGCAGTTAACTATCACGGTCAAAGCTTGTGGCATTTTTGGAGTGGATTAGTGTTGCTAGGTTTGGGCTGGAATTTTATGTTTATCAGTGCAACTCACGTTGTCACTGGCTCTTATCAACCTCATGAAAAAGCGAAGAGCCAAGCGGCAAACGAGTTTATGTTGTTCTCAATGGTAACTCTCTCAGCATTAAGTTCTGGGTGGCTTGAAGCAAGCATTGGCTGGACAAATATGAACTTATTAATGATTTTAGTGGTTTGTGCATCTATTTTAGTGGTTTGGCGCTATTCAAGCAAAATTGATCCTGCAGCTTTAAGGTAATACAAAGCATTGAGATAAGCAGAGAATCGAAGAGAGCATAGAGAGCAGTCAGGTAGCTATTCCAATTCACAGAGCATTTTTTACTAAAAGTTTGCATTTGTGAGTAAGCATTTTTAAGTCTAAATTGTTATAGTACCTCGAAGTTTACTCTGCACTATAGGCCTGTTTAAGCGCTATAAAACAGGTACCAAGGGAGTGCAATAATTTTAAGAGAGAATTGAATTTGAAAAGTTTTATATTTACGACAGAGAATGACCGCGGTGGTGTAATGTTATGTGATATTGATACATTGCCCGATGCCGTCGATTATTTGAATAAACGTTTTCCAGGCATTGTAAAAGTAGAGATGGGCAAAGAGCTGTGGACTTTTCAAGATGGTTTTCAAACCCTCGGTGGTAATCCCGCTCTACCAGAGTCTGAAGCCGTCCCTTAGGCCCGTGCTACTCTTCCTGCAAGGCATTCAATGATAAAAGCGCATACTAATAAATTGTATAAATAGGCCTCTCATTGCTAAAGGTTTACCACTCCAACTCCCTTAACATCTTGCGTGATATCTTAGTTGAAATGATTGCACGCGAGCCTCTCTCTGATCCTTTTTGTGCCGAACAAATATTAGTTCAAAGTCCGGGCATGGCCCAGTGGCTAAAGCTAGAAGTTGCACAGCGATTGAGCATCGCAGCTAATATTGATTTTCCACTTCCTGCCAGCTTTTTATGGCGGACTTTTTCGCAATTATTAACGGATGTTCCGGAGCGTTCAGCGTACTCAAAAGAGAGTATGAGCTGGGTATTGATGGGGATTTTGCCTGAGTATATTGAGCAACCAGAGTTTCAAGCGCTTTCCAGTTATATGCAAGGGGAAGATTCTTCCTTTAAGTATTACCAACTGTGCGCGAAAATTGCCGATCTGTTTGACCAGTATTTAGTCTATCGCCCCGATTGGATTGCTCAGTGGGAGAAGGGCGAGAACGCCCCCGCAGATGAGCAGCAGCTTTGGCAACCTATTTTATGGCGTGCGATTGTTGAAAATACCCAGCAGCGCCAACTTCCTCACTGGCATCGTGCCAATATGTTTGATGCGTTTATCGAGGGTATCGGTAATGCGGGTAAACAAGCGCTTCCTCAACGCGTATTTGTATTTGGTATCTCAGCACTGCCTGAAAATTATTTACAAGCATTGGTAGCGTTGGGTAAGCGCTGTGAAATACATTTAATGGTGGCCAACCCCTGTCGACAATACTGGAGTGATATTGTCGATAAACGCTATCTAGGGAAGTTGTTACGCCGCGCTGATAGTGCTGATCAAAGTAAGATAGACGAGCTAAAGCTTTTCCAGCAAGGCAACCCTTTATTGGCCTCTATGGGCAAGCTTGGGCGGGATTATTTACACTTGCTCAATCAGCTAGAGTTACCAGAGGTTCAACTATTTAGTGATGATGATCACAGTGTATTGCTCAGTGCAGTACAGAGCGATATTTTATCATTGTACAACCGGCGCAGTGAGCTTAGCAGCCAGCTTGATAAGCAACTTGAAAGCCAGCATGGTGAGCCGACAGAGGCTGTTCATCCTCGTTTGGGCGTTGCCTTAAACGACCAGACGATCAGTTTTCATAGCTGTCACAGCGCTATGCGTGAGGTTGAAGTTTTACAAGATCAGCTATTGACCATGCTTGATAGCAGTGACACTTTGCAGCCGCGCGACATTATTGTGATGATGCCAGATGTTTCATTTTATTCGCCTTTTATTGAAGCGGTGTTTGGGCAAGCTGGTCATGAAAAATATTTACCGTTTTCAATTTCGGATCGAAATGCGCAGCAAGAATCTCCGTTAATAGCCAATTTTTTATCCGTGTTATCTCTTTCTCAAGGGCGCTATGCGGGCAGCCAGGTTATCGAGCTGCTATCACTACCAGCTATTCAGCGGCGTCTAGAGCTGGATGAAAACAGTTTTTCGCTGGTACGCCAGTGGATAATCTCCTCAGGTATTAAATGGGGGCTAGATAGTCAAGATCGCAAAGCGCTCGATTTGCCGCAGTTCGATCAAAACAGCTGGCAGTTTGGCTTAGACAGAATGTTCACAGGTTTTGCATTAGGCGATATAGAACAAACATGGCAAGAAATCGCACCTTTCCCTGAAATTGAAGGTTTAGATGCCGCCTACCTTGGGCAGTTGGATCATTTCATTGAAATACTGATGCGCTGTAAACAGCAGTTTCAAGAAAGTGTGGGTATCGATCAATGGATCACATTTTTCCAGCAGTTACTGAAAGATTTGTATGATCCCAATGACACAGAGTTGGCCGCACTAGAGGTTATTTATAGCACTTTAGAAAAGCTGCAAAGTACGTTATCAGAAGTGCATTACGAACAAGAAATTGACGCACAAATTATTTTAGACTATTTGCAGCAGGGGCTCAGTGTTGAGCGATCTGGACAACGCTTTTTATCAGGCCAAATCAATTTTTGCACCTTAATGCCGATGCGCGCAATCCCGTTTGAAGTGGTCTGTTTATTAGGGATGAATGATTCAGACTACCCAAGATCAGTGCCTGCCATGGGCTTTGATTTGATGGTAGAGCACGCTCGAAAAGGCGACAGATCGAGGCGTGATGACGATCGCTATTTATTTTTAGAAGCGTTGCTGTCCGCTCAATCTAAACTCTATATTAGCTATGTTGGGCGCTCTTTAGCGGATAATAGTACGCGTGCTCCATCTGTCCTTGTTAGTGAACTGCGCGAGTATTTACAACAAGGCTATTTTTTAGAGTCGCAGAGCGAGGCAACGGATTCAGAAAATCCAATACTTGTTATCGAACAACAGGGCAAAGCATTACTCGAGCACTTTACGGTTGAGCATATGATGAGCGCATACCACAGTGCCAACTTTGTGGAGGGTAGCCCGCAACAAAGTTACGCCCAGCAATGGCTGGCTATCGCGGATATTGAGGTGGGGCAGCAATTAAGCCCGCATTTCTTGCAACCATTAGAGCCACCAATAATAGAAGAGCTGACACTTGACCAGTTGTGCAGTTTTTATAAGCAACCCATTCGCTATTTCTTCAAACATTGTTTACAAGTTAACTTTACTACACAAGAAGCGTTAGCACGTGATGAAGAGCCGTTCTCGTTAACGGGGCTCGAAAGTTTCATTGTAAGGGATAAACTGTTGGATCGAGCATTGAGAGATCAACAACCACAGCAATACGCGACATTTTTACAGAGTGTTGGGCTATTACCATTGGGTGTTGCAGGGGATAAACACATCGCCAAGAACTTGCATGATGCAACCGAGCTATCCGATAAAATTGCTCCTCTAATAAAGGGGCAGCTCAGGCGTTTAAGTTTTGATATACCGATAAGTGATATTTCATTGCAAGGGTGGATAGAACCGTTATTTGATGCAGGTGTTGTCAAGTTTAGCGCGGGAAATAGCAGTGGTAAGCATTATATCAGTACTTGGATAGAGCACTTAGCAGCTTGTGCTGCGGGTTGCCAGCACAAAACTTATTTTAGGGCGGTCAACGAGCAATTCCACTTTACGCCTTTATCTGCTCAAGCAGCTCAAGATCATCTGACTGATTTAGTCGCTATCTACCAGCAGGGGTTACAAATGCCATTGTCTTGGTTACCAGACCCAGGATGGCAGCTTTTTTGTGCCGATGATCAAGAGAAAGCAATCCAGAAAATTGATAAAAGCTATAACCTTTTTGATGATCCTTATCTACAGCGCGTTTTTCCTCGCTGGCAAGGTATTGCAAAGGGCCTATTAGCGATAAATGAGCAAATATTTGAGCCCCTTAAAGCACATTTATGTATTGATACGCAGGAGGCATCATGAAGCCATTAGATGCCCAAGAAGCTAACGCAGTAGCAGATGAAACAACACAATCAACAATACTCGATCCTGTCACTCTAGCGTTACAAGGCACGGCGTTAATCGAGGCGAGTGCTGGTACTGGTAAAACCTATACATTAGCGGCGCTATATTTGCGTTTGCTATTAGGTTTGGGGCGTAAGGAGGCGCTAGATGTTACCAACATATTAGTGGTGACATTTACAGAAGCGGCAACTCAAGAGCTGCGTGAGCGCATTCGCGCACGTATCCAAGAAGCGCGTATTGCTTTTGTATTGGGTAGTAGTGATGATCCATTTATTCAGCAGCTTTTAGCGCAGCATGATGATCATGCAAGAGCTGTGTTAGACCTAGAGTTTGCAGCCTCTGAGATGGACCAGGCGGCGATATTTACCATTCACGGGTTTTGTCAGCGAATGCTTTCAGAGCATGCGTTCGAATCAGGTGCCAATTTTAACGATGAGTTGGTTAGTGATGATAGCGAGATTGTCAGGCAAGCGTTATTAGATTATTGGCGTGTAGAGCTATACGAAGCACCTGAAGATTTGGCTTATCAGATACTCAGTCATTATGCGGGGCCAGATCAGTTGTTCAGCAAAGTGAGGCCGTATCTTGGGCTGGCTCACGTGCAACTTGAGCCCGACTTTAGTGATTTTGATTTAGCCGCACATTGGCAAACTTTTAGTAAACTTCAGCAAGAGTTACGCATTGAGCTATCTGACATTATTAATAGTGATCAAGAAAGTGATGATTTAGTACAAATCATTCAAAGCTCTTCGGTTAATAAAACCAGTTACTCCAAGAAGCACTTACCCAATTGGTACGCAAAGCTTTGCACATTTGCCGCAGGTGATGATCCTGACTTCAAAGTACTAGGGCGTTTTGATCAAGAAGAACTGATTAATAAATCCAAAACGGACGATGTGCCTAGGCACTCAATCTTTGACAAGATAGGCTTGTTTTGTGCGCAAAAAATAGATTTTAAAGCGGTCCTTTTTTGTCGTGCGCTCGCCCGTATCAGACATAATATGCAGCATCAAAAAGCGCAGTACCAACAGCTTAGTTTCGATGATTTATTAGCAAAGCTAGCGGATGCTCTGCAAAGCGATAATGGTGAGATGCTCGCTCAGGTTATTCGCAATCAATATCCTTTTGCGTTGATTGATGAATTTCAAGATACCGATGCTCAGCAATACACTATCTTCTCGACCTTGTATCAAAATGTTAAAACGCCAGTGTTACAGCAAGACTTAGGCTTGCTGATGATAGGAGATCCAAAGCAGGCTATTTATGCCTTTCGCGGTGCTGATATATTCACTTATATCGCAGCTCGCAGACAAGTAGCTAAACACTACACTTTGGATACCAACTGGCGCTCAAGTGGCGCTATGGTAAATGCAACTAACCAGTTGTTTTCGCGCTCAAGTGCTGCGTTTATCTATTCTCAAGATATCCCGTTTCAAGTGATGAAAGCGGCTAAAAAACAAGCTCCTTCTCTTTCTTTAGCGGGAAAGACGATTCCATCAATGAACTTTTGGGTGGTATCTAAAGCACTCAATAATGATCAGTACCTTGATCACTTTGCGAATATTTGTGCCAGCCAAATCGAAGCTATGTTGCAGCATGGCACGTTAAAAGAGCAGCCTGTTAGTGCACAAAATATTGCTATTTTGGTGCGTGACAGAAAAGAAGCTTCGGTATTACAGCTGGCTTTGTCAGCGCGAAATATCGACTCTGTTTTTATGTCTAACAGAGATAATGTCTATAGTATTTATCTGGCACAATCGCTGATTTATTTATTACAAGCGGTTAATGATCCAACAAATGAACAAGCGCTGCGCAGTGCGATGGCCAGCGATATTTTTCGCTTTACGGCCAATGAGTTATATAACCTCAACCAAGATGAGATTGCTTGGGAAGGTTTAGTTGATGAGTTTTTAGGGTATCGAAAAATCTGGCAGCGCAGTGGCGTACTTGCGATGCTACAACAGTTGTTACAAAAAAGAGCATTAGCTCAGCGTTGGTTGAATGATACAAACGGCGAGAGGCAGCTTACCGATTACTTGCACTTGGCGGAGCTGCTTCAACAAGCCAGTGCTAATTTAGAATCAAGTGAAGCGCTTATTCGTTTCTTACAAGAGCGCTGCCAGCAACCTTCGGCGCAAGCTAGCGAGCAGCAACTACGCCTTGATAGTGATCGAAAGCGCGTCACTATCATCACTATCCATAAATCCAAAGGCTTAGAGTACGATTTAGTTTATCTGCCTTTTATTTGCCGTTATCGATCGCCAACTCAAGGTATTTACCATGATGAACAGGGGCAGCCATTTTTAGAGTTGATTGGTGATGAGAGTAAAGAGAAATGGCAGCAAGAACAGCTCGCTGAAGATTTACGCTTGCTCTATGTTGCGATTACGCGTGCGGCACACGGCTGTTTCTTAGGAATGGCGCAAGTTAGCTTGCGTAACAAAAGCGTTTGGCAAAAAACAGCCATTGGCTATTTGCTGAATACAGCAGAACAAAATGAAAGCGAACAAGACGGTGACGATGAGCTGATGCAGGTGTTATCTGCTCTAAAAGGAAGCTGTTCTGATATTGGCATTAGCGATTTGCAGACAACCGCGTTAACGCAAGGGGATATGTTTAGCGCACTATTTGATTCACTTGAGGAAACACCCACACCCCAAGTACTTAATGCGAAGCAATTTACGCGCAAAATTCAGCGCGATTGGCGTGTGACGAGTTATTCTGCATTGGTCAAAGGTGGTCAGCACAGCAGTGCCCTTGAAAGCTTAAAGCTCGATCTTGAGGTTATGCAAGAAGATGATTCAGCATTACCTGAACCTGTTGAAGAGCAGCAGGTGATGAGCATTTTCAATTTTCATAAAGGGGCTGTTGCCGGCACTTTCCTGCACAGTATCTATGAAGAAATAGATTTTAGCGAAACGGATAGCACTCATTTAGAGCAAGTGTTAGAGCAAAAGCTTATGTTATCAGGCTACGATGAGCAGTGGCTTCCTTGCTTGAAAACCTTTGTTTTACAATCTTTACAAGTCAAGTTAATAGCCAGTGGTGATAAGCAAACGTTTTGTTTAGCGCAAATTGAAACTCAAGATCGCCTCGTTGAGATGGAGTTTGTACTGGTGTTAAAGCGCATTCAAAGCCGCGCGATCAACCAACTGCTTAGAGCACATGACGTGTTGGCGAAGCGAGCAGGTGAATTAGCTTTTGAGCAAGTGTCCGGTATGTTAAAAGGCTTTATAGATTTAACCTTGCGCTATCAAGGTAAATACTACGTGGTGGATTATAAATCTAACTATTTGGGCGATAGAGTTGAGGATTACACTCAAGATGCGATGGAAAACGCGATGATCGATCATCGTTATGATTTTCAATATGTTATTTACACCCTTGCGTTGCACAGGCTGTTGAAGTTGCGCTTAGCGGATTACAGTTATGAGCGTGATATTGGCGGTGTGTTCTATTTATTCTTACGAGGGATGCAAGCGCCTGATGCGAAAGAGAGTATGAGTGTTGAAAATCAACAAGCTAATGGCGTGTTTTATACAAAGCCTGAAAAGGCACTAATAGAAGCGCTGGATAATTTGTTTGAGGAAGGTATATGAGCTCTCAACAGCAAAGTGTTGAGCTAATCAATACACTGCACAAGCAAAAAATTATTCGCACTATTGATCTGCGTTTCAGTCAGTGGCTGATTAAAAAAGTTCCCTCTGCAAATGCCACACAAATATTATTAAGTGCCTTAGTCAGCTATCAGCTCGGTGAGGGGCATGTGTGTATTGCTTTGGATAAAGTTTCTGAACTTTATCAGCAGTGGCCAAAATTACTGCGCAGCCAAGTGCAGCAGTTACTCAATATAGGGCAAGAGAGTCAGGTAATAATCGATCATATCCTGATTGGTGATGGCTCAGTGCTGACACCTCTTGTACTGGAAGATAACCGCCTTTATCTGTACCGCTATTGGCAATATGAGATAAGCGTCGCCAAGCGTTTACTATTGAAAGACGAAGCTCCTGGCGAAGCTATTGAAGGTGGGCTTAATTATGTAGAGACCTTAAGAGCGCGGTTAGACCATTATTTTGGAACAAATGAGCAGCCGGATTGGCAGCGGGTGGCCGCTGCCATCACATCAAGACACTCGATCAGTGTAATCAGTGGCGGCCCTGGTACCGGTAAAACCACAACGGTGACAAAACTGCTGGCTATTTATATTGAAAATAGCTTAGCGCAAGGGAAGCGGCCTATTATTCAATTAGCTGCACCGACAGGTAAAGCGGCCGCGCGATTGTCTGAATCCATTGCACAAGCAAAGCAAAAGCTTAATCTTGCGGATGAGGTTAAAGCGCTGATTCCTGATCAGGGTAAAACCTTGCATAGGCTGCTAGGTGTGCGCCCGGCAACTAAGAAATTTGTGCACCACAAAGATAACCCGCTGTTACTCGATTTATTAGTCATAGATGAGGCTTCCATGATTGATTTACCGATGATGGCAAGCATCATTAGTGCTTTGGCTAATAAGTCAAAGCTGGTACTTATTGGCGATAGGGATCAGCTTGCATCTGTAGAGGCGGGAAGTGTACTCGGGGATATTTGTGCGGTACCTCAAATTGCGAGTTACAGTGACGCACAAAGCCAATATTTGCAACATTCTTGCCATATCGATACGCGCGTAAATAATACTGTGCCAGCCTTTAGTGACCACGTGGCTTTTCTGCAAAAGAGCTATCGTTTTGATGCCAATAGTGGCATTGGCGCATTAGCGAGTGCTTGTAATAAAGGCGATTCTCAACAAGTATCAAAGGTGCTAGCTGCAGGCTACTCAGATTTACAAGTGATAACGCCCACAGAGCAACGCTCGCAAATATTAAGCGCAGCCCTGCACGGCTATCAAGGTTACTTAGATACATTGGCGAATATGAATGATATTGCAGCTGATCCTAAAGTCTTATTAGATAGTTTTAATCAGTTTCAAATACTGTGCGCGTTGCGGGTAGGTGCCTATGGTGTCGAGCAAGTTAATGAGCAAATTGAAACTTACTTTGAAAAACGCCAGATGAAAACGGTTGATAATCGCTGGTATGTCGGCCGACCTATCATGATCACCCAAAATGATAACTATATGCAGCTCTACAACGGGGATATTGGCATTGCATGTGTTGATTCACACAGTGGCCAATTGAAAGTGTGGTTTGAGCAAGGGGGAGCGCTGCGCTCTGTACTGCCCAGTCGCTTGCCTAAGCATGAAACCGTATTTGCGATGACAGTGCATAAAAGCCAAGGCTCTGAGTTTGAACATGTTTTATTGCTGCTAGTGCAAAGTGCCAAAGTGATTAATAGAGAGCTTGTTTATACAGCGATAACAAGGGCTAAAAAGCAGTTTAGTTTATTTGGATTTGAGAGCTTACTTAAACAAGCTGTGCAGCATGTAACGGTAAGGACTAGTGGTTTGGCGAAAAGGATTTGGCAGTAAAGGGAGGAGTTAATAGGAATGTAACGTCAGCGCGGTTAAAGAGTGCTAACCACGCTGAATTGTTTTTGGTACTTTTAAATTAGCGAATATGTCTTTTGTTCGTTTGCTCTTCGCGTTTGATCTTAATAGGTTGTAGCTTAGTGCGAGGTGCGAAAAGGTCTTTACCTAAAACGACAATTAACGCGATGGCTGCGAATGATAGAATCGTTAACATGGTCTGAATCTCACTGTTTAATTAATGACTATACCCACACTTTAGACGTTAAAATGATTTTGAACAAGTCGTAGCAAGGGATAAACGTTGATTTAGGGCAAAAAGACTCATACAGCCGTTTGCTGATAATTTACACATCTTTTAGCGCAAAAAAATAGCGCTAAAAAAGAGCTTATATAGCTGTGAAATATAAGTAGTATTTAGAGTGCTTGAAAACTCACCAGAAAAAAATCAAAAATAATCGCCACCGTTATCCCCAGATAGTGTGGATAACTTTGTAGACAGTTTAAATGAAGGGTCTCTAAGCACTATAAACAATGGCTCTCAGCGATTTGTATCTAAAATGATCAGCGCAATATTGACGGCTAGGTAAAGCTTAGTGTCAATACTTGACTCCTTGAAAAAGCCGCTATTTCATTGATTTTTTTACTGTTAATTAATACAGTAGTTGTCACTTGGCGGTTGATTGAGTTGCAACCACTGGTGATCGATCTGTGTACTAATGATTCTTTAAATGAAGATACTTTTTCGAGCAAGTAGGAGATAGCTATGTCTGACCACCATAAAATTAATTACATCGAAATGCCTGCAAAGAATATTGAAGTGACCAAGGCATTCTTTAGTGCAGTGTTTAACTGGTCATTTACCGATTATGGGCCTGAGTATTGTAGCGTTGATAATGCAGCGGTAGATGCGGGGTTCTATGCCAGTGACAAAATTGCCTTAGCTGATGAGGGGAGTGTTTTAGTCGTGCTCTATAGTGATGATTTAGCCCAATCAATGGCCTTAATAGAAGCCAATGGCGGCATTATCTCTCGCCCTGTATTCTCTTTTCCTGGAGGGAGCCGCTTTCACTTTAATGATCCCAATGGCAATGAATTTGCAGTTTGGAAAAAAGATTAGCAGCGGTGTGTGGTATCTGCTGATGATCATACTAAGCCCATCATAGATAGATTAAGTAGAGGGACTTGATAAGCGCTCTTGCTGCGCCGCATCTAAGATCCAATCTTTAAAACAGATCACTTGGCTATTACTCGCGCGTTTATCGGGGATGACTAAGTAGTAACAGTCATCGGTATCAATTGCATCACCTAGCTGCACAAGTGAGCCATCTTCTAGCTCTTTGCTAATAAAGTAACTGGGCAGTAAAGCAATGCCTAAATTGGCGTTTAGCGCGCTGACAATCATTGAGAACTGATCGAAGCGCAGATGGTTGTTTTGACTGATATCTAACTGATGAAGATCAAACCAGTGTTTCCAGCTGCTTAAGCGACTTGCCAATTGCAATAAGGTTTGGTGTTCGAAGTCTTGTAAAGATTGTACCGGGTGGTTCTCTAAGTACTTACGGCTCGCCACAGGCACTACCTTTTCCTCACATAGTAAATAGCATTGAGCCTGAGGCCAGTTAGGTTTTCCAAAGTGAATCGCTAAATCGGCAAGTTTGTCACTAAAAGTGAAGGGCTTAGTGCGTGAGTTAAAGCTCAGCGCAATATCTGGGTTATTTGAGATAAAGCTTTGGAGCTTAGGAATAATCCAGCGGCTGGTAAAGGTCGGCAAAGCAGCAATATTCAATGAGGATTTAGCGCCTACTGACATCGCCCTTAACATTGCATCTTCAGTGACGTTAAGAATGCTTTTAGCATCCTCTAAAAAACGTACTCCGGTATCTGTTAGCTCAACTCTTTGCCTCACGCGCTTAAATAAAGACACACCTAGCTGATTTTCCAGCTCTTTAATTTGCCGGCTAATGGCGCTCTGGGTTAAATGCAGCTCAGCGGCAGCTTGGGTAAAGCTGTTGTGTTTAGCCGCACACACGAAGCTCTGTAAATTGTGCATATTAGGAATATGTTTTTTAAGTAAGTTCATGCTATTTACTCATTAACTCATAGAGAATCCTCAATATTAATTGATATGTGCGTGAAGTACTATTACTTAAACGCATTAAGTGGCCGAATAGTTGATGCTTAAATAACCAGATGTTTTGGCTGTTTGTGATGCCGACCTAACAAATTAAACTTTACCAATTTACGAGCTTTTGAAATTATGAACCAAGCAGTTACTCTTCCGATTGATTTTGTGCCTTGCGATACTATTCGCAGCCAATTTTCTAACGCAATGTCTCAGATGTATCGTACAGAAGTACCTGCTTATGGGGCGCTTATTGATCTCGTTGATAGCAATAACCAGCAAGTACTCACTACTAACTCTGAATTAGCAGAGCGTTTAGGGCAGGTGGAGAATTTAGAGACTTTGTCAGAACAGCGCCACGGTGCTATTCGTATTGGTAAAGCTAGTGAATTGGCAATGATGGGGCGTATTTTTGCTATTATGGGAATGCAACCTGTCGGCTATTATGATTTGAGTGTAGCGAACGTTCCGGTTCACTCAACGGCATTTCGTGCAGTAGACAGCGAATCTATTCGCAACAATCCGTTTCGAATCTTTACTTCTTTACTACGCTTAGAGCTTATTAAAGATGAAGCTTTAAGAGCGAAAGCGACAGCTGTACTTGAAAAGCGTGACATCTTTGGTGATAAAGTACGTGAATTGGTCGCTACTGCCGAAAAAGAAGGCGGCTTAGATGCTGCGCAGGCTGAACAGTTTGTCGCCGCAATTGTCGAAGTTTTTCGCTGGCACAGTGAGGCGGCAATCGATAGTGAGCTCTATACGCAGTTATTATCTGAGCACCCACTAATTGCAGATGTAGTATCGTTTAAAGGCCCGCATATCAACCATTTAACACCACGCACACTCGATATCGATTGGGTCCAAGAAAACATTCATACAACTGGTGCTAAAGCGAAGGCTGTGATTGAAGGCCCACCAAAACGTGAATGTCCGATTCTATTGCGCCAAACAGCATTTCTTGCGATTAAAGAGCAGGTTAGTTTTGTGACAACAGGTGAGCAACAAGTAAATCTTACCCATGCGGCAAGATTTGGTGAAATCGAGCAGCGTGGTTGTGCATTGACTGAAAAAGGTCGTGATCTTTATGATCAACTATTAACTCAGACAAGAAGCTTAACGCGACCATTAAATGATGGTTCTAACTTAGCGCAATATAAAGCTGAGATTGAACAAGTATTTAGCGTATTCCCTGATAACTACAAGCAAATGCATGACCAACAGCTTGCTTACTTTAGCTACAGCTTAACAGGTGTTGCATTGCCACAAGCGTTAAAAGATTCAACAGATATCGATCAATTAGTTGATGCGGGTGTTGTTCGTTTTGACCCTATTACCTATGAAGATTTCTTGCCGGTAAGTGCGGCGGGAATTTTCCAGTCAAACTTAGGGGAGCAGGGCGAAGAAGATTTCAGCCAAAACCCTAACCAAGCTGAATTTGAAAGAGATTTAGGTATGCAAGTTGCCGATCAATTTAGCTTGTATCAAGCAATGCAAACGCAGTCAATTGAACAGTGCTTTGCAGAGTTGGCTGCTCTTAAGTAATAGAGAGTAGTAATAGAAATTAGTAAGAGAAAAGATAGTAAATAGCAGATCATGTGCAGGCATGATCTGCTTATATTTTTAGTCAAATGTTTAACCGGTAAAAACTTAAGTGGCTATTGTTCAACATTAGCCAATAGGATAATTGGCCAATGCTTGGCGATTACAGATATTAATTTTGCCACGGCTTAAGGTGATTAAACCTTGGCGCTCAAAATTTTTCATTTGGCGGCTAACCACTTCTCTGACTGAACCCAGCTCAGTCGCCAGCTCTTGATGGGTGATAGTCAGCTCATTTGACGTTGTTTTTTCGAGTAAAAGCTTTGCTAAGCGCTCATCCAGTTTCTTAAATACCACTTCTTCAATCAGCATCATCAGCGTTGACATCCGTGCGGCGTAAACCTCAAATACAAAGTTTCTAAATAGCTCACTAGCACCGAGTAACTGATTGAAATACTGCTGTGGGATAATCGCAAGTTCTATATCAGATTCAGCGATTCCCTGGGCATTATAATCACTGTTTGCCAATAAGCAGTTAGCGGTCATGATGCAGGTTTCACGCTCTTCAACACGATAAAGTACGATCTCTCTACCTGACTCAGAAATCTTTTGCACTTTAACAGTACCTGCTAATAGCAGCACATATCCCTGGCAGGTATTGCCCTCTGAAAAGAGTAGGCTACCAGAGGGGGCTTTTTTAAACATTACGTGCTGCGCAATCAGAGCTTTTGCAGTGTCTTCCATTTTGTTCAAGGTAGGAAATTTTTCAATCAGTCGCGCTAAGTTATCCACATTAATCCTTGTTAGTTATATCTTTTAAAATCCGTTGCTTGTTCTGTAAATTACGGCTGCTAATCCACTCGTAATACTAACACCAAAGGTTTAGTTATTTGTTTTTGAGAGCAAGAGTTTGCGCTTTAGTAAATACCATATAAAGCCGCCTATCTGCAAAACGATTGCAAGGCTGAAAGCCCATTGATAGGCATGAATAGGTGAATGCCCTTGTGCTGTTAATGGCCATAGATCAACAATTATGCCCATTAGCCACTGCAGTGCAAAAATGCTCACAAATAGTAATAAATTTAAGCTTGTAATCACGCGCCCCGCTAAGTGCTTTGGGAAATATTGCAGTAACGTTGCATACATAAGTGAGCCCGATGTGCCGATAAAACCAAACAGACACCACAGTATTGTAGAAGGTATGGGTACTTGCAACACAATCGCTACCTGTACCAGAAGAAAGAGCGAAAGGCCGGTTAGGCTCACCGTGCGACTTGAAATGCCAAAGCGTTGCAGTTTGCTTGCAATGCTTCCCATCGCGACATAGCCAAGTACTGTGGCAGCTGCTGCAATGAGTAAGTAGTGTGCGGCTTCATCCCTTGGGAGAAGCAAGCCCTCTCGAAGCCACTGCCCAATCCATAGGCTTTGCAAGGAGATAAACGCAGCTTGAGCAAGGAAACTAATAGGTGCAACCGCAAAGAATACTGGGTTTTTAATGATGCAGAGGTAATCTGTGAGCTGTGTAAAAACGCTTTGCTCGCTCTTTTCGATATTTTGTTTAGGGACGCAAAAAAAGATGATGAGTGCACTAAAGATGGTAATTGCACTGAGACAGATAAATACATTGCGCCAGTCCGTAAGTTGCAGCGCGCTTTCTACGGGAGCTGTAGCGGTGAGCGCGCCTATGCCCCCAGCGGCTAATTGTAAGCCGTTAATTAAAGGGAGGCGATGCACAGGCATCCAAATGACGTAAGCTTTAAAGGCTCCCATTAGGCAGGCGCTGACGCCTAAACCAATGATAAATCTTCCAAGCCATAATTGCATCATCGAATCAGCAGTTGCAAAAACAGCAGCGCCTAAACCTGCAATCATCAATAGTGAAGCGCTAATTTTGCGTATTTCAACGCGGTCTAACAAAATCCCTAAGGGGATTTGAAAAAGTGCAAAACTGGCAAAATAAGCGCTGCTTACCCAGCCTAAATCAGCAGGTGATAAGCCAAGGTCCGCGGTTAAATCGGGTGCAATAACGGCGTTTACGGTGCGATAAAAGTAGGATAAGTAATAGCCAAATGATAGCGGTAAAAAGATGCGTAGAATAAATAACAGCACAAGGTGCACCTTTTAGCGAATGTGAGAGTGAACTTTGATAGAACAAAGCGGGTTGATCAAGTAGAGGCACTTGAAACTATTGAATAATTTATGCTTTTTAGAGGTCGTTAGATTAAAAAGCCTACCTGTTAAAAAGCGCTTCAAAATAACATGTTTTCTCATATATCGGTACAAAAAAGAAATGAATTTGGTGAACAGTAAAGGCCGAGATTTATGGGTTACGATTTGATGGTAAAGAAGTTGTTTTTGCTATTGCCTTGCTGGATAAAACAGCCTTGCAATTAATGCTATCGTCATAATTTTAAAGTACAAAAAGAGTGATAATTATTTAACTGCAAATTATACGAGCAGAGTTAAACAGTTGTTTGTATTTTGCACAGGCAAGTGTTACAAAGTTGCTAGTGCTATTTGTATCTAAAGGAATAATTGGATTTTGAAGAGTTTAATCTTTTAAACAAGGGAATAACAATGAATCACAAAAAGAGATGGGCAAATAAGCTGACGTTATCAACAGCAGTATTGGTGTTATCCACTACAGCAGTAATGCATGCTCAGAGCGCAACATTACAGCTACGAATTATGGAAACGACGGACATACACGTTAATTTAGTCGATTATGATTACTATCGAGATAAACCAAGTGCGAGTTTGGGGTTAGCGAAAACAGCCAGTTTGATAAAAACAGCCCGCGCAGAAGTCAAGAACTCTCTATTGTTTGATAATGGTGATCTTATACAAGGCAACCCATTAGGTGATTACATTGCTAAAGAGCAAGGGTTAGCTAAGGGGCAAATACACCCTGTTTATAAGGCGATGAACTTGCTGAATTATGATGCGGCAAACTTGGGTAATCATGAATTCAATTACGGTTTAGCTTTTTTAAAAAGCGCTTTGCAAGGGGCAAATTTTCCTTACGTATCCGCTAATACCTACCTATATGATGGCGATGATGATTTAACCAATGATAAAAACTATATCGCACCTTATAAAATTTTGAATCGGACTTTTACTACTAAAGAAGGCAAGCAAGTTACTTTGAAGGTTGGGGTTATAGGTTTTGTGCCACCACAAATTACCCAGTGGGATAAAGCAAATTTACAAGGTAAATTAACGGCTCATGACATTATTCAAGATGCCGAGCGATTAGTGCCAAAAATGCGTGCAGAGGGTGCAGATATAGTGGTTGCTATTCCGCACTCAGGGTTAGGGCGTTTAGATGAAGCCGGTAAGGCGATTAAAGGTGCTGAAAACTCAACACTGGCACTATCAAAGATCAAGGGGATTGATGCAATCTTGTTTGGTCACTCTCACCAGCCTTTCCCGAGTGAGAAGTTTGCTAACGTTGTAGGTGCCGATATTGAAAACGGCACAATCAACGGCGTAGCGTCAGTTATGCCGGGCTTTTGGGGATCTCATTTAGGTGTTATCGACCTTCAGTTAGAAGGTGATGAGGGGCAGTGGAAGGTTGTTAAAGGTAGCGGTAAGCTGCGCGGTATTTATAAGCGTGATGGGCGCAAGAAAATCTCCTTAGTGGATGCTGATCCGCAAATATTGAAAGCCGTAGAGGGTGAGCATCAGGCAACCATCGTCTATATGAACAAAGGTGTAGGGACAACGACAGCGCCAATTCATAGCTATTTCTCTTTAGTGCAAGATGATCCTTCAGTGCAAATTGTGACTAATGCACAAAAGCAATATGTCGAGAAATTGATACAAGGAACTGAATATCAGGGTATTCCTGTTTTATCAGCAGGGGCGCCGTTTAAAGCGGGCGGAAGAGGCGGTGCCGATTATTACACTAATATTAGCAAGGGGAAAATAGCCCTTAAGAATGTTGCTGATTTATATATTTATCCAAACACTTTACGCGCAGTACTGCTAAACGGTAAAGAGGTGCGCGAGTGGTTGGAAATGTCGATGGGGGCTTTCAATACAATTAAAGCGGGCATGAGTGGAGAGCAGCCATTACTCAATCCTAATTTCCCTTCTTATAATTTTGACATTATTGATGGTGTTACTTTTAATGTCGATTTGTCAAAACCTGCGCGCTATGCCAAAGATGGCAAGAAAGTAACTGATACTCAACGTATTGTTAATTTGCAGTTTGAAGGTAAGCCGATTGATGATGCGCAGCAGTTTATTGTTGCAACGAACAACTACCGCGCTAGTGGCGGTGGTAGCTTTCCAGCATTAGATGGTAGCAATATTATTATTGAAGCCCCAGATGAAAACCGCACTGTGCTGGCAAGACACATCTTTGAGCAGAAAACGATAGATCCTAGTGCTGATAAAAACTGGTCGTTCACACCGATGAGTAACGTACAAGTTGTATTTGAGTCATCGCCAAGTGCGCAACAGGCTATCACTGAAGATATGCCTATCAAGTATTTAGGGCAGGGAAGAGATGGCTTTGCTAAGTATCAGTTGTTAATGGATAAATAATTAAGAAATAATCTAAACTGAGGTGGTTTGCTCCCTAAGCCTCCTCAGTGTTATTTGTTATACGTGCTCAATAATACTTTTGTTAGGTTTTTTCAGTCGCTTCTCGGCGCTCTTCAACCATCGTTTCTAAATTGCTGAATACATCGCGGCTATGCTCTTCTGCTTCAGACATAAGATCGACAATTTGATGTCTGATCCTTTGATCAGACAACCAGTCCTGTTTAGATAGTGCGCAGGCTTCTTGGATGCGTTGATGTACCATTTTGTGAGGCGTATCTAAGTTCTTATAAGAAACAGTCATGTTGAAAGTGTCAGCGCCAGCACCTTCGTAATACCATTTTCCGAGGCGGCAGTTCTGGTGGTCTACTTTAACGGCTTCGTTTTCTTCTGATCTGTCTTTAGAGTGATCTAGCGCTAAGTAGCCGTTTTGCTTATAAATCAGGTGGTCAACTTTAATTAAGCAACTAAAAGAAAGGTCTTTACTGTAAGAGATAGTGCGCTTTATTTTATCGGCTGAGGATGCAAAGTCGTCAAATTGATTTCGAAAATCCTCAACTTGCGTGCTGATCTCATTAGAAGCGTGGTTTGAGCTTTCAGCTTTTTTAAGCATGGCCTCAACTTTGCTGCTAAAGCTGTTGATCGTGCTGTTTACTTCAACTGCCGCAGACTTAGTGCGATTTGATAATGCTTTTACTTCATTGGCAACAACTGCAAAGCCGCGGCCTTGCTCACCTGCACGAGCCGCCTCAATCGATGCGTTTAAGGCCAGTAAGCTTGTTTGATCTGCAATTTCAGTAATGATTGAAAGAGATTCTAATACTTCTTTGCTTTGCTCATCTAGCTCGCTGATGACTTCAGTGACTTCATTGATGCTGCGATTGATGTCGCGTAGTTTGAAGGTCATATTATCTATTTCGCTGAGCGATTTTTGTGCTGCATCACCGTTGTTTGAGGCAATAGATTCAACATCAGAAATCGTATCGGATATCAGTGCTAAATCGTTTTGATTGTGACGTAAGCTAGTTATAAGGTGTTGGTTATTAAGGTTGTGCAAATCCGATTTTAAGGTGTTCTCATGAACGAGCTTTGTGCCTTGATGCATTTTATCAATCGCAACATTGATAGATTGTAAAGAAGCGCGTAATTGACCGGGTAAGCCTTTATACATAGCTTTGCGCTCGTAAGACCCTTTAGCGATGTAATCAAAGCAGCTGTTTACTTCTTTAAAATAGGCTTCAATTCTATCCATTAAGTCATTCAGTTCCCAAGCAGTGCGGCCCACTTCTCCCATACCGGCAACTTGTGTAATACGTGCACTGAAGTTGCCGTCACTGGCGGCCTCTAGTGTTTTGTTAATGGCGTTCATCACATTAAAAACTGAAGAAGAAGTTTTATAGGCGGTGAAAGTGATGATAGCACTCGAAATGACAGGAATAATTAGCCACCAATGGGGAGCAGGCCAAATGAATATGCTTGCGCAGGTGAATAGCATGGTCAAAAAATTTATCATCATCGCTCTGCGAAAGCGCGTTTTTAAATATGGGATTGCGGCACTGGTGTTATTTGTAAAGTTACGCGATCTTTTAAACTTAGCCATCAATTAACCCTCACTAGTGTCTAGTTGTTGTACGAGTTGGAAATATGAAAGTCCCATTTTACTGATCGTCTCTTCTAGAAATGCGAGGGAAGCGCTGCAGCTTTTATCGTGTGGGTGTGTTTTTTCTATCTTAAGCATTTCTTTATAGATGTTATCCATTGTCTCTACGGCTTTGCGCGTGGGTGCACGGCGCGCTGAATAATACCCGGTGACATTACCGTCGATGTCTCTATCTGGAGTAACATGGGCAAAAACCCAGTAATAAGAGCCATCTTTACATAGGTTTTTAACATAGCCTAAAAACTCATTTCCCGCGCTGATTTCGTTCCAAAATAAACGAAATACGCCTTTAGGCATCTCTGGGTGGCGAATCATATTGTGTGGTTTGTTAATTAGCTCAATCTCAGAAAAGCCAGATATTTGCATAAATACACGGTTTATATAAAGGATATTACTGTTTAAGTCTGTTTTGCTAACGATGAACTCATCGGTATTTAATTTTATTTCTCGGTTGGTGGCGACGGGGGCTTGCGACATTTTACTTCCTTTCTTAAATAGCGAGTGTCAGTGGAGTAATACTAAAACAAGAAGCGATAGAATTAAGTGACAGTTAAGAGGGTGAGAAAGTTTATAATAAAAAGATTTACCTAGCCTGAAAACGGTTTCGAAAAATGCTACCGATGGCTCTTTGTTAGTAGTTAAAAGGGCGCTGGAATTATTATTTCTGCGTTTTCAATGAGTTGAAAACAGCTGAATTTTTATCTCTATTTAATGCTGATATAGCGTCAAAAAAAGCAATATTAGTAGTTGTTTTTTGATAAAATGCGCGCGTTGATTTTTGGTGTTGTTTAAAGCGGTTCTTCAAGTACGTTCTGTCTCCTTTCTGTGTTGTTTTGTTGATCATACTTTCACGATAATTATTTAGAAGTTACCTGTTTCTGTATTGGGATGGCGTTGATAAAAGACACTTATCCGCTTTTTGGCGGTAGGGTTTTGTTATTTAGTAATGTGCTAATTAGTGTGCATCGTGACTACTCAGTACCAGAATTGGCGGGTGTTAACCGACTGTTTTCAAAATAATAGAGTACTTGCAAAAAAGCCCTTATTTTCCTATAGTGTAGTTTAGTGGGTAATTGTGGGATAAAGTGGAGCATTTGTATGTATCTGTTGGTCGTAAGCGTCAAATAACATGAAATTTCGTGGTATTAATCCAATTAATTTGGATGCCAAAGGAAGAATGGCCATTCCGTCACGTTATCGTGAGCAGTTGAGTGTGCATTGTGCCGGGCAAATGGTGGTTACCATTGATACCGATTCGCGTTGTTTATTACTGTATCCCGTGCATGAATGGGAAGAGATACAAGAGAAGATAGAAGCACTACCTAATTTTGATAAAGGTGTACGCAGAATTCAGCGTCTATTACTGGGTCATGCAACTGATGTTGAATTAGATGCAAACGGGCGGATGTTGTTAAGTGCTCCGCTGCGTGAATATGCTCAGCTGGAAAAGAAAGTGATTTTGCTGGGCCAAGGTAAAAAGTTTGAAATCTGGAGCGAGAGTGCTTGGAATCAAACAAGAGACGAATACTTAAAAGATGACGATGATGATTTAGATTTGCACGCAGGTTTGCAAACGCTTTCTCTTTAATCCATCTCAACACGCTTAAGCGGTTTTGAAAACCCAGCGAAAGCGATTACTCAATAAGGGTGAAAACCCAAAAGCCTAGCATCGATAAAGCTAGTCTAGAAATTACCAAGGTGAATTTAGTGGAAAATGAGCAATTTGAACATATAACCGTGTTGTTACAAGAAGCGGTTGATGCGCTTGTAACAGACCCATCAGGGTTTTATGTCGATGGCACTTTCGGGCGAGGCGGTCATACTAGCAAGGTGCTTTCTGCGCTCGATGAAAACGGTCAGTTGTTAGCAATTGATAAAGATCTTGAAGCCATTGATTTTGCTCATGAGCGGTTTAAAGATGACAGTCGCTTTTCAATTGCACATGGATCATTTGCGAGAGTGAATGAGTTTGCAAGCCAAGCTAAACCTGAGCAAAAAGTTCAGGGGATTTTGCTGGATTTAGGGGTGAGCTCACCACAGCTTGACGATCCAACCCGCGGTTTTAGTTTTCAGCACGATGGCCCATTAGATATGCGAATGGATACCAGTAGCGGGCAAAGTGCAGAGCAGTGGATAGCGACGGCAACCGAAAAAGAAATCGCAGATGTTATTTTTACTTACGGTGAAGATAAATTTGGTAGGCGTATGGCGAGAGCAATTGTTGCAGAGCGTGAAAAGGAGCCGATTACGACCACTGCACGTTTAGCGCAGATTGTTAAAGATGCGAACCCTGCATGGGAGAAAGGCAAACATCCAGCAACACGTGCTTTTCAAGCGATCAGAATACAAGTGAATCAAGAGCTAAATGATCTTGAAACTTGCCTTGAAGAATCACTAGAGGCTCTAGAGGTAGGTGGTAGGTTAGTTATTATCAGCTTCCACTCGTTAGAAGATCGTATTGTAAAGCGTTTTATTCGAAAGCATGTGAAAGGTGATGATCATTTGCCAGCGGGTATTCCATACACCAACGATATGCTGCGATGCCGTTTAAAAGATATCAGTAAGAAAGTGAAAGCAAGCAAGCGTGAAGTTGATGATAATCCGCGCTCACGCAGTGCTGTAATGCGGGTTACCGAAAAAATAGCATGAGCGAGCAAGCAGCAAGCGGTGATGTAAACAATGATGTAAATGGCTCAATTTTAACATCAAACGAGATTGGTCGGCCTATATTGGTTGTGGCTGCATTGCTTGTTGCTATTGTTGCTAGTTGTATTGCGGTAGTTTATCAGTCGTACCAGTTTAGGCATTTTTTTAATACCCAGCAGCAGTTGATCGCACACCGTGATGAGCTGCAAGTAGAGTGGGGACAATTACTGCTTGAGCAAAGCGCATTAGGGGCTAACTCTCGTGTTGAGAAGCTTGCTAAGCGTCGGTTGTCAATGCAAGTGCCTGAGTCGAAGAATGTAGAGATGATGAGTTATGAGTGATCAAAACATCGTTATTCAACATTCAAGGGCTTGGCGTTTGTGGTTGGTTTGCGTGCTACTTGCCCTGATTGGAATGGGGATTGTTGCAAAGCTTGTGTCGCTTTATACCTATGATAAAGATTTTTTACAAAATCAGGGTGATAAGCGCTCTATTAGAACAGTAGCCACACCTGCACATCGCGGTGTGATTACGGATAGAAACGGTGAGACTTTAGCTGTTAGTGCACCTGTTGCGGCGGTTTGGGTTAATCCACAAAAAGTGGATAAAGAAGATCCAAAATTAAAAGCTTTGTTTAAGCTGCTCAAAAAAGATAGCAAGGCAATGTTGCGTAAGATTGAGAGCAACACGAAACGTGAGTTTTTATATGTAAGACGCCAGATTTCACCCGATTTGGCTGAAAAAGTAATCGCGTTAGATATTACGGGTGTGAATGTTGACAGAGAATACAAGCGTTACTATCCAGCAGGTGAAGTTGCTACGCATTTAGTAGGCTTTACTGGGATTGATGGGAAGGGACAAGAAGGGATTGAGCTTGCATATGAGCAAGCATTGCTGGGAGTACCTGGGAAAAAACTAGTGATGCAAGATCGCTTAGGACGAGTGATCAAGAACATCAAAATGATAGAAGAGTCTGAAGCGGGGCAAGATGTTGCATTGAGTATTGATCTACGCTTGCAATATTTAGCTTATAAAGAGCTAAAGTCAGCGGTTAAATCGCACCGTGCTGACTCTGCATCAGTGGTGATTTTAGATATTAAAACCGGGGAGGTGCTAGCTATGGTTAATCAGCCCTCTTATAACCCGAATGATCGCAGTGTGTTAACTGGTGAGCAATTGCGAAATCGCGCGCTTACGGATGTGTTTGAACCGGGCTCAACGGTTAAGCCGTTTACCATTGCTGCTGCGATAATGAGTGGTAAATACAATCGCGACTCAGTGATAGATACAAAGCCTGGGTATATGTTTGTTAAAGGTAAAAAGATCCGAGATTTTAGAGATTATGGGGATTTGTCTTTAACGCGCATTATCACTAAATCAAGTAACGTAGGTGTCACAAAACTCGCGCTATCACTTGAAGAAGATAGCATGCATAACTTGTTTTCAAATGTTGGTATAGGTCAGCTACCGAGTACAGGCTTCCCTGGAGAACGCAGTGGTGAATTACCTTATTACTCGCAAAAGCAGATCATTGAAAGAGCCGTTATGTCTTACGGTTATGGCTTGTCTGTGACGCCAATACAGCTGGCAAGTGCCTATGGTGTACTAGCTAATTCAGGAGTTAAAACTCCAGTGAGTTTGTTGAAGATCGATGAGGTCCCTAAGGGGGCACGCATTATCCCAAAAGATATTGCCAATGATGTGGTCACAATGATGGAGACAACAACTCAGGCTGATAAAGGCGGAACTGGGCGTAAAGCTGCTGTTTTTGGTTATCGTGTGGCGGGAAAAACAGGCACCGCACGCAAAGCCAAACGCGGCGGTTATGATTTAGATAAGTATATATCGGTGTTTGCAGGCATAACCCCAGCAAGCAACCCACGTATAGCTGTTGTGGTAATGGTGAATAATCCAAAAGGGCAGCAGTATTCAGGGGGCGGAGTTGCGGCGCCGATTTTTTCAAGAGTCACAACAGGTGCATTACGGATGTTGAATATATCACCTGATCAGTGGCCAAAATTGGATGCAAGCGGCCCTCAATTGGCGGTGGAAAATGAAACAGAGTGAGCGTGAATTGCACTTTAAAACTTTAGCACAGCTTTTTCCCAAGCAAGCAGCGCTTCTAGAGCTTAGCGCGCAGTGGGAAGAAATCCAAGTTACCGGTATTTGTGAAGATAGTCGTCACATTAAATCAGGCGATATTTTTGTGGCGCGTGATGGCGAGCATTTCAAAGGAACGCACTATATTGATGCGTCCATTGGCAATGGTGCGATTGCAGTGCTGGTTGATCAACGCTCGATAGATTTGACACCTGCATTAGCAAGTGAGCATCAAGTGCCAGTAATAGCGATTGAAAATCTACATTTTAATGTTGGCAAAATAGCAGCAGAGGTTTTTGACAACATCACTGCAAAAATGAAAATTATTGGGGTGACAGGGACTAATGGCAAAACATCTTGTGCGCACTATATTGCACAAGCGCTCAATAAGCTGTCAGTTACCAGTTATATAGTGGGTACTTTAGGCAATGGCCATCCTGACCATTTACAAGAAGCCCAGAGAACCACTCCGGATGCTTGTGCATTGCATAGCTTGTTTGCGGATTTTTATGTGCAAGGTGTGCAAGCCATAATTATGGAAGTAAGCTCTCACGCACTAGATCAAGGGCGTGTACAAGGAGTGCAGTTTGATGTGGTTTCTTATACTAACTTAAGCCGTGACCATCTTGATTACCATAACACGATGCAATCGTATGCGGATGCAAAGGCGAAGCTGTTTACTGAATACCACAGTGAACATCGAATATTAAATTTAGATGATCCATATAACAGGGCATTACACGATACGCTTAACGATCAACAATTAACAAGTGTGATGAGTTATTGTGAGAATGATAGTCAAACAGCGGATATGTGGGCAGAAGATCTAAGTCTTGTGAATGGCTTGCGTTTCACACTTGCAACAGCAAGTGAGAAGTTGGCAGTTAACACGCAATTACTGGGGAAGTTTAACTTAGCGAATTTGTTGTTATGTAGTGCAGTGCTCAAGGCTTTGGGTTATTCATTATTACAGATCCAACAGCGTTTAAATGACTTACGACCTGTGCCTGGGCGTATGCAAAAAGTGAGTTTAGCAGTCGCTAGTCATTCATCATCTGATAGTGAAAATATGCCAATGTGTGTTGTTGATTATGCGCACACCCCAGATGCTCTAGAGAAAGCGTTACAAGCGAGCAGGGTACACACACAAGGTAAGTTGATTGCTGTTTTTGGTTGTGGTGGTGATCGCGATACAGGCAAACGAGCTGAAATGGCAAAAGTGGCAGATCAGTTTGCTGATTTTTCGGTGGTGACAAGTGATAACCCACGCACTGAAGATCCTGATTCAATCATTAAAATGATTGTTGAAGGTATAACAAATAAAGCGGCTCACCAAGTGATTTGCGATCGCAGAGAAGCGATTAAACAAACCGTGTTGAATGCTCAAGAAGACGATGTAGTGTTGATTGCTGGAAAAGGCCATGAAGATTATCAGGAAATTATGAACGTCAAACATCCTTTCCTAGATGCGCAAGAAGTAGAGCAAGCATTATTAATACGCCGTACAGAAGGAGCAGGCAATGAGCTTTGAATTAACGTTAAGTGAGCTTGTTGAAGTGACACAAGGGCACTTAGTTGGCGAAGATGTCAGCTTTAGCCAGCTGTGTACTGATAGTCGAAATATTAAGCCTGCAGAGGTTTTTTTAGCGCTCAGCGGTGAAAACTTTGATGGTCATCGCTTTTGTCAGCAAGTGGTCGATAAAGGTGCGAGCGCAATCATTGTTGAGCGCCAGCTTGACTTGCCTGTTAGCCAGCTAGTTGTTGAAAGCTGTCATAAAGCACTTGGACAGATAGCGGCATTTAATCGTGATCGATATCAAGGCAGTTTAATAGCGGTAACCGGTAGTAACGGAAAGACCACGACGAAGGAAATTATTGCCAGCATCTTAGCGCAAAAAGGCAATGCATTAGCCACGATTGGTAATTTAAATAATGATATTGGCGTGCCGCTGACGCTGCTGCGCTTCGATGGCTCCCAGAGTTTCAGTGTTGTCGAAATGGGCGCGAATGCGAAAGGGGAAATTGCTTATTGTACTTCTCTTGCTAAGCCCGATGTCGCTTTGATTACAAATGCCATGGGCGCGCACTTAGAGGGCTTTGGCAGTTTGCAAGGTGTTGTTGAAGCGAAAGGGGAGATCTTCCAAGGTTTACCGGATAACGGCACAGCAGTATTGAATTTAGATGATAAAAATGTAGAGCAATGGCAAGCGTTAGTAACGCCATATAAAGTGCTGACATTTAGTTTAGAAAACAGTGCTGCAGATGTTTTTGCTTCTAATGTAGAACAACTAGCTGCGGGTAATTATCGATTCAATATGCATTTTAAAGATCAAGTTGAAGAGGTAACTTTAGGTTTACTTGGCTTACATAATGTACAAAATGCCTTAGCAGCGGCAGCGACAGTATTCGCGATTAATGGCAGCTTTGGTGAGATCGTAAAAGGTATAGAATCTGCACAAGCGGTAGCTGGACGATTAAAAGCGATGACGGGCGTTAACCAATCAATTGTGATAGATGACAGTTATAACGGCAACCCTGATTCTGTTAAAGCAGGTATTGAGCTGCTTGCAAAATTAGAAGGCGAGAAAGTGCTCGCTTTAGGTGATATGGCAGAGCTTGGTCAAGATGAGTTAGCGCTGCATAGTGGTATCGGTGATTATGCCGCCGCTAAAGGTATTGACTACTTATTAAGTAGTGGCCCGAAAAGCGCGTTAGCTGCCAAACAGTTCGCCAATGTGCAGGGCAAGCAAGTGCTGGCATTTGATAGTCGAGATGAATTAATTAGCAAGTTGAAAAGTATGATGAATAAAAATACTAAAGTATTAGTGAAAGGCTCCTTGAGCGCAGGTATGAAACAAGTGGTCAGTGAATTAACTCGAGGGGAAAAATAGCACATGTTTTTGCTTCTATCTGAATATTTCGCGCAGTACTTTAATGCGATCACCGTCCTGCAGTATCTTACATTACGGGGCATTATGGGGGTCATTACAGCTTTATGTCTGGCGCTATTTCTAGGCCCTAAGATGATTCGCTTTTTGAAAAATAAGCAAATCGGCCAATCAATTCGAGATGATGGTCCACAATCTCATTTATCAAAAGCGGGAACTCCGACCATGGGCGGAGCAGTCATACTGCTTGCTATCGGTATTAGTACGCTTTTATGGGCTGATTTAACCTCTCGCTATGTGTGGATTGTGCTAGCGGTTACCTTTATTTTTGGCGGCGTAGGCTGGGTTGATGATTGGCGCAAAGTGGTTGAAAAGAACTCGGTTGGGCTGCCTGCACGTTGGAAATATTTCTGGCAATCAATTGGTGGCTTCGGTGCGGCAATTGTTTTGTATTCAACGGCTCAGTCTCCAGCTGAGATAGAGCTTATCGTCCCTTTCTTTAAAGATGTTGCGATCAATATGGGACTGTTCTTTATTGTATTTACCTACTTTGTGATTGTTGGTACATCGAATGCGGTTAACTTAACCGATGGGCTAGATGGCTTGGCAATTATGCCAACGGTAATGGTGGCAGCTGGCTTAGGGGTTTTTGCCTATTTGAGTGGCCACATCGAGTTTGCTAACTATTTGCATATTCCATATATCCACGGCTCTGGTGAGTTAATTATCTTTTGTGGTGCCATTGTCGGTGCGGGATTAGGCTTTTTATGGTTCAACACTTACCCAGCACAGGTTTTCATGGGTGATGTAGGTGCTTTGTCTTTAGGAGCTGCGTTAGGTGTGGTTGCCGTTATTGTTCGTCAAGAGCTTGTGCTGGTAATCATGGGTGGTGTTTTTGTAATGGAGACTTTATCAGTCGTACTTCAAGTAGGCTCTTATAAGCTGACGGGTAAGCGTATTTTTAGAATGGCACCGATACATCATCACTTTGAATTAAAAGGTTGGCCAGAGCCGCGCATCATTGTACGTTTTTGGATTATCACTGTTATTTTAGTATTAATTGGTCTTGCGACCTTGAAGATAAGGTAATTAGAAGATGAGCCTTATAGCGAGTGATCAGTTAAAAATTGTGATTGGTTTAGGGGTTACCGGTATCTCCTGTGTGGAGTTGCTCGTGGCTAAAGGCGATAACTTTATCGTACTTGATACAAGGGAAAATCCTCCTAAACTAGCGCAGTTTCAAAAAGATTATCCGCAAGTGAAAGTCATATTAGGTGATTTAGATAAAGAGTTATTGGCAAGTGCCAGTGAGTTAATTATCAGCCCAGGGATTGCTAAAGAAGACGCTGCAATTGCTTATGCAGTGGCTAAAGGCGCTAAATTAGTAGGGGATATCGATTTATTTTGTCGTGAAATTACGGCGCCCGTTATTGCTATTACAGGCTCTAATGCGAAAACCACAGTGACAACCCTAATCGGTGAGATGGCTGTAGCCAATGGGTTAGATGTTGGCGTGGGTGGAAATATCGGTGTACCTGTTCTGGAGTTTTTGAAGCAGCCTCAAAAGCAGCTGTATGTATTAGAGCTTTCTAGCTTTCAGTTAGAAACGACACATGAGTTGAGGGCGGATGTTGCTACAGTGTTGAACATCACACCGGATCACTTGGATCGTTATGACAACGATTTTAAACAGTACTACCAAGCCAAACATAGAATATTTAAGGGCTGTAAGAGCGTTGTTGAAAATTTAGATGACCCACTCACTCACCCATTACTACCTTCACAGGTGAAAGTAACAGGATATCGGTTAGGCCGATCTGACTTCAATATCTTTGGTTTGTTAGAGGTTGAGAGTGACGGGCAAAACAGCACACATTTAGCCTTGGCAGGTGAGCCAATAATGGCGATTAGCGAAATTAAACTGCCGGGTAAGCATAATATTGCTAATGCTTTAGCTGCTCTGGCAATTGGCCACAATGCCGGCTTTGAAATTGCAGCAATGTGCAGTGCAATTCGTGATTTTTCAGGGTTAGAGCATCGTTGTCAGCTGGTGGCTGAAAAGCAAGGCGTACAATATTTTGATGACTCCAAAGGCACCAATGTAGGTGCGACGGTAGCAGCTATTGAAGGATTAGGTAGCGCGTTGCAGAAAAGTGAAAAAATCATACTAATCGCAGGTGGTGATGGTAAAGGGGCTGCATTTGATGAGCTTACGGCACCTGTTGAGAACTATGTGAAAAGTGTTGTGTTGATTGGTACCGATGCGCAGCGTATTGCCCAAGTATTACCAAATAGTGAACTTTTTTATGCACAAAGTATGCAGCAAGCGGTAGAAAAATGTGCAAGTTTATCTCAGCAAGGGGATGTAGTGCTGTTATCACCTGCCTGTGCAAGTTTCGATATGTTTGATAGTTATGGTCACCGCGGTGATGTCTTTAGTGAAGCGGCTAGGAATTTGTAATGGCGAATTGGGCGGCAACGAAATTCACGGAACCGAAATGGTTGACGCAGCAAAGTATTGCTAAGCGTTGGCTATCGATTCCCCGTGGCGAGCTGCCTTTTGATCCGATACTTTTGTGCACGACTATTTTTATTATGTTGACGGGGTTTGTGATGATCACCTCTGCATCGTTAGATGTGGCGGCAAAGAACTATCAAAATGCATTTCACTTTGCGATGCGTCATGGGCTTTTTATTGTGATCGCCATGATAGGTGCGGCAATTGTTTGGAAGGTGCCTATTAAACGCTGGTATAGCGCAGGGCCTTACTTGTTAGCGTTTGGGCTATTGTTACTTGTTGCCGTGTTAGTGCCGGGTATTGGTAAAGAAGTGAATGGCTCACAGCGCTGGATTCGTGCAGGGGTACTGAATTTACAGGCATCAGAAGTTGCTAAATTTTGCATGATTATGTATCTAGGTGGCTACTTAGTAAGGCGACTAACTGATGTGCGCAGCAGTTGGAAAGGTGTGATGCGGCCAATATTGCCGTTAGGTTTCTTTGTGTTCCTGCTTATTATGGAGCCGGATTACGGCGCTGCAGTTGTGTTAATGGCCTCTGTGATGGGGATGATTTTTTTAAGTGGAATGCGCTTTAGCCAGTTTTTGGTGATTCTATCAGGGGCGCTTGTGACCGTCGGCTCTTTAGCGGTTATACAGCCTTATCGCTTAGCTAGATTGAAATCATTCCAAGACCCTTGGGCTGATCCTTTTGGTAGCGGTTATCAGTTATCGCAGGCACAGATCGCATTTGGCAGAGGTGAGTGGTTTGGTACAGGCCTTGGAAACAGTGTGCAAAAGCTGTTTTATTTGCCAGAAGCGCATACTGATTTTGTATTCTCGGTACTTTCTGAGGAGCTGGGATTAATCGGTGCGATGATTGTAGTTGTGCTGTATTTGTTAATGATCTTTCGTGTCTTTAGCATAGGCAGGCAGGCTGAAAAACAGCAGCAGTTTTTTATGGCATTTATCACTTATGGCTTTGCGCTTGTGTTGTCTGCACAGGTGATGATCAATATAGGTGTGAATGTTGGAGCAGTGCCCACCAAAGGGCTTACATTGCCGCTGTTAAGCTATGGTGGTAGTAGCTTGATAGTCTGTACTGCAATGATAGCGGTTATCTTGAGAATAGATTACGAGTTAAAGCAGCAGCGACTTAGAGTCGGAGAGTCTGGTGAATTCTTACTCAGCGACTCAATTGGCGCTAAATATTTGATGCAAGCGACTGCCGAAAATGAAGAAATTGAGCAACAAGAAGACGAGCAAGAAGTTGATACAAAGCCTGTTAAAAAACTAGCGCGTAAACCTTCTGGTAAAACCAGTGCTAAAGGCCAAGGTAAAAGCGCAACAGGTGACTTAAAGGATATTTCGGCGTTTCGTGAAGAGACAGCGCTAGAAAGGAGTGCATTAGAAGAAGAATCGTTTGTTGATGATCAATCGCAAAGTTCAAAACAAACTAAGAAGCCTGCTAAAAGAAGTGTTCAAAGTAAAACGTTCGATCAAGCAAAAGCAAAAAAGAGAATTAATAGAGAATCTATATGAGTGAGGATACTGCTCAAACTATGCAATCAGATACGAATGCTTATCAGGGGAAACGCGCGCTTATCATGGCTGGTGGAACCGGGGGACATGTTTTCCCGGCATTGGCTGTTGCAGATATTTTGCGTGAGCAAGGTGTAGAGGTGCATTGGTTAGGCACTGCAGCAGGGATAGAATCCAAAGTAGTACCAGAGGCAGGGATTAAACTGCACTGTATTGATGTAAAAGGAGTGCGTGGTAAAGGTAAGCTAGGATTATTAAAGGCTCCTTGGTTAGTGCTAAAAGCTATTATGCAGGCTAGAAAAGTATTTAAGAAAGTGCAGCCTGATGTAGTGCTAGGTATGGGTGGCTTTGCATCAGGTCCTGGTGCAGTGGCGGCTAAGCTTGCATCTGTACCTTTAATTATACATGAGCAAAACGCTAAAGCAGGAATGACAAATAAACTATCACTGGGAATGGCGACTCGCAAATTAGCGGCTTTTCCAGGGGCATTTGGTAGTGATCAACAAAAGGGAATAGAGATTGTTGGTAACCCTGTGCGCGGTGCAATTTTGCAGCTTGAAAAAAGTGCACAGCGCTATGCAAAGCGCGAGGGTAAGCTCAATGTGTTGATAGTAGGTGGCAGCTTAGGTGCACTCGCACTCAATAAAGTGGTGCCTAAAGCGATGCAGTTATTGGATGATGCAGAGCGAGTTAATATTTGGCATCAAGCAGGCGCCAATAAAAGTGATGAAACACAAAGTTTATATAAAGAGTGCAATGTTAATGCGCAAGTCGATGCGTTTATAAAAGATATGCACAGTGCTTATAGTTGGGCGGATTTGGTTATTTGTCGAGCGGGCGCTTTAACGGTGTCGGAATTGGCGATAGCAGGTGTTGCCTCTTTGTTAGTGCCGTTTCCTTTCGCCGTTGATGACCACCAGACAGCGAATGGCCAATTTTTAGTAAATTCAGGTGCTGCGCTTTTGGCAGATCAAAATTCGTTGGATGCTCAAACATTAAAAGATTTATTGGTATCTTTGAGTGATCGCGAAAAATTAGCGCAAATGGCAAAAAATGCACAGTCAGTAGCAGCGCCAAAGGCTTCACAAAATGTTGCCCAGATATGTTTAGAGGAAATGAAATGAGTACTGCAGATAAAAATCATGCATTAGCGGCAACAGTTTATGATGTTCCAGAAATGCGCCGTATTAAACGCATTCACTTTGTCGGTATCGGTGGTGTTGGTATGTGTGGTATTGCTGAGGTTTTGTGCAACCAAGGTTATAAAATTTCGGGGTCTGATATTAAGAAATCAGCAACCACAGAACGCTTAGTCGCTTTAGGTGCACAGGTATTTATTGGTCATGCTGAAAGTAATGTTGCCCAAGTAGATGTAGTAGTAACATCGACAGCTGTGGATGAAACTAACCCAGAGATTATCGCAGCAAGAGCTGCGCGTACACCTATAGTGCGCCGTGCTGAAATGCTCGCAGAACTAATGCGCTATCGCCATGGTGTTGCGGTAGCAGGGACACACGGTAAAACAACCACAACGAGTTTGTTGGCTTCTGTATTTGCTCAAGGTGATTTGGATCCGACGTTTGTGATTGGTGGGCGGTTAAACAGTGCAGGTACGAATGCAAGGTTAGGTGCGAGCCGATACTTGATCGCAGAGGCTGATGAGAGTGATGCATCATTTTTACATTTACAGCCAATGGTTGCTATCGTCACCAATATTGATGCCGATCATATGGACACCTATGGCGGTGATTTTAATGTATTGAAGCAGACCTTTGTTGATTTTTTACATAACTTGCCGTTTTACGGGCTTGCTGTGCTTTGTATAGATGATCCGGTGGTTGCTGAAATTAGAGAGCGTATTAACCGTCCTGTACTGACTTACGGCATAAATGAAGGGGCAGATTTTAGAGCGGTTGATATTTCACAAGAAGGAATGAAAACCCACTTTACTGTGTTACGTCCTGAAGGTCATGAGCCGTTAAAAGTGACTGTGAACATGCCAGGTATGCATAACGTACTCAATGCATTAGCCACTATAGCAGTTGCTACTGATGAGGGAATTGATGACAGCGCTATTACTGATGCTTTGGATGGTTTTACTGGGGTAGGCAGGCGTTTTCAAGTGTTGTGTGATTTACCAGTTGGCAGTGGTTCAGCCATGCTGGTGGATGATTACGGGCATCACCCACGTGAAATACAAGTGACTATTCAAGCGGTAAGAGATGGCTGGCCAGATAGGCGCATAGTGATGATCAACCAACCCCATCGCTATACCCGTACTCGAGATCTTTACGAAGATTATGTGCAAGTGTTGTCAGATGTTGATTCTCTTTTATTATTAGAAGTTTATGCGGCAGGTGAAGAAGCGATAGCCAGTGCTGATAGTCGCAGTTTATGCCGCAGTATTAGGCAGCGCGGCTCGATTGAGCCGGTATTTGTGGAATCCTTGGATGCGATACCTGAACTGCTAAAGAACACTTTGCGAGACGGTGATATATTACTGACACAAGGGGCTGGGGATATCACAGCATTAGCACACCAAATTAGTAGTATGGATTTTTCATAGCACGATGGCGTTTGATCAAGGTAGATACAAATGCAATAGGATTAGCATTGTGATTAAAGGACAGGGATAGATGCTGCAGTGGCGCAAACAAGATATATCACCGCAAGAAGCAGCGAAACCAGCAGCGGTTAAGCTAACTACTGATCAATCTGCAGATGTCGAATTTAGTGCTGCTTCAGATTGGTATGTTAGGCCTTTAACAATCTTAACTGCGTTTGGGTTATTTTGTGGTCTGATGTTTAACGCTGCAAGCGCGTTATGGGAGGCAATAGATAAGCCTTTGAGCGCTATGAGTATTACCGGAAATACACAGTATATTGGTAAAAATGTATTGGGCGATAAGTTGATTGAACAGCTTAAAAACTCGCATCAGCAGGTCTCATTTTTATCATCAGATATAAATGAAATCAGGCAGTTAGTAACGGATGAGCCATGGATCAATAGTGCATCTATTAAGCGTCAATGGCCACCTGCTTTAGAAGTTGAGGTACAAGAACAAGTGCCCGTAGCTAAATGGGGTCAAAAAGGGCTGCTTAATCATCAAGGTGATATTTTTTGGCCGCAACAGCAGGATCAATTAAGCCATTTGCCTTTGTTGAACGGGCCATCAACAGATACAGCAAGAGTTATGGAGCAGTACCATACTCTGAGCCAGTTTTTTAAAGGTACAGATAGCTATATGCAAGGGCTGTCTCTGCAGGATAGAGGGGCTTGGACGCTATTGTTAGACAATGAAGTTCAAGTGCTACTTGGAAGAGAACAAGTAATAGAAAGATTAAGACGCTTTTTGGAACTCTATAAAGGGCATTTACATGCCAAAGCGAATCAAATAGAAACCGTTGATGTGCGCTACACGAATGGTGTGGCAGTTAAGTGGCAGGCCAAAGTACTTGAAGCTTTGAAACACGAAAAAAATAAAGAGATAGAAAGAAAATTGTGAATCAGTCCAATTTTGTAAACAATACGGTCCTAATTGTAAATAATACAATGAGGCAAAAAATGTGCAGTCATGTGGTGGGTCACATGATAGGAGGTTGTTATGTTTAGTATAGAAGATAATGATATGCCAGGTGCTGTAATAAAAGTCATTGGTGTTGGCGGCGGTGGGGGTAACGCAGTTGCTCATATGCTGGTTGCCGATTTGCATTCAGTGGAATTTATATGTGCAAATACTGATGCACAAGCATTAAGCAGCATCGATGCACACCAGACTATTCAGCTTGGCTGTGAAACAACTAAAGGTTTAGGTGCTGGGGCTGATCCTGATGTTGGCAGAGCAGCTGCGATTGAAGATCGTGAGGCCATTGCCAAATCGATCGATGGCGCAGATATGGTGTTTATTACCGCAGGTATGGGCGGTGGTACGGGTACTGGTGCGGCCCCCATTGTGGCTGAAGTCGCTAAAAGTATGGGAATTCTAACCGTTGCAGTAGTACGACCCCTTTTCCCTTTGAAGGGCGTAAGCGAATGATGCTAGCTGAGGCGGGCGTACAAGAGCTACGTGATCAAGTTGACTCTCTCATTATTATTCCAAATAAGAAGTTAATGAAAGTACTAGGACGTAGCACTAGCTTAATTAAAGCTTTCGCGGCGGCAAATGATGTGCTTTTAGGCGCAGTACGAGGAATTGCTGAGCTGATAACTTGCCCTGGTATGATCAATGTCGACTTTGCCGATGTGCGTACAGTGATGTCTGAAATGGGCATGGCAATGATGGGCTCTGATCAAGCACGTGGCGACGATAGAGCATCAGTTGCAGCAGAAGGTGCTATTAATAGCCCGCTACTTGAAAATGTAGATCTTGAAGGGGCTAGTGGTATTCTCGTCAACATTACCGCAGGGATGGACCTCACATTGGGTGAATTTAGCGAAGTAGGTAATATTATTGAAAAATATGCCTCTAGTGATGCAACTATTGTGGTGGGAACTGTCATAGATACTGAGTTAGTTGACGATTTGAAAGTAACTGTTGTAGCGACAGGTTTCGAAAAAAAACAGCAAAATCTTGAAGTCGTCGTTGAAAATGCACCCGTTGAAGCGCCAGCAAAAAAGCAATTTGAAACAGATATAGATCAAATTGAGTTACCGACCGTTTTACGTCGCCAGCAACAAGAAGCATTGTTAGATGGTAAAGTAGAGCCAGAGCCAAAACTTAAAGAAGGGACGGATGATATGTTTGATATACCGACCTTTTTAAGAAGGCAGAATGAATAACTATGTCGTGATTTAGGTGCTATGTGCAAGGGACAGTTGAAGGAAGTAATAGTAGTAAATGATTAAGCAAAAAACACTAGGTAGTAGCATTAAAGCAACAGGTTTAGGTTTGCATACAGGTAACAAAGTTTACTTGAATTTAAAGCCTGCACCAATTGATAGCGGTATTGTATTTCATCGAGTGGATTTAGATCCCGTGGTCGAAATTGCTGCGGATGCTTTCTTGGTCAGAGATACTGTACTGTCAACAAATGTGGTTAAAGATAACACTAAGGTGGCGACAATTGAGCATTTGATGTCTGCGTTCGCTGCAATGGGGATTGATAACGCTATTGTTGAAATTAATGCTGAAGAAGTACCTATTATGGATGGTTCTGCTTCTGCGTTCATTTTCTTAATTAAAGCAGCAGGCATAAAAGAGCAGCAAAGCGCGAAAAAGTTTATTAAAGTACTGCGTGAAGTGAGTTATTCACACGACGGTAAAGTGGCTACTTTTAAGCCTCATGATGGATGTAAGCTAAGTGTAGAAATTGATTTTGATCACCCTGCATTTACCGGAAAACACATGAAATATGAGCTAGAGCTTACTAGTGAAAACTTCATACGCCAAATTAGCAGAGCTCGTACATTTGGTTTTATGAGTGATATTGAATACTTACGTGCCAATAACCTAGCTCGCGGCGGTAGTATGGAAAACGCTATCGTTGTCGATGAATCAAGTGTTCTTAATGGCGATGGTTTGCGTTATGAAGATGAGTTTGCAAAGCACAAAGTGCTAGATGCAGTAGGTGATATCTATCTGTTAGGTAAAACGTTAATTGGTGAGTTTAGCGGTTATAAAACAGGTCACTACATGAATAACCAGCTAGTGAAAAAGTTGCTGTCAACACCGGATGCCTATCAGATAGTAACTTGTCCAGACGAATCTCTTTGTGTTGCATAAGCAATAACTCTTCCCTCTTTAAGATTTAAAAATTGTTTCTCGGTCAATTATATAGCGATTGGCTGAGAAAAAAGTGCAGTTGTTTTAAAACAGATCATTAAACTATCTTTGTTTGTTTTTATTTTGCCCTTGAGCTTCTAAAAACTATCCCCATCAATGTACAATAACGACAATTTAATGATGTAATTTGTGACTGACAAAAGCCGTTAACTTCGCGCCACTCTCTTTCATTTTTGTTTGAAAAATAAAGTTTGCAGCAACGATCTGTAAATACAATATTGATGTGCGGTGAAGCAATTTAAACAGCTAGTCTAGAGAGATACCGTTAGTCTCTGAAATATAATTTATTGGTGATATCTACAATATGATGACTTCAATTTTCAAGAAAGTATTTGGTAGTAAAAATGCACGTGTTTTGAAGCAGATGCAGAAGACTGTTACAAAAATTAATGGCCTTGAAGCTCAGATGCAAGCGCTCTCAGATGAGCAGATAATAGAAAAAACCAATGATTTTAAAGCACGCATAGCAGCCGGTGAAACGACTGTTGATGCATTGCTAGTAGAAGCGTTTGCACTGGTAAGAGAAGCTTCTGTTAGAACAATGGGTATGCGTCATTTTGATGTTCAAATGATCGGTGGTATCACCTTGCACCAAGGTAGTGTAGCTGAGATGCGTACAGGTGAAGGTAAAACCTTAGTCGGTACATTACCGGTATATCTAAATGCACTAGCAGGCAAAGGTGTTCATGTTGTAACGGTAAACGATTACTTAGCCTCACGTGATGCTGAATGGATGCGCCCGCTTTATGAAGCATTAGGTTTATCGGTTGGGGTAGTACTTTCACAACAAGACCCAGAAGTTAAACGTGCGGCCTACCAATCAGATATTACTTACGGTACTAACAATGAGTTCGGTTTTGATTATCTGCGCGATAACATGGCCTTTAGTATTGAAGAAAAAGTACAGCGCGACTTTCATTTTGCGGTCATTGATGAAGTCGATTCGATTCTTATCGATGAAGCGAGAACACCGCTCATTATTTCAGGCCCTGCTGAAGATAGCTCGAAGATGTACGCCGGCATAAATAAGTTAGTGCCGACACTAACTCAGTTTGAAGGCGAGATTGACATTAAAGACACTGAGCAAGTGGTTGATGAGCATTTTGTTGTTGATGAGAAAAACCGTACTGTTGATTTAACGGAAGCAGGTCATGAGATTGTAGAAAGCTTGCTAGTCAATGAAGGTTTCTTGAAAGAAGGTGAGAGTTTATATGCGCCTCAAAATCTAAACTTACTACACCATGTGTTGGCAAGCTTACGTGCTCATAATTTATTCCAGCGCGACAAAGACTATATTGTTCAAAACAATGAAGTAGTGATCGTTGATGAGCACACAGGTCGTATCATGCCGGGACGTCGTTGGTCTGAAGGTTTGCATCAGGCGATTGAGGCCAAAGAAGGTGTCGAAATTCAACTTGAGAGCCAAACCCTTGCCTCAACGACATTTCAAAACTATTTCAGACTGTACGAAAACTTGTCAGGTATGACAGGTACTGCGGATACAGAAGCGTTTGAATTACAGCAAATTTATGGTTTAACGGTTGTTGTTATTCCAACCAATAGAGAAGTATCACGTATCGATGGTAATGACTTGATCTTCATGACGATGGAAGAGAAGTATCAAGCAATCATTGAAGAAATTAGAAAGACTCAAGAAAAAGGCCAGCCTGTATTGGTAGGTACTGCTTCAGTTGAATCTTCTGAGCTTATTTCTCAATTATTAGTGAAAGAAAAAATCACCCACAATGTTTTGAACGCAAAGCATCACGGTAAGGAAGCAAACATTATCGTAGAAGCAGGGCGCCCTGGTGCGGTGACTATTGCGACAAACATGGCAGGTCGTGGTACGGATATTGTACTTGGCGGTCGCTTACAAGCAGAGCTTGATGATGCGGATGAGTCAGAGCATGAAGCAATTACTGCTGCATGGAAAGAGCGCCAAGATGCAGTGTTAGCATCAGGTGGTTTGCATATCATTGGTACAGAGAGACATGAATCTCGCCGTATTGATAACCAACTTCGTGGTCGTGCTGGACGTCAAGGTGACCCTGGGTCTTCACGCTTCTTCCTCTCTTTAGAAGATGATTTGATGCGCATTTTCGCCTCAGACAGAATGCGCTCTTTTATGCGTTCTTTAGGTATGGAGCGCGGTGAAGCAATTGAACACAAGATGGTGAGCAATGCCATTGAAAAAGCGCAGCGTAAAGTAGAAGGTCGTAACTTTGATATTCGTAAATCACTATTGGAATATGATGATGTAGCAAATGATCAGCGTAATGTCATTTATACACAGCGAAATGAAGTGATGGCGTCGAGCGATATCTCCAATACAATTGATCTTATCAGAGAAGAAGTTGTGGGCGATACAATGGCTAATCACATCGTCCCTCAGAGTATCGAAGAGCAGTGGGATATTGAAGGTTTAGAAAAGGCGATTGAAGCAGAGTACGGTCTTAACTTGCCTATCAAACAATGGCTTGAAGCTGATAATAGCTTACATGAAGAGACGCTATTAGAAAAAATTCAAGAAGAAATAAAAGGTGCTTACCAAGCGAAAGAAGAAATGGTGGGGACTGAAGGCATGCGCACATTTGAAAAACAAGTGATGTTGCAGGTACTAGATACTCTTTGGAAAGAACATCTACAGACTATGGATAACCTTCGCCAAGGTATTCATTTACGTGGCTATGCGCAAAAGAATCCTAAGCAGGAATATAAGCGTGAATCATTTGAGCTGTTCCAGCATTTATTGGGCAACATTAAGCGTGATGTGATTAAGGTTTTGTCACATGTACAGATTCAGATGCCTGAGGATTTTGCTGAGCAAGAAGAACAGCGCCGTCAAAAATTGCAAGAGCAACAGATGACTTTTGAGCATGAGTCGGCATCAGCGAGTGATGATGCTGAATCAGCAATCACTAGTACAGAAGAGGCGGCGCCTTTCGTAAGAGAGGGTGAAAAAGTAGGACGCAACTCTCCTTGTCCTTGCGGTTCTGGTAAAAAGTATAAGCAGTGTCACGGTAAATTGAATTAAATTAAGTATTATCTTCTAAATTAACTGATGGTGCTTTTTAACAAGCATCATATCAAACGCATCTTTTAGTCAGTCAACTAGGGTGCGTTTTGTCGTTTATGGCTAAAATAAATATTAGGTGTGGATAATGGCAGTAGGTAGCTCAAAGATAACCCCTTTACAGGTAGTTCAAGGTGTACGCATTGGTGTGGCGAATGCAGGAATTAAACAGACAGAACGCCCCGATGTTGTGGTATTTGAAATAGACTCACAGGCAAGTGTTGCTGGTGTCTTTACAAAGAATGCTTTTTGCGCAGCACCTGTGCATATTGCTAAAAAACATTTAGCAGTAGCTGAAAATCAAGGTAGAGCACGTTATTTATTAGTTAACACCGGTAATGCTAATGCCGGTACTGGTCAGCAAGGGATGCTTGATGGTGAGCTATGCTGCGAGCAGTTGGCAAAAAAAGTAGACGCACGTGCATCACAAGTATTGCCTTTCTCTACAGGTGTGATTGGTGAACTATTACCAACGGATAAAATTATAAGTGTATTAGACACAGCGATTGGCTCATTAGAAGCTGATAACTGGGAAAATGCAGCGCGTGGTATCTTGACCACAGATACGCGTATTAAGGGTCATAGTATTGCTTTTGAATATCAGGGTAAAACAATTACCATGACGGGTATCTCAAAAGGTTCAGGTATGATCAAACCAAACATGGCTACGATGTTAGGCTATGTGGCTTGTGATGCTGAAATTTCCCCTGATTTATTGCAAACTTTGCTCTCTAATGCGAGTAATAAAAGTTTCAATCGTATTACCGTTGATGGCGATACATCCACAAATGATGCCTGTATGCTGATAGCCACGGGTAAATCTGGCGTGCAAGTTTCAGAGCAAAACCCAGAGCTACTTAATCTGTTTGTCACTCACCTTGAAACTTTGATGCTTGAGATAGCGCTGCAAATTGTAAGGGACGGGGAAGGTGCAACGAAACTTGTCCAAGTAGTTTGTGAAGGCGCTAATAGCACTGAAGAGGCGTTACAAGTTGCTTATACCGTTGCGCATTCACCTTTGGTTAAAACGGCATTGTTCGCAAGTGATGCAAACTGGGGTAGAATTTTAGCCGCTGTCGGGCGCTCAGGTGTTGAAAACTTGAATGTTGATGCACTACAAATTTACCTAGGTGATGTGTGTATTGTTGAAAATGGCGGGCGTGCTGTAAATTATACGGAAGAAGCAGGCAGCGCAGTGATGAAAAAAGAAGAGATCTTGATTCGTATTTGCTTGAACCGTGGGGCTGTTGAAGATACCGTTTGGACCACGGACTTGTCTTATGACTACGTCTCTATTAACGCAGACTATCGTAGTTAAGAATAATAAGTAACGAATAAAGAGTTCAATTCAACGCTAAGAAAGCGGCTCTAAGAAAGCTGCAGATAATTGTGAAACAAGTTAAAGTGGCCGCTGCTGTTATATTGAATGAACAGCAGCATATTTTTTTAGCAAAGCGCCCGCAAGGTGTTCACCAAGGTGGCAAATGGGAGCTCCCAGGTGGAAAACTTGAACAAGATGAGTCCGCTTTACAGGCATTGAAACGAGAGCTATTTGAAGAGCTTGGCATTGAGGTGAATGATGCCGAAAGTTTTTTACAAATCTCTCATCAGTATCCAGATAAATCGGTTATACTGAATGTTTTTATTGTTTCTGATTACTCAGGCAGGCCATGGGGGAAAGAGGGGCAGCTAACAATGTGGGCCAACAGTGATGAGATTCAGCAATTGGATTTCCCTGCGGCAAATGCAGAAATTGTTGAGCAAATACTAGTTTGGCTCTCAGAGAATAAAAAGCAGTAGTTGATCACTGCTTTTTATTTATATCCGGCTCAAGCACATCACAAATGTTTTAGGCATTTAGGTGTTATCTTGGCGTTTAAAGTATCAATGTATTGTCGGTGATTTCCAGTTTTCCATAGGCACCATTGAAGAGCTGAAATCATCTTCATCTTGGTTTATTTGAGCGGGGATTTGGTAGCTTTCGTTCGCCCAGGCGCCTAAGTCTAGTAATTTGCAGCGTTCACTACAAAATGGTCTGAAAGGGTTTTCTGTGCTCCAAATAAGTGCCTTGGTGCATTGTGGGCAAGGGATTTTTTTATCACTCATGTCTTTTCTCTGGCGAATTATGTTGTGCTTGTTAGTGAGTATTTATCACTTAGCTTTTTGTGTAGTGCATCAATATTTAGGTAGAGTTGTTTTAAACTCCCGCAATTATCGATAATGTAATCTGCCTGTTTTCGTCGACTTTCTCTATCTATTTGGCTGTCAATGATACGCTCAATTTGTGCTTTTGTATTGTTGTCTCTTTTGGAGGCGCGCTCTAATTGGCTTTCCCTATCAATATCGATAATTATGACTTGAGATACAAGTTCCGATTGATCTGTTTCAAGGAGTAAGGGCGAGCTGAGAATGGCATACGAATAAGTGTTGCTGGCCTTTTTAAGCTGGGTACGAATCTCAGTTCTTATAACGGGGTGAAGTAGAGCTTCAAGCCAGTCTTTTTGCGACTTATCGTTGAATATGATTTGTCGTAATGCTGCTCTATTTAATGATCCATTATGATGCAGTACATGAGTACCGAAATGGTTTTGGATTTTGAGTAAAGCATCAGTGCCTGGCTCAACAACTTCACGGGCAATAATATCGGCATCAATAATGGGAACGCCGAATTTGGCAAGGTGCTCAGTGACAGTGCTTTTCCCGCAGCCAATGCCTCCGGTAAGGCCTATTATGTTGTTTTTCATAGTATGGCTGCTAAATATAGTTGTGTAATCTGCTCGCCATACAAAAGGCTAAAAAAGCCGGCTATTGTTAAATAGGGCCCAAATGGAATCGGTTTATCTAAAGGTTTTTTGTGCACAACGGCTAGGATTAGTGCAATTAAAATGCCGCTGACAGAGCTTAGCAGAATAATAAGAGGCAGAGCAGAAATACCCATCCAAGCGCCTAGAGCAGCGAGTAATTTGAAGTCACCGTAACCCATACCCTCTTTTCCGGTGACAAGCTTAAAAAGCCAATAAATGCTCCACAAAGATAGATAGCCTGCGGCTGCGCCATATACAGCGGATTCAAGGGAAGTAAAAGTGTTGTTTACATTGAGTAATAAGCCAAGCCAAAGTAGCGGTAGCGTCAGTTTATCGGGGAGTAAAAAATGATCTAAGTCGATAAAAGTTAATGCAATCAATACCCAGCTAAAAATTAATGCGAAAAGGGTGATCTCATTGACCCCATAGCTATAAACAATCGGTACGCTAATGATTGCTGTTAGAAATTCGACTAGGGGGTAGCGCTGTGAAATCAAGGTGTGGCAGTTCGCGCATTTGCCTCGAAGAATGAATAGGTAGCTGATTAATGGGATATTGTGGTACCACTTTATAGCAGATGAACAGCTCGGGCATGAGGAGTGTGGGGTCATTAAATTATAGTGATCAGCAGGCTCAGTGCCTGTTATTTCAGAGTCCCATTCGCGCTGCATCATTATCGGGAGTCGGTGGATAACAACATTGAGGAAGCTGCCAATCATCAATGAAAATATCATGATGATTATGCTGGCTGGAAATAAATGCTGAGAGAAGTAATCTAAATATAATTGCATAGTGGTTTATTCTTTGTCGGTTTGCTCGGTTTGCTCGGTTTAGTTAAGCTGAATTTCGATTACTGAACTTGCGTTTATTTAGCTGGTTTATAATTTAGACAACCGCACCAAGTTTAAAGATTGGCAGGTACATAGCAACAACTAGGCCTCCGACAATAGTACCAAGCACTACCATAATAAAAGGTTCCATCAAGGCAGACATATTATCAACGGCGTTATCAACTTCTTCTTCATAAAAGCTCGCGACTTTATCTAGCATAGTATCTAAAGAACCTGCTTCTTCACCAATGGATATCATCTGCACAACCATGTTGGGAAAAACACCTGTCATTGACATTGAGTTCTGTAAAGTTTGCCCAGTGGATACAGCGTTACGTATCTGCAAAATAGCATCGCGGTAAATAACATTGCCTGATGCGCCGGCAGCTGACTCTAATGCTTCTACTAAAGGAACACCGGCTGCAAATGTCGTTGAAAGGGTGCGTGCAAAACGGGCGATAATCGCTTTTCTTAATATCTCACCGAGAACAGGGATTTTTAGTATCCAGATATCAATTTGATTGGCAAACTTTACTGAGCGCCGTTTAAATGTAATGAAGCCGTATATAAAGAGAATGATACCGAGCCCCATCATCCACCAGTAATCTTGTACAAATGCAGACATACTTAGAATAAGTAGTGTAAAAGCGGGTAAATCAGCACCAAAATTGCTAAAAATGGCCTCAAATTGAGGGACTACTTTTAATAACAAGATGACAGAAACGATTAGCCCGACCGCCAAAACAGCAGTTGGATAGGTTAGTGCTTTTTTGATTTTTGCTTTGAGTGATTCAAGCTTCTCTTTATAAGTCGCAATGCGATCAAGCATAGTTTCAAGAGAGCCCGATTGCTCGCCTGCTGCGACTAAGGAGCAGTAAAGGTCATCAAAGAGGCGTGGGTGCGCGGCCATAGAACTAGAAAGGTCCTGCCCGCTATTAACTGAGTCTCTAATATCGAGGATAAGTTTTTTTAGGGCGTCTTTTTCAACACCCGTGGCAACTATTTCCAAACCTTGAATAAGAGGAACACCGGCTTTAAGCATAGTGGCAACTTGTCGCGTAAAGAAAGCGATATCAACCGGTTTGATGGGTTTGCTGCGCGCACTAAATAAACTAAAGTTGGATTGCTTTGTGACCTTTCGAGGTGCTACACCTTGTCTTCTAAGTAAGGCTTTGGCTTCTGCTGCGTTTTGTGCCTCAATTTTCCCTTTGCTATGGTTACCGCTTTTATCTAAACCAGACCATAGAAAGGTGAAAGACGGTTTTTCTTTAGTTGCCATTTTTATACCTAAATGGTGATGACTCTATTTAATTCTTCCAAGGATGTGATGCCTAATGCTACTTTATCTAGTCCTGAGCGCTTAAGAGGCTTAAACCCTTGCCTAACTGCAATTTCAAGGATGTCTAGTGATGTGCCATTATTCATAATGCAGTCTGAAATTTCTTCAGACATTGATAATAGCTCATAAATACCGACTCGTCCTTTGTAGCCTTTGTTGCACTGGTTGCAACCCACAGGATTTGACTCAAAAAGTTTTAAACTATGGATCTCTTCCATTTCAAAACCAGCTTCTAGTAAAGCTTTATCAGGAATGGTGTAGCTGACTTTACACTCCTCACAGAGTCTTCTTGCCAAGCGCTGGGCTATAATTAACGATACGGCTGTAGCTACGTTAAACGCTTCAACGCCCATGTTGCGTAGGCGAGTTAAGGTTTCAGCTGAGCTGTTGGTATGTAAGGTGGAGAGTACCATGTGCCCAGTTTGAGCAGCCTTAATTGAAATTTCAGCAGTTTCCAAGTCGCGAATCTCACCAACCATTACTACATCAGGGTCTTGACGCAGGAATGAGCGTAGTGCTTCAGCAAAGGTTAAACCTACTTTTGGGTTTACATGAACTTGGTTGATGCCTTCTAAGTTTATTTCAACCGGGTCTTCGGCGGTAGAAATATTGCGCTCTTCGGTATTGAGGATATTAAGGCCTGTATAAAGGGAGACCGTTTTACCGCTACCAGTTGGGCCTGTGACTAAAATCATGCCTTGGGGCTTTTCTAGGGTTTTTAAGAAAAGAGCCTTTTGCTCATCATCAAACCCGAGCACCTCAACACCTATTTTAGCGCTGCTTGAGTCTAATATACGCAGTACGATTTTTTCGCCCCACAAAGTAGGAAGAGAGTTAACACGAAAGTCAATTGATCTAGACTGTGATAATCGCATTTTGATGCGGCCATCTTGAGGAATTCTTCTTTCAGAGATGTCCATTTTGGACATGACTTTTAAACGTGCAGAAAGGCGTGTTGCTAGAGATGGTGGCGGTTTGGCAACTTCTTGTAATATACCGTCAATTCGAGATCTAACACGGTAGCTTTTTTCATAAGGTTCGAAATGAATATCGGAAGCGCCTTTGCGAATACAATCAAGTAAAACCTTATTAACAAAGCGGACAATAGGTGCTTCTTTTGCGGCGTCTTCACCTGACTCAGGTTCTTCTTGTTGCTCAGTGTCTTCAAGTTCTAAATTATCTAAACTATCGTCTTCAAGATCATCTAAACCAGTGTCTTGGTTCTCAAGAAAATTATCAATCGTCAGTTTTAACTTATCTTCTTCGACGATGATAGCTTCAACGCTAAGACCAGTGTGGAATTTAAAGTCATCCAAGGCGCTCACATTGGTGGGATCAGCAAGAGCAATAAATATTTTCTTGTTGCGCTTCATTATAGGTAAAGCGCGGTGCTTTAAAATAAGCTTTTCATCGATCAAGCCTTCGGGGATATTTTCGGGCTCGTAAACGTCTAAATCAAAGAGAGGTAAGCCAAATTCATCGGATGCGGCATAAGCAGCATTGTAGTTACTAATGAGCTCTTCAGCGATAATGTGTGAGATAAAGGGTTTTTGAAGAGATTGGGCTTTTTCAAGTGCACTATGGGCGACTTGAGCAGAAAAATAGCCATCTTTCACTAATCTTCGTGCTAATCCAACGAGAGGCTTAGTAGTTTGCAATCCGTTCGCTCCTTCAAGAAAAACGCTTATAATTATTCATTAAAGTTTGGAATAATAACGAAAAAGTCTAATAAAATCATCTATTCAATGGTAGTATTTGCGGGTAAATTATTACTGTCTATTGAATGGAAATTATAATTTAGGTATAAGTTGTATTTTAGTACAATTAAAACTAATTTTAGTATTTATTAATTATGGAAAATAGCTGGAGAGCACAATGAACAAGCAACGAGGATTTACCTTAATTGAATTGATGATCGTAGTAGCGATTATCGGTATTTTGGCAGCAATTGCTCTGCCGGCTTATCAAGATTATACGAATAGAGCGAAAGTATCAGAAGGTTTGACATTAGCATCTAGTGCTAAAGTGGCTGTTACAGAATATCGAGTTTCAGAAGGGGGATGGCCTGGATCTAACGCAAGTGCAGGGTTAGCTGCAACAATTTCTGGTGATAATGTTGGGTCACTTACTGTCGGCGCTAATGGAGTAATTACAATAATGTATAATAGTGATATTGCTGCTTCACCAGCACGAATGACATTAACTCCTACAAATGCAAATGGTACAATTACTTGGGATTGTGGCTTGCCTGGATCTCCAAATAATTTAACTCCAGAATTAGTTCCAGCCAACTGTCGATAGCTGAAGCGTCACCCAATTAGAAAAGTAGATTTCTATTGGGTGGTTTTGGCTAACTAAAACGCATTGACAAATCAACGGCCTTGCAATGTTTTGTCAATGCACCTATGGATATATAATCTACGCCTGTTTTTGCTGTTTCTAGCAATGTTTCATTACTAATATTACCAGAAGCCTCAAGTTTTACTCTTCCATTGACCCATTCTACTGCCTTGCGCATTAGCTGATAATCGAAATTATCTAACATCACAATATCAGCTTCAGCATTAACGGCTTGTTGTAATTGGTCGAAATTCTCAACTTCCACTTCTACCTTTTTTCCCGGCGCTGTTTTGTGAGCTGCTGCGATTGCTTGTGAGATGCCGCCACAGGCTAAGATGTGATTTTCTTTTATTAGGAATGCATCAAACAGTCCAATTCTATGGTTATGACAGCCGCCACATGTAACAGCGTATTTCTGTGCTGAGCGTAATCCTGGTAACGTTTTGCGTGTATCTAGTAATTTAACATCAGTACTTGCTACTAAATCAGCGTACTGTTGAGAAATAGTGGCTGTACCCGATAGGCTCTGCATAAAGTTCAGTGCAGTGCGCTCAGCAGTTAGTAATGAGCTGGCAGAGCCTGTACAGCTAAAAAGTAATTGATTGGGTTTAACTGCATCGCCGTCACTAACATGCCATTCAATACTCAAATCTGGATCAACTTGGCGGAAGGTTTCATCTACCCATGCTGTGCCACAAATAACAGCGTCTTGTCGTGTTATTACATTCGCTGTAGCCTGAGTTTTACTTGAAATAAGGCTTGCGGTGATATCGCCTGATCCAATATCTTCTTCAAGTGCAACACGTACATTCTTTTTAACGATAGCTAATAAACTGGCGTCAATGGGCATATTTAAAATCCTTACTACAATGATCAATCTTACAAGAGATTTGGGAGGTATTAATGCTGCTTATAATAAATCAAAATGTGATAATAGGGGAGTGGTGGGTGTTAAATTTAAACAAGTTAGATGCTAAATAAACGTTTTATAAAGAGTGTTGGATAGCTATTTTAGCCAGATAAGAAGAGATGAGGAATGAGTTTGTGTTCGGTGTTGTAAGCCAAGAAGAGATAGAGAAGCGAGTAGGTCGTATTTCCCAAGGGGTTGTCAGTGGAGCCAGGCAACTTAATTCGGTCAATTATAATGAGAGGGCAGCGGATACCGAAATTAGTTTGCTGGTTATTCACAATATTAGCTTGCCACCAAAAGAGTTTGGTACGCCTTGTGTGGAAGATTTTTTCTTAAATAAACTCGATTCAACCTTAGATCCATTTTTTGAAGGTATAGCAGATCTGAAGGTCTCGGCGCACCTGTTTGTAAAACGCACAGGTGATATCGTGCAGTTTGTAAATCTTAATCAGCGGGCTTGGCATGCTGGGGTTTCATCTTTTCATGGGCGTGAAGGTTGTAACGATTTTTCTATTGGAATTGAAATGGAAGGTGCTGATGATCTTGCTTACGAGGAAATCCAGTATCAGGTACTAGCTTATTTATCGACGCTTATTGAAGCTGAATACCCAGCGATTAGTGTTGAAAATACCGTGGGGCACTGTGATATTGCACCGGGGCGAAAAACAGACCCTGGAGAGAGCTTTAACTGGCAGCACTACCGGCAGTTAAGAAAGGGTTTTGCTAATAATTAGATATGTTTGATAAGTACATCAACAATGAGGTCTAGCTAGAAAAGAGTTTAGCGATGGCAAAAGGTATCGCTGTTTCAACCCGGAGAATACGCTTTCCTAAACTGATGGTTTGAAAATGTATTTCACAAAGCTTGTTGATTTCGTATTCAATAAAGCCGCCTTCCGGGCCTATGATCAGCGTTGTGCTTTGATCAACAGCAATAGGGCAGGGGGAGGCATTATAAGGGTGGGCAACTAACTTTTCGGAACCCTTTGCTATAGCTCCTAGCTCATCTTCAACAAAAGGCTTAAAGCGCTTACGTAAGTGAATTTTAGGTAGTTGTGTACTTATTCCTTGCTCTAAGCCGAGTTGTAAATGCTCATTAAGACTGTCTTCGCTCAATACAGGTGATGACCAGTAACTTTTGTCCACTTTGTAACTATTGATGAGATAAATCTCTGCAACTCCAAGGCTGGCTGCGGATTGTAAGATGCGCTTGAGCATTTTAGGGCGCGGTAAGGCGAGTATCAAAGTGAGTGGTAGCGGCTTTAATGGCTCATCAGTCAATGAAAGCTCAAGTGTGACACTCTTTTCGCTAATCTCAATAACTTTGCCTAAGCCAGTATTGCCGTGGAGTATACCTACACGTAGTTTATCCCCAGCTTCTGCTTTATGTACCTCTTTTATATGCTTAAAGCGCCTATCATTCAGTATTACAGTGCCAATCAATACAAGGGAGCCATTTAGTTGTGTACTATTTTGAGAAGTAAAGTCTTCTTTGGTGACTAATATAATATTCATCGATCAAACAGTACGAGATGTTCCATGCTGAGCTTAAGGGGGAATTGATCGCCTTTCTCGTATTGCTGAGCTGCATGAGCGGGCGTGCTACAAAGTACTGTAACGCCATCTGTCAGTTCTAGTTCATAGGTGAAGTATGAGCCGTGGAAGTTTTTCTTGCGTACGGTTGCGCGATGCTCTGCGTTTAAATCGTGTTGCACATCATCAATTCTAACTAGTACATCCACTTCAGATTGAGCGGGATAGCCGTGGGGTTCATCAGAGCGCAGGTTCCCAAGTACGGTTTCTATGCACGTATCACAGGTTGTTTTTGCGGGTAAAAATTTGCTGCGGCCAACAAAGCTTGCGGAAAATTTAGTCGCGGGTTGATGATAGCTGTTATAAGCCGTATCCCATTGGTGGATTTCACCTCGATCCATAATGGCAATTTTATCGGCAATGGCAAAAGCTTCATTCTGATCGTGGCTGACCAATATAGCGCTTACTTGCTCTTGCTTAAGGATGCTGCGAATTTGTGGGACTAATGATTCTTTCAGTTTGGCATCTAGCCCTGAAAAAGGCTCATCTAATAGGATTAGCTGAGGCTTAGGTGCGAGCGCTCTTGCAATGGCTATGCGCTGTTGTTGGCCACCGGAAAGCTGGTGAGGATAACTTTTCGTGTAGTCTTCTAAGCCGACGAGAGACAATAATTGCTGAGTACGTTTGAATTGGCTGTCTTTCGACAAGTGTTTAATGCCAAAGCGAATATTGTCTTCAATAGTCAAATGCGGGAACAGCGAGATATCTTGAAACACCATACCTATGTTGCGCTTTTCAGGGGGCAGCGTGCTTTGTGGATTAGATATCATCTCGCTGTTGAGGCTGATAGCCCCACTGCGTATCGACTCAAAACCTGCAATCGCTCTAAGTAAGGTTGATTTACCGCAGCCGCTAGGGCCCAATAAGCAACCAACTTCACCGGGCAAAAGCTGTAAAGAGACATTATGCACAACTTGTCTTTGTGCATAGCTCACACTAATAGCATCAATATCAAGTAACGCAGTGGTAATTTTTTGAGCGTGATTCATGGTTTCTACTCTTTACGTTTCGAGATTGACTGGCTTAATAAGATAACTGGCAGTAGGCCAACAGCTACTATCATTAATGATGCAGGCGCTGCATCAATGAGCCTTTCATCAGATGCCAGCTCAAAAGCGTGTACCGCCAATGTATTGAAATTAAATGGCCTTAAAATCAGTGTTGCGGGAAGCTCTTTAAGCACATCGACAAACACAATCAGTAATGCTGTTAACAAAGAGCTGCGCATTAGCGGAATGTGGATATTTTTAAGTACTTGGCTATTGGTATTGCCAAGCGATTTTGCCGCGTTGTCGATATTAGGTTTAATCTTACCAAGACCTGATTGCACAGCGCCTAAAGAAACCGCTAAAAAGCGCACGGTATAGGCAAATAACAAAGCAAACAAGGTGCCTGAAAACAGTAGTCCGAGCTCAATATCAAACCAGCGCTCAAAGAGATCAATTAAGCGGTGATCAAACCAGGCAAGTGGAATAATAATCCCGATAGCGATGATAGTGCCCGGTAATGCATAACCCAGGCCTGCTGAGTTAACAGAAAAATCAACCAATGGACTGTTTTGTAAGCGCTTGGCGTAAGCGAGCACTAAAGAGAGTAAAACGGCAATCAGTGCAGCGCTAAAAGCTAAGTAAAAAGAATTCCAAGCGAGGGAGAAAAAGGCTGATGCTTCAAATACCGCTTCAGTAACTGTCCAATAGCCTAACACAGTTGCAGGGATTAAAAAGCCAAGGCTAATCGGTGTTAAGCAATACAGCCATACATAAACGCTGTGGCGTTTGTTGAGCTTGATTAGTTCAGGTGCCGCTCTTTGCTCGCTACTTGAATGATATTTCAATTGACGTCTTGAATAGCGCTCTAAAATAATTAAGAAAGCAACAAAGGTCAGTAAGAGTGAGGCAAGTTGCGCAGCTGCGCTAGCATCGCCTAAACCGTAAAAGGTTCTAAAAATACCCGTGGTAAAAGTGCTAATACCAAAGTATTGCACAGTACCGTAATCGGCGAGTGTTTCCATTAGTGCCAGTGTTAATCCAGCAATAATGGCAGGGCGGGCCATCGGTAAAGAGAGGTGAAAAAAGGCGCGATAGCGGTTGTGGCCCAATGTGCGGCAAACTTCTAATGAGTTGCTTGATTGCTCTAAAAATGCCGCCCTTGCTAATAAGTAGACATAAGGGTAGAGCACTAAGATCAACATTAAGGTGGCACCACCTAAAGAGCGCACTTCAAAGAACCAGTACTCTCCATAACCTAAGCCTGTAATTTCGCGAATAAAGCTTTGTACAGGGCCTGCAAAATTTAGTAAGCCAGTATAAGTGTAAGCCACTATGTAGGCTGGTACTGCCAAAGGTAGTAACAATGCCCAAGTAAAAATGCTTTTACCTTTGAAATCACAAACACTGGTAAACCAAGCGCAGGGCACACCAATTAATAGGACACCTGCTGCAACTCCAAGCATCAGCAGTGCAGAGTTGATAACATAATCCGAAAGCACGGTTTGCGCTAAATGGTTCCAAGTGGCACCGAACGGACTGAGTATGGAGCTTGTGACCACAAATAACGGTAAAGACAGGGATAAGGCGATAAAAAGTGCACTGACACTTAACCAGTTAGCTGAACGTAATGCAGTAATTTTAGAAAACATATCTTTAAGCTATCATGAAAGTGTAGTGCCTAGTGTGGTGTTCTATCTGGTATCGCTAATGCCGTTGCATAAGTTAACGATACCAGTGAATCGCAAGATGCGAGATTGTAACTACTTCCAACCAGCTTTGTCCATTAGTTCTACAGCAGCGCGGTTGTTTTCACCCAGTTTATTAAGGGCGATTGAATCAGCTTTAAAACTACCCCAGCTTTCAAGTGATGGCGAAGTCTCTGCTTGTTTTAATACAGGGAACTCACTGTTCACAGATGCGTACCAAGCTTGAGATTCAGGAGAAGTCATAAACTCTAAAAGCTTTATCGCGTTTTCCTTATGACGAGCGTGTTTTGTAATGCCAGCACCGCTAACATTCATGTGTACACCGCGATCTTGCTGGTTTGGCCAAAATAGAGCGACTTTCTCGATCAGCTTTTTATCGCTTGCTTTATCGCTATTCATTATGCGACCAAAATAATAGGTATTTGCCAAAGTAACTTCACAGACACCCGCTGCAACTGCTTTGATCTGATCAGTATCGCCACCTGATGGCGGTTTGGCTGCGTTTTTCACAAGCTTGGTTGCCCAGTCGAGAGTCGCTTCATTGCCAATGTTGTCAATCATAGAAGCGACAAGAGATTGGTTGTAGATGTTGTTAGAGCTTCTAAGGCAGATTTTCCCTTTCCACTGTGGTTCAGCAAGTGCTTCATAAGTTGATAATTGCGAAGGCTTTACTTTGTCCTTCGCGAAGAAAATAGTACGTGCACGTTGAGAGAGGCCAAACCACAAATTATCAGCATCGCGTAGGTTTTCAGGAATAGCATTGTTAAGTCGCTCACTTTGAATCGCTTGCAAAACGCCAGCTTCTTTCGCGCGCTGTAAACGACCGGCATCCACTGTGATAAACATATCAGCAGGGCTTGCTTTACCTTCAATTTTTAAGCGCTGCAAAAGTGCATCGGCTTTACCGGTAATCAGGTTAACAGTAACACCTGATTGCGCTTCAAATTTATCGAGCAAAGGTTTAATAAGCGCTTCTTTTCTTGCTGAATAGACGTTAACTTCGCCATCTGCTTGGGCAAGGCTTGGTGCCAGTACGGCACAAGAAACAGCAATGGAAATAATATTTTTAGTAAAAGAATTAATCGTAAATCTATTCATAGTGGACTCATATCTCGATAGCAGCATATAGACTGCGGGTGATTATAAATGATTATTGTTGTCATTTGTATCTTTAGATCGTTTAACACTGGCTTGTATTGCGCTGTGGTTGTTTTTGGTCAATTTTTTTAGTCTGGCAGTGAGCGCTTTTTGAGGGCTTTAGGGCTTTTCAAGAAACTGCGAATACTTTTGCCAATGTCGACAAATGCGCGAATGTAGAGGTTGTATAAACTGTGCTCTTGGCTGTCTTGCTTGGAATTTAAGCCAAACTGTAAATTATCAGAGAGCTGTGAGTAACAGTGAGAGTGAAATAGCTTATCCCACACAGCAATGGTTGCTCCATAATTTTTATTAAAGTGAGCAGGCAGGGTGGAGTGGTGAATTTGGTGCTGTGCAGGGGAGATTAACAGCGCTTCTAGCCAGTGCCAGTAACGAATATATATATGGGTGTGCCGCAAGTTTGAGCCTAAAATATTGAAGATAAACAGCAGTACATTCACGCTCAATACCGTATACAAATCTACTTTGTCATCAAAAAAGTAGATAAAAATAGCGATGCAACTGCCTTGTACTAAAGCGCTTCGCAAACTAAACAACAAGCCCTCGACAGGGTGACTTCGCAGCACCGTTAAAGGTGTCAGCTTGTCTGCGCTGTGGTGTGTTTTATGAAAATGCCATAGCCAGGGAATCTCATGCATCAATTTATGCAGAAAAAAGCGCGCAAAGTCGTCAAAAATAAACAGTGTTAAGGTAAATAAAGTAACGACCAGCCATTCGGGTGTTATATCTGCTAAGTCGCTTCTTATTGGGATGTATAAATGCAGCTGTTCATAGATAAGAGTGGCAATGTAGAGTTTGGTAATCAAAAGCGGAGTAATGATTAAAAAGAGTGCTTTGTTGATTAGAATAACTTGATAATCTGCCGATGAAGATTTTGAAAGCCAATGGCTGATTAAAAGGCTTTTAAGGTTTAGTTTTGTCGATTTGCCTTTTTCAATGAACACTAACCAAAGCGCACTGATCAGTAGCGCTGATAGTAAATAACCCCAGTATAAACGCTGCTGGGAGTTACTAAACAACTGGCTGAGTTGGAGCCAGTACTCATTAAAAAGGGAATCCATAGAATGATGTGTAGCTTAAATCGCTTTAGTGAAATATTTTCAATGTATGTATTTGGCGTGTACTTGAGTTACTAGTTAAGGTTATAAAAAGGCACTATCAAGTTTTTGATTAAAAGAGGGAAGTTAAACTCTTTAATCAAGCGTTGATAGTGCCTTTTCTTACACGTTATTTAAAGCCCTAAGCTATAAAAGTGCAGCACTTAGTAAAAGCAATGAGGCTATTAATCGTTCTCAGTGCTTTCGCCAGAACCGATTTTATCAGCCAGTGCGCTTAAGTTTTCAAGCTGGTCATTTAAGCGTGCTTTTAATGGATATTGATCAGCTAGTGCTTTTTGAGATTTAAGCATCTGCAGTGCGAACTCATTTAGTGAGACTGAGCTTGCTTGTACATAGTTGCCTTTTGCATCAATACCAGTAACTTGTGTATTACCTAGTAACACAGGGCTAAAGCCAACTAAGCGGTTTAATTGAACAGCAAAGCCGCCAAGATCTTTACCGCCAGTTTGTAGCGCTATTGAGAAGCCTTTTAGCTCACCCCAGTGGTGGATGTACTTTTTGAACAACGCTTTAACATCTTCGTTTTTCTCGATGCCAGCTTGTAGTTTTTGAGCATCTTTGTAGACGCTACCAGCGTATTTAAATGCCGCTTCAGCAATTACTAATTCCCAGTTTTTCTTAATGGTATCTGCAAAAGCCATCAATTGCGTGCGCTGTGCATCGCTTAGTTTTTCGCCTTTAGCGTCGGTGATTAACTGACGGCCATCAATGAATGCTTGTGTGATAGTGTTAAGGTAATTCGTTTTACCTGATTTGTCAGCGCCAGCTGCGTAATAAGCGTGGGCGTAAAGCATTTCAGTATCAAGGTCGATTTTGCCATTGCCATTTAGGTCCGCTTTAGCAAATACATCTTTCTTACCTTTAGCAACCGCATAAGCTTGTTTTGCATCGACAGTTGCACCATTGGTCGGTGCACCAAAGTAGCCAAATGCTTCATCCCAAACATGCTCTTTACCTGTGTAAGCAGTACCTTTTTTGTACGCTTTATCGTTTGGCTTAGTGTCAGCTGCAAGTTTTTCATCAAGGTAGTTATCAACTGCTTGGTTGTAGAAAACAGCACCCATCGCGAATTTTGAGATAAGTTGTGGGTAGTCCATGCCGTTAGTGTAATCAAAACCTGCATCAGAAGCTGACGCTTTTTCGATCATGAAGTTAAGTACTTCAACAGCTGTCATGTTACCAGGCCATCCAGGAACAGCACCTTTATAGGTTTTACCTGCTAGGTTTTTGCCTTTAGATAGTTGATCAACTTGCGTTTGTGCGACAGGGAAGCCATCTTTGCTCGCTGGAGCAATGATTGCACGGCCTGCATCTTTGCCTGAGTAGTACGCGTTCATTTGCGAAAGTAATTCAGGGTTTGCTTCGCCGTTACCTTTGTAAGCAAGTTTCATTAATGATGTTTGTAGTACTTGACGCGCTACTTGACCACCATAAGAAACAGAGTGAGTTTTATCGCCAGTATAGCCTTTTACCGTGATCGGAAAGTCTGCATATTTGTCGCCTGCTGAGGCTGTCACTGCAGTTGCAGAAAGCGTGGCAAAAGTGATTGCCGTCATTAATTTATTCAGTTTCACAATAATAATCCCATTTTAAAGTCACACTAGATCTATCGATCAGAAATCAGCAACGAATTTATAGGAATGGTGATGCGTTTGCAAACAGTAATTATTCTTATTTGTGTTTTGCTTAAAGAGAATGCTTTTTTTAGATGGATTAAGGTTGAAAAGTAACAATAAAGCCTTCTAAAAAATAAGATTATCAGGGAGAAAGGGAGTAATTAAGAGAAGGGAGTATTTAACAAGGGGGGGATAAAAATAGAAGTGAGCGATACTCACTTCTATTCGATCTCATCGCTGCAATGCAATTAGGCAAAGCAGTATGAAGATGCTTTTACAGACAAATTAGTTACTGGCTTGTTTCCAGCTCTCTAATAGCTTGTCGTAATTAACAGTAACACCTTGTGGCTTCTCATTGCTGAGTTTCGCTTTTGGCGAACCAGGCTGACTTAACCAGTACTCTGGATCTTTGACTGGGTTCATCTTAGGGCCACAATCACCTTGTACTTTAGAGCGCTCAAGACGTTGTAGAACTTTATCTTGTGCTTTGGCTAAACCGTCCAGTGCTTCTTGTGGTGTTTTTTCACCGCTAGATGCTTCAGCCACGTACTGCCACCACAGTTGTGCAAGTTTTGGATAATCAGGAATGTTAGTACCAGTTGGCGTCCATTGAATACGCGCAGGGCTACGGTAAAATTCAACTAAACCACCTAGTTTAGGCGCAGCTTCTGTCATTTGTTGAGACTGAATGTCAGAGTTACGAATAGGTGTTAAGCCGACCAACGTTTTCTTTAAAGAAACCGTTTTTGATACTGTGAACTGTGCGTATAACCAAGCGGCGAGACGCTGTTTATCAGGTGTAGAGTTTAGGAAAGTCCAAGAGCCTACATCTTGATAACCTAGCTTCATCCCTTCTTCCCAATAAGGGCCTTTAGGGCTTGGAGCCATACGCCACTTAGGCGTTCCATCTTCATTAACAACCGCAAGGCCTGGCTTATTCATGCTAGCTGTGAATGCGGTGTACCAGAAAATTTGCTGCGCAATATTACCTTGTGCAGGAACAGGGCCCGCTTCACCAAAGGTCATGCCTTGTGCAGCAGGTGGTGCGTATTTGCGCATCCAATCGACATACTTTGTTGTTGCATACACAGCAGGTGGTGCATTAGTTGCGCCGCCACGTGATACAGATGCGCCAACAGGGCGGCAACCTTCTACACGTACACCCCATTCATCAACAGGAAGACCGTTTGGTAGGCCTTTATCACCACCGCCAGCCATGGAGAACCATGCATCAGTGAAGCGCCAGCCTAGAGATGGATCTTTCTTACCGTAATCCATATGGCCGTAAACGCGCTCGCCATCAATCTCTTTAACATCTTCAGAGAAGAATTTTGCAATATCTTCATAAGCTGACCAGTTAACGGGTACACCTAGCTCATAACCGTACTTCGCTTTGAACTGCTGTTTTAAATCTTCACGTGCGAACCAGTCTGCACGGAACCAGTAAAGGTTGGCAAACTGTTGATCCGGTAGTTGATAGAGCTTTCCATCAGGGCCAGTCGTGAAATCTAGACCGATGAAGTCTTTAAGGTCTAGTGACGGTAAGGTGTATTTTTTACCATCACCGGCCATCATGTCTGATACAGCAACGACTTTGCCGTAGCGAAAGTGAGTACCGATTAAATCTGAGTCGTTGACATATGCATCGTAGATATTACGACCCGATTGCATTTGAGTTTGTAATTTCTCAATCACATCCCCTTCTTGAATCAAATCGTGCTTCACTTTGATACCGGTAATTTCGGTAAATGCTTTCGCCAGTGTTTTTGATTCATATTCGTGTGTTGCAATCGTTTCAGAGGCAACGTTGATTTCCATGCCCGCAAAGTCTTTCGCGGCGTCAATGAACCACTGCATCTCTTTGAGCTGTTCTTCTTGGCTCAGTGTTGAATCAGTGAACTCAGACGATACCCACTTTTTTGCCGCAGCCATGTCGGCTTGGGCCTGCATCCCTACAGTCGTCATAGCGATAACTGCTGCCAGTGTTAATAAGCGCGGAGATTTTTTATTTTTCATTTTTAACCTCAATCTCATCAAGTTTAAGCCTAAGGCTTCCACCTATAGGCATGGTTAATAACCGCTTTAAGAGGGTGTCGTAAAACTACTGCGCTCGATAATGCTGCGTTAAAAATCGGCTCAATATGCTCATTTATAATTATAAACTCCGCTATTTCGCCAATTTTTGCCTTGCCTTATCATCGCTCGCTACCTTTTGCGACAGCCTCTTTAACAATTATTCATTTAACTGAGCTTCACTTGCATATTGCCAGCAATATTTGGGCTTAGCTCGGTAAATTCTCAGCCCCATTTCAGTAGCGTTAGCAGCCATAAAATAGAGCAAGTCAGTGCGATCCAAATACTTAAAGGTGTAAAACCAATTACAATTAAGTGTATGAATGCACTACTTAATAATCCGATAAAAAGCCGATCTCCCCGAGTAGTAGGTATCGGTAAAAAGCCTTTTCTCTCAGTGCACGGGCGTTTAATTTCAAAAATGGTCATAATTACCAAAATTGACCCTATGGTTGAGAAGAAAACGGCTGTTGGTAGCGTCCACGCCATCCAGTTCATAACATTCCCCTTATACGCGACCTAAGGCAAAGCCTTTGGCGACATGGTTGCGAACAAAATAAATAACTAATATTCCCGGTATAATAGTCAGTACCCCGGCGGCGGCGAGTACGCCCCAGTCCACACCTGATGCACCGATCGTTCGAGTCATAATGGCGGCAATTGGCTTTGCATCAACGGATGTCAAAGTACGTGCAAGTAGTAGCTCAACCCATGAAAACATGAAGCTGAAGAACACGGTGACACCAATACCTGAACTGATTAATGGCAAAAAGATACGAATAAAAAAGTGTGGAAAAGAGTAACCATCGATATAAGCTGTTTCATCGATTTCCCGTGGCACAGCAGACATAAAGCCCTCAAGAATCCACACGGCTAATGGCACACTAAACAGACAGTGAGCCAGCGCTACCGCGATGTGGGTATCAAATAAACCGACAGAAGAATAAAGCTGGAAAAACGGTAGCAAGAAAACCGCCGGTGGTGCCATCCTGTTACTCAGCAACCAGAAGAACAGATGCTTATCACCGATAAACTTGTAGCGGCTGAAGGCATAAGCTGCAGGCAACGCAACGACTAAGGTAATAATTGAGTTGAGCACAACATAGTAAACGGAGTTGAGATAGCCGTTGTACCAGCTAGGGTCAGTAAAAATTACTTGGTAGTTTGCCAAGGTGAATTGTTGTGGCCAAAGGCTAAAGGTGCCAAGTATTTCTTCGTTGCTTTTAAAAGACATGTTGATTAACCAATAAATAGGTAGCAACACGAACAGTGCATAGAAAATAATGCCAAATCGTTTGTTATTAGTCATAGCTCTGCTCCTTTGTTTTGTCTTTATCTAAATGGGTGATAGTGGTGAAAAATAACCATGACACCAGCAAGACAATCAGGAAGTAAATGATGGAAAATGCAGCGGCAGGACCTATATCGAATTGCCCAATCGCCATCTTCGTTAAAGTTTGGCTTAAAAAGGTAGTTGAGTTACCTGGCCCACCACCTGTGAGTACGAAGGGTTCCGTGTAGATCATGAAGCTATCCATAAAGCGCAATAAGATACCGATGATGAGTACCCCTTTAAGCTTTGGCAGCTGAATGAATTTAAAAATTGACCAGCTAGAGGCGCGATCAATACGTGCTGCTTGATAGTAAGCATCGGGAATAGCGCGTAACCCTGAATAGCACAGTAGTGCGATAAGTGATGTCCAATGCCATACATCCATCAATAATACAGTTGCCCAAGCATCAATTGGGTTATTGGTATAGTTATAATCTATGCCTAGTGCGTTGATAACATAGCCAAGCAAACCAATATCACCACGAGCAAATATCTGCCAAATGGTGCCAACAACATTCCAGGGAATTAATAAAGGCAGTGCTAGTACTATTAATGTGAGTGAAGCTGTCCAGCCTCTCGTCGGCATCATCAGCGCAACGGCAATGCCTAAAGGCACTTCGATCAATAATACAGTGAACGAAAACATGAACTGGCGTGCTAAAGAATCTTGCAAGCGAGGATCATTGAGAATCTCTTTGTACCATTCAACACCGACAAAGTAGGCGTTGTTCTGATCAAAAATATCTTGAACCGAGTAGTTGACCACGGTCATTAAAGGAACTATCGCTGAGAAGGCAACCAGTAAGAAAACCGGTAGTACTAAAAACCATGCCTTGTTATTTTGTACTTTATTCATTGTTAGAGTCTCCTGTTGAAGGAGTGACTAGATATTCATCTACATAGGTTTTTACCCATTGATGGGGAAAAGTGACGAATGCATTTTCTTGGGGTGTTTGCTGATCTTCACCTAAGCGCACTTTTAGTTGTTGCTTGCCGACCTCTACGGTCAAAATTTTGTAAGTGCCCAAATCTTCAGTGTGAACAATTTTGCAGGGTAAGGATTCAGGATGTTCTACCCGGGATAGTTGGATGAATTCTGGACGAATGCCAATTTTTAGATTGTGGCTTTGTGCATTATCTAATAAATCACTTTGCTCTTGAGAAAGCGGGAAATTTATACCATCAAAGCTAAACACCAGTTGCCCATCAACGATTTCCTTTTCAACACTGATGAAGTTCATACCTGGGCTACCAATAAAGAAGCCCACAAAAGTATGGTTAGGCTCTTCAAATAGCTCTCTAGGTGTGCCGAATTGAACAATCTTCCCTTCGTACATCAGCGCTATTTTGTTGGCAAATGTTGAGGCTTCAAGTTGATCGTGGGTGACATACACCATAGTGATGTTGTAACGCTCATGGATTTGCTTAAGTTTTCTGCGCAGCTTCCATTTTAAGTTTGGATCAATAACCGTGAGGGGTTCATCAAATAGGATGGCCGAAACATCATCACGTACGAGACCGCGGCCCATGGATATTTTCTGTTTTTCATCAGCAGAGAGGTTGTTTGCTTTGCGCGAAAGGATTTCAGTGAGATCTAGAGTTTTAGCTACTTCTTTAACTTTCTTATCGATTGTCTCGCGATCTACTTTCATGTTGCGTAATGGAAACGCTAAGTTGTCATAGACTGTCATAGAGTCATAAATCACAGGAAACTGAAAAACCTGAGCAATATTTCTATCTTGTGTCGATGTGTTATTTACTTCAACACCGTCAAATAGAACTGAGCCGTGTGATGGTTTTATCAAACCGGAAATCAAGTTAAGTAAAGTGCTTTTGCCACAACCGGAGGGACCTAACAATGCATAGGCACCACCTTGTTGCCAGACATGATCCATTTCATGAATGGCATAGTCACTGCTAATTTGTGGGTTGCCAATATAGCTATGGGCTAGGCCTTTTAAATGTATTTCAGCCATTAAAACTCTCCTGCTAACTGAGCATTAGGTGCTTTGATAATGGTGCCATCGGGCTCGAATATAAAAAGCTTTTCAGGTGGGATGTAAATTTTAACCGGTGTGTTCGTGCGATAGTCATGCACCCCTGATAGCTGCAAAACCATTTGTAAATCTTGGTTAGCGACGTGTAAAAAGGTTTCAGACGCACTGATTTCAGCGACATCCACCACTGTGCTGAGCTCAATATCTGAATCGTGCTTTGGTACTAAACTGATGTGACTAGGGCGTATGCCAAAGGTGTAAGGACCTTCTTCAATGCCATCAAAGGTAGTGGCCACTGGGAAGCTGGCATAATTTTCAATACTTAGCTCAGCATCTTTGATATGACCTTTTAGTAGGTTAATAGGGGGTTCACTGTAAAGGTCAGCTGCGTGCAAGTTTACTGGCTGGTGATATTGCTCGATTGCAGGGCCTGATTGTAAAAGTTGTCCTTGGTGCAGCAAGCTGGTAGTACCACCCAAAGCAAGGGCTTCATTTGGCTCAGTGGTGGCGTAAATTGCGATACTGTTACGTAACTTAAATAGCTCTCTGAGTTCTTGGCGAAGCTCTTCACGTAACTTGTAATCGAGGTTTACTAAAGGCTCATCAAACAAAATGATGCTGGCATCTTTTACCAAGGCTCTTGCCATTGCTGTTCGCTGTTGCTGCCCCCCTGATAATTCTAGAGGGTGGCGTGATAGAAAAGATTCTATGTGGAGCATTTCGGCCGTTTCTTGAACGCGCTTGCGAATTTCGGCAGCAGGTGTACCACTGAGTTTTAACGGAGAAGCTATATTTTCAAATACCGTCATGTTCGGATAGTTGATGAACTGCTGATACACCATGGAGATATTACGCTTTTGCACACTGGTTAACGTGACATCTTCTGAATCCATAAACACTTTGCCAGAATCCACCTTATCTAGGCCCGCGATTGTTCGCATTAACGAAGTTTTACCTGCCAGTGTTCTCCCAAGCAAAACATTGAATGACCCAGGTTTGAATTCAAGATTAATATTATGAAGATGATTCACACCTTCTACTTTTCGATAAACGTTTTCTAATACTAAGGACATATACGCGATCCCTATTACCTTTTTTATGCATTGGAAATTATGCAGTTATAAAACAGTGTTCAATATGGAAAGTGAACATATTTAGCTACTTAGGTTATTGCGATATCTGTGCCAGTTTTGGGTATGAGTTTTGTTTTTATTTAAGTTGTTGAAAAATATGAATTAAATATGTTTTGTTCAGTTTAAAAAGGGCGTGTTGGTAAATAATATGTTCACAAAAATCTTGACATTGAACAATAATGAACATAAAAATGAACAAATTCGAATGTGTTCAGTGTTCAAATTTAACCTCAGCTACCGTTGATATTGTTGATAAAAAGCTTGGTAGAAACTGACTAATCAAAGCAGTTGATAAGTGATGAACTCCCCATTTTTTTGAGAAGCTGCTTGGCCTTAGAGTATTTAAATGTCAGGTTTTTCTCTCGTGTCACTTTAATTGAAAAATTGTGTATTCACTTAAATTGTTCAGGTGAGCTACATTTCGAATACTTATATTTGCCTGGGAAGCAGTGAATAAGTCCCTAGATGTTCCCTGTGGATCCCTAAGAGGCCAGATCCGCGAAAGAAAGCGTAGTGAATGACGAGTCCTTTACAAGCTTTCTGACAAAGGAAATGGTCTCTTAGCTTTTTTTGAGAGAGTAAGGACCCTACGGGGTATGCAGGATATTCCGTGCTCATCGTTAATGCATTTCGCCGGGCAACCAGCCCGCCTGTATGGATTGCCTTAATCACGAAAAATCCTGTATGCCAGGGGCGTCTTGGACTTGTTCACTGTTTCCCTTATATAAAAATAACGCTAAAAGGCGAAAAACAGATAATATTTATGAATAACTCATCCCATGATAAATTAATTATCGACTCGTGGCAGCGCTGTCGCAGCTTTGGTTTGCAGCATGAAACAGAGCCAGAATTAGATCAGTTGATAGCAAGCGATACTAAAGTATTGTTAGATATTCATCGCCTTTTAGTTAATACAACTGATCATGCGGTTTTACCTTATTACGATAATATTTTAAACAACAGCCCGTGCTTAATATTGCTGGCGGATAACAGTGGGCAAGTACTTAATAGTTGGGGTGAGAAACGCTTTTTATCTAACACCCAAAAACAGTGGTTTAGAGCTGGCACAAGCTGGCGAGAAGTGTCGACAGGGACAAATGCGATAGGCACAGCATTAGAGACAGGGCAGGCAGTTCAAGTACAAAGGGATGAGCACTTTCTAAAAAGGCACCGCTATATGATTGGTTCAGCATCCCCGATTTATGATACCAATAATGAGTTACTTGCAGTGCTCGATATCTCTAGTGATTCCTATATGCCTCAAGCGCATACTTTGGGGATGGTGCGTTTAATGTCGCAATCGATTGAGAACGCTCTGTTGTTCGATCAATACCAACAGCATCATCATATCGTAACTATCAACACTCATGCTGATAGCTTAGATAGCCAATGGTCTGGGCTAATTGCGATTGATGAGAGTGGCAGAGTGAGTGCCATAAACCGCCGCTCACGACGCTTGTTTGATTTTGATTTTGATGGGGCTCTGGTGAGTGATGTGCTAGGTTGCTCTGTTGATCACCTACGACAGCACACAAATGCGCCGTTTGAGGTGTGCGTGCTGGGTAAGTATCGGATGTTTGCAAAGGTCTGTGCACCATTGAGTGCGGTGCAGTCAGTGGTCAGTAATTATAATTTAGGCGATGGTGTTATTGGTGATAAGCATGCGAATATTGTGAGTTTGAATGATTCAAAAAGCATCGTAAAAGCACCTATAAAGAAAGCTGATATTGATGTAGATCTTGAGCATATTGAGTTCGGTGATGAGCGTATCAAAAAAGCGATCGCCCAAGCCAAAAAAGTGATTGAAAAAGATATTCCTATCCTTGTTTTTGGCGAAACAGGTGTTGGTAAAGAAGTGTTTGTGAAAGCGCTGCATCACGATAGCGCAAGAGGGGATAAACCTTTAGTGGCGCTAAACTGTGCGGCTATTCCAGCAGATTTAGTCGAGTCAGAGCTCTTTGGTTACGTCAAAGGTGCGTTTACCGGTGCTGATACAAAAGGCTCTATAGGGTTGATCAGAAAAGCAAATAATGGCGTGCTATTTTTAGATGAAATTGGTGATATGCCATTAAACGTACAGGGAAGGTTACTGCGTGTTTTACAAGAGCGTAAAGTCACTCCTTTAGGTTCAACACAAAGTTATCCGGTCGATGTAAAGTTGATATCGGCGACTAATTGTAATCTAAAATCGCTGGTGGAGCAGGAGCGTTTTAGGCGAGATCTTTTTTATAGGGTAAGTGGCCTCAATATTTCATTGCCTGCGTTACGAGAACGAACCGATAAAGAGCAACTGTTTGCGCATATAGTGCGCACTAAAAGTGTGAGTGAGCATCAAGCAAAACTGCCTGATGGCATTATGGCATTGTTTTTACAGCATCCATGGCCTGGCAACATTCGCCAGTTTATTAGTGTTCTCAATGTCGCTTTAGCAATGGCGGACCAAGAGGCTATTGAAAACTATCATATACCGGATGATTTTTATGATGACTTGCGCCAGCAGGGGAAAATAGCCGATAGTGATTATGCCAAGGAAATACCTGAAGAGGCTTTCCCACGCGAACTTGATAGAGTGCAGTTACCACTCGTTAAGAATATAAATAACGTTGAAAAAATAACCGATAATAAAAGCACGACCACCCATCAAGAAACTTTGGAGTGTTTTCATCAGTGCCAAGGGAATTTAAGTAAAACAGCTAAAATGTTAGGTATTAGCCGTAATACTTTGTATAAACGTTTGCGAGAGTTGGGGCTTAAATAAAGCTCATAATTTGTATGAGCTTTTAGCTGGAAGGTCGTTCACCAACTATAATATCAGTGGTTAAAGACTCGCCGTTACGCAGGAAGTTTACCTTCACTACGCTGCCTGGTTTTACTTCAGCAATATTGCGCATCGAGTCTAACCCGCTAATGATGGACATATCGTTGAAGGCGAGGATAAGATCACCTGCCTGTAATCCAGCTTTTGATGCAGGGCCATCAGGGAAGACACCCGCTAAAATTAATCCGCGAATATTATTAAGACCAAAAGACTCTGCTAATTGAGGTGTTAGCTCCTGTGTTTCGACCCCTAGCCAGCCTCTAATAACCCTGCCATGTTCAATTAAATTGCGCATAACTTTAAGTGCTAGAGAAGAGGGGATGGCAAAGCCAATACCGTTTGAGCCTCCTGATTTAGAGAAGATAGCAGTGCTTATGCCCACTAAGTTACCTTGGGTATTAATCAAGGCACCTCCGGAATTACCGGGGTTTATAGCGGCATCTGTTTGTAAAAAGTTTTCATAGCGATTAAGGCCAACACTGTTGCGGCTTTTTGCACTGATAATGCCTTTTGTCACTGTTTGCCCAAAATCAAAAGGGTTACCGATAGCGAGTACAACATCACCAACTCGCAAACTCTCAGAGTCTTGAATAATAATATTGGGAAGATTAGGCAGGCTGATTTTCAAAATCGCAATATCTGTACCTACATCAGTGCCGATGACTGTTGCCACAGCTTCTCTGCCATCTTGCAGCGCCACGACGATTTCATCAGCTTTATCAATAACGTGGTTATTGGTAACAATGTAACCTTGCTCATTGAGTATGACGCCAGAGCCTAAGCTTGAATGAAACTCGCTGGAAGGAGATGGCAGCGGTTGATCATTGTTTGCTGCTTCCTCATCATTCTTGCGAATATAAACATTAACCACAGCAGGCGCTGCACGCTCCACTGCATCTGCGTATGAGCGAACAAATGACTTTGAAACGACTAGGTCGTTGGGAATGGTTTGCGGATGCAATGTAGTGAGGTCAACCTTGTTAATGTTAACCGGTTGCGGTTTTGAAAACCCAGGTAAGAATTGCAACAATATAATAGCAATTAAAATCCCTGATAGTGTTGGCCATGCTAGAAATGCAAATTTGTTCATAATAAACCTAAGCAAAGCGATCGATGATTACCGTTAGAGCTGATAGTGATAAATAATGGCGCTACTATACGCAACGGTGTCTCTCTAGTCATTGATAGAATTAATTATTCGAGGTTAAAAACTCGATATATTAAGCTGCTGATATCTTCGTTTGTTTGTAATAGCAGAGACAGTTCTATCGTATTAGAAGCTGCTGTATCGATCACAGTGTTAAAATGGCTAAAACATTTGAATATTCAGCGTATTTTAGCAAAAAATAGACGCTAAAGTAATATAAGCTTAGCAGTATCTAGCAGACAAGATAAACTTACTTTAAACAGTGTGGATTATAGAATAATTGTCTGCTGTACTTTTAAATCATTAAACTCAAAATGGAAAGACTATGCCTGCTTCAATCTCTGAAATTGTCGAATATTGCGATCAGTACCTAGCTGTAAAGCAATTTAAAGATTATTGCCCGAACGGGTTACAAGTTGCGGGTAAACAGCAAATACAAAAAATAGTGACAGGTGTGACTGCATGCCAAGCATTATTGGACAAAGCGGTGGCGCAAAATGCTGATTTGATATTGGTTCACCACGGTTATTTTTGGCGCGGGGAGCAACAGCAAATAACTGGAATTAAAGGGCAGCGCATCAAAACATTATTGGTTAACGATGTGAACCTTCTAGCGTATCACTTGCCTCTTGACGCCCATGCAGAAGTTGGTAACAACGTGCAATTGGCTAAATTGATGAATTGGAAAATCAATGCGGGTATGGATGGAGATGTCGGTGAAGCTATTGTGTTACTAGGTGAAACTCAAACAGCGATGTCTGCCAAGCAGCTTGAGAATGACTTATCTGAGAAGCTAAATCGCCAGCCCTTGCATATAGCGGGGCATGACAGAGACATAAAGAAGATAGCTTGGTGTACAGGTGCCGCGCAAAGTTACATTGAACAGGTAGCTGCTATAGGAGTAGATGCGTTTATATCTGGGGAAATTTCAGAGCAAACGGTGCATTTAGCACGAGAGTTGGGTATTGATTATTTTGCAGCTGGGCATCACGCTACAGAGAGTTATGGTGTTCAAGCATTAGGTGAGCACCTAGCTGAAAAGTTTGGTGTTGAACATCTATTTATTGATGTGCAAAACCCAGTGTAGCTTGCTTAATCAATTAGAATTTTAAGTGGGTAGTCTTTAACAGTACTAATGATAGTTAGCACTGTTAAAGAGTAATCTAAGGCTTTAGCCTATGATTGCTTAGGTTCACTTACAGCAGCATCAAGTGGCGGGGTAGCCGTTTCTGCTGTTTGAGCTTCTTCTTGTGCATTAACCCCTTGGCCTTGAATGCCGTAGTTTTCTGATAATGCACCCATTTCGTCAGGCTTTTTAGGCGCATAATCTCTAGGTGGTTCCATCACGTCGGCCGCTTTTGGTTCAGAACTGTCTTCTTGAACAGGCTTCTCAACGTTTGTATTGCTCATGTTTGGAATTAAACGAGATTCAACATCCGCAGCAGTGCCTGCATCACATAGCTCTTGTGAACCTTTAGCTAAATGTTGAATAACACCTTTGTAGCTATCGTTCATTTCATTAACCATATTGGCAGTTTGCTGAAAGTGATGAGCGACAGAATCTTTGTATTCATTCATCTCAGCTTTTAGATGATCTATTTGCTGCTTTTCGTTGCCATTGGGTTGAGCACTTGAACGTCCAGCTAAATAACCTAATGTGCCACCGACACCTAAACTGATGATGGCAATAATGATATTACTTTCTTCCACAGTATCTCCTTACTGCTGATATATGATCAAAACTGAGCAAAGAATAAATCAAAACTCTTTAAATGCCTATGAGTGAATCGAAATTTTATCAATTTCTATCATTCTCCGCTTTTTTAGTACTTGGCTGCCACAGAGTTTCAGGGTGCTGTTTAAGGGAGTTAAGGTAGCGCGCAGCAACAAACAGGTAGTCGGATAAGCGGTTCAAGTACTTAAGTGGCTGCCCTAGTGTGTCATCATTCTGGCTTAGTTGCACAAGTTGTCTTTCAGCACGGCGGCAGATAGCTCGAGCAAGGTGACAATGTGCTGCAATTGGGTGGCCTCCAGGTAGAATGAACTCTGTTAAGCTCGGCACCTTAGCATTTATTTTATCTAGTTTTACTTCTAAGTCATCAATGAAGTGCTGCTTAAGGGGCGGGTAATCACAGCCTTTCATCGCTAGTTGAGCACCTATATCAAAAAGCGTATTTTGAACACTTTTAAAATCATCTATTAGTGTGTCATCTTTACTCATCAGTGAAATAACAACGCCTACTTGGCAGTTTAGCTCATCAACATCACCAAGTGACTGTATTTCATCATCACATTTTTTATATCTTTGCCCCATGGCAAGGGACGTTTTACCTTTGTCACCACCGCGAGTATAGATTTTATCTAGGCGATTTTTCTCTGAAGGTTTTTCAGAAGTGTCGCTCATATTATTTTTCCTTATCTTTTATCACTGCTATTTAGTTGAGAAATATAATCTTCTCACTAATTATTTGTGTATATATATTTGGTAAAATCAATCACTTATAAAGCAGCAAAATCTATACTGTATTGTGATGATTTGTTAGGAGGATTACTTACCCGTTACTTCAAGTTCTTTGATGCGTTTGAGTACGTCAAGGTTTATCACTAATGGGATATTAAGAGTATCTGCTTGATGTTGTAAATAGCCATTTATAAATTCGATTTCTGTTTTGCGTTGATACTTTATATCTTGATGCATCGAAGAGTAATTGTTACTTGTCCCTTTGGCGACAGTCACAACATGTTCAAAAGTATCAGCTTCACTGATTGATAATGTTAAATTTTTAGCGATTAAATCAACTTCTTTTGAGAGTGCTATTGCCCGTGCGCGATACGCTGTATTTTCAATAAGTTCGCCGTTTCGGCAGTTGAAAATGGCCGTTAAAGGGTTGATAACACAGTTAATAGTTAACTTTTTCCATAATGTTTCTTGGATATTAGTGTGTTGTTTCATGCCTATTATAGTCAATTCATTAACCACATCGCTGTTTATCTTGGTACCGGCGTCATAGCTGCCAAACTGAGAGGTCCCGAGACCTGTGTGTTTAACTTTCAATGTGTCTTCGAGCATCGCCCCTTCAGTGGTGCTAGCTGCGATAATAGTTTGTGTTGGTAGCAGCGACCTGATCTGTTCGTGTTGTCCCATGCCGTTTTGAAGTAACACTATGTTTGCATCAGCGCTGAGAAAAGGCGCAATACGTTTTAGTGCTGCTTGAGTTTGGTATGACTTAGTACAAATCAATAATTTATTGATATTGAGCTTTTGATTAGATGACTGATCTGAAGATGAACTCTCTGAATCTGATTTCTGTGAACATAAGGCCTCTAAAGAAAGTTGGTGAATAGGAAGATCAACTTGTAAGCCATCGGTTTGTGTTAAAGAGAGGCATTCATTTTGGTCAAGCTGTGTGCGCCTTTGCATTAGTACACAAGCAATGGAGGCTTTTGAGAATTTAGCTGCCCATAAAGTACCTATTGCACCACTACCTAATATGTACCAAGACTTTTGCATGATATTTAAACCTTTGCATAGAGATATTTTTGAGACGAGGTTTTTTTAATACTCATAACGGATACTGTGTAGTAACTTTTTATAGCGATATTTTCACTTTCTTTTGCTGTGTTCTTTCAAGTGGCAAAAAATGTAGCGCTAAAAGAGCCTCTCAAAGACTTGTACCCTGTTATAAACTCAGTAAAATCTGGGTAAATTATACAAGGATAATATTATGCCATCATTCGATATAGTGTCTGAATTAGACAAACATGAAGTAACTAACGCTGTTGATCAAGCAAGTCGTGAATTAAGTACGCGTTTTGATTTTAAAGGTGTAAAAGCCTCTTTTACACGAAATGAAGGTTCAGTGTCTTTAGAAGCGGATGTTGATTTTCAGTTGCGTCAAATGATTGATATGTTAGTGGGTAAATTTGTTGCCCGTGGTCTAGATCCAAAGTGTTTTGATGAGCAAGATCCTGAACTGTCAGGGGTGAAAGCCAGACAAGAGGTTTTGTTTCGCCAAGGCTTAGATCAGCCAAATTGCAAGAAAATTACCAAAGCTATAAAAGAGTCAAAAATAAAAGTGCAAGCGCAAATTCAAGGTGAAAAGGTTCGTGTAACAGGTAAAAAGCGCGATGATTTGCAAGCGGTAATGGCACTTTTGAAAGAAAGCGATATTGATCTACCGCTACAGTACAATAACTTTAGAGATTAGATCTTTAGGTTGTTCTTGATGTGATACTCATCGACCACTTACGTACATTATCAAAAGTACATTAGCAAAGTGATCGATGGGTAACATTTGTCGGTTTAATTAAGCTTTTCAACAGGAACAAGCTTAGTCAAAATCAAAACCAGAATAACTGCAGGAATACCCAATATAGCCGTTAAGTAGAAAAATTGCTCATAGCCTAACTCAGTAGATAGAGCCCCTGAATAGCCTGCTAATAGCTTTGGAAATAAGGTCATTAATGAGCTGAAAATAGCATACTGCATTGCGGTAAAAGAGACGCTGGTCAAGCTTGAGAGGTAAGCGACGAATGCTGCCGTTGCGATACCGCCACTAATATTATCTGCAGTAATTGTCATAAATAAAATAGAGCCACTCTTATCAAGCCCGACCATAAACGCAAATAACACATTGGTCGCAGCAGAGAGTGCAGCACCGGCTAATAATGCTTTATAGACGCCGTAGCGAATTGCAATAGCTCCTCCTAAAAAGCCACCACCAATAGTTGCAAATAATCCGTAGGTTTTTGAATAAGCGGCTATTTCTGTCTTGCTAAAGCCTAAATCAGAATAGAAAAGGTTAGCGATAACGCCCATCACAATATCCGAGACGCGGTAAAAACCAATGAGTAAAATGACCAGCAGAGCTGTTTTCCCATACTTCTCAAAGAAGTCCGTAATCGGGTTTACATAGCCCTCAATTAGCATTTCTTGTGGAACTGTTTTTAGTTTAATCAGTATCCAGCCGCCAACTGCTGCAAAGCCGATAGAAACCCATAATTTGAAGGTTGCTGAAATAAAAGAAGCAATACGTTTATTTTCAGTCGCGTTTTCTATCAACCAAGCTTTTACGGCTGTTGTGCTCGGTCCTAAAAGCGTGAAGGCGCTGATAAAAATAGCCACGCAGATGACAAAGCAGAGTAAAAAGCGCAACACGTTGCTGTTATCATTAAATACCTCGTGGCTATCTCTGTATGTGTCAGGCTCGCTAATGCAAAAAGTAGTGGCTACCCCAATTAGCATAGCCAGAGCCATACAAACGTAAGCAGTTGTCCATGCATGAGGTGTGTAAGTGCCTTCTACACCTATCCAGCCTGCAATGAATAAGGCACCAGCACCAGCGACGATCATCCCAATGCGATAACCACTGATATAGGCACTTGAAAGCATTGATTGCATATCTCCTTGTGCTGACTCAATACGATAAGCATCAATGACAATATCCTGAGTCGCAGAGGAGAAGCCTAGCATCACAGCGGCTATGGCGGTAAGCGTTAAAGTATCTGTAGGCTCGGAAAACGCCATTGCGAGTATGGAGATAATAATGGCGATTTGACTGACTAAAATCCAACTACGACGCCTACCTAAAGAGTCAGTAAGACGAGGGATTTTAAGGTTATCAACCAGCGGTGCCCAAATGAATTTAAAAGAATAACCGAGTGCTGCCCAGCTAAAAAAGGTAATTGTGCTTCTTGAAACTTCAGCATCTTTAAGCCATAACGATAAGCTGCTGAAGATCAATAAGATGGGTAGACCAGCCGAAAATCCCAAAAAGAGCATGACTAACACTTTACGGTGCAGTATGAGCGCCATTGTTTGCGACCAGCTGCGTTTAACTTCCACTTGGGACATT
>CAKZOD010000101.1 GCA_937136055.1 uncultured Oceanospirillaceae bacterium | reverse complement strand
CAATACCTTTGATCCAGCCTATTTCAAGTTTTTTAGCATATTCTTTAAGACTGGCCCTGCAACCTACAGCGCGACTAAAATACCGGCTACCTTTAGGCTGCATAGCATCACACCAATAATCGGCATCAATACCTAAGCGCTGCAATACTGGAGGTAAGTGACTATCAATAACCCCTCTTTTACCTTCTCTAACTGCCCTACCACTCCAATCAACTAAATAAAGGTACTCTTCAAGATGGTAGGGGATTTGCCCGTCTAAGACTTCGTTTTCACTGATAAATGCTTTTAATGCAATTGACGATGTTCCCGCAACTCCTTGGGTAGCAATTTCAGAGACATCATTATCAACAGCCTCTTCGATACGCTGTTTTATTGAGGTAAATTCGGATGTTTCTGGCGAGGAAGCCATCTTTGCGCGAATCGGGTTTAGCTCAACATATGCCATACAGGTTAGAAGCGCATGTTCATCGAGCAAAGCCTGACTTTTAAACCTCCCTTCCCAAAACCTGCCTGTGCACTTATCTTCGCTGTTCGCTTTTCTTGCAATAAACTCATTCAAACAGCGCATAAACCAACTAATATCAGATAAACGGCAACGCCATTTTTCAACAATCTCATTTATTAGTAAATGGCGGGAAGCAGATAATGGCTCACCTCTTAAATAACGCTCTATTACCTCAGGACCTTTATATAATTTTCGCCAACGCTCTATCACTTCTAAATCTGTTAAATTTTCAACTGCTTGTTTATTAATATAAAGTACTAGGTGATAGTGATTTGACATTATTGTATAAGCGCAAATATCTACACAGAACACAGAGTCGATTTCAGCTAATCGATCAACAACCCATTGCCGCCTGTGTTCGAAATCTTGTTTTGTTGAATGATCAAATCCACATAAAAAGGCGCGTCGAACAACACGAGAAATACAATGATAATAATGAGTGTCTTCACAGCATATTTGCTGCTCACGGGCACGAGTCATAAAGCCTCCTGCTCAGGACTTCTTTCTCTGATAATCGATAATTAGGTGATATTTACTTTAGTTTACCAGTAGCTATTAATCAAAATTGGTCTGGATGTCCTGTACTAATCCTAGTTTGGATGTCCTGCACTAATCCTTAAAATTAATGCAAAACTCTTCATTACCGATCCACTCCTTTGATTAACACTTAAACAAAAAAAGCCCCGCATGATAACGAGGCTTTAAAGATTAGCATTTTAATTAGCGATAAGCTTTATGACTCACGATGCCAGCTTGTACCTTCACGGGTATCTTTCAAAACAACCCCTTGTTCTAATAATAAATCGCGAATGCGATCAGACTCTGCGAAGTCTTTGTTTGCGCGTGCAGCTTTGCGCTGCGCTATCAAATCTTCTATCTGTTCAGCACTGATTTGCCCGGCTTTTTCTTCACCTTGTAAGAAACGCTCTGGATCTTGCTGTAACAAACCAATACTTCCTGCCAGCGATAGTAGCTGATACGCCAGCGCTGGTGCTAGCTCAGGGCTTTGTCGAGACGCACTGTTTAGCTCGTTCACTAGCTCAAATAAAACCGCAATCGCTTTAGGTGTGTTGAAATCATCATTCATTGCAGCTTCAAATTGCGCTTGGAAGTTATTTTCAAGCTTACCTTCAACAGGTGTCACACCGCGCAGCGCTTGATAGAAACGCTCGAGTTTAACTTGCGACTCTTTCAATGATGCTTCTGAGTAATCAATATAGCTGCGATAGTGAACACTGGCTAAAAACAAACGCACCACTTCTGCATTATATTTTTCTAATACATCGCGAATAGTGAAGAAGTTACCCAGTGATTTAGACATTTTCTCTGAGTTAACTCTAACGGCCCCTGCGTGCATCCAAAGATTCGCAAACTTACAGCCGTTTGCCGCTTCAGATTGAGCAATTTCGTTTTCATGGTGCGGGAAAGGAAGATCAGGCCCGCCACCGTGGATATCAAAATTATCACCTAAACAATGTTTAGACATCGCTGAACACTCAATGTGCCATCCAGGGCGCCCTGCACCCCAAGGAGACTCCCAGCTAACTTCACCGGGCTTTGCAGCTTTCCAAAGCACAAAATCAATAGGGTTTTCTTTTACGTCATTGACGCTCACACGGGCACCTGCACGTAATTCATCAATGTTCTTATTGGTAAGCTTTCCATAATCTTCAAACTTAGCAACACGGTAATAAACATCGCCGTTATCTGCAGCGTAAGCATAACCTTTATCAATCAATGTTTGAGTGATATCAATAATGCCTTGTATATGACCGGTTGCTCTTGGTTCTTGATCAGGTGGAAGCACTAACAAGCTCTGCTCGTCTTCGTGCATGGCAGCGATCATACGCTCGGTCAGTTGCTCCATTGATTCATTGTTCTCATTGGCGCGATTGAGAATTTTGTCATCTACATCAGTAATGTTTCTAACGTAATTCACTTTCCAATTTTGAGAGCGTAAAAAACGTGTAATCACATCAAAACTAACCATCACGCGCGCATGCCCAATGTGACAAAAATCGTACACTGTCATACCACAAACATACATACTTATTTCCCCTTCTTTCAAGGGTTTAAAGGGTGCTTTCTGCTTAGTTAACGTATCGTATATCTGTAACATTGAATCCTACTTATCGCCTGTTTTAAATGGGCGGCATTATATACAAATAATTGCTTAACGCCCATGCCTAATTACGTTTATTAACACTGCTACTCTATCGCTAAACAAAGATTTTTCACAACTCAGCTAAGCACTCTATTACTTTAATGGTAACTCAAACTTTGCAATTTGCGGTGGCGTTAAGCGGCTTTTCTCAGCGGCGATCATAAACTCATGCTCCCCTAGCCATTTGATGGATTCCCATTGCGCAAAAGGCTTTATATAAAACCGCTTAGCGCTAGTCCATTGCACAGCATTATTAACCACATCAACACGCCAAACAAATGAGCCACCAAAAGCAGTACCCCTCGCATAACCCAGCAGCAACAACTGCTTTGTTTGAGGGTTGTAGTCAGCCGCTGTTATCAAGCCTTGCACATCAAAGCGAGCACTGGGTGTTAAAGATTGTCTCGCTTGCGTTTTATCTATTTTATACAGCTTAGTGTGTTGGTCTTTACGATTTTTACTAAATAACCAAAGCTCATCTTCAACCACTGTTAGCGCTTCACTATCAAAATTGTGTTTGCGCTGTGGCCAAATACTTTCCTTGTCGGCGTACTTAACATTTATCACGGTACTGGTCACTTGTGATTTAGCTTTGCTCGTTTGCAACTCACTTTGTAATACCTTGTAAATAACAACACTTGAGCGCAGCGCTATATTATTGCCGATGTCTGCCACATAAAGGTATTGATCATCTTGCGCTAAATCTTCCCAATCAATGTTAAAAGCGTTATCGAGCTTGATGGTGTTCTTCAATTTAAAGCTTTGTTCATCAAAACCATAAACAGAGGCATACCCGCCATTATCATTAATTGCCCAAACACGTCCCTGTAATTGTGCCAGCCCCGATACTTCATGCACAACAGAATCAATTTCAGTGATATCACTTGCTTTTAGTATTTGAGATTTAACGTGTTCATTTTTTATAACCACCGGTTTTGCAGCATCTGCTACCTTTACTGCCCCACACCCTGCAACAAGCACCGTTAACAGTAACGAAGACACACTATAAAAACGCATTCTTTAATCCTTTTTAGGTCACATACTCACAACAGAACTGCCTCATATTTTACAGCTATTTCAAACTGTTGTATCAGTTTGTACTTAAATAGCTATGCTTCCAGTATAGAGGGTATTAATAAAAAACACTGCTATAGGCCAACATTCCAAGCCTTGTATCGCAGATAGCCTATTCAAGATACTCTTTAATATAAGCACCACCGAGGTGTTTTTACGCACAAGATTTAATAGCCGGTGTTTATAGTGTCGATTCTTGTCGAGATTGATCATATCCATTTCGAGCGTCAAAGGTTTAATAGCCAGCTCAACATATATCAACTTTGAAGATGACGACTCTGCATAATTTTTTCTTCTGAAATCAGAAATAACAAAATTAGTATATATATGTCGCAAATGCAGTAATTCGTTAATTCACACTGGGGTAGACTGCTTACTTTATGCTCCAACTTCAAACGTTTGAGATTTTTCGCTAATTAAACACAAAAGTTTCTTATAGGAAACTTTGTTTAATTGCATAGAACAATGCTATGATCCGCTACAGCATTTTTCCTAGGAGGTAATTTACCTTCTAAAGAACACTATTTTGTAACGTAGATTTAAAAGAGATCGACATAAAGCAAATACAAGATCTTATTTAATTGTCATATAAATTAAAGGATATAACAGTGAACTCTGATATCGATATTGCAAGAGCTGCAAACAAAAAACCTATTACTGAAATCGCTGCAAAATTGGGCATCCCAGTTGAAAGCATCACGCCATACGGCCACGATAAAGCAAAAGTAGATGTTGAATACATCAACTCTTTATCAGATAGAGAAGACGGTAAACTTATCCTAGTAACGGCTATCAGCCCTACACCTGCAGGTGAAGGAAAGACAACAACGACTGTTGGTCTTGGTGATGGCTTAAACCGTATCGGTAAAAAAGCAATCATGTGTTTACGTGAGCCAAGCTTGGGCCCTTGTTTCGGCATGAAAGGCGGCGCAGCTGGTGGCGGTATGGCACAAGTTGTTCCTATGGAAGATATCAACCTACACTTCACAGGTGACTTCCATGCAATTGGCGCAGCACATAACCTACTAGCAGCTTTAATTGACAACCACATTCACTGGGGCAACGATCTAGGTATCGATAGCCGTCGTATCGCTTACAAGCGTGTTATCGACATGAATGATCGTGCACTACGTGAACTAGCGATCGGTCTTGGTGGACCAGGTAACGGTTACTCTCGTACAGACGGTTTCGACATCACTGTTGCATCTGAAATCATGGCTATTTTCTGTCTTGCAACTGATATCAAAGATCTACAAAACCGTATTGGTAACATCGTAGTTGCTGAAACGCGTGAGCGCCAGCCTATTCTTGCTAAGCAATTAGATGCTGATGGCGCGATGGCAACTCTTCTTAAAGATGCGATCAACCCTAACCTAGTTCAAACACTAGAAAACAACCCTGCTTTCATCCACGGTGGCCCGTTTGCAAACATCGCTCACGGTTGTAACTCTGTTATCGCAACAAAAGCTGGCTTAAAGCTAGGTGACTACGTTGTAACAGAAGCTGGTTTCGGTGCTGATTTAGGTGCAGAGAAATTCTTCGACATTAAATGCCGTAAAGCAGGCCTTAAGCCTGAAGCGACTGTCATCGTTGCGACTGTTCGCGCACTTAAGATGCACGGCGGCGTTGCTAAAACAGATCTTTCTGGCGAAAACGTTGATGCGGTAACTAAAGGCTGTGCAAACTTAGTTAGACACATCCAAAACGTTAAGTCTTTCGGTGTACCGGTTATCGTTGCGATCAACCAGTTCATCCACGACACAGATGCTGAAATCGAAGCAATTAAAGCAGCGGCACAAACTCAAGGCGTTGAAGCAGTTCTTGCTAGCCACTGGGCTAACGGTTCTGCTGGTACTGAAGAGCTAGCAACTAAAGTTGTTGAAATGATTGATGCTGGTCACTCACAGTTCGCACCTATTTACGATCTTGAGCAACCTTTATTCAGCAAAATTGAAGCGATCGCTACTAAAATTTACGGCGCTAGCGAAGTTGCAGCTGACAAAGCAGTACGTGCGAAGCTTAAAGTATTTGAAGATCAAGGTTACGGCAATCTTCCTGTATGTATGGCTAAAACACAATACAGCTTCTCTACAGATATGAACTTAGTTGGTGCACCAACAGGTCACTCTGTAACCGTTCGTGAAGTGCGCTTAGCAGCCGGTGCTGAATTCATCGTTGCTGTTTGTGGCGACATCATGACAATGCCTGGTTTACCTCGCGTACCAGCAGCAAACAAGATTCACGTTGACGAAGAAGGCTTGATCCAAGGTCTTTTCTAGGCATTGAATTAATCTGGATTTTTCACACTTTTTTGGGCTATCTTTTGATAGCCTTTTTTTTGCCTATCGGTTTATCAAGACACAGCAACACTCCACCTTTTTTATAGCCTATTAATCCTCAAAAAGAGGAAATGCTGATTTAATCGCTTTGACAATACCTGCTCCATTATCTCTCGATGCTGCTGATCCAGCTCCTCTCAACACTGTGCATTGCTCGGTGCTAAGCGCCTATAACAATCAAACTGACCATGCAAAATTCTGCTCTAATTACAGGTGTTATCAATAATCACTCAATAGCACATACTTATTGCCTTTTTTCGCATTGGAATTTTTGCCTTTGGCTAAGCCTCTTTATGCCCCCTATTTCACAAAGAAGTCGTAGAGTACTATTAATGGATAGACGATGATGACTTTAGTGACGTGCTCGCCCTTGGTAATACCCTTCCCAGCCTCATGGCCATTAAAATGGCTCGGCAAATTGGCTACAGCGTTGGTGGGCCTATCGGTACTGTAATTGCTGTGTTTGCAACTACTGCACCCTCCCTTATTCTAATGATACTGTTATTGGCCATTTTATATCGCTACAAAGACAGCTTAAAAGTAAATTCAATGACCTTATTTGTGCGCCCTGTCACCGCCATCATGGTGGTTATTTTGACGTGCAAATTATTGATTAGTAACTATCAACATTCAGGCGCTCTTCACAGCGTGTTTCTTGTTGTTGCTAGCTACATATTACTTGAACGGGTCAAAATACACCCAGCTTGGGTCATTGTGTCTGCGCTAGGTTACGGGGCTCTTTTTCTGGGCTAGGCTTTGCATTCATAGAGCAATTAAAACTTATTACAGGTGAATGGTTTTTTACTGTTGAAAGAAATAAGTGAGCGTCAGTAAACTTGTCTAGATATTACAAATCAAACCTTTTACTTCTCACTATTTATACAGATCGATGATATTAACACTGAGAAAAACACAAGTTTCTATTCAATAACGTGTGGATCACCTCAATACACATATTTAAGCTTTTGATCAAAAATGCAGGGCTATCCCCTGCATTATTTATAACGTGATCAATACTGTAGCTTAAATAAAAGCCGGGGCCTCACCAGCTTGTTGCACAACCTCAGGTAATTTATCAAATACTCGCTGATCGAGCGTTAACCCCCAAGTATTAATCATGCAACCCAAAATAACGTACATCCCATGTATGGCGATAATGTCCATTATTTGCGCTGTTGAGTAATGCTTATTGAGCTCAGCTAATAGCGCTTCATCAATCTTATGACTTTCAACCAACTGATCAACGCACTGCAGCAAAAACGCCTCACCCTCTGACCAAGCTTGATCAGGTACACCTTGTCTTACATTATGTATTTCTTCTAAGTTAATACCACAGGCAATACTGCGTTCAACGTGTGAACCCCATTCGTACCAAGCACCCATGTGGATGGCGACTCTTAGAATCACCAACTCAGCTTTGCGCTGCCCTAAACTACCGCCTTTAACTGAGTAATTACGAAAATTCCACCACGCATTCAATAGCGCTGGGTTATTCGCCATTAATGCATGTACATTAATCGGTTTCCCATTCATGTCATCAACGATATAACTCAGGGATTCATCCCATTGATCAACAGGTAAAGGTGCGACTATGGGTCGGATTGCGTTATTTTCAGGCATCATATTCTCTGCTTAGACTATATATGTGCTTATTTAAACAAATTTAGACGTACTGATCTTTTTAAAAATTTTATAGCTCTTTAACCTAAATCAGTTATTTCATCGTGCCAGATTGCCAAAGCTGTTGATCCTACAGTGGTTTAAAAAACACTCACAACGCGTAAGGGTGTAGCTTATACTTTTTAATACCGCTGTAAAAACAATACTCTACACTGCATTCTTACTTTGAGTTCACGGGTTCAAGATCAAGTTAATAACAGAATCAAAACACTGGCTATAATTAAGAACATGCCCACATATTCCTTGAATGATATTTTCTCGTTAAAAAAGAAATAGGTTATTAGTAACGTGAAAACAAATTCAATTTGTCCCAGGGATTTAACGATAGCCGCATTGTGATAAGTCATTGCTGTAAACCAGCCAATAGATCCCAAGGCACTTGTGATGCCGACAAACAATGCAAGCCATAAATGCTGGCGCATTTTTTGAAACTGCTCGGGCTCTTTAAGGTATAGATAGACAGCGCATAATACTGTTTGTAGCGTCACCATATATAACAAGGTAAAGGCTGCATTAATTAAAAACGCATCTCCTAAACTTAAGCTCGCTTCACGAATCCATAACGAGGTAAATGCAAACGCGATACCTGATAATACCCCGTAGCCCAGTGCTCCCCTATCAACAGGTTTACCTTTTGCAGGAAGTGAAACCACCAAGATTCCTAAAACACCAATAATTACGGCAATCCAACCATAAACAGAAAGGTAAGCGGAGAAAAACACTGCGCCCAAAATAGCTGTTTGAATAGCTTCAGTTTTTGCAAAGCTGGTGCCTACTGCAAAGTTTTTAAAACTGAGCACTTTCACTAACCAGAACGTTGCAAATATTTGTGCAATCGCTGCACCACTTGCATAGAACATAAATGAGATCTTGGCGGTATTTATTGATATCAACTCGACCACAGGCCCATCACTAATGAGAGCAAGATAAATAACAACAAAGGGTAGACCAAACAAATACCGCACCAGTGTAGTTGCCATAGGAGATATAAATTTGGCGATACGCTTTTGGCCTGCTGTTCTTATGGACTGCATCAAAGCAGCTAATAGTGTAAACCCTACCCAAACTTCCATTATCATCTCTCATTTTATTGAGTAGCAATTATCAAACAGCTTTTCTTATAAATATAATGAATTGATTTTATACTATGAATTCCTTAAAGGAATAACGAATGGTGTTTCGAATTATGAAGAAATTAACTCAGCTATTAACTCAACAACTAAAAACCACGAAGGGTTAACGCTACTGGAACATTTTAAGTTTCAGCGCGACAGGCTCCCCTAGCCAGCAGGCCAAGTCAGTATGATCAACTAAATCATTGCCTGTGATAGGATGAACAAGCACACTTAACCCTTCCCTTTGCTCATCCAACCAAGGTATGAGCCCATCAAAAGATTGCTTATCAAAACTCACTTGGCAGCTCCACATTGGATGGGGTCCAACACATTTTTTGTGCCTTCTGCCAACTTTGTAATGCATTTGCTCTTCAATAGTTAACAAAAGTTGTTCAGCAATCGGCCAAGATTTTTCATCATAATAAAGATGTGCATGGTAATGATCATACTCGTTTACTGGGTACTGCGCAGTGCTCATAAAAAGTCCTAAATTTTTCTAATGTCTCATAAAAACTAACAACCCTATCTTATCATTGATAGCGAAGATTAGCGTATTCGGAATTTACCCACCTAAAAATATTCAATAAAATGAAACACTAACCAGTAGCCAATGCTTATTAGAAACTCAAACATGGATAAATCATTGATGCTGCGCCTGCCCATCCAAGCTATTTTCAAACAGTCATTCTCCTCTTATTATTGCCACCCTTTTAAGGTGATCTTATAGTTTTCTAAACCGCAAAGGAGCCTGTTATGTTTACCATGCCCGTTAACGATAAAGTCAGTATTGTTTTTATGCATCAGCAATTCAAAACTCATTTCTATAAATTATTTAAAGCAAATAAATTGCAGTTATCAAAATGGTTTAACTGGCCTGATCACTGCAACAGTGAAGATGATTTCTTAAAACTTATCACCGATTCACTGTTTGAATACGCAAGAGGCACCGCAATTCAATGTGGCATCAGCTATAACCAGCAGCTGATTGGTTATATTGGGCTCACTCATATCAATTACCCTCTTAGCAAAGCAGAACTAAGCTATTGGATAAGCACTGAACACCAAGGGCGCGGCATGATGACTGCGGTTTGCCAACGCATGATAAAATACGCTTTTGAGTTTTTAAAACTGGATAAAATTGAGATTTCAATCGCTACCGAAAACATAGGCAGCCGTAGAGTCTGTGAATCATTAGGCTTTGAGCTAGAAGGTCTTTTAAAACGTGCTGAAAGCATCAATGGCGTTGTTATTGATCATGCACGCTATGGCTTACTCAGCACTTCTTATTGGCAACACCTTAAAAGCCAACCCCATTGAGGAACTTGCGAGTTACTCGACTTTTAGCATTCAAGCTCGCCTCATTACCCTGCTCTTCTATGTTTCTCTGTCAGTTTTCCCAAAGAAACTGCCCCATCCGTTTTAGCTAAATCATAGAATAGACAGCACTTGATACACAAGAATAAGAATGTTTTATCAAATTGCACTGCCACCTTATAAACAAGTCTTTGAATCCTTTCTAAAAGCCATTGAAAAGAGCCTTATAGAAGCTCATAATCTCGAACTTATCGAGCCAGTTTAGAAACAGGATAACAATGTCTAAAAAAATTAATATCGGTGTCATTTTTGGCGGTCGCTCAGCGGAACACGAAGTTTCTCTTATGTCGGCTAAATCTGTCGTTGCAGCAATGAATAGCGATAAATACCAAGTGCATCTTATCGGTATCACACAACAGGGTAAATGGCTGTATGCAGATGATTCTAAGCAAGCGCTAGAATATAAAACGGTTGATGAGCAAACACTGCCAGCTGCCAGCATTGATTTTTCAAACGCCCTGCCTACTTTGATTGACAATTCCCCAGAAAATAAAGGAAGCGTACTTGCACAGCTTGATGTTATTTTCCCTGTACTGCATGGCCCGTACGGCGAAGATGGCACAATCCAAGGGCTTTTTGAAATGTGTAATGTCGCCTATGTTGGATGCTCTGTTGCTGCTAGCGCTGTCGCTATGGACAAAGCTCTCGCGAAAAACGCTTTTAAGGCAGCGGGTTTGCAGCAAATGGATTACAGCGTTTACAAGTATGCAAATTATCTTGCCAACCCAAATGCTGTGCATCAACAAATTACAGACGCTCTAGATTTTCCTGTCTTTATAAAGCCTGCCAATATGGGCTCCAGCATTGGCATATCCAAAGCTCATGACCTATCAGAGTTGGAAAAAGGCTTAAAGGAAGCGTTCAAATTCGATAACAAAATCATCATTGAAGCGAGCGCCGATAATTGTGCCGAAGTCGAATGTGCTATTTTAGGTTTAGACTCTCCTAAAGCCTCAACGGTTGGAGAGATACTCGCCGGCAAAGAGTTTTACGATTACGAAACTAAATACTTTGATGGAAAATCTAAAACAATCATCCCTGCTGCACTTCCAGAGAGCGTAATGGAAAAGGTTAAGCTTGAAGCAATTAAAGCATTTGAAGCAATTGATGGCTCAGGTTTATCTCGAGTCGATTTCTTCGTTAACCGTGATAGCCACGAAATTTTCATCAATGAAGTCAACACAATGCCTGGTTTTACACCGATCAGCATGTACAGTAAGTTGTGGCAAGCGAGTGGGATTGAATACGCACAATTGATTGATGAATTAATTAGCCTTGCAATTGATAAGCAAGTTCAAAAAGAGCGTTTATCGACTAGCGCCTAACTCAAATGAAAAATAATCTGCCGTTATTGAGCTTCAACAACGGCAGATTATAGATAGAAACACGCTAGATATTAGCGCATTAACGGATCAATATGTTTCAAAAACTTCTGCCCATCAATCAAACCCACTAACGTTTTTTCAGGTTTTAATGCACCTTCCTTATCATAAAAAACCAGTGCTGGCGGACCTAACACTTTATATTTTGACAACAGCGCTTTTGATTCATCATTGTAATCAGTCAAATCGAGCTTGATCAGCATCACATTTTTCAACACTTTCGCAACCGCCGGTTCTTCAAGCATATATTCAAGCTCAACACATGAGATACACCAGTCCGCATAAAAATCTAACATCGCCACTTGCCGATTAGCTTTAGCTTGCACTAACAAAGGCTCAAGCTGTGCTAATGAGGTGACTTTATTGAATTGGTTTTTCTGTGCTTGCTCAGCTGACTGAGTACCCGCTAAACCACGAAGCGGCTGCAGAAAGTTACCTTTACCGATAAACACGCCTGCCATTAGGCTTAGCGCATAAATAAGCAACATCACTGCAATAGCTTTAACCAGTTTTACACGCCCATTCGCCGGATTAGGTAGCGCTTCAAGCCCGCCCATAAAGACAGCAACTGTTAATAAAGTAATGGCAACCAGTAACATTGTCACTTCGATACTGACAATGCGGTCAAGCATGTAAATTGCCATAAGTAGCAGCAACACACCAAACGCGCCTTTTACAGTATTCATCCAAGCGCCTACTCTAGGCATAAAGTGCCCTGCTGACACACCCACTAGCAATAGAGGTACGCCCATGCCAATACTGAGAGAAAACAACGCCATTCCTCCCAACACGGGATCTGCACTTTGACCAATATAAATCAATGCCCCCGCTAAAGGAGCTGCCATGCAAGGGCCTACTATCAATGCAGATAATACCCCCATCACGGCTACACCTATATAACTGCCACCTTTTTGGTTATTGCTTACATTCGTCAACTTACTTTGTAAAGCATTTGGCAATTGCAGTTCATAGAAGCCAAACATCGATAATGCCAACAACACAAACAAAAAGCTAAACAGTGCGATAATCCACGGAGTTTGAAACAATACCTGCAAATTCTCACCAAACAAGCCAGCTAAAATACCTGCCAAAGTATAAGTAACAGAAACCGATAACACGTAAATAACGGTGAGTATAAATGCTTTATATTTCGTTATTTGCTTCCCTTGCCCTGCAATAATGCTCGATAAAATAGGAATCATCGGGAACACGCACGGTGTTAAAGAAAGCGCCAAACCTGCAACAAAAAAGGCGCTTAGAATCCACACTAAATCACCATCGGCCAAAACACCACTAAAGTAGTCTTGCTCGCTTTGTGTAGCTTGTGTATTAGCATCATTTATCTGAGCAGGTGCTTGCACTTGTCCAGAAGCCTGCTGTGGGGCTTCTTGGCTCACTGCTTCTTGTGCAGCCTGCTGAGCAACAGGCACGGTAAATACTCGCTCTTTTGTAACAGGTGGATAACAAACCCCACCCTCCCAGCACCCTTGATAACCGATAGTTAGGTTAACTTTATCACTGCTGCTGTTATTGATGATTTGAAGCTCAATTTCACTGGAGAAATAGTACACATCAACTTTACCAAATAAAGGATCGTCCTTTGCCTTGGTTTTACTGCGGCTAATTTCTTTAATCTCAACGCCCGCAGGTGCTGTGAATTTCATTCGATTATCATAAAGATAATAATCTTCAAGAATGTCCCACCGTAACATTACTTGATTATCACTTGTCATTTCAGCGTTTAATACAAACGCCTTTTCAACATCTGTTGGCCCTTTACTTTGGCTAGAGCCAAATAAACTTGCTGATACACTGGTGGCAAACAACAGCAACACTGCAATAGAGAACAAAGCCTTTGCTTTGCTAAATACAATCTTTAACAATGGATTACCCTATAGTTCAATTGAATATTATCGATCATCATAGTTTTCAAACTGCTATATGGACTACAAAACTGATCAGCAGTTCGCATTCAATAGCATTTAAAATGCTCATTAGTTCTGATATACGATGATTGTAAAATAAAAGATTCAAGTGTTTGAAAATTCTTTTATTTCTATTTTACTCTCTTATGAGATTTTCCTAAGTATACGCCTAGTCTATGAACATTAGGCTACCGCTTAACAAACTGTGCTTGCGGTAACTTCCACTTTTAATCCTTTATATAATTTTCTTAGCTATCACTGCTGTCGATCTAACTAAACCATTAATACTAATGCTAATAACAGCTAGTGGTGATCCTCACATAGAAAAAGATGACAGCATCGCTTTTTAAAAGCCCCCATTAATGGTGCATTTCAAGAAAATGATGAAGATTGTGGAAATTAGCCAGATCGCTACTTATACCTACGGATTTTTTGTGGTACAAAGGATCACTTTTTAAAAACAAGTCCAGCAATAATGCAGGTTATACACGTGTAGGAAACACAGCTAAATGAATAATGAACAAGTCGACAATTTAAATATAGATAATTTTTCAGTACTCATCACTCCTCAAGGATTGAAAGACAAGCTACCACTGACTGAAAAATCCATTGAAACGATTACTGAAGGCCGTCAGGTGATTCGTAACATACTAGATCGTAAAGACAAACGTCTGTTTGTGGTTATAGGTCCATGTTCGATCCACGATACTGAAGCGGCACTTGATTATGCTAAGCGCTTAAAAGTATTAGCAGAGAAAGTTCAAGACTCTATTTATGTCGTCATGCGCGTGTATTTTGAAAAACCAAGAACTACCGTTGGCTGGAAAGGCCTAATCAATGATCCACATTTAAATGACTCTTTTGAAATAGAAGAAGGCTTACATATTGCTCGTAAGTTGCTGTTAGATATATCAGAAATGGGTTTACCACTTGCAACAGAAGCCCTTGATCCTATTTCTCCCCAGTACCTTCAAGATCTTATTTCTTGGTCTGCAATAGGCGCACGCACCACTGAAAGCCAAACACACAGAGAAATGTCATCTGGCTTGTCTTGTGCGGTAGGTTTTAAAAACGGCACTGACGGCGGTCTATCTGTCGCCACTAATGCCTTAAACTCTGTTAGCCATTCCCATAGCTTTTTAGGTATTAACTCAACAGGTGAAGTTTCGATCATCAAAACGAATGGCAACCAGTATGGTCACATTGTACTTCGTGGCGGCGGCGGTAAGCCAAACTATGACTCTGTCAATATCAAGAACTGCGAACAAGCGTTGGCTAAAGCGGGCTTAAAAGAAAACATCATGGTTGATTGCTCCCATGAAAACTCTTCTAAGGATGCATCACTACAACCGCTAGTAGCGAAAGATATAACTAACCAGATTGCCGACGGTAACAAATCGATTGTTGGCTTGATGATTGAATCGAACATAGGCTTCGGTAACCAGAAAATGACAGCCGACCCTGCTGATCTTGAATACGGCGTTTCAATTACTGACGGCTGTATTGATTGGCAGCAAACTGAAGATTGCTTACTTGATATGCAAGAAAAACTAAAGCAAGCTTTAGCTGAGCGCTAAACTGCTTACATCTTTAGGCCTAAGCAATCGTTTAGGCCTATTACCGACAACTCAACTAACTTTCTTGTTGCCATTGGTCGGCAGCTGCTAAATCAGATGCCTTTTGCGCAACCCAATCACTACTATCTTGGGTATTCTCTTTTTTCCAAAATGGCGCTTCTTTCTTTAAATAATCCATTATAAACTGCGATGCTTCAAATGCAGCGATACGATGTGCACTGATCACCCCGACAAACACAATATTATCTGTGTTTTTGAGCTCTCCAACCCTATGAACAACAGCCACAGGCCCCAAAGGCCATCTTTCACGCGCTCTATCAATTATTTTTTGCAGAGATTTTTCCGTCATACCTGGATAATGCTCTAAAAAGAGAGATTCCAAATCCTGCTCATAGGTATCTCGCACAACTCCTGTAAAAGTAACCAACGCTCCATAACTCTGTGCTTTTTCCTGCAACATAGCAATTAGCTCACTATGCACAAAATCTTCAGTTTGAACTTTTATATAATTGTGTTCCATAACCTAACTCTACAAATAAATTTGCGCTATTTTAATACGTAACTTCAATTAAGATACAGCGCTTATTCAGCTATATCACTAAACTTTGCTCTTAAAACCTCCCCTCAAAAAGCGCTAAACTAAAAAAGCTAACAAAATTAAAATTTAATCAGCTAAAAAGCTTTTATTTTCTTTATAGCCCACTATATAAACCGTTAAACTAGACGTTTAACAGCAGTGAACTCCCTTTTTAACCCACACGTAAAACGTCGTAAATATAAGCAGTCAATTAGATGGAAAATATGCAAGATAATTCAAATATCAAAGTAATCGTAGGTATGTCTGGAGGCGTTGACTCTTCAGTTTCTGCACTACTATTAATGCAACAAGGTTACCAAGTTGAAGGCCTGTTCATGAAGAACTGGGACGAAGACGACGGTACCGACTATTGTACTGCGATAGAAGATCTTGCTGATGCGCAAGCAGTGTGTGACAAACTTGGCATTTATCTGCACAAGGCTAATTTCGCTGCTGAATATTGGGATAATGTTTTCGAGCACTTCCTTGCAGAGTATAAAGCAGGACGCACACCTAACCCTGATATTTTGTGCAATCGTGAAATCAAGTTCAAAGCTTTCCTTGAGTACGCGCTAGAGCTAGGTGCTGATTATATTGCAACGGGCCATTACGTCAGACGTAAAGAAATCACTGATGCCTCAGGTGACACGAAAGTACTACTTCAAAAAGGCCTAGATGCCAACAAAGACCAAAGCTACTTTTTGCATCAAGTTGCCGGCGATGAAATTGGCAAAACTCTTTTCCCTGTGGGTGAATTACTTAAACCTGCTGTTCGCGAACTTGCAGAACAACACGATTTAATCACCTATAACAAAAAAGACAGTACGGGTATTTGCTTTATCGGAGAGCGCCGTTTTAAAGATTTCCTCCAACAATACCTACCTGCACAACCGGGTAAAATCATTACACCTGACGGTGAAGTAATCGGCTCACATGCAGGGCTAATGTATTACACAATTGGCCAACGCCAGGGCTTACAAATTGGCGGATTAAAAAACCACCCTGAAGAGCCTTGGTTTGTGGCCGCTAAAGACTTAAATAAAAACGAGCTAATTGCCGTGCAAGGCAAACAAAATGATCTACTCTTTTCTAATTGGCTGTGCGCGAGCGATATCTTTTGGATTAACGATACGCCCCAAGAAATCACTGATGGCCAAGAGTTTAGCTGCTTGGCAAAAGTGCGCTATCGCCAAGAGGATCAAGCTTGTAAAATTTCGGGTTCTGCAGCTGAGGGTTACAAAATCACCTTCGAGCAGCCACAAAGGGCAATTACCGCAGGCCAATCTGTCGTTATTTACCAAGGTGACATTTGCCTTGGTGGTGGGGTGATAGAATCTTACGGTAAATAAGTAAGATAGATCCGCAAAAATACTTAAGAGAAGCTTTATTCGCCATGCAAATTAAAGCTTCATATTAACAAGCGAAAAAAACACTCAGGGAGTAACAACCTTAATGCCGCAGCGCAAAGAAGACCAAGCAATTGCTATAGCAGCAATGTTTCAAGCAGCTTCACTAGTCGATCAAATTGCGACTAAAGGCATGATTTCGCAAACAAGCTTTGAGACCTCCATCAACAGCTTATTTAAGACCAACCCTAAAAACACGGAAGATGTTTTCGGTGGAAGACACTTTTTTGCAAATAATTTAATGCTAGGGCTTAAATCTGTACTGGATATTATCTCCAAAAAACGCGGCGCTAGCGGCAACAACATCACAAACTATGTACTGGCCATGATTTTGCTTCAACAGAAGCTAGTCAAAAACGATGAGATGTTGACGCTGATGGGAGATCGCCTAGAGAGCCTGAATGACAAAGCCACTAAGTTCTACTCCACTGAAGAGCAAGCTCAAAATAATGAAGCCAATCTAACTCACAACAACATCATTGCCGGTTTGGATGGCTTATATCAGGAAACCATCAGCACCTTTAGCTTTCGTATTAAAGTACAAGGTGACCAACGCCATCTACAAAACAAAGAAAATGCAGCTAAAGTTCGCGCTCTTTTATTAGCAGGCATACGCGCCGCGATTTTATGGCGTCAGGTTGGTGGCACACGCTGGCATCTTTTGTTCTTCAAATCAAGAATCAAGCACAGCGTGGAAAAGATATTACAGGCGTAGTTTTTTACGCCCTACGCTGAATAGATCATACCCGCAGCAAGTGAATTCATATATACTAGCGCTCAATTTTTTAACCAATTGAACAGCGAGAATTTGTGCATGGAACTTTCTGCTCTATCTGCAGTATCACCTATCGATGGCCGTTACGGGTCAAAAACCTCTCAATTGCGCCCTATTTTCAGTGAATACGGGCTCATCCGTAACCGTGTGATCGTTGAGATCAGATGGCTGCAAAAACTAGCTGACACACCTGCAATACAAGAAGTACCTATCTTCTCCCCTGCTACTAACCAGCTATTAAACGACATCGTTGATAACTTCAGTGAAGCAGATGCGAATCGTGTTAAAGAGATAGAGCGTACAACCAATCACGATGTAAAAGCGGTTGAGTACATGATTAAAGAAAAGTTTGCTGACAACCAAGAATTACAAGCGATTAATGAATTTGTTCATTTTGCTTGTACTTCTGAAGACATCAACAACTTATCTCACGCACTGATGCTAAAAGATGGCTTAGCGACAATGCTACCGCTACTGGAGCAACTAAACGGTGAAATTGCACAATTAGGGCGTGACCACGCTGATCAAGCAATGCTTTCACGCACACACGGCCAAACCGCTTCGCCAACGACTGTCGGCAAAGAAATGGCTAACGTTGCGTATCGTCTATCTCGCCAGATTACTCAGCTAAAGAACACCACATTTCTTGGCAAGATTAACGGTGCTGTTGGTAACTACAATGCTCACCTCAGCGCATACCCTGATATTGACTGGGAAGCACATGCGAAATCATTCGTTGAAAGCCTAGGTTTAGATTTCAACCCGTATACCACTCAAATCGAACCCCATGACTACATCGCAGAAATGTTTGATGCGTTCTGTCGCTTCAACACTATTATCATCGATTTTGACCGTGACGTTTGGGCATATATTTCAAATGGTTACTTTAAGCAAAAAACCATTGCTGGGGAAGTTGGCTCTTCCACTATGCCACACAAAGTTAACCCAATCGATTTTGAAAACTCAGAGGGTAACCTAGGCATTGCAAACGCAGTTATGCAACACCTAGCAGCCAAGCTACCTATTTCAAGATGGCAGCGTGATTTAACAGACTCAACGGTATTACGTAATATGGGTGTAGGTCTTGCCTACAGCATGATCGCCTATCAATCAACATTAAAAGGTCTTAGCAAATTAGAACTAAATGCGGTTGTTGTGGATGCAGATCTAGAAAACTCTTGGGAAGTGCTAGCAGAGCCTATCCAAACGGTTATGCGCCGTTATGGTATCGAAAAGCCATATGAAAAACTCAAAGATTTAACACGCGGACAAGATATGAACAAAGAAACAATCCGCAAGTTTATCGATTCTCTTGATATGCCTGAAGATGCAAAAGAATCACTTAAGCAACTAACGCCGCACAACTACATCGGCAACGCTAGCGATCAAGCTAAACGCATTTAACCTCTGTAGGTACAAATAAGCGGCACTACAAACCTGCAAGTGCCGCTTTAAATTAAAAATCGCCTGAACTCTCGTTCACGCGATTTATAGAACTAGCTACTCTAATCAACTACATCAAGCAAATCAATTACAGCGACAATAATCCTCCGCCGCTTAGATTATCTAGCATTTCATTCCCTGCAATTTTACCCACATTATCCCCTTCTGTAACAAGCTTACCCATCACTGTTGCGAACAAAATACCCGTCGCGCGAGTATAAATAGCAGTGCGACTACTATCGGGATCTGCACATTCAATATCAACAATCTCAGCAACCAGCTGCCCTTTTTCGACTTTATCGCCGATAGATACTTTCCAGCATATGATACCTGTAACAGGCGCAGTTACAGAGTCAACTGCATCTAGGTTAGTCACTGCGATATCATTAAAAAGAGTAGCTTCATCAGCTTGTTCTATCTCAACAACCTTTTCTGCTGCTAAGTAACTTAATAGACCTTGAGCGTCTTGTTTAGCCATTTGATCATTAACATCTGCAAAACCCCTCAATTCAATCGTAACTGAGAAGCAGCTATCTGGAATACCATCATTCTCAACTGCGATCCAAGGACGTACATGCGCTGCATCAAAAGGCGAACCACCTGGCTCATCCTCCAGCAAAACAACTGGCGAGCGCATATGGCGAGCGAGTAAATACGCCTGATCTTGATGGCGATAGTTACTATAAATATGCACAATAGCTTCTGAGTCGCAGTGCACGTCCAGCATAATATCGGCATCGATAGACAAACTAAGCAAAGTGGCTTTTAATTGATTGAGCGGTGTTTGTGTTGGCAGCTGCCTTACTGCCGCCAACAAATCTTCGCGAATTTTAGCAACACTAACATTACTATCTTGCGCTACAGCATTTTCAGCAACTGAGGATAAATCAGGCCAATTACGATTAAAATTACCCTCAGCACTAAACGACTGCCTGCCGAGCACGGTGCCATTAATTTTTTGATCCATACCAATAGGGTTAGCATAGGGAACTAATACTATTTCACCGCAAATCTTGCCCTGTTTATCCAAAGCGATAAGCGATTGCAGCAAATGCTGTAATGTCAACAATCCCGGCCATTCATCCGCATGTAAAGCCGCTTGTAAGTAAACCTTAGGTCCAGATCGCTCACCTATAAACTTATGAACAGTCAGGAACCTTCTGGTGCCTGGGCTTGGGCTTTTTAAAGAGATTTTTTCAACAGTATGAGACACAAAAACACCTTTTATATAATCACCACAACGATAGAACACTTGTTATTATAAGTTTAAGCGCACCAACGCTGAAGTTGTTTTTAGATTTTTGAATAGTGAGGTTTAGATTAAACCTCACTAATTGCTATACAGGATGGATATTCAATAGAAAATAGTTAGTAGAAATAAAGCGTTAACTAATCTAGAAGACTGAAGACAAGAAGGCTTTACAGCGCTCAGATGTAGGGTTTTCAAAGACCTCTTGTGGTGTGCCAAACTCTTCTACCTTACCTTGGTGCAAGAACATAATTTTACTTGAAACTTCACGCGCAAATTTCATTTCGTGGGTAACGATCAGCATGGTTCTGCCTTCTTTTGCTAGATCTCGCATTACTTTAAGCACTTCGCCAACAAGCTCTGGATCAAGTGCTGAAGTAGGCTCATCAAACAGCATAACCTCAGGGTCCATGGCCAAAGCTCTCGCAATTGAAACACGCTGCTGCTGACCACCTGATAGCATACTTGGATAAACATCGCGTTTCTCGCTTAAACCCACTTTCTCCATCAGTTTTTCAGCATATTTAATTGCTTCTTGCTTATCTTTTTTCAATACCTGCACAGGGCCTTCAATAATATTTTCCAGCACTGTCATATGCGGCCATAAATTAAAGTTTTGAAATACAAATCCTAACTTTTGACGAACCTGCTCTAATTGACGGGCATCTGCAGGACCTAGGTCACCTTCTTTATTACGTTTAAGCTTAAGCTGCTCGCCACTTATTTCTATTTCGCCTTGAGTTGGATTTTCAAGCATATTGATACAACGCAAAAACGTACTCTTACCTGAACCACTTGAGCCTATAATTGAAATAACTTCCCCTTCATTGGCCTGTAAACTAATACCTTTAAGTACTTCTAGCTCACCAAAGGTTTTATGAATATCGTTTACATTAATTGCTACTTTCTGTTGGGACATAGTTAAACTCTTATTAGTCTGCGTTTTATTGAAAATATTGGAGTTATATAAAGCGATTGGCCGCTCAATACAACACCTGATGTTTATTTTACAGCTCTGTGATTTACAAAAAGTGACAACACTAACATATTCTTTACGCTTTATCGGATAATGCTCATACAATTTTTGAAATAAATGTCGTTATTTTTAAAAAGAACTCACTTTAAGCCGTATCGACTCTTGAAGAATGCAGGTAATATATTCGCTGCATAAGCAAAGTACTTAATCGCTGAATATTGAAAGCGTCTAAATTCTTTGTAAAACAATAATTATTTTAGTGGATCACCATTATGAAAAAACTATTAGCCACTGCAGCGATTACAGCTGCAACTATGATGTCTGGCGCAGCTGTTGCTGGCGATGTTGTTAAATTTGCTACAGAAGGCGCTTACCCTCCGTGGAACGCTCTAAACAGTGACGGAAAACTAGAAGGATTCGAAATTGACCTTTCTAAAGTTTTATGTGAGCGCGCTAAAATCGAATGTTCAATGCAGCAAACAGCATGGGACGGTATTATCCCATCGCTTCAAGCGGGCAAATTCGACGTTATCATGGCTGGTATGTCGATCACAGATAAGCGTAAAAAGAAGATCATTTTCTCTCGCGCATACGCCTCTTCTCCAGCAGTATTCGTTGTTGACAAAAAGTCTGACCTAGCTAGCTTCAAAGTAGACACTGACAAGATTTCTCTTGCAGAACTAAGCGCTGATGAAGACAAAGCACTTAAAGCTACATTAGCTGCACTTAAGGGCAAAACGGTTGGCGCTCAAAAAGGCACCATCCACCTTAACTTCCTAAAAGAATACCTAAAAGATGATGCGACTATTCGTTCATATGCGACTCAAGAGCAACTAGATCTTGACCTACAATCAGGTCGTGTTGATGTTGCATTTGCTGCTATGAGCTACTGGCACCCTCTTTTCCAAAAAGAAGAAGGTAAAGACTTCGTTGCCGTTGGCCCTGGTTTCTCAGAAGGCCCGTTTGGCGAAGGCGTTGGTCTTGGTCTACGCAAGAAAGACAAAGAGCTTAGCGATAAGCTAAGTACTGCTATTAACTCTGCTATCGATGACGGCACTGTTTCTAAGCTAGCAATCAAATGGTTTGGCTTTGACGCTTCAAGTAAGTAATAACGCTTAAGCTAAGCTACACTAAGCAATTATAAGCAGGATATTGGTAACTTATCCTGCTTTTTGCTATCTACGACATACTGTTTTGTCGGATCATTATCTTTAAAACAAATAGGTCTTCCATTGGATTTTACTATTTTAAGTTGGGGCGCAAGCGGCTGGGGAGATGAGTTTTTTTACGGAACTCTGATGACCATAGCTGTTGCAACCTGCTCTTTCGCATTTGGTTTATTGCTTGCTTCAATCGCTGCTGCAATGAAATTAAGCCAATACAAATTCCTTCGCTCAGCTGCCAATGGTTACACTACTATTGTACGCGGCATACCTGAATTACTGGTTATCTACCTCGTTTTTT
>CAKZOD010000100.1 GCA_937136055.1 uncultured Oceanospirillaceae bacterium | reverse complement strand
CAATGCAAAGCTCCTAAAGATGTGAATGCTAGTTCATTTGTTAATAAGTGAACCATGATTCAGTTGTTTGGGCAAGAATCGTTTGGCAATGGTCGATGTAGGTGAGTGGTTGTTAGGTTGAGGTAGCTCAAGATGTGGGTGAGCTTGAAGTGTACAAATTGACATAAAAGTCAGGAGTGTATAGTGTACGTGCCATCAATAAACATCGTTACAGGGAAAGTCGGATGGTTTTAAAGAAATTTTCTCTTCTTTCATTTTCCCAGATGTAAATATTTATGCGGAATAGGTTGTATAGGCCGCAGTTATCTCAGTTCAAGAGTGTAAAAATGGAAAACAAAAAAATATTTATCAGCTATAGCTGGGACTCTGAAATTCACAAAGAATGGGCATTAAAACTAGCTAATCAGCTAGAAGAATATTTTGAATTAAATATTACCTTCGATCAATACGACTTGGATTCATTTACAGATAAAAATCACTTTATGGAAAAAGGGGTATTTGAAAATGATATTATAATTACGCTAGTTACTCCTCAATACGTAGAGAAAGCAAATAAGAGGCTTGGAGGGGTAGGGATAGAAACCAAAATGACTTCATCTCGCCATTGGGAAGAATCCTTATCTCAAGGCAAGAGTAATATAATCCCTGTATTATGCGAAGGTTCTGAATTACCCAATTACCTAAAAGAAAAATTTCACATTGATTTCCGTGATGAACTAAAATATGAGGCTTCATTTGAAGATTTAAAAAATCATATAAGCGGTACCTTTAGAGCTGTTAGGCCTACCAAAAAACGTTCAATTACTCAAAAACCAATACATAAGGATCTTACAAGAATAGATGATTTTTTAAAAATTAATCATAAAAAAAGAAATTTAGTTTTTGATCGTAATGTAACGACCGATTTTTCTGGTAGCAATAGAATTAAATTTGAATTATGGGAAACTAAATCTCCCGCAGTTAACCACTACCTGTTCCTGTTTGATAATATTGTTTTAAAGCCTACTATTCAAAGATTATGTGAGCTCATTAAAGAGAATAGAATCAATATTACACGTTTAACTATATTGAGATCTAGAAAGGGCGAGAAAGGCTATATAGGTAAATTAATAGCAGAGAATAACTGTAGTTTTCCAATAGATGAAATTACATTTTCGGATTATATTTGGGATTATTGTATAGAAGATGATGCTAAAGTCCCATCGAGAATTTATAAACAAAAATTCTTTATTGATCAACCCTTACTTACTATTGGTGACGAGTCTATTTCTAAAGGACCTGCTTTTGACTTCTTAAAAGCAGAACTTAATAAAGATATTCAATCTTCTGCAAAAGTGATTATTGCTCCTGGAGGAACAGGGAAGACAACTTTATGCCAATATATTGCAAGTGAGTATCAAAATCCAGATAGCGCTATTTCAGTATTTATCCAGTCAGAAGAATTACGCGAAAGTGCTCAAATTGACGGAGTCGATAAAAGTAGAATTGAATCTGTATATGATCTGTATGAGCTATATTCGCAAGTTATTTCAGCACAAGGGGATACTCAATTAACATATGATAAGGCTACTTTTGAAGTTGCCTTGATAACTGGTAGGTTAGTCCTTGTTATTGATGGTATGGATGAAATTATTTCTCTTTTTCCGGAAACCCTTGATCTCGATGCATTTTTGAAATCTATTGAAGACCTTAATCGGCAGTTAGCTTCTTGCAAAATTATAATTACATCACGAAATGATGTGTTTGATTTTGAATTAATGGAAAAATACGAACATCTTGATAAATACCAATTGTTAGGATTTGATGAATCAGCATGTGAAAGCTATTTAAAGCGTAGGTTTAAACGTTTAGCCCAACCAGAGGCTTTGAAGCAAAAAGTTCTATCTAATATTAGGCCTTTACTCATATCTGATGAAAAGCAAAGAATTTTACCATTTGTTGTAGATTTACTATCTTCGTTAGCAGAAGATTCTTCTGATGATGAAGTGAATATTGATTTATCCTTTGATGGTAAGAAGTATGAAAGTAATGAAGATATAACTGATTATTTAGTATATTCAGTTTTGAGAAGAGAATGGCAAAGACAAAAAATTGAAATTCCAGTTGAAGATGTACTAGATATTTTCCTAGAAATATCATCAACGCATAAAGATCATTTTTTGAAAACTGATTTTGAAGATGTTGTCAGTATCTTTGGTGGTGATAATAGTGATGAACTTTTTACTAAGATGTTACGTAATCCGTTACTGGTCGTTGATGGCGATTTATGCCGTTTTAAATACGATTTTATAGCGGATTACTTTAAGTCATTATACATTATAAATTCAATCAATAATAAATCGGCGAATGAGGATTTTATTAAACTTCTAGCAAAAAATGCTTACGGTGAAAATGAAGTTATGTCAGGCGTAGCTAAATATTATTTACAAAAACAAGATTATTTATTACATAATTCAAGAAATATAATTTCAAAGCTACAGTCGAATATATCTCCCTCCGATGTGATGTCAAACAATGATGGGGGTTTTCGAGCTATAGCTTTTTTGATTAAGCTCTGTTCTATAAGTAGTAAGTGTAATAACTCAAAGGAACAGTTCACAAGCTTGCTGAAAAGAATTTTTGAAAACGATTCTGTTTTTAAGAATTTAGCCATTTACGGTGATAATGTTCCAATTGATTTTGTTGGAATAAGTATAGTTGACTCAAAATTTGTTGGGTATAAGAACTTCTCTAAGTCAAAGTTTGAGTCTACGAAAATTACTAATTGTTTTTTTGAATCATGTTATAACGATAATCCTTCAAAAAGTTTCACTAAGGGAGAGTTTGAAACTTGCCGGCTCGGTGATTTAGAGTTGGTGATTGCAGGGGCAGAAGAGAAATCAGAAAAAGATCGCGCTTTAATTGAAAATGAAATAAGAAATTTTTTAAATAGCTTTTTCTACAGAGGATCTTTTACAGATAAAAAAATCGATTATATAAAAATGTCCACTCGGATTAAATCTATTAATAGAGCTTTTTTTCAGAGACTTGTTAAAGATGATATAATTCAAGTGAAAGTTGAAAAGTCAAGCGAGACTTACTATGTGATAGCTTCTCACTATGAGGATAGTGTTTATGGGTTTTTATCAAATAATAAGATAGATAGACGAATAGAAAAAATTATTGATTTTATAGAACAGTAAAATAGTAATCGGAATATCTACCGATAGATAGGATCAAGGGGGGATCAAGGGGTCGGATCAAGGGGTCAGAGTACTTGATCCTAGAAACTTTTCTGACTGCGCCGACTGTAGTGGTTACTCAATAGCTCTGTTGATTTTTAGGTGTGCTTTTAGTTTTCTAAAAAACCCCTGAACTTATTCCAGATTACTTCAATCAAATACTCTGTCCCTTTTATTCCTATAAACACTTAACGACTGATTTAATAACAAGGACGTATTATGTTAAATGAAAATGACACTTATCTGATGCTTGGGGGGGTAGCTTTCGCTGTCTCAATAATATTTTTCATATTGGCAATTTCCAAATCTAAAAAGCGCTCAATATTGACTGATGAAGTTACCCGGAAAAAACAGATTCTCAATGAGAAATCAGTTGAAGATGTTGTTGCTGAATTAAGCCAAGCTTACGAAGAGATAAAAGAAAAAATTGAAGCTGGCGGTGATAAGCGTATACAGTTGCTAGATTTAATTAGTAGCACCAACGAACAATCTAAACTCATTGACGTTGGTCTTTTACCGCCTGTATTTAAATTTGATGATAGCGAATCTTTAAAAGAGAAAATTAAAGAATGCCAGTTAAAACAGTTTGATGTAATAGTAACTGGTAAGGCAGTATCTGCTCATTCAAACTGGTCGTGGTTTGGAAGCAGTTCTGATGGAAGTAAGATGGTAGAAGATTATAAGCGTTTACTCTTAAAAGCGTTCAATTCAGAGTTTGATTCCATCCGTAAAAAAATGCGACACAACACCTTAGATGGAACTTTAGATAAACTTCATAAACTGGATGAGCAACTTACTAAGTTAGGTGAAACTACAAATGTTGAAATATCTCAAGTGTATTTTAAATTAAAGGCAAACGAACTAAATACTTGGAACATAGAACTCAAACATAAAGAAGAACTTAAGCAAGAAAGAAAAGCACAACAAACTCTACTGCGACAGCAGTCTAAACAAGGCTCTGGCATTGATTCAGACGAGCTTGAGGATGATATTTATTACCGTAAAGCAGATTTACTTAAAGCACAAAAACGTGCTAAAGAATTGCATGGCGCAAGTGCTACAGACACACAGCTTAAAATTGAACGCATGCAGAAAGAAATTAAACGCTTAGAGGATAAATTTGAAAGGTCTGTATCACAGGCGCAGCTTACACGAGCTGGTTATATTTATGTCATATCCAACATTGGTAGCTTTGGTGAGGGGGTCGTTAAAATAGGGATGACCCGACGATTAGAACCAATGGATAGGGTGAAAGAACTAGGTGACGCTAGTGTACCGTTTACGTTTGATGTACATACTTTAGCGTTTGTAGAAGATGCGCCAAAAGTTGAGAAAATGCTACACCGTAAATTCAATAACCATCGAGTCAATAAAGAAAACAACAGGAAAGAATTTTTTAAGGTTCTCCCTAATGAAGTATCTGAAGCGATGCTTGAAATGGGAATTGAGTCTGATTGGTTTTTTGATGTTGAAGCCAAAGAGTTTCGAGAAAGTCTGTTAATACGTGAAGCTCTATCTGAACGCCTGTCTCAAGCATCACATTCCTCTATTGAATTTCCAGAAGCTATTTAAAAGGAGCCTATTATGTACTTATCTATTGCATTGGCATTCACTCTTCCTATCGCACTATATTATTATTTTATTGAACAAAAAAAGTACTCGTTGGTTGTTGGCGAGCATGATGTAATTGAGTCTGAATATGGACCAATTACAGAAAATGAAGCCAAACTTTTTGATGTTAAATCAAAGTATAAAAAATTGCAGGAAACATACAAAACTGATTTGTCGCGTTTGAGAAAAAGAGAATCAAAACTAGCTCAATATCACCTTGGTGTAGGTACTACTGATACCACTTCTTATAGAGCTTTATTAACTACCGATGATTTAACTGTCTTTGAAGAAAGACTTGCCCTGGTGAAAGCTAAAATCAAAGACAAAGTGAGTAATAAGGAAGCTTGTGTTTGTACTATGGGCAATGACTTTGTAGTAAATGGTAAGCGTTCAGAGGCTAAAAAATTATTCAATCGTGAAATTAAGTTAAGAATACGTTGTTTAGATAATGAGTTTAAAGCTGCTGCTGTTGTAGTCGATTGGAACAATATCAATCGCATTATACAACGAGCTAGAAACACATATTCTGAAATTAATGCGGTTGGGGAAATGGTTAAAACTTACCTTAAAGAGCCCTATTTGAACCTAAAAATTGAAGAGTTACGTCTTGGCTATGAGATTAACCAGTTAAAGGCAGATATTAAGGAAGAAGAACGTGAACAAAAGCAACTTGTGAGAGAAGCTGAACGAGAAAGCGCACGGATTGAAAAGGCAGCTGAAAAAGCGAAAAAAGAACGCGAAATGATGGAAAAACTTGTGGCTAGTGAATTGAGTAAGCTTGAATCAAGTTCAGAAGAACAAAAATCATTGTATGAATTTCACAAGGAAGAACTTGAAAAACTCAAAGAAAGAGAGAGGAGAGCTGTTTCTCTTGCCCAGATAACTCGCGCAGGTTATGTCTACGTCATTTCAAATGAAACTTCTTTTGGTAAAGGAATATGCAAAATAGGTATGACTCGCAGAGCAGAGCCATATGACAGGGTTAAAGAGCTAGGTGATGCTTCTGTTCCTGAAATATTTGACGTTCATGCTTTTGCTTATACAGAAGATGCGCCTCTATTAGAAAATTTTCTTCATAAAGAGTTTAGTGATCAGCGTGTTAATTTAGTGAATAAACGTAAAGAGTTCTTTTTTGTGGAGCCAAATGAAGTGTTAGTAAAGCTAAAAACTTTCGATGGCACTTATGAGCTTAACGAATTGGATGAATAAGCATAATTATTCGGTTTTATGAAATTGCTCTAGATTGTAGGGGAGCAACCTGACAGGCCAATAAAAGGAACACAGCAAGCATGAATACATCAAAGCAGTTGTTTACCCACATCTCATCCAACGGTGAGCTAACACTCAGTTTAGTTGAGGTCGATGTTCCAAAGCCTAAAGCCCACGAGATTGTGGTGAAGATGGAAGCATCGCCGATTAACCCGTCAGACATGTGGCCTATGTTTGGTCCTGCAAATTTGTCTAAGGCGTTATTGAGTGATGA
>CAKZOD010000099.1 GCA_937136055.1 uncultured Oceanospirillaceae bacterium | reverse complement strand
GAATTTGGCTTTATGGGATCAAGCACTAAACCTTTTCAAGTACGTACAGAGCCACTCAAGCTAGAAGTTGCTCAGGCGCTAAGCTCAAATACTGTTGACCCTCAGCAAAAGAACTGGTTCTTACCCGCTAAGAAATTAGAGATAACAGGTAAGTGGCAGGAGAACCCAGCGCAGATGAAAGTGGGGCAGGCGATAGTGAGAAAAATCACCCTTACAGCCCTAGGCGTCACTCCTGAGCAGTTACCTAATCTGTCGTTTACAAAAACACCGGGGCTAAAAATTTACATTGATAGCCGCCAAACAAGCAAAGTCGCCAGTGCGCAGGGCAATATTGCTCGCAGCGAAACATGGATATCTATCGTGCCGACTAAAGCAGGTAAATTTGAATTACCCGCCATAGAAGTACCTTGGATGAACACTCAGACAAACACAGAAGAAACGGCGCTACTGCCTGCTCAGCGCCTGCAAGTGACAGAGCTGGCAGGTCTCACTGCTCAGCAGCCAAAGCTGGGCGCTGTCGGGCAGCAAAAGAGTGCGGGTAATGTTGATGATCTGGCTAAGAGTGCTGAGGAGGATGTGCAGCCAATAGCGCGTGAGCTGGCTAGTAGTATCGCGAAGTTTTTCAATCTCACTCACGTTTTATACAGTTTGCTGGCAGCAAGCTTAATAGTACTCGGCTTTTTTATCCGCAAAAAGTGGCGGAGTAACGCTCAACAAAGCTCTCATAAGTCAGGTGCTTTATCTGCTGAGCTAGAGGTATCAAGGTTAGAAGTTCCAAAGTTGGCGTTAAATAAACAACAACAGCGGGAGAAAATGTTAAAGCAGGCGTTAAATAAAGGGGATTTAAAGGATATTTATCGTCATTTAATCGCATGGCAACGGCTTAAAAATGATCCGCAGCTAGATGATAAGCTTGCCAAGCACATTCATCAGTTAGAGCAAGCGCTTTATCAGGGCTCAGAACAGGCAAGTGCGAGTTACGATATTAAACCGCTAAGCTTACTGCTGAAAAAGTTTATTGATAAATCAGCAGCAACAAGCACGGCTGAGCTTAAGCACTTGCCCGCGCTTTATCCTAAGCATCAGTGATCGACAAGTTCGCGGGTGATAAGAATGCAGGTTGAATGTACCTAAGTGTAGTGTTGAATTTGCGTCAGATTAATTTCTAGTCGTGGTATCAGGCCTTTTAATCATTCGCTGCTTACTCGTTCAATCATAACGCAATCTAACGTTACTTCATTTGAAATGGGTTTATCTCTATATCTGGCGTTTTGTGGGCGATAAGGTCCGCCACTATTTTTGCGGTGCCGCATGACATAGTCCAGCCGAGGTTACCGTGGCCTACATTGAGATATAAGTTTTCGATTGGTGATGTGCCCAATATAGGCAGCGAAGTAGGTGTCATTGGTCGCAAACCTGCCCAGTAAGTCGCTTCATCATAATTGGCAATATCGGGGAGTATTTCTTTAGCTAACTTTAAAATTGAATGGAAATCTCGTTGACGATGGCTAGTATCAAAGCCGTCAAAAACAGCGGATGAGACTATCCGTAAACGATCTCTAAATACCGATAAAGCCACCAACTTATCGGTATCATCAAATCCTGACATAGGTAGCGTTTTTGTATCTTTCAATGGCGCTGTGATTGAAAACCCTTTGATGGGGTATATAGGCAATTTAATGCCAATTTGTTTCGCTAAAATGCTGCTGTGAGCGCCCGCTGCCAATACGTAGCTATCTGCTTTGAACTCACCTTTAGAGGTTGAAACGCCGGAGATTTTATTATTCTCTCGCAAAATGCTTTCAACAGAAGCTCCCCACACAAAGCGGCATTTAGTATGCTTGATACACCATTGTGCTAGCTCTTTTGTAAACTTAGTCGAATCACCTGTTTTGCAGTTAGGTGAATAAACAGCACCCGCATAGATGTTGCTGTTAGCATCAAGCATAGGCAGCTTTTCATGTAGCGCGTCTCTATCTAATATTTCTAGCTCAAGCCCCCTGTCTTGTAAAAAACTAAAATGCTTAGTTAGCTTTTCTAGCTCACCAGCGCTTCGGCTGGCGTAGCTTATACCTTGATCGCTAACGTCAAAATTTATCTTTGTTATTGATCGTAATTCTTGCAGCATCTCTATTGAATAATCTGCTAAGCGGTATTTTGAATCTGTGTTTTTCGCCCATTTACTGGGTCGACACTGAGATAAGAATGATGCCGTCCAAGCCCACAATGCAGGATCCATATGAAACTTATATTGCACACCTAACTCTGGGTTTAGCAACGATTTAATCGCGACCTTTAAAGCAGAAGGCGAGGCCCAGGCAAAAGCATCGCTGGGGCTTAAAAAGCCAGCATTGCCCGCTGTTGCGCCGAAATCTCCGTGCTCTTCTTGTGCTTCTAAGACGGTAACGTCCATTCCTGCTTGAGCAAGATAATAAGCAGTCGTTACACCGACAATGCCTCCACCAATTACTAATACTTTCATTGTATTACTCAAAATGTAAATTTATTAAATAGCCTTTTAGCTAACTCAACCGCCTGCTCTTGATAGTTTCGTATCTGTATTCGTCATAGAATACTGGCTGTTGTATTCGAGCCATTGTGCGTAAATTCTTAATGATTTTATATGATTACAAATAGGTTGTGCTGAGCAGAGCTCTAAGCACAAATTGATATCATAACTCCAACTAAGGGCCGCTAATGTTTGTTTTTATAGTGGCTTGATTGTTGTTGATTGGGGTTATTTAAGCATCGATTGAATATTTATTGCAAGAAAAATAAAATTGTTTACATTGTGAAAGTTTTATAACATTATAATATGCAGATAAATATCGATCGGCAAATTTTAGGAAATGAATATGTCAAAACCACTGCGTGAGCGTTTGAATGAAGCGATTTCGAGTGCATCAAAAGCTGATCGAGTTATCGCCACTTACATGCTGTCGGAGCTAAGTTCGCTCCCCTTTGAGACTGCGGCAAGTTTAGCGGCCAAAGTAGGGTTGAGTGAGCCCACGGTAGGACGCTTTTGTAAGTCGATAGGCTATGAAGGGTTCAAAGATTTTAAAAACAATCTAAAAAGCGATACTGGCGACGCTCCTTGGCTTATTGGCGAGAGGCTAAGCGATTTACAAGATCGCACAAAAGCCGGTGAAGATCAGCTGACAAGAGGTTTAGAGCTAGAGATGGCAGCGCTGATCGCTGTTTATGAAGCGGCGCATACCCCAGAATGGGACGCGGTTGTTAAGCGTCTGGCGAGTGCAAAAAGAGTCTATGCCACAGGCTTTCAAACTGAGCGTGGTATGGCACAGATTTTTGTCAACCAACTACAGTATTTACGCGATGACGTGCATTTAGTGGATTTGGCGAGTGGCAGTTTTGCCGAAGTGCTCGCCAGTGACGAAACCGATATAGCGCTGGTTATATTTGAAGCGCGTCGTTATTCACGCAACGCCCAAAAACTGGCATTTGAGGCAAAAGCTGCAGGAATCCCGGTGACTTTAATTACCGATCCTTATTGTGATTGGGGTCATGAGGTTACTGATGAAATATTTGTGGTCCCGACTTCGTTTAATTTGTTTTGGGAGTCAACCGCGCAAATGGCTAGCTTGGCCAATTTATTAGTCAATGGTGTCTTTATGGAGCTAGGTCCACAAGTAGAGCACCGCATGAATAAGATAGCAAAACTCTACGGTGGCTTTACAGGTCACGTAGGTGATTCAAATAGAACCGAGGGCTCAAGTTAGCCTTACTCACTACAAAAAAAATAAAGGAAGATTGAATGATGTACTCGACCAAGAAAAAGTTTTTATCAGCTTCTATTTCAGTAGCTGCCGCCGTTGCTGGAAGCCTGTTAGCGACTAGTATTGCTTTCGCACAGCAAGCAACATTTGCACTTCCAATGAGTGAACTAGGCGCAACTTCTTATGATCCTGTAAAAGCTAGCAGCCTTAACTCAGCAGCATCGCTTATTTACGATCGCTTAGTCGAACAAGATGCCGATCAATCTTACCATCCTCATTTGGCCACTTCTTGGGAAGAAAGTGCCGATGGCATGAGCTGGACCTTTAAACTGAAAGCGGGGGTTAAGTTTCACGATGGCAGCCCTTTTAACGCGCAAACAATTATCGATTGGATCCCCGATTTTGCAGGTACTGATAATGCGTATCTTGTTGAAGCTATCGACAAGGTAGAAGCCGTTGATGACTTAACCGTTAAGTTTGTCATGAAACGCCCTGAACCCAACTTATTATATAATCTAGCCAGTACCTTTATGGGCGTACCAAGCCAAGTTGCCGTTGATAAAATGGGCGCTGACTTTGGTGTAACAGCAGCAGTGGGGACAGGCCCGTTTAAGCTTAAGAGCTTTGCAATTGGTTTAGAAACAGTGCTGACCAAAAATGATGACTATGCTTGGGCTTCTGATCTATCTGAAAACCAAGGTGCTGCGTATTTAGACAGTGTAACTTTCAGAGAAATACCTGATCAATCAACGGCGTTTTTAGAAATGAAAACTGGTGGTGTTGATTTATTGTTAGGTGTACCAACAGATTTTCTTGAGATTTTAAGCAAGCAAAACAATGTTGCTTTGATCCAAATGGCAGGCACCGGTATTAGCTATATGCCGATCAATACTACAGCGGCGCCTTTTGATGATATCCTAGTTCGCCAAGCGACAGGTTTAGCGGTCAATCAACAAGCGATACTCGATGCCGTTTACAAAGGTGTCGGTAGTGTTGCCAAAAACTTTTTAATCTCTTCATTGCCAGAAGCAGATGTTGATTCTGCGTTAAATTTCACTTATAACCCAGAAAAAGCGGGCAAACTGCTTGATCAAGCGGGCTGGACGATGACGGATAGCGGTATCAGAATGAAAGAGGGTAAAGCGCTGCAAGTTAAGCTATTTACCTCTAACAGCACTGAGTTTAAGCGTTTAACCCAAGTGGTACAGGCGCAGCTTAAAGCGATAGGTATGGATGCTATTACTACCGTATTTGATAGCTCTACTATTCGCGATGAATACAAACGTAATACTCACCAGTTAGCCGTGCGCAGCTACGATTGGAACAACTCTGATATTTTAGATTGGTTCTTCTCTGGCAACCGTCTTGGCTACCCTAATGTCTCTATGTGGAAAGATGAAAAAGGCCAGCAGCTAAATGATATCGCGATGAAAGAAAGTGCGACATCAGCCCAGCGCATCGCCAACTTTAAAACTTACCATGAATATGTGCTTTCACAGCATTTGTTTGTGCCTCTCTATCAGCCGGCAACTAGCATTGCTTACAACAAAGATAATTTGATAGTGCCTAAGCAAGTTCGCGGTACTCGTTTCCGCTCACAAACAGTGCTTGATATTAAAGCGACTGACTAACAATTTATGATTAAGTAATCCTGAAAAAACGCACTTGGGAGACTGTTCACGAACAGGCTCCTAAGCTTGTATCACTGACAAGGTGATGCAGCAATAGTGCGCTTCTAAATGAAGAAGCAAGTCCAACCAGCACAAAGATTAATCGATCAACCTTAAAAAAATATCGAATAAAACTGATCGAGTGGAAAGTCGTTGTGAGTGAAAGCTTAGCGATGATGGTTCATTAACTTTGTAGCTCATACGTCTCATCCTAAGCGCTGCTTAGGGGGATAAAGCAATTCTTATATAAAAATAGGCACTATCATGTTACTTAGATATGCAGGCCAGAGAATTTTGATGCTGATCCCGGTATCAATTTGTATATCGCTGGTCATCTTTATGATTGTTCATATGCTGCCAGGAGATCCAATCGATAATCTATTGCGCATCGGCTCATCTCCGCAAGAGCGCGCATTGATGACGGCAAAATATGGTCTAGATCAATCGTTATTTTCACAGTATTTATTATGGATGGGGGCCATGTTCCAAGGGGATTTTGGTCAAGCCATTGTTTTGCGTCGTCCTGTCGCTGATTTAATCTCACAAAATTTGCCTTACAGCTTAACGCTTGGTGCGCTGGCGTTTGCTTTTTCATCAGTGGTCGGCATGTTGTTGGGCACTTTATCGACTGTCGTTAAAAGTCCAATGATGGAGCGTTTTGTACGCGGGTTTATTTTATTGGGTTCTACCGTGCCGAGTTTCTGGTTGGCACTGTTGATGATTCTCGCCTTCGCAGTCACCTTAGATTGGTTTCCGGTATCTGGTGCTAAAGGCTGGGAATCTTTAGTGCTGCCTGTCCTTACTATAGGTTTTGGCGGCGTGGCGCTGGTGGCGCGTGTCACCAGAGTGGCTTTAATGGATGCCAAGCGTGAAGATTTTGTGATGCTGCTGCACGCAAAAGGTTTAGCGCCGAGTGTTATTTTGTGGCGTCATTTGTTTCCTCATGCGTTATTGCCAGTCGTGACTATTTTAGCGCTGCGTATTGGCTGGATACTCGGTGGTGCAGTCACCGTTGAGTTTGTTTTTGGTCGACCAGGTTTAGGCTCGTTATTGATTCGAGCGCTAGGCCAGCGAGATTATCCCGTCGTACAAGGTTGCTTATTGATGCTCGCTTTAGCGGTCATGTTGGGTACCTTAATTGGAGACCTTGCTCAAGCATCGATGGACCCTAGAGTAAGAGAGGCAAAGAAATGATTGATCAAAAAAAATCAAAAGGCTTTATGCGGGCTTTTAAAGAGCACAGTGTAGTACGCGCATTTGGCTCAGTATTAGGCAAAGTATCAGGTGGGATGATGATACTGCTGGTGTTTGTTGCCATTTTCGCCCCTTGGATAGCCCCTTTCGACTACGCTGCTCAAAATTTAATGAACGCGAATTTGGCCCCTAGCTGGCCGCACTTGCTGGGTACTGATGAATTCGGCAGAGACGTACTGTCGCGGTTAATTTATGGTGCGCGCACCTCGTTATCGGTGAGTGCTGCAGCGATATTTATTTCAATTTCAGCAGGTATGACACTGGGAGCAGCAGCTGGTTATTTTGGCGGTGCATTCGAGCGCGTCGTGATGACGGTAGTCGATTTGACTTGGTCATTCCCAGATATATTGATTGCGCTTATTTTCGTCGCCATTATTGGTCCTGGTTTAACCAGCACTATGTTTGCGATTGCCATTGCATACCTTGCCCAGTTTACCCGTTTGACACGCGCCCAAATAGTCCGTTTAAAGAGCGAAACCTTTATCGAGGCGACTATCAATTTAGGTGCTAAGCCCAGCCATATTTTGCTGCGCCACCTATTGCCTAATGCGCTTGCTCCAGTGATTGTTGTAGGGATGTTAGCGATTGGTGACGGCATCGTGCTAGAGGCGACTTTAGGCTTCTTTGGTTTAGGTGCGCAGCCGCCAACACCAAGTTGGGGAGCGATGATGAGTAGTGGTACTGCGCAATTGTTTTTAGCCCCTTGGGTCATTATTTTCCCAGGTGTGATCATTGCCTTAACGGTAATATCAGTTAATTTATTTGGCGACGAGCTGATTCGCTCTTTAGATATTCGCGAACGCATGAGGGAGAACTAGATATGTTAGCAGTTCAAGATCTCGGCGTTGCCTTCGGCGATATCGAGCCTTTATCTTCGGTCAGCTTCGCGTTAGAACGCGGTGAAATTCTAGGTATCGTGGGAGAAAGTGGCTCAGGTAAAAGCCTCACTGCTATGTCAGTAATGGGTTTATTACCGCTACAAGGCGGGCGTATTACTCGCGGTAGTGTTAATTTTGATGGCCAAGAGCTGACTCGTTTACCGGAAAAAGAATATCGTAAACTACGCGGTGGACGTATCGGTTTGATCACTCAAAACCCGATGACCTCTTTAGATCCACTGCAAAAGATCGGTATCCAAATAGATTCAGTGATTGAACTGCATCTAGGGCTTAATAGAACTCAAGCGCGGGCGCGTACGGTTGATATATTAGGCTCACTGCGTATTCCTGAACCTAGTTTGATCTGTGATCGCTACCCGCACCAAATGTCAGGAGGCATGAAGCAGCGTATCGTGATTGCCATGGCACTGGCTGCTGATCCTGATTTGTTGATTGCAGATGAGCCAACTACTGCGTTAGATGTGACCGTACAGGCACAGATTATCAAATTGTTAAAAGATTTAGTGAAAGAGCGCGATTTGGCGCTGATCTTAATTACTCATGATATGAGTGTGGTGGCACAAACCTGTGACAAGGTTGTCGTTATGTATGCGGGGCGGGCCATTGAGCAAGGTGACGTGCAGGCTATTTTTCATCGCCCACAGCACCCCTACACTCAAGCATTGATTCAGTGCATTCCCCATGGATTGGCAAAAGGACAAAAACTGACGGGTATTAAAGGCGTTGTGCCTACGGTTAAAAATTACCCGCAAGGTTGTGCATTTCACCCACGATGTGAGCGTGCTCAAGCTATTTGTAGCCAGCAACAACCCGCTTTTATTAGTGTGGAAAATTCTTTTGAAGGATTAAGGACTGCCACTGCAGGCTCAACAATGAAAAGCACTGTCGCCTGTCATTTCCCGGGAGAGCAAGCATGACTAAATTATTAGAAGTGCGTGATTTAACCAAGCGCTTTGAGAGCGGCGGTGGTATTTTTAGTAAAGCCCGCGCGATGCATGCGGTGCAGGGTGTCTCCTTCGATATAGAACAGGGAAAAGTGGTTGGCGTAGTCGGCGAAAGTGGTTGTGGTAAATCGACCTTGGCGCGTTTGATCTTACGTTTAATAGAACCTAGCAGTGGTCAGTTGCACTTCAAAGGCAATGACTTAATGGCTCAGAGTAAGGCGCAAATGCGCGATTTGAGAAAACAGATGCAAATGGTTTTTCAAGACCCTTACTCGTCAATTGATCCGCGTTATACCGTGGCTGAGGCAATTAGTGAGCCGCTTAAAATTCATCGTTTAGCTAAAGGGGATGCACTTAACGAAGCCGTTTCACAGTTGCTGACAAAAGTAGGCTTGAATCCCGCGTTGGCTGACAGCTTCCCGCATCAGCTTTCCGGTGGGCAAAAGCAGCGTATTGGGATTGCCAGAGCCCTGGCGATGAACCCTTCGCTACTGGTGCTTGATGAGCCAACTGCATCTCTTGATGTGTCGGTGCAGGCGCAAATTATTAGTTTGTTGGAAAAACTGCGCAATGAATTGAATTTAACTTATCTGTTTATCAGTCATGATTTAAGTTTGGTTAACTACTTTTGCGATGAAATCATCGTGATGTACCTTGGCAAAGTTGTTGAGCATTTACCGACTACCGAAACACCCGCTCAGCATCCTTACACCCGCACACTGTTAGACAGTACTTTTGAACCTGACCCCAATCAGCGCCGTGAAATTAACGCCCTTGAAGGAGAAGTACCAAGTCCTTTTGATCTGCCTCTAGGATGCGCATTTGCAGCGCGTTGTGAGTATGCGACAGCGCAGTGTCACACCCAGATACCAGAACTAATTGAGCAGACTAATCATCCGGTGGCCTGTCATAACCCACTGGCTATTGAATCTGTAGCGCCCGTATTAGAGGGGCAGCAAAATGCGTTATAAAATACTTAGTGCAGAATTTGGCCACGAAACGAATACCTTTAATATACACCCAACCAGCATCGAAAATTTTGCCAAGCAAATGCTACTTGATGGAGAGCAAGCGCTGGCCCAGCGCGGTCAAAAAAACACAGAGCTAGCTGGGTTATTAAGCATGGTTACTGAGCAAAACTGGCAGTTAGAACACTGTTTTAGCGCCACAGCAGGGCCGGGGGGGAAGGTGACAAAAGCCGCTTTTGAGCAAATTTTGGCTCCCTTACTTGAGCGCTTAACAGCGCCTTGTGATGCAGTATTTTTGATTTTGCACGGCGCCATGGTGACTGATTTTAGCGACGATGGAGAAGGGGCTATTTTAGAGCGGGTACGTGAGCTTGTTGGCCCAGATGTCCCTATCGCTATGACTTTAGATCCCCATGCTAATGTGACGCAAAAAATGTGCGATCTGGCGCAGATATTAGTCTCTTATCGCACTTATCCGCATGTTGATATGTATGACACCGGCTATCGCACGGCTCAAATTTTGCGCCGCACTTTGCTGGCTGAAATAGCACCACGCACTTTGCGCGCGCTGCGCCCGATGTTAGAAGAAATTAACGGCGGGCGCACTGATATAGGGCCGATGATTGAAAGGCAAGCGATGGCGCTCGATTATGAGCAACAGCCAGATATTTACGCGGTGAGTGTCAATGGCGGCTTTGCCAGCGCCGACATTTGTGAGCTAGGCCCCAGTGTTTTGATCTGCTGCGAAGGAGATTTGGATGAGCATCAAGCAAAAGCTGAGCATATTGCCGATGACATTTGGCAGCGCCGTGATGAGGTACTAAATAATTATTATAGCTGTGAGCAAGCGGCGCAGTTGGCCACTGATTGGCACGCTAAAAAGGGAAATCAGAGCGAAAAAGGGCCGATGGTCATCGCCGATTATGCAGACAACCCTGGTGCAGGTGCATATGGTGACAGTACAGCACTATTGAGAGCATTACTGAATCAGCCGATTGACAATGGCTGCTTTGGACCAATAGTGGACGGCCAAGCGGTAGCGCAATTGCAAGATTGCCCACTGGGCACTCAAGTGTCTATTGATATTGGCGGAAAGATGGCGCCGACAATGGGTGGTGGGCCGTTAGCAGTTGAAGCAAAAATTATTTGGCGTGGGTGTGGCGTTGTTGAAGGCACAGGGCCTGTAATCAAAGGGTTAACTATTGACTTTGGACCAACGGTGGTCTTGCAAGTAGGCGGGTTTGAAGTGTTAGTGGTGAGTATTGCTAAACAAATATTAGATTTAAACCAGTTTCAAGCTTTCGGTATAGAGCCTGCACAAAAATCGGTGGTCGCACTTAAATCTATGCAGCACTTTAGGGGAGCGTTTGAACCTATTGCCGGCAGCGTTATTGTGTGTGATAGCGGTGCATTGTGCACTTTAGATTATAAGTCGTTGGGCTATCAACATGTACCACGACCAATTTTTCCGTTAGATTCAATGTGAGCTTAAGCTTCTTATAGTAAATAATCGATTTCGCTCACTGTTGATTATCGCTGAGTCTCTTTGATGAGTGAGATTGGGTGGGCTAGGTTGTTATAGCTTTGTTTATGATCTAAATCGATTTCCTCGCTCTGACAATTTCATATCTATCTGATTTCGCTATCGGTAAACTACTGTTCCTCAGCCTTTGGTAGTAGATATTTTTAATGAGAGAAAGAAGCCGTTTAGGTAGTATAGGCGATACAGCTGCTGAATCTGCAACAGATGCA
>CAKZOD010000098.1 GCA_937136055.1 uncultured Oceanospirillaceae bacterium | reverse complement strand
CCTGCACCATTAACATACTTAGGCGCTTTGCCAGCAAAATAATTAGTTACCTCATAATACGCTTCAGCTAACGGTGTAGAGCCTGTTGCACTGAGCCCTTGAATTTCTGTTAATGTTTTATTTATTTGCGCAACTGTTGATCCGCACTCTGATAAAATAGTAGCGCCTTGATCATAGCGAAATTTGGCCAGGCAAAATCGTATATTTTCATTGTTATTGACTAAATCAGTGGCGATATCTTTAACTATATCTATACGAGATTGGCCATTTTCAATTGTGCCCATACTGCCAGAGGTATCCAACAGCAGCATAACATTAGGTTCGATGTATTCAGTGATTTGAAGTGGGAACTGAGGTAATTTCAGGTTAGGATCTGCTGGAACAGCTGAGTATGCATTCACAGCAACTAACGCACTCGCAAGCCCTATAAAACTGCTGTTTAATGACAATCTAAATTTACTTAACATTCCAACACACTCCCATACTCAATCAACCTTAAACGGCTCACTTTCTTAAACCATTACTGAAGCTATTGCTGCTCGTAAGGCTTCCCTTGAAATTTCGACTGGACTATCACTCTTGCAACTCCGTTCCCTGTCGCCAAAACAGTGATAAAATACGTATCTTTATCACCGCCATAGCGATATTTAACTTTTGCGTTTAATAAATCTTGGCATTTTTTTTCATCAGCCAATGAATCATCACCGCAAGTACTCCAAAGGCCAGCATCCGTATAATCAGGCATAGCCCCATCAGAATTGTCTATATAGGTATTCGTGCTCGAAAAGCCAGTCGCTGAACTACTCTCTTCAGCTACAAGCAATACATTTTCCGCATTCTGTGCCGCTCGAAATTTATCAGCTGTATTACCTGTGATTTTCTCTTGTAGATTAACGCTTTGCATTGATGTCAAACCCAATACTGACATCATCACTAAAAAAATTAGACCAATAATTAATGCCGCACCTGTCTCTCTTTTGCTGACATTGATCATTTAAATCGATTCCTAAGTGTTAGTACCGCACTAAACGCTTGGTATAAACGTGTATCTGGCATTTGCTCCTCAACTGCCACAAACGGCTGTTTGAATATTTGGCGAGACTGTGTAACATTTTTGGTATCACTGGCGACAATAAGTTCAACTTTTATCGCTTCAACTCTTAGCCAAGTAGGTGTATTAAGTGGCGTAGTCGGTGTTCCATCGATCAAATCATCCTCTGCTAAATAGGTCTTATTGTTTACCGTATCGATACCCTCATTTACATCAACATCGACTCCATAACTTAAGTTTAGACTATGCACTCTTGGAATAATAATCACTGGGGCTGCTGTCGGTGCTGTTCCAGGCGGGCCGTCAACTTTGATTCTCACTAAATTAGCGTCATTGTCGATAAAGTAACAGTGTCTAAATTCGTTTAGTGTTGGTAGCTCACCGGGTACTTCAATTTCCTCTCCCCAATATACTTCAAAAATCCGCTTATTAGGGGTTGTAATACAAGTCCCAATACCACTGGCAATCTCTTTAAATGCAATGACGTCAGTTGCCAAATCAAAACCTGCATTTTGAATATCATCACGCAGTACTTTTATGGCGTAGCGGCCTTTCTCTCCAACTTCTGCTAAGCCCTGCTGCATACGGTAATTTTGACTGGAGCTGACAAACACGCTGATCAAACCACCAATGATAAAAACACCTAATGCCATCCCAATCATCAACTCTACCAAAGAAAAACCGTTGGCAAACTGCAATTGACTCTCTTTAAACTGACAGGATACTTTCAAATGCTTTTGAGCTCGCTTAGCCATCTTCATAACCGACTATTAACCGATGTTGTCACTATTACTTTGTCCGCAGCACCACACGTATTTGGCAACGCCAATACCCCGCTATCATCTTGCCAACACACTGTAATACTATAAGATTTAATATCACCTGATGCTGTCGCATCTGTCGGAGCTGCGATAACAATTGAACCACCAGGTAATTGATTAGATGCTATCGCCAGCCATCTAGTCAAATCCCTTTCAGCAACTGAGTTAGCCGGCGCATTACTCACTTGAGCTGCCAGAGTTACTGTATAATCGCCATTTGCGGCTTGAAAGGGGTTTACAACAATACTATCTGCAATTTCATTAACAAGATTGGTCGCTTGCATATACTGGTACGTATTGGTATTTAGCCTTACAGCCCTCAATTGGAATGAGGCCATGCCTAATAAGCCTATCGATACCACTAGCAAGGTGATTAGCACTTCAAGTAATGTAGTACCTAAATTCAAGCGTTTCACTGGCAATCCTCACGCGAAACCGTTATGGCACCAAACGGAGCGACATTGATAACCCGCCTATGGTTTAAGACAGGAGCTTCCTCACAACCTGCTATCTGAGTTTGAAAACTGATTGCATTAGGCGCGGCTACTTCAGTTCTGCCGTCTGCACTGAGAATCGCTTCTCCATTGCCTTTATAAATAACTTTATGACTATTTGAAACGGAAAGGTTGATATCAGAGTCTGGCGTATCTATCCCCCAATAGCGAATTACCTCTGTTTGATTAGGCGGAACAGAACTAGGGTTTAAACGAGTGGCGATCCATCCTCGATTCCAGTTCCCTGCTGCATTATCACAAACAAGGCCATCTAAGCTCGCACACAAAGTAATTCGCTGATTTCTGGTAATAGCCTCATTTCTAGCATAGTGAGTACTACCCACTAGCTTATCAGCAAGAGTACTCGCCTTGATACCTAGCATCGTTGTTCGAAAACTAGGTATCGCAACCGTCACTACTATTACCACGAGAAATAACGTAATAATTAACTCAACTAGTGTAAAGCCTCGTTGCATATAACTGTTCCCGTGAAGTAATGATTAATATTTCCAGCAATTTTGTGCAGGCGTTTTTACACCTGTATTAGATAATGAAAGGTTGCCACAATCATCTCCTGCTTGACTGCCTTCGGCTGTTGCAACTAAAGTGAAACTTGTTGCTGTAGCCCCTGAAGCAAGAGCAACTTTGTACTGAAAAGGAGCCGTATCAGGTATATTTCGCAACGCAAGGGGAAGCGATGCTGTCGCCGTAGGGTAACTACCATTTGTTGTGTAAGCTCGCTCCATCCACTGTGCTAGCTCCAACATTTTACCTTGCGCAGCCGTTCTACGGGTCTTTTCAACATAGGATTGATAAGAGGGGTAAGCGATCGCAGAAATGATCCCAATAATGGCAACTACAATCATTAATTCAATTAATGTCATACCTTTTTGTTTCATATTACTACCCGCAAATAAATTCAGTTAAAATTAATCTACTTTTACTATATCTACTTTGAATGTCAAACACTTGCCTGCTAATGGGTGATTAAAATCAACGGTTACCTGTTGATCATCAAAAGCGCTCACTATTCCCGGCAACTCCCCACTAGGATCCTTAAAAGAAACGACTAGCCCCTCTTCAAGTTCCATATCAAATTTATTACGAGCAATTGTTTGTACATTACTTGGGTTTGACTGCCCAAAAGCTTGTTCTGGTAACAGCTCAAAATTTTCTTTATCACCGGCTTTTAAACCTAGTAACACCGCTTCAAAACCAGCTAGCATATTACCATCGCCAATTTTGAATGTAGCAGCCTCTTTATTATAGTTGCTATCTATAACTTGGCCATTTTTAAGGCTTATTTCGAAAAACAATGTCACTTGTGATTCTGGAGAGATAAGATTCATATCAGCTATTTTCCTCTAGAGATGCTCGTTTTTTCTCAAAAAACAGCATATCGATAATTAGTAAGAATGCACCACAGCTTATTGCTATATCTGCAATATTGAACGCTGGAAAACTGTAGCTCCCAAAATGAAAAGAGAGATAATCAACAACGTGACCAAGCACAACTCGGTCATATAAATTGCCTAATGCGCCGCCTAAAATTAAAGCCAGCCCCCCATTCAGCCACCAAACCTCTCTGGGCGTGCGTTTAATCCAAACGGTTAAAATCACACTCATTACAATTGCTAGCGCAGAAAACAGCCAACGTTGCCAGCCACCCGCATCAGCTAAAAAGCTAAAAGCTGCACCTTTGTTGTATAACAGCGTAAAATCGAAAAAGCCTTCAATCACTGGATTAGCTTGCGCAAAAACCAAATAGCTCTCGGCGGCAACTTTACTCAACCTATCGCTTAACAGTATAACGACTGCAAGCCAAAGCCAAACCAATGAACTCTTGCTAGTTTTCAGATTATCAATTGTCATTTTATTACCTTGCGAATAAACAAAAGGAGCGCAAGATAACTTGAGCTCCTTTTATATTACGCTCCTAAAACACTGTTACAATTAAATAACAGTTAGTTTAGAAGTTACCTATCAAACCGCGCAATACGCAGTTTCTGTTAGAGGGTAAACTTAAGCAAATGCTCTTTGCTCACCACTACCTGTAACGTTTTCAACACAGCGACCACAAAGTAGTTCATGCTCAGTGTTAGCACCTACATCTTCACGATGATGCCAGCAACGATCACATTTTTGTGAATCAAGCTTCACGACTTTAAGAGACAAGCCTGCAACATCAGTCTCTGAAGCATCTGTAGCATTAGCTAATGGCTCTACACTTGTTTCCGACGTAATAAGCACAAAACGCAACTCGTCTTCCAACTTAGTAAGTAACTCAGCCAACTTATCATCTGCAAATAAAACAACTTTAGCCTCTAAGCTACTACCAATCACACCTGCGCCACGCTGAGCTTCTAGCTCTTTGTTCACAGCTGTTTTGACTGCCATTATTTGCTCCCAGAAATCAGCATTGAGCGCTGAATCCGCAGGTAACTCTTCAAGCTTGGTGTACCATGTTTCCAGCTGAATTGACTCTCTACGCTCACCCGCTAAGTTCTGCCAAATTTCATCAGCAGTGAAGCTCAATATTGGCGCAATCCAACGTACTAATGCTTCTGCGATATGATACAAAGCAGTTTGCGCAGAACGACGAGCAACCGATTCAGCACCTGATGTGTATTGACGGTCCTTAATAATATCAAGGTAGAATCCACCAAGATCCTGTGAACAGAAATGTGATATTTTCTGGCACACTTGCAAGAATTCATAATTGTCAAAATGCTCAACTATTTCTGCTTGTAGTTTCTTAGATCTATCAATCGCCCACTGATCAAGCGCTACCAATTCATTGAACGGCAACGCATCTGATGGCTCAAAGCCATTTAGGTTAGCCATTAAGAATCGTGCTGTATTACGAATACGACGGTAAGTGTCCGCTGTACGCTGTAAGATCTGCTTAGATACAGACATCTCATTAGCATAATCAGTAGATGCGACCCAAAGACGTAAAATATCAGCACCTAAGCTATCAGTTACTTCCTTAGGTACAATGGTGTTACCTAAAGATTTTGACATCTTGTAGCCTTTCTCATCTACTGTGAAGCCATGAGTAAGTACTTGCTTATAAGGTGCAACACCATTGATAGCAATCGACGTTTTTAAAGAAGATTGGAACCAACCGCGGTGCTGATCAGATCCTTCTAAATACATATCAGCAGGGAAAGTTAGCTCATCACGTGTACGTAAAACACTGTGATGGGTAACACCAGAATCAAACCATACATCTAAAGTATCAGTGACCTTATCCCAGTTGTCAGCATCATCACCTAACAGCTCTTTTGCATCAATATCATACCAAGCATCAATACCGGTTTTTTCAATCTCTAGCGCGACTTTTTCCATAAGCTCAACAGTATTTGGATGTAGCTCACCTGTTTGCTTATGAGTAAACAAGGTAATAGGTACGCCCCATGTACGTTGTCTAGAGACACACCAATCAGGGCTAGACTCTAACATTGCTTCCATACGCTGCTGCCCCCAACCTGGCACCCAACGCACACCTTTTACCGCCTCTTTAGCATCCGCTAATAAGCCCTTTTCAGTCATCGAAACAAACCACTGCGGTGTTGCACGATAAATTAATGGCGTTTTCGTACGCCAGCAATGTGGGAAGCTATGGCTAAACTTCTCTTGGAAAATCAATTTACCTTCACGCTCAAGCGCTTCGCAAACTGGGGCATCTGCTTTATAAACATGTACGCCCGCAAATTCGCCCGTCGCATCAACAAATACACCGTTACCTTGAACATAGTTCAAAGTACCTAAGCCGTATTTGCGTCCAACCTCGAAATCTTCCATACCATGATCAGGTGCAGTATGAACAGCACCAGTACCCGCATCCGTTGTGACATGATCACCTAAAATAACAGGTACTTGCTTATCGTATACAGGGTGCTCCATAAGCATCCCTTCGAGCACATTGCCTTGGCAGTTTGCAACGATTGTAAATGGCTCAACACCCCAACGATTGGCTATTGCTTCAACAAGATCAGTTGCAAGTACTAAACGCTCATCACCAAATTGTACTAGCGAGTACTCAAGCTCTGCGTGAACAGAGACTGCTTGGTTCGATGGAATTGTCCAAGGTGTTGTGGTCCAGATAACAAGAGAAATTCGTCCTGTACCTTTATCGTCACCAATTGCGTTAAATACTGCTTCCGCTTTACCTTGTTCGATAAGCGGGAAACGCACATCAAGCGAAGTTGATGTTTTATCTTGATACTCAACCTCAGCTTCAGCTAGAGCAGACTGACCAACAACAGACCAGTAAATTGGCTTGTAACCTTTAACAAGATGGCCATTTTCAACGATTTTAGCTAATGCTCTTACAATGTTCGCTTCAGTATCAAAGTTCATTGTTAGGTAAGGATTTTGCCAATTACCTAAAACCCCTAAACGAATAAAGTCTTTCTTTTGGCCTTCAATCTGTTTCGCCGCATATTCACGGCATTTTTTACGAAACTCAGCATAAGGTACTTTTGTACCAGCGCGGCCAATCATGGTTTCTACTTTATGCTCAATCGGTAAACCGTGACAGTCCCAACCTGGGACGTAAGGCGCATCGAAACCACTTAAAGTCTTTGACTTCAAAATCATATCTTTGATGATTTTGTTAACCGCATGGCCAATGTGTAAATCACCATTTGCATAGGGTGGGCCATCGTGTAATACAAACTTAGGGCGACCAGCGCTAATATCGCGAATTTTCTGATACAGATCCATATCTTGCCATGCTTGTAGCATCGCGGGTTCGCGTTTAGCCAGATTACCGCGCATTGGAAACGCTGTATCTGGTAGATTCAAGGTCTGTTTGTAATCACTCATTTCTATTTTCCATACCCATTACTGGTTACAGGTAGCGAAATATTTTTTCGCCACCTCGACATCATTTAATATTGCTTGTTTTAGCTGATCTAAATCAGCAAATTTTTGTTCTGCTCGGATAAACTGCTTAAATTCAACAGACAGCTTTTGCCCGTATAAATCACCGTCGAAATCGAACAAATGCACTTCTAAGATAGGCTTTATGCCATCGACTGTTGGACGTTTGCCAATATTCGCAACCCCCTGCACAACTTCGCTATTTTGCAGTGTAGCTACGACAGCAAACACACCACGCAATGGTGGATTAAACTGTCCAATCTTTATGTTTGCTGTTGGCACACCAAATGTGCGTGCCAACTTTTGACCGTGCATAACACGGCCTTTGATACTAAAAGCTCTGCCTAACAATTGTGCTGCGTATTCAAAATCATGCTCAGCTAATATCTGCCTGACCTTAGTGCTACTGACGCGCTCATCGTTTAGGGTATGAGTAATTGTGCTTTCAACACTAAAACCATGGCGTTCACCTTCTGCCTGTAGCATTTGAAAATTGCCACCGCGTGCACGCCCAAATCGAAAATCATCACCGACCACAAAATGTGCTATAGCGAGCTTTTCAACAAGGAGATCTTGCACAAATTGCTCAGCCGTCATTGCGGATAACTTTGCATTAAAACTTAAGCACAGTACTCTATCGACACCCTGCTCAGCTAAATAAGTTAATTTAGCAGCTAAACTGGTTAATCTAACGGGAGCTTTATCGGCTACAAAAAATTCCGCAGGATGAGGTTCAAACAAAATGACAAGCGATGGCAAGCTAAGCTCAGTCGCTTTTGCGCGTAATTGAGCGAGAATCTGCTTATGCCCTAAATGGACGCCATCGAATTTACCGATTGTAGCGACACAACCTGAGTGCTTTTGGCGCAAATTATGTATTGAACGTATTAATTCCATCGGATGCTTTTACATCTACCACAAAAGTGCGTGATTATAGCTCAGTTAGCTTGAATCTGGTACAACTGCCAACACGAAAGCTGCAAATAAAACGTGCGTTGCAGCGCCTACAAAACAATCAATCACTATTTGCTACTTAATGGGCAACTATATGTCGCTTTCTTAAACCTAAAAGCATCAGCACTGCAAGATAGCTAACCACACCAACACTGACAATTAAGCCCATATTTAATACCCGCTGCCACACTCCCCATTGCAACCACTGCTCTAAATCTTGATTAAAGAACGCCATACTTATCCATAACGCACTACACCCTGCCAACAAGCGCAGCAACATCACACCCCACCCTTGTTGCCACTTGAACACACCTATTTTCAACAATCCATAAAGTAACAAGAAGGCATTTAAAAACGCAGACATTGCAGTTGCTGCCGCCAGCCCTACATGTGCAAATGGATAAATCAGAATAAGGTTAAACACCATGTTAGCAACCATCGCTTGAATCGCGATTTTTACCGGTGTTTTCATATCCTGTCTCGCAAAATAACCAGGCGCTAATACTTTGATCAACATAAAAGCAAGTAAACCGCAGGAATATGCGCGCAAACTTTGCCCCGCCATCAAGATATCTCTTTCACTCATATTGCCATAGCCAAACAAAGTAACTAACAAGGGCTCTGCCAAATAAAATAAAGCGAGCGCAGATGGCAGACCAATAAGCAAAATCATGCGCATTGCCCAATCAAGTGTTTTGGCAAAATCTTGCATTGAACTGCTCGCACTCTTACGTGACAAGCTTGGCAAAATTACCGTTGAGATTGCGATTGCAAAGACTCCTAACGGCAGCTCAGCTAGACGGTCAGAATAATACAACCAAGAAACGCTTCCAGTTTGTAAAAAAGTCGCCAACACGGTGTCCAACAACAAATTAATTTGTGCCACTGACACACCAAACAGCGCAGGAAGCATTAATGTCAATATTCTCTTCACACCTGGGTCTTGCCAATCAATAACGGGTTTTGGAAGAAGCTTAATTCGCATCAAAAATGGCACTTGAAAAAGCAATTGCACGCAGCCTGCCATCAACACCCCCCATGCTAGGGCAAACACAGGCTGTTCAAAATACGGACTCAACAAAGTGGCCGACCCTATCAAACAAAGATTCAACAGCACCGGCGTAAATGCGGGAACAACAAAATGCTCATAACTATTTAAAATGGCGCCTGCAAATGCAGTCAAAGAAATCAGCATCAAATAGGGGAAGGTGATAGCAAGCATTTGCGAGGCCAGATCAAACTTATCCTCTGCATGCATATAAAAACCAGGCGCAAACACAGCAGTTAGAAGTGGAGCGGCGATTACCGCTACAACTGTAATTACCAATAATATACCACCCAAACCACCGGCAACTTTACCTACCAAGGCCTGCACAGCATTTAAATCCCTTTGGGTGCGATACTCACTTAACACTGGCACAAACGCTTGAGAAAAAGCGCCTTCAGCAAATAAACGGCGTAAGAAGTTAGGAATTTTAAATGCGACAAAAAAAGCATCTGCGGCCTCTGATGCACCAAAGAAATTAGCCACAACTATATCCCGCACTAGGCCTAGCACCCGCGATAACATTGTCATCGTTCCGACAATTAAACTAGAGCGCAACAAACTTGATTTAGCTGTTTTTTTCGCGACAATATTTTTATCTGAGGCTGCCGCTTTAGCTGCACTGTGCTGTTGATTTTCAGGCTGTTTTTCCACTTAATTGTCTCGATAGGCAGTTTGGCCAGAAATATTACTCGTTACTGCAGAAAATATCTTGTTTTTATTGACATCCAAGTAATAAAAATGAATAATCCCGCCTCTCAATTTACGGTAAAGCGTTTTGCTTTCCGAAACACAATATTTAGGAGCAAGATCATGGCGAATTCCGCAGGATCAAAAAAACGTGCCCGTCAAGCGGAAAAGCGTCGTCAACACAACGCTAGCTTTCGCTCTATGGCTCGCACATACATGAAAAAAGTTACTGCATCTATCGAAGCTGGCGACAAAGCCGCTGCGACAGAAACTTTCAAAGCTGCACAACCTTTTTTAGACGCATCTGTAGGCAAAGGCATCTTCACTAAGAACAAGATTGCTCGCGTTAAAAGCAGACTAAGCGCAAAGATCAAAGCTATCGCTTAATAGCTTTCTTTTGAAACTATTATGATAGACATAAAAAAACCGGCCTAGCCGGTTTTTTTATGTCTATCAATTAGCAATCACTCAAAAACCTACCCCAGTGCCAAATTATCCCTGTGCACCAGCTCATCTTCGTTCACATAACCAATTGCTTTTTCTATTTGACTACTTGGCAACCCTACAATACTACGACTATCCTTAGCATTATAATTAACCAAACCACGGGCAACTTCCCCACCGCGCTCATCAACTATTAGAACCATCTCACCCCGGGAGAAATTACCCTCCACCGATTTAACTCCCGCAGGCAACAGACTCTTACCGCCCTCAGTCATAGCAACCACCGCACCAGCATCAACCACAATCTTGCCTTTTACCTGCAGATGACCTGCCAACCACTGTTTGCGAGCAGCAACTGGTGAGCTCGACGGCAAAATAAGGGTACCAACTTCTTCTGCACGAGATATTTTCAACAAAACATCATCAACACGACCACTGGCTATCACAGTTACCGCACCTGAGCGCGCAGCCAATTTCGCCGCCCTCACTTTAGTCGCCATCCCCCCACGACCCAGCGCTCCGCCATCTCCTGCAACCTCTGCAATCATCGGATTATCCGCTTTAGCAGAACTTATTAGCTTTGCATCGCTATTAGACCTTGGATCAGCCGTAAACAACCCCAACTGATCAGTCAGCAGCACAACCACTTCCGCTTCAACCAGATTAGCGACTAAAGCAGCCAAAGTATCATTATCGCCAAACTTTATCTCATCTGTTATGACCGTATCGTTTTCATTAACAACCGGCACCACACCCAGCTCAAGCAACGTACAAAGCGTGCCACGGGCATTCAAATAACGCTTACGATCAGATAAATCCTCATGTGTTAGCAACACTTGCGCTGTTTGTGTCTGGTGACGCTGAAAATTTGCCTCATACACCTGCACCAACCCCATTTGCCCAACTGCCGCAGCCGCCTGCAAACGATAAACCTGCGCAGGTCTTGAATCCCAACCTAGCCGAGTCATTCCCTCTGCGATTGCGCCAGATGACACCAACACCACCTCAATACCCTGCTGCTTAAGCAATACCAGCTGATCAACCCAACGACCAATCGCATTATGATCCAGACCGCGCCCATCGTCAGTCAATAGCGCACTACCAACTTTAACAACCCAACGCTTGGAGCGCTTCAACACATCGCGATCCGAGCTCATTTCAGCATTCTTACTCATTAACGTATTCTACTTCCACATCGTAATCGTCATCATCAAAGTCTTCATCATCTTTCATAGACTCACGATTCGCTCGCGCCTCTTGTCTAGCCACTTCGCGCAAGTGATTAATATGCTCTCTTGCCTCAGCATCCACAGCCGCACGCATCTGATCTTCTTGAACCAACAACTCAGGATCAGCCAAAATAGCCGCCGAGCGCTTATCAAGAAAATCCTGCAGCGCCCCAGTAAGCTTACTCGTACCTTCACCTGTCAGTGCAGAGATACGAAACACCGGCCCCTGCCAATCCAAAGCGTCAATAACACTTTGACAACGCTCTTCGAACTCTTCTTCACCAAGCATATCAACCTTGTTAAGCACCAACCAACGCGGCTGCTCAGACAAAGTTTGACTAAATTTTGTTAACTCATTTACAGCAATCACTGCCGCATCCGCTGGCGCTATATCATCCCAAGGCGCCATATCAACGATATGCAACAGCACACGGTTTCGCGCCAAGTGCTTCAAGAAACGAATACCTAAACCCGCACCCTCTGCTGCACCTTCGATAATCCCAGGAATATCAGCCACCACAAAGCTACGCCCCTGCTCAGTACGCACAACGCCTAAACTCGGTACCAAGGTAGTAAACGGGTAGTTAGCAACTTTAGGTGTTGCCGCCGACACCGCGCGCACAAAAGTAGATTTACCCGCATTAGGCAACCCTAACAGGCCGACATCCGCCAACACCTTCAGTTCAAGCTTTACATTGCGAAACTCACCCGCAGAGCCATTAGTCGTTTGACGCGGAGCACGGTTAACAGAACTCTTGTAACGCGTATTCCCCAAGCCGTGAAAACCACCTTGTGCTATTTTCTCAACCTGCCCAATTTCAACCAGATCCGCCAATACTTCATCAGTATCTAGATCGATCACCGTTGTCCCAACAGGCACCTTAAGAATCGTATCCTCACCCTTGCAACCAGTACAGTTACGCCCCATACCCGCTTGACCTGTTTGCGCCTTATGCTTACGTGTAAACTGATAATCGACCAAGGTATTTAAACCGGGATCTGCTTCCACCAATATAGAACCACCATCTCCGCCATCGCCGCCATCAGGACCACCTTTGGGAATATACTTCTCACGACGAAAACTCATACAACCATTTCCGCCCTTACCAGCTTCTACCGTGATAGTCGCCTCATCTACAAATTTCATTCCAACCTCCCAAAGATTCTTCCAAACAACCGCAACTTACGGCAATGCTGGTATTTGTACTCACATTAAGACCAAAAACCTTAATTGACTACAAACACATCAGCAACAATTATACTAAAAGTCAATTTAATAGAGCCAGCTTCAAACCCTATAAATCAGCCAAAAAAAAAGCCCCGCCTAGCGGAGCTTTTTTAGTTATCAACACCGATTACGCAGTTTCAATAGTAATGAACTTGCGGTTTTTCGGGCCTTTAACTTCGAATTTCACAACACCGTCTGCTTTAGCAAAAAGTGTATGATCTTTACCAATACCTACGTTTACACCAGCGTGGAACTTAGTACCACGTTGACGAACAAGGATACTGCCAGCCGAAACTACCTGACCACCGAAGCGCTTAACACCTAAGCGCTTGGCATTGGAGTCGCGACCGTTCTTAGTAGAACCACCAGCTTTCTTATGAGCCATGAGTTATCTCCTATAGACCAGCTTAAGCGCTGATGCCTGTAATTTTAACTTCAGTGTACCATTGACGGTGACCCTGACGTGTCATTGAGTGCTTACGACGACGGAACTTGATGATGCTAACTTTCTCACCACGACCGTGACTTACCACTTCAGCAGTCACTTTCGCGCCGCTTACTACAGGTTCACCGACTTTAATGTCGTCGCCATTACCAACCAACAAAACGCGATCAAAATCGATACTTGATCCAGCTTCTACTGCTAATTTCTCTAACTTAAGAGTATAGCCTTCTTCTACACGGTATTGCTTACCGCCGCTTACAATTACTGCAAACATTCTTTCTTCTCCAGTTAACGGCTTATCCGGCTACTAAAATGAAACCTGCTTCTAATGGCAATGCCCTATAACAGGGAGCTAAAGGTTGGATAAGCTTAGGGCGCGAAATACTATAGCAAAACACACTAAAGCTCAAGCATTTATTTGATCAAAAAACCGCTAGCTCCACGCAACCTTTCACCTGCTTATTTTCAGCCAACCCGCCTGATACAAACCCATCTTATTACACACAGCCTTCCCGCTTTATACACAAGCCCTTGACAGAGGCCATAGCACACCCTAGCATGCGCTTTACATCATTCATCGAAACAAATTTTATATGCAGCCACATCAATTAAACACAAAAATAGAACCTCAGTTTTTAGCCGTCAATGACTTCATTGTTAACCACTTAGGATCAAACGTCCCGCTGGTTGAAAAAATCGGCCATTATATAGTCCAAAGTGGCGGTAAACGCTTTCGCCCTTTACTTGTTTTATTGGCTGCAAATGCTTGTCGCTACCCTCAAGACTCTGATCAAGATCATCATATCCAGTTAGCAGCTTGTATTGAGTTTATTCATACCGCTACATTGTTACACGATGACGTTGTTGATAACTCTGACCTGCGTCGCGGCAAAGACACCGCTAACGCCAAATGGGGCAACGCACCCAGCGTTCTAGTTGGCGATTTCTTGTACTCACGTGCTTTTCAAATTATGGTCGCTATTGGCAAGTTGGAAATAATGGATGTTATTTCAAATGCTACCAATGTAATCGCTGAAGGCGAGGTTCTACAACTTCTTAATAGCCGCAACCCTGATTTGACTGAAGATGAGTACATGAAAGTCATCATCGGCAAAACAGCAATGCTATTTGAAGCTGCCACTCAAGCAGGTGCTATTTTAGCCGGCGCCACTAAAGAAGAAGAACAGGCATTGCAACTTTATGGCCGCCATTTAGGTATTGCGTTTCAATTAGTTGACGATGTGATGGACTACTTGTCTAGCGCAGAAGAGATGGGTAAGAACACTGGCGATGACCTAGCTGAAGGCAAAGCCACTTTACCGCTCATTCAAGCAATGAAAGAAACTGACCCTGAAAACAAAAAACTTATTCGCCGTGCCATCCGCGAAGGTGGATTAGAGGATCTGTCTCCAGTTCTTAAAGCGATATCAGCAACTAGCGCCATTAGCTACACTCAACAAAAAGCAGTTGAACAATCACAGCTTGCAATTGATAGCTTAAGCGCGATAGCTGATTCTAGCTTTAAAGAAACACTCATCACACTTGCCAAATTAGCTGTTGAGCGTAAATCCTAAAACTACACAAAACAGTAAGGCAGTACTTTTTGTATTGCCTTAAATAGGTATTCTTTAATACCTGCCCTTCACCTCTTACTCTTCTATACTTTTTTCTCCGCGTTGTAATTAAGCCCCAAATTACTGTCACCCCTTACATAGCACAGCGCTTTTAACGCAGAATATCTTGAGAGATTAAGCTTTTTTAAGGGTAATTGCTGTCTAAATGCAAGACAATGGGTATAATCTGCCGATATTTCATAATATGAGAACAATTATTAAAATGACTAGACCCTCTACTTTCAACCGCGACGAGCTCCTTAGCTGTGGCAATGGTGAAATGTTCGGCCTTGGCAACGCCAGACTTCCAGTAGGCAATATGTTAATGATGGATCGTATTACTTCAATCACAGCTGATGGCGGTGAATTTGGTAAAGGTGAAATTATTGCAGAGCTAGATATCAACCCAGATCTTTGGTTCTTTGATTGCCACTTTCCTACAGACCCTGTTATGCCTGGCTGCCTTGGCTTAGATGCTATGTGGCAATTAGTCGGTTTTTACTTAGGCTGGAAAGGAAACCCAGGCAAAGGTCGTGCCCTAGGTTCTGGCGAAGTTAAATTCTTTGGCCAAGTATTGCCTAGCGCTAAAAAAGTCACTTATAAAATCACTATCAAACGCTTGATAGAGCGCAAGCTAGTTATGGGAATAGCTGATGCAACTATGTCTGTTGACGGTAAAGAAATTTACTCTGCAACCGACCTTAAAGTTGGCCTTTTCCAATCGACTGAAGATTTCTAAGTCATTTTTTCTCAACCTTTTAAAGGAGATACCCAATGAAACGCGTTGTTGTTACCGGTATGGGCATCGTATCTTGCATAGGCAAAGATAAAGAAACAGTATTAGAGTCACTGAAAACAGGTCGCTCTGGTATTAAATTCCAAGAAGAATATAAAGAGATGGGCTTTCGCAGCCATGTTGCGGGTAGCATCGAAGATTTCGATATAGAAACACTGATCGACAGAAAGTTACGTCGTTTTATGGGTAATGCTGCAGCATACTCTTATGTTGCTATGCAACAAGCGATTGAAGATGCTGGTTTATCAGAAGAGCAAGTATCAAACGTACGTACAGGTTTAATTGCTGGCTCTGGTGGCGCTTCATCTGCCGACATTATCGAAGCTGCTGATATTCTGCGTGAAAAAGGTGTTAAGCGTGTTGGGCCATACCGTGTTACTCGCACTATGGGTAGTACTGTTTCAGCTTGTTTAGCCACTCCTTTCAAAATTAAAGGCGTTAACTACTCAATTACTTCTGCTTGCGCAACCAGTGCTCACTGTATTGGAAACGCGATGGAGCAAATCCAACTAGGTAAGCAAGACATTATTTTTGCTGGCGGCGGTGAAGAACTTCACTGGTCATTAAGCGTAATGTTTGATGCGATGGGTGCGCTTTCTACTAAGTATAACGACACACCTGAAAAAGCATCTCGCGCATATGATGCTAATCGCGATGGGTTCGTCATTGCCGGCGGCGGCGGAATGCTTGTTATAGAAGAGTACGAGCACGCTAAAGCACGTGGCGCCAAAATTTATGCAGAATTAGTGGGCTACGGCGCAACTTCTGACGGCTACGATATGGTTGCTCCTTCAGGTGAAGGTGCTGTGCGCTGTATGCAACAAGCAATGAGCACTGTTGATGGCGATATTGACTACATCAACTCTCACGGCACATCAACTCCTGCTGGTGACGTTCAAGAGCTAAAGGCTATGAAGACTACTTTTGGCGATAAAATGCCTCCAGTGAGCTCTACAAAGTCTCTAACAGGTCACTCACTAGGTGCTACAGGCGTTCAAGAAGCCATTTACTGCCTGCTTATGCAAGAGAACAACTTTATCTGCGCATCTGCAAACATTGAAGAAGTAGATCCTGAAGCAACAGATCTACCGATTGCACGTGAGCGCAAAGACAACGTTGATCTTCAACGCGTAATGTCTAACAGCTTCGGATTTGGCGGAACAAACTCTACGTTAGTATTCCAAAAAATTTAGTCGCTCTATACAAAGCTTCTTGACCAAGAAGCTTTGTTATTTTTCTCCCCTTTCCCCCTTTCCTTACCAAAAACACAATCCAAAGCGTCAAACCTGGCATCGAAAAATTTAGCCTCGTTTAACATTTAGTCCATCAGAATTTTAATTATTTAGTTTTTCGCATTTCATAGAAACCTGTCCTATATTTAAAGCTAAGGGAATGTGCATACATTATCGCCCCCTTAATTACGTAGCACGTTGATAGTTAAACAAAAATTTTCCTACGCTGTGGTCATAAAAATGATCTGAGAATAATTTTGACACATCACTGCACTTTATTCAGAGCAACAGGAGCAAACTATGTATTCCATCACTGAAGAGGAAAAACTAAAAGTCGGTGTCGTTGAAGTCATTCAGGATATTAATCAGTACTCGCAATTTCGAAACTTTGAAATAGAGGGAATACTCAACGCTTGGAATGAAAGCAAAAATTCAAACAGCCTCAGTTTCGATGATTTCATGGACCAACAAGGCAAGCAGTTCATTGATAATGCATGGACCTACCTGCGAAGAGAAGATGACAGTATACATATCATTTTTATCGGCAAGGAATGCGGCAAATACACAGGCCTTACCACCATCAACAAAACGATTACTGACATTATTCCTGCACCAAACGGCAGCTCTGTTGAGAAGCTAGTACGCAAATGCATGGACGACCAAACCCCGATGTACATCCTCAAAACAATGCAATGGCAAAACCAAGCCACCATTTTATACGAAACACTGTTTCTACCTTTAAAGAGCGATCCACGCTCAGATAAATGCGACTACAGCCTCTCCTTTCTTTTCTTTGAAAGTCAGCTATAGCAACTATCACCTACTGAGATAAATATATGGAGTTCGATAGCGATAATTATGACCCCTTACGTGTTCTGGTCGCGGGCGTAGCCCACGAAATGAACACACCTCTAGGCGTCTGCTTAACATTACACTCTGCGCTGTGTGATGATCTCACGAAATTTAAGGAAGCTTACGAGAATGAAGAGCTTTGTGAAGAAGATATTGATGAGCACCTCAAAGCCACACAGACATATTTTGCTTTATTAGAAAAGAATATTGCAAGCGCAATCACCTTGACCTCTCAGCTCAAGAAGATGTCATTCATTGATAGTAACTGGTATGAGTGCCAAGCGTTTGGAGAAATAAAAGATATCATCGCAGCGCAGGACTTCCCAGGTGTCGATGATATCAACTTCACAGTAACGGGCGAGCCTAGCGAGTTCCCAGTAAAAGTACCTTCAGAGACAATGTCTCATATTATCAACAACCTTATCAATAACTCCGTTATTTACGGGTTTGCAGATGGCCGAGAGGCCGAAATAAAAATAGATGTATCAGATCACCGCGATCATATACGTATTAACTATGCAGACAATGGAAGCGGGATTCCCGTAGCTATTCGCTCACGTATTTTCGACCCCTTTTTTACGACAGGGAGAAAGATTGGTGGTATTGGCCTTGGCCTCTCTATCATTTACACCCTTATCTGCAGCCGTCTAAAAGGCAGCATTGAACTCAATGAACAAGAAAGCGGCTGCAATTTAATTATTGATATCCCCACAACTGTAGCGCAAAAGCAGTGACAGCAGAGTATATATTATGAGTAAAACCCCTTTAAAGTTTGCCAAAAAGAAGCCTGCCAAAGCCGCTCCTACGCCACACTCGAAACCCTGGCATGTACTTGTTGTAGATGACGAAGCAATGATTCATGAAGTCACCCGCCTATCCTTAAAAAACATCTTAGTGGATGATCGCCCCGTTGAACTCTACTCTTGCTATTCCGGTGCCGAAGCTCGTGACTATATAGGGCAACATAACGACATTGCATTAATCTTGTTGGATGTTGTAATGGAAACTAATGACTCTGGTTTACGATTAGTTGAATACATTCGCAATACATTAAAAAATCACGGTGTCAGAATAGTATTACGCACAGGACAACCTGGAGACGCTCCAGAAGAGAGCGTAATCGAAAAATACGACATTAATGACTACAAAGAAAAAACGGAATTGACGCGCAAAAAGCTATACACCTTATTGCACTCATCACTGCGCGCTTATGATAATTACGCCGCCATGCAAAACCAGTGTAAAAGCATGGAAAATATCCTTAATGCTTCTTCTAATATTATCAGCAAAGACCTTAATCGCGCCCATAACTTTATTGAAGAACTGTTACATCAAACGCAGCTAATCTTTGGGCAATCAGGTGAGAATGCATCTGGATCCGCAGCACTCAAAATTACCGGCAAGAGTGTTGATCTCAAGTTCACCCGTGGGTCTTTAAGTAATATTTCCCAAGAGAAGTTACTTGAGGACAACGCCCTCATTCGCAGCTATCTAATTAACCGCTTAGAGCATGGCAGTCCTAACATCGTGATCGATGATAGCTGCATGATTTACGAGCTCACCTATGATAATTCAACGCAATGGATTTTATTTTTTCAAGGCATGAGCGTCAAGCAGCTCAATGACCAACACTTAGCCTCTATTTTCGCCAAAAACAGTGAAACAGCATTACGCAATATTGAATTGATTAATGAAATTGAAACCACACAAAAGGAAATTGTTTATTTACTCGGAGAAGCGGTTGAATCGAGGAGCAAAGAAACAGGCAACCATGTTCGTCGTGTTTGCTCGTGCTGTGAAAAACTTGCCCTATTAGCAGGTGTAGAAACAAAAGAAGCCTCACTTTTTGGCAAGGCCTCTGCACTGCATGATATCGGCAAGGTTGCCATCCCGGATAACATATTACATAAACCTGGCCGCCTAACCCCAGAAGAGCGCGAGATTATGTGCACCCATGCACAAATAGGCTATAACATCTTAAAATCATCCAGCAGATCACTGATCAAAAGTGGCGCGATTATCGCACACGAGCATCACGAGTGCTGGGACGGCACAGGTTACCCATTGGGAAAAAAAGGATCAGAAATCCACTTATACGGACGCATCGCCGCCATTGTTGACGTATTTGATGCGCTTAGCTCTAAGCGCTGCTACAAGGAAATCTGGCCAAAAGAGGATGTATACGCATTTATGGAGGAAAAAAGCGGCGTAATGTTTGATCCTGATTTGATCAAACTCTTACTAGATAATTTTGATGAATTTTACAAGCTGGTTCAGCGCTATCAGTAATCACATACCAATAGCGCTTTAGCGGCAAAGTTAACGATCTTCTTCCAACAGTTGCATCTGGTCTTTGACCCATGCAACTGATTCATCATGGGCATCGCTAACACTGCGGTCTTTAGTCTCGATCGGCTTACCTATTCTTAAGGTAATTGTTCCAGATTTTTTCAGCAGCTTTTTACCCGGCCAAAACAGCCCAGCATTATGCGCCATTGGTATAATTGGCACCTCGGCACTGGCAGCAAGCATTGCACCGCCCTTGTTGAAAACCCCAAGCTCACCACTTGGCAAACGCGTCCCTTGAGGAAATATAATAATGGGGATCCCCCGCTCTAACCGATCTTTACCTTGACCAAGTAATTGCTTCAACGCTCCACGCTTTTGAGAGCGATCAAGGGCAATTGGGTCTAGCAGCGCCAGTGCCCAGCCAAAAAAGGGTATTTTTAGCAGCTCTTGTTTTAAGACAATGCAGTGAGGGCGAATAAGAGTTTGAAAGAAAATAGTCTCCCACTCACTTTGATGATTTGCGACAACAACATAAGCCCCCTCTTTAGGGAGGTTTTCATAACCTTCTATCTTTACTTTTATGCCGCAACACCAGCGAATTAAAAAGACATAAAAAAAGTTTAAGCTAGTTACGAAGCGAAAACGCTTTTCAAAAGGCAACCCTCTAGCAACAATCACACAAACCAAACCGTGCACTATTGTTACAATATAAAACGCGCTGTAATACAACACAGCACGGATAAGATCGATCACTTTAAACACAACATTTCCTACCGCTGTTAGCCGCCAGTTACTGGCGGGAAGAATGCAATTTCATCACCCGATTTAATCGAACTATCAGCGCTCACCATTTCCTGGTTAACGGCAATAATTGTACTCGGGTGCCCCAATGCTTTTATCCACTTTTCTCCACGCTCAGCTTGCAACCAAGCACTAAGCTGCTCAACAGTGCTCACACCGCTAGGTAATTCAATACTCTCATCACCTAATCCTAATGCTTCACGAATACTGGCAAAATATACAATTTTGATCACTGTGGCTTCTCCGCTTGCCAGTGGCCACTTTTGCCCCCTAGCTTTTCTAACAGTTTTAAGTTTTGAACTTGCATGCCCTTATCAACGGCTTTACACATATCGTAAATTGTTAACGCTGCAGTGCTAGCGGCAGTGAGCGCCTCCATCTCAACACCCGTTTGCCCAGACAACTTACAAGTCGCTGTTATGGCGATTAAATTATTAGCAGCGTCCAACTCAAGATCAACATTCACTTTGGTCAACATCAATGGATGACACATCGGGATCAAATCACTTGTTTTCTTTGCTGCCATAATGCCTGCAACTCTGGCAACGGCAAGCACATCGCCTTTTTTATGGCCACCACTGGCAATCAGTGAAAGTGTTTCAGGTAACATGTGCACTTCAGCATAAGCTGTTGCCTCTCGAGTCGTGTTCGACTTCTCAGTGACATCGACCATTTGTGCATTGCCTTGCGCATCTAAATGCGTCAATTCAGACATTGCCATTCTCCTGTGCTTTATTACTGTTTAACTGCTGAGCATTCCAATAGGGCTTTGCATACGTTTGGATAGCAATCTCTTTTTGCTCAGCATTCAATTCTTCAAATCGGCTATAAAACTCTTTGATCTTCTCATCGCTCATCCCTTGCGTTTCACCCGCAGAAATGAGGTTTGATGGGTGCAATTTATAATTCCCATGAATTTGCTGATCAATACTTTGTGCTAATGCGACAGGGTCATCAATATCACCTTGCAACACATCGCCAAAGTGAACATGCACATCACCTTTAAATCCTGTAATACCCGCTACAATACTCTCAATATCTTCGAACTCAGATTTATTGTACTTTTCGCCAGCATTTTTAATCGCTAACTCTTTCGCTTTAGCGACATCACAAGGATCGAATTCGTAAGAGATAGTAACAGGCACAATATTTAAGCGTTTTGGCATTTCAGAGAATGCACATTTTTTACGCAGCGACATGTGTAGCATTTTCAACAGCGCCGCATCTGTTTTATCATCGCCATCTTTTGCTCGACCTTCCCTTTGTGCGATCCAGATAGACGCCTCATCCACAACAATACTGTGATCGATATAACCCGACAAATTAGTCAGGGCTTTCATCATTTCGCGGGGTGCTTTAGCGGAGCGCTTAACAATAAAACTCTTATTTAAGCGCATTAAGTCAGAAACATACTCTTTAGAAAGTAAATTATCACCAATAGCAACGCGTAGGGTTTGCATTTCCTGATGATAAAGCATCCAATTTACAAAAGCAGGATCCATTGCAATATCACGATGGTTCGAGATAAATAAATAAGCACCTTCTTTATCTAGTTTTTCAATCCCAGAACAACTGATGTTCTTTGTTGACCGAGCGATCATTTTTTCCATGAAGCCGGCAACAATCGATTGAAAATCACGAACTGTTTCAATATCACCAAATTGACGCGCCAAACCGATGCGCACCGCACTTTTAGTCATACTAGGAAACCAGCGATATGCACGTGGGAATTTATAGTGAGAAATTGCGCCGATGAGTTCATCGTTGTGTAACAGATTATTGAGTACTGCTGCCACTTCCGTATCTTTGTATGGACGGATGTCGCTATAAGGATCTTGATCAGAATTCACTATGCTAAAACCTAGCTTTATATAAAGGCGACTATTCTAGCGGTTCATCTAAGTGATTGCACTTTTTTGCACAGCTTAGGGAAATTTTATAGTCTATTCATACTTTTCAGAGGGTTTAAGAGAGTTTAATTGCCTGCAAAAGGCACTAATAAAGTTCCAGCAGCCCACCAAAGCCGCCTTAAAGCGATCGGCAGATATCAGGTGGGCTATGACGAGAATTTGCTATTTAAGTAACTCGCTAAAAGGAATAAAGTCGATCCAGTCACCTGCCTTAAAGGTCGCATCGACAGGAACCACAATTAAACCGTTAGCGCGGCTCGCTGTAGAAAGCATACCTGAGCTCTGATTAGTAAATCGCATAGCAGTTCCCTCTTCATATACGCCGCGCATATACTCCTCACGAGTCCCTGACTTAACATGATCAAATCCGGCGATAGCTTTGAACTTCAAAGGTTTAGTTACTTCTCCACCTTGTAGCTTAAACATGTAAGGGCGCGCAAATAAGCAAAATGTAATTAGTGCCGAAGCAGGATTCCCAGGTAAGCCAAAAATGGGAATATCTTTTAATTCCCCTTTCACTTTGCCATAAGCCAATGGTTTACCCGGCTTTAGTTTGATGCGCCACAAGTCCAGCTTACCTAACGCATCTACAGCTGATTTAACGTGATCTTCATCACCGACAGAGACACCACCTGTAGTGATAATAATGTCAGCACTTTGAGAAGCTTGAATAAGCGCTGCCTTTGTTGCCTCAAGGGTGTCTTCCACTTTTCCTAGATCAACAACTTGCATCGACATCTGAGTAATCAACGCATTTAACATAGCGCGATTGGAGTTATAAAGCTTTCCAGGAGAAATCTCTTCACCTGGCTCAATCAGCTCATCACCCGTTGAAAGAATAGCGACTTTTAAAGGTTTAAACACTTCAACATGACTGATACCCGCCGATGCAAGCACACCTAAATCAGCCGGCTGTAGTTTTTTTCCTTGTGCAAACAACTGCTCGCCCATTTGAAGATCCTGGCCTTTTGGACGGATGTTTTGCTGTAATTCAATATCCGCAGGCAAATGTATACCTTGCTCATCAACAGTCACTTTTTCCTGCATAACAACCGCATCAGCGCCAGCGGGAATTTCAGCACCTGTAAAAATCCTTGCCACACTCATTGGTGCCAATGTTTGAGGTTCGTCACCTGCGGCAATGCGTTGCGATAATGGCAGAACAGTGGGGCCCGCTTTATTCAAACTTGCCATAGCAACCGCATAGCCGTCCATGCTGCTATTATCGCCTCTTGGAACATCCACCAGCGATACTGGTTGCTCAGCCAATACACGACCCAACGCTTGATCAAGTGTGATTTGCTCAGTTTCCACGTAGCTTTGTACATCATTTAAAAGTCGACCAAGTGCATCGTCTACTGGAATAAGGGGGTTCAGTTGAAAATCTGCGTTTTTTGCATCAGCCATGTTGTTTCTCACCATTAGCCATTAAAATTTAGCTGATAGTATAGTAACTGCTACCAAGTTTCACTTTTAAACTGAACAGCCAGTCATGAGAAGTACAGCTTTGTTGATTAATCGCAATTAATCAAACGCAACCGTTTCAATCAATTATTACTCGCCATAGCTGCTTGCGATATCTAAATTGATAGAGGGATGTGATTGCTAGTTATAGCGCCATTCTTTACACTTGGCGAAATATCTAACACAAGTGGTTTCTATGTATCTTATTTTCAAACACTCGCATTTAATGCTAGTACTACTCAGCGTTTGTTTTTTGGTTATCCGTGTCATTGGCGTCAGCGTAAATGCACAGTGGGTGAACAAGAAACTAATCAAAGTAGCACCGCACATAATCGATACTATCTTATTGGCCAGCGCGATTGGTTTAATGGTTATTTTAAGCCAATACCCTGTGGTAAATGCATGGCTAAGCGCTAAAGTTGTCGCGCTAGTCGCTTATGTAGCGCTGGGAACAATGGCACTGAAAGGCCAAAAAAGTGCGTTGCAGCGCTTTGGTTTTCTCGCATTAGCACTGCTGTGTATTGGTTATATGGCAAGTGTCGCACTGAGCAAAAACCCTATGCCTTGGGGCTAGTGTAGAGTTTTAGTGCTCTACGTGATAAATGGTGTCCATCACATTACCCAGCTCTGTTCGCCATGGGCGCTGATGGATACCAAAATTACTCAATAGCTTTTTACAATTAAGCACTGAGGATGCAGGCCTCTC
>CAKZOD010000097.1 GCA_937136055.1 uncultured Oceanospirillaceae bacterium | reverse complement strand
AGTAGATATTTTTAATGAGAGAAAGAAGCCGTTTAGGTAGTATAGGCGATACAGCTGCTGAATCTGCAACAGATGCATCACCTGGGCAAGTAATCCGCAAAGTTATCCCCTATTTTTGGCCTCGTGATAATACTGAGGTAAAAGTGCGTGTCATCGCTGCTATCACTATTTTAGTGATGGCAAAAATGATTGCTGTTGCCACACCGTTCTTTTATAAATCCGTGGTTGATAAGCTAACGGGTACTGATCCAAGTAGCTCTTGGTTGCTGGCAATCGGCGCGATAGGTTTAACCGTTGCATACGGTATGTCGCGCTTAATGAATGTGCTGTTTCAGCAGCTGCGCGATGTGATATTTGTCAATGTGGCGCAAGGTGCATTGCGCTCACTCTCCCTTGAAACCATGACTCATATTCATCAGCTGTCGATGCGCTACCATATCAGTCGTAAAACGGGCGGGTTAAGCCGTACGATTGAGCGGGGCATCAAAGGCGTCGAGTTTTTACTGCGCTTTATGCTGTTTAATATCGGCCCGCTGATACTTGAATTGCTGATGATCTCTGTAGTGCTAGCCACCTTTTTTGATGCTTGGTACTTACTGGTGATTGGCATCACAGTGGTTAGCTACGTGTGGTTTACCACCACTGTGACCCAGTGGCGTTTGAAGATCCGTAAAGACATGAATGACAAAGATCGCGATGCTAATCAAAAAGCTATTGATGGTTTGCTCAACTTTGAAACGGTTAAGTATTTCAACGCACAGCAGCTTGAAGTTGAGCGCTATGATCAATCGATGCAAGGCTATGAAAAAGCAGCGGTAAAAACCATCAGATCACTGGCGTGGCTGAACTTTGGGCAGGCGCTGATTATCAACGCAGGTTTAGTCGCCGCATTGATATTAGCGGCGCGAGATGTGAGCAGTGGCGCACTAACGGTTGGCGGTTTTGTGATGGTAAACGCTTATATGATGCAAGTGATGCAACCATTAGGTTTACTTGGCTTTGTGTATCGTGAAATTCGCCAGTCATTGATTGATATGGCCGAAATGTTTGGCTTGCTGGGGCAAACACCAGAGGTGCGCGATAAAGCACAGGCGCCAGCTTTGAAGGTGAGTAACGCAACTATCCGCCTTACTGATATTCACTTTAGCTATGAGGCGCAGCGCCCTATTTTACAAGGGATAAACCTTACGGTTGAAGGTGGCCAAAGTGTGGCGATTGTCGGTGCATCGGGATCTGGTAAATCGACCATTGGCCGCTTGCTGTTCCGCTTTTACGATGTGACTGGGGGCGCTTTATCGATCGACGATCAAGATGTGAGAGAAGTGACCCTAGATAGCCTGCAAAAGATGATTGGTGTGGTACCCCAAGATACTGTGCTCTTTAACGACAGCATCTTTTACAATATTAGTTATGGCGATCCAAGTGCCACCGTTGAGCAAGTGCAAGCTGCGGCGAAAGCGGCCAGTGTGCATGACTTTATCATGCAGTTGCCAGATGGCTATAACACTAAAGTCGGCGAGCGCGGCCTGAAATTATCTGGCGGCGAAAAGCAGCGGGTGGGGATTGCGCGCACTATTTTAAAAGATGCTCCAATACTGTTATTGGATGAAGCGACATCTGCCCTTGATACTAAAACAGAGCGGGAGATTCAGCAGAGCTTGCAGCAAATGGGGCGTGACAAAACGGTGATTATTATTGCTCATCGCTTGTCTACCGTGGTTGATGCGGATCAAATTGTGGTGCTGGATAAAGGCAAGATTCTTGAGCAAGGCACTCACCAAGCGCTAATGCAGCTTAACGGCCGCTACGCTCAAATGTGGCAGGCGCAGTTAGAGTATAGCGACGCAGTGGATTAAGCCAAAAACTGAATAGGCATGGGCTTACCAAGGAAGTAGCCCTGTACATAATCGACACCGATTTCAGTGAGCTGATCAAGTACTGCTTGCGACTCAACGTTTTCAGCGATGGTTTTTTTGCCCATCACAAGTGCGATATCGTTAATGGATTTAACCATCGCTCTGTTTACTTTGTCGCTATCGATATCTCTGATATAAGAGCCATCAATTTTGATCATATCCACGGGTAGGTTTTTCAAATAACTGAACGTTGAAACACTGCCACCAAAGTTATCTAATGCGAAAACACAACCGAGCGCTTTCATTTGCTCGATGAAAGTAACTGCTCCTGCAAAATTAGCACTGGCGGCTGTTTCAGTGATTTCAAAACAGACCGTTAACCCTTTTAAATCGGTGTTTTTATACAGCGCTAACGCATCTTTTAAGAACTGCCTATCGCCAAGTGAGGTGGCGGATAAATTGATAGTGCAATAGTTAGTATTTTCTATTAGTGCAGTTTGTTTACTGAGCCACAACAATGCATTTCTGAGTACCCAGCGATCTATTTGAGTGGTGAGGTTATAGCGCTCTGCAGCGGGTAAAAAGACATCGGGAAAAATAACCTCTTCTTGATCATGCATGCGCAGCAGTATTTCAAAGCTTGGCTTTTGTAGCGGATCAGAGCTGGTGGGTGCTATTTTTTGGGCATAGAGATGAAAGTGATCTTGCTCAAGTGCATTTTTAATGCGGTTGACCCAATCGATATCTCTACGTCGCCTTTTTATCTCGCAATCCGTTTCGCGGTGTACATGTATACGATTACGGCCTCTGTCTTTGGCTGCATAGCAAGCTTCATCTGCCAGCGCCATTACCCGAGAGACGCTACTCACTTGCCCTGTAATTTCAACGACGCCCATGCTGACACCAATGGAGTAAATTTTGTTATTCCAGTTAAACTTATAATCTGCAATTACTTTGCGAATATCGTCCGCAATTAGCAGTGCTTGTTTAAGCTCACAGCTTTGCATAATAATGGCAAACTCATCCCCACCTAGGCGAGCTAAAACATCGCTGCTGCGCACTTTCATTTGAATAATTTCACTGACATTTTTAAGTAAAATGTCACCGGCGGCATGGCCGCAAGAATCGTTCACAATTTTAAATTGGTCTAAATCTAGAAAGCATAAAATGTGCTGCTGAGCGGTTGCATTTGTGCGTTGCTCTAATAAAAAATGGTTGAGCATTTGCTCGAATTTTTGACGGTTATAAAGCCCTGTTAGGTAGTCATGGGATGCTTGATAAGCGAGCTTTTGTGCCAGCTCATGTTTTTCAGAGATATCTTCAGAGACGATGAAAAGGAGCTGCTCACCATTTCGCTCTACTACTCTTGCTGTTTCCTTCACCCAAATAACCTGCCCGCTGCTGTCTAGTTTGCGCAGCTCCCAGCTCCTCAGTAAATCCGGAGTTTCAAAGCACTGTTGCAGTTGGTTGAATAGGGTTTGCTGATCTTCAGGATGGAATAACTTTGTGGCTTCAAGACCTATTAGCTGATTTTCGGCGTATTTTAGTTTGTTGTTCGCATAAGCATTAGCCGAGGTGATGAAAAAAAGTTTGTTAACCGTAAAGAACATTGAGGGGGTGTGATCGTAGACCTCTTGTAAACGCTCTTGGTTGGCGTTCATAGCGATTAATTTACGTTTATATTCGGTGATATCGCGCGCAGCAACAACTACTCCGATGACTTTGCCTTGATTATCAAAGTACGGATTTAGAATACCGTATAGCCAAATCGATTGACCTTTTGGGTTTAATCGACAGAACTCCGCTGTACTTGGTAGTCCTCTCTTTAATGAGATATCTAAGCTGCACTTGATGACAGAATAGAAAGCATCGCTGCCATGTAGATCAATGACTGAAAAGTTCTCAATCTGTGAGGACTTTAAGTCAAAATGACGGCAATAAGCGGGATTTACAGAGCGGTAAATATAATTGCAGTCAATAAAAGACAGCATTTCATCAGTGGCTGCAAAAATCGCTTTTGGATGGCTAAGAAACTGTTTGATTTGAAGTGAATCCATATAAGTAAAATCTGTTTGCTGTGAAGAACAGTTTTTGTCACTCGCAGGCAAAGTACCTTATAAAATTAATGTAACACTAAGAGACATATCACTCTTAAAACGGCTAATGTAGAGTGATTGAATCAAAAAAGTTCATGGCTATAGATTAACGTAATATAAATGCATTAAACAGGGATATCCATATGTTTATCTTGTATTAATTTAAAAGGCTGGTGAAGCTTAGGTATCTGATTTATGTCATATCTCGGTTTTGTTGGTGCGTAGCTGCTGTTTTGTCGATAGTAACGGACGAGCAAGTTAGATATGGTACTTGCTCTAATAGTTGTAACTTTATGATTTGGCTATTAAAAAAATAAAGCTAGCCAGTTAATCATGATAGTAAGTGAGAGGTGATAGGTTTAGAATAACTAGCATATTGTCAGGTTGATGCTGACTATGATTTTTAAATTAAGGGTGGCGTTGAAATTATGGATATAAAGTTAATCGCGATAACAGCATTGTTAGCGGGTTTATTAAGTGGCTGCATATCAAATGGGGATGTGTCTAAACCAAAGCCCAGTACTGCTAGCCAAACGCTGAGTACTGATTTTGAAAGCTGCCTAGCCAATGGTGGTGACATTCTCGAGAGCTATCCGCGAAGCTGCGTAATTGATGGTCGATCATTCGGGGAAATTATCGCTGAGAAAAAGCCACTTGAAACACGAACAATGGTGATGACAGTAGGGCCTAAAACAGTGGCTTGCCAGGGATTCCACCCTGTTAACCAACAGTGTTTAATCGTCAATGGCGAATACTTTTATGAGGACATTGAAGGTTTTGAGCATCAGCCGGGTGTGACTTCTACAATTGAAGTAGAGCGCCGCCAAATTTGTGATCCGAACGTTTTTAACGATTGCCCACAGGATGTAGGAATCTATCGTTACCGCTTCTTAAAAGCACTGACTCAAGAAGGTGCAGCCGGTGCTAATACGATTGATAAAGAGCGTGAGGTAAGTGCATCAATCAGCACCTTTATAGGGGAAGTGGTTAACGTCAAAACAGAAAAAGATGGCTTTACAGTTACTCTTAAATTACAGGGCTCTCAAAATGTTCTGAATGCTGTAATCAGCCCGGCAAATCTCGGTCAGCAGAGTGATTTTGATTTTGCCGATATCGTATTGGGCAAGTGGTTAAAAGTCACTGGAGAGCCTTTCAAGCTCGGTGATCAGATGCAGATGGCCGCTCGCAGTGCGATGAGCTTTCAAAAAGTTGCCATCGCGGATATAAAAGCAACGTCACAGGAGCGTAAAGCGTGCTTAGCTGTTGGCGGCGAGATTCGCCAAGTAGGTAAACGGCAAGCTGACCGATGTGTGCAAACTTATCCGGATGCGGGCAATAGCTGTAAAGATGGCCAAGATTGTTTTGGCAGATGTTTGGCAAGTGATGAAGATGCACATCGCTTATCAAGAGGCGATCTAGCCACGGGAAGCTGCGCTGTTATCAATAACCGCTTCGGCTGTCAGGCAATGGTCGAAGATGGTCGTTTTAGCGGTACGTTGTGCATCGATTAATGCTAAGTTGAAATTGACTCCACATTGAAATAAGGGAGCTAACAGCTCCCTTATACATTCGTTTTGCCCATTACTTAAGCAATTCCAAACTGCATCAGGATATTTATAACCTTAAGTGTTAGATGAGTAATTAGCTTATAAATATAAGCAATAATTATGATAAGTTAATTAATATAATCTTTAGTTAAATAGTGCTTGAACTCTATAGCTATATTTATTACTGTCGATTGAATAATAAGCAGTAATATTTCTGTCATAATAATAATGAGAAATCAGCATGTCGCACAAAGTTATTTTGGTTGTCCTAGACGGTTTGGAATACAGTGTGGGCGAGCAATGCATGGGTTTTTTACAGGGGATGCGCGAAAAAAATAGAGCGACCCTATATGCCGTGCAATCTGAGTTGCCTTCTATGTCTCGGCCGCTTTACGAGGCCATTTTAACGGGTGTCGCACCTGTTGATAGCGGTATTGTAAATAACGAAGTGAACCGCTTATCTAATCAACAAAGTATCTTTCATTTAGCCCGTAAAGGCGATTTAGCAACAGCGGCAGCGGCTTATCATTGGGTAAGTGAGCTTTATAACCGTTCACCCTATGTGGCTAAACGTGATCGCATCACGCTGGATGCGTCACTACCGATTCAATACGGCAGCTATTACCATCTTGATCACTATCCTGATGATCACTTATTTGCAGATGCTCAGTGGTTACTCAATACTTACGATCCTGATTTTTTGTTAATTCATCCCATGAACATCGATGATGCAGGGCATAAAGCCGGTTGGGATAGCGCTAAGTATCGAAATACAACGCGCAATGTTGATATTGTGCTATCAAACTATGTTCCGCAATGGTTAGAGCAAGGGTATCAAATCATCGTGACATCTGATCATGGAATGAACAATGATCACAGTCACGGGGGTATATTAACAGAGGAGCGAATGGTACCTTACTATGTGTTAGGTGATGCATTTAGCCATAATGTTCAAGCTATCCCACAGCAGTTAGAAATTTGCGGTACTGTTTGTGAGTTACTCGGCTTAACAGAGCATGGCAAATCTTTTAGTAAGCAACTGTTGAAATAGATTTTGAAAATTTTGCAGCCAAGGTGAGAAACATAGGCTGCAGAGAAGAAAAAGGGCTGTATTTTTACAGCTAATCGAATGAGCGGTTTTAGCATTAAAGTGCTTTAGATGAATTTGCAATGCAATAAAAATCACAATTCACTGCTGTTGCAAAGTCTGTCCGTTAATTATCAATAACAATAATAGGAAATTGACTATGAAAAAACTGTTACTTGCCAGTGCTTCAATGATGATGGCTACAAGTGTTATGGCGGCCTGTCCTGCTGTAACTGGGCCTGAGGCTGGTGGAAAATATCCACACCTATTTGAACGCGCTGAATATGAAGCGGCTAAAAACTGTAAATTAGAGTTTGCAGTTAACCCAATGGCCAAAGCTCTGAATGCTAAAATTGGCGGCAACCCTGCTCTATTGCCCCAGGCAGATCGTATCCCTGCTGAGCCCTTAGTTGTTGTACCTTACAAAAGTGTTGGTAAATACGGCGGTGTTTTAGATGGTATTTCTAAAGCAACTGAATCGGGCACATCTGATCTACTTTCAGTTAGACACGTCAACCTCACACGTTTTAGTGATGATCTACAAACAGTTGTACCTAACGTTGCAAAATCTTGGACGTGGAATGATGATTACACTGAGTTGACAATAAGCCTGCGTGATGGCCATAAATGGTCAGATGGCTCGCCTTTCGGTGCTGCTGATGTCGCGTTTTGGTATAACGATATGTTGATGGATACTAACATCATCAAAAAGCCAAAAGATCGTTTCTTATCTGGCGGCAAGCCAATGAAAGTAGAAGCAGTTGATGCAACTACTGTACGCTTTACGTTGAATGAGCCAAAGCCTGGCTTAACGGAAATGTTTGCTCAAGATTATGCACAGCCATTCCAACCAATGCACTTGTTAGCAAAATTCCACCCGAAACATAATGCGGATGCCGACAAGCTAGCCAAAGAGCTAGGCTTTGATAACGGTTATGCTGTAATAAACTTCTATTACGGTCAATCAGATTGGAAAGATGTTCCATCACCAATCTTAAAAGACAAAGCGGCATCTGAGCGCTTAGTGAAAGCAGGTTACACAGCGGTAGCTCCAACGTTAGAGTCTTTCATTGTTGTTGATGAAACATTAGAGCGTCGCTCTTTAGTTGCTAACCCGTACTTCTTCCAAGTGGATACAGCTGGTAATCAGCTTCCATATATCAATGAAATCAGCGAAGTGTACATCGGGGATGAAGATATCCAAGTTGCGAAGATGATTGCCGGTGAGATCGATTATAAATCTCAAGCGGTTAACTTGCCTTCAGTACCAGTATTGCTAGAGAACAAAGGCACTGGTAAATACAATATTGCACTGCGCCCACAGATTTCACAAACAGCTTATGCGTTCAACATGACGGATAAAGATCTTGAGAAGCGTGCGGTGTTTAATGATGTTAACTTCAGACGTGCAATGTCAGTTGCGATCAACCGTGACAAGATCAATGAAATCGCTTTCTTTAACTTAGGTAAGCCTACTCAATATACGGCTATTGATCCTGATACAGCACCGTTCATCACAGATGAGTTGAAGACAAGCTGGATTGGCTACAACCCTAAGCAAGCAGCAGAACTACTTGATAAAGCAGGCGTTGTCGATAAAGATGGCGATGGCATGCGTGATCTACCTTCAGGTAAGAAATTTGAGCTGAACTTCCAGTATGCGACACAAAGTACACCCACTGAAATGGTTGAAATTATCGCATCAGATTGGACTAAAGCAGGTGTTAAAACCACGATTAAAGAAATCACTAGTGATGAGTACCGTAACTCTCAAAGTGCTAATGACTTGAGTGTACTTTCTTGGTTAATGGGTCGCCCGCTTCCAGCTGTTGCAACTAAAACAGAAGATGTATTGCCTCCATACGGTACATTCTTTGACTTGCGTACCGGTATGCTTTGGGATCAATACAAAGCAACGGATGGTAAAGAAGGCGTTAAGCCGCCAGCAACTGTTGCTGAAATGGCTAAGTTAGCGAATAAGTTTGTTACGTTGAAAATCGGTACAGATGAGTCAAACGAAACAGGCCTTGCGATTGCTAAGCGAATCGTTGATGACTTGTTTATCGCAGGTACCGTTAAAGCCGTTAAACCTGTTTACTACAGCCAAAAGCTAGGTAACTTTGAAGTGCAAAAAACGCACTCTTATGATTACTACTGGACTTACCCGTACCTACCTACACAGTGGTACTTGTCTGAGTAATAGCAGTTAGCGACTTCAGCGGTTGAAGTTGCTTTATCTTGTGATGACATTACTGAGGCTGTTTATCTTGGTGATGTTGTCACAAGCATTTATAACAATAATTAGAAATTGAGAGATAAATCTTGAAAGGCTTATTCGTGAGCACTTATCTATAAATTCTTATCAATAGAAGTACAAACCACGGCTTACACTTTATACCTTTATTGAGTGTCAGCTATGACAAATTCTTAAACTGTGCCGTTGCGCACAGCATCAAATAAATAATTATGAAATACTCCCTGGGTCTATGAATTGTGACTCATGAAAGTGGAGTATCAAAATAGAACGCTGGTTTTTATGCGCATCATACGCGCGAAAACAAGTTTCGAGGACCATATTGTGATTGCAGATTTTATTGCCGATACTTGGTTGCTGTGGATTTTAGTCAGTGTAGGTGGATTCCTATTTTGGCGTGGTCAAAGCAGTCAGTATTTTGGTTACGTATTTAATCGTTACTTGTTAGCGCTAATGACGTTACTGATTGTTAGCGGTATCGTTTTTTCATTAATGGAAGTATTGCCCGGGGATTGTGCTGAGAAGTACATTGCTTACAAGAGCACCCAAGGGGAAACCATCACCCAAGCTGACATCGCTGCTGAAAGGGCACGTATGGGGCTTGATCAACCGTTAGTAGTACGTTGGGGGCAATGGGTAACTAACTTGACCTTGCGGGGTGATTTAGGTTTCAGTTGTGCTAAGCGCCAGTCAGTTAACTTAGCCTTAGGTGATCGTTTTTGGATGAGCTTTTGGTTCTGTATTGCAGCATTAGTATTCTCTTATGTTATTGCGGTACCTTTCGGTATTTTATCAGCGTTCACAATCAACAAAGATTGGACGGATAAAAACCCACAAAACACAAAAGCTGAGCGCATCATCAACAGCATCGGTTTAAGTTTGCAAAAGTTTATCGATCTACAGCTTCGAATTATCAGTTATTTAGGCCTCGCACTGCCCAATTTCTTACTCGCTCTGACCATCATTTTACTCTATGTATTTGCCGGTGAACCCGCGCCAACAGGCCTGTTTTCAAATGAGTTCCGCGATGTACCTTGGTTTGGTGAGGACGGTTTCGATTTCGCTAAACTAAATGATTTCTTAGGACATATCTGGCTACCTATTTTTGTTATCGGCTGGTCAGCAACAGCGCTGCAATTGCAAACTGTGCGTGCACTAGTAGTCGATGAAACTAACAAACTCTACGTTGATGCCGCCCGAGCTCGAGGTGTGCGAGGAGCAGCGCTTTGGGCAGGTTACCCAGTACGCCATTCAATCAGCCCACTGTTCAATAGTGTTGGCTTTGACTTTCAGCGTGTATTCAACGATTTGCCGATAGTTGCCATAGTTATCGGCTTAACCGATGGAGCTGCGCTTTTAATAGAAGCGCTAGCGCTGACAAATGATCAAGAACTGGCTGCTGCTATCTTATTCTTAGTAGCACTGGTGGTTATCTCAATGAATTTTATAACTGATATAGTGTTGGCCGCGATCGATCCACGAGTGCGCACTAGTGTGATGGGGGGCTAATAACATGTTTACTAGAGTACTAAGTATATTTTCGCGTAAACCGAAAGAGCAATCAGATGAGTCCTACTACACAGCTGGGCAACTCTCTCTAATCAAAGATAGATTCAAGAGCAAAACATCAGGGGTTATTGCAGGTTGGATACTCGCTTTGCTGGTGACAGTCAGCTTTTTTGCGCCTTTCTTCTCCCCGGTTGACCCAACCATCAATGGCGCTGATTCAGAGTATCGCCGCGGGGCACCTCAGTGGATCCACATGAGCGATGAAAACGGCTTTTCACTGCGCCCATTCGTTTATACCTACAGCAAAGAGAAAGCCAAAATTGACTTTAAAGCGCTATCTGGCGCAGGTGGTTTAGCAGCACTAGATGCACTGACATCAGGGGATGCGTTAACCTCTTCTAGTCAAAACAAATACATTATCGATAAAGATAAACGGCGCTATTTACAGTTCTTTGTTAAAGGCTGGGAATACAGCTTAATTGATTTATCAGTGGGCAGTCTTAACCTTGATATTCGCTGGGATCGACACCTTGTGGGCGTTGATAATGGCGAATTGCATATCATGGGTACAGATGAGGATGGCAAAGACGTTTTTAGCCGCTCGATACATGCTATTTGGATTACTCTTTCAATTGCTGTTGTTGCTTTAATCGTCAAGCTATTCTTTTCACTGTTGGTCGGTGGAGTGAGCGGTTATTTTGGTGGCCGAGTGGATGCAATCTTGATGAGTTTCACAGAAGCTGTGAGGGTTATCCCGCCCATTCCAATATATCTTGCTTGCGCTGTAGCTCTGGCTGAGATTGACCTGACACCGGTGCAACGCTACTTTGCTATCGCAGTGGTGATTGGCGCCCTCGATTTTGCAGCGCTAGGTAGACGTTTACGTACTCATATTTTAACCGAGCGAAACCAGGATTACATACTCGCTGCTCAGCTATGCGGCTCGAGCACTTGGCGCATTATTTGGCAGCACTTAGTACCAAGCTTTGGTAGCTATATCATTGTTGATACGCTGATCAACTTCCCTTATGTGATATTGGCTGAAACCAGTTTGAGCTTCTTAGGGTTAGGCTTAACAGAGCCTGTGAATAGTTTGGGTGTGTTATTGCAAAAAGCTCAAGACCCCGATATTCAGCAGAATATGATTTGGCAATTTTTCCCAGTAGCGCTGTTTGTCGCTTTAATTATGGCTTTTGTATTTGTCGGCGACGCGTTACGAGATGCTGCAGACCCTTATGCGGAGAAGAGTTAACATGAGCAACACCGCTAATCCAAATTTATTGGATATCAATAATTTAACGATAGATTTCAGAACAGATGAAGGGCTGGTTCACGCCGTACGTGATGTGAGTTTAAATGTACGCCCCGGTGAAATAATGGGGCTTGTAGGTGAGAGTGGCTCAGGCAAGTCTGTGACGGCTAAGACCATTATGCGCCTTAATCCGAACAATGCGATTATCCAGCATCCCAGCCAAATTAGTCTGCAACATGAGTCAAAGCAGATCAACGTATTAAAACTGCGTAATAGGGATCTCAACATTGTACGCGGCAACGCCGTTTCTATGATTTTCCAAGAGCCAATGGCCAGCTTTGCTCCGGCGATTCGCATCAGTGATCAAATCATTCAAACTATGCAAATCCACTTAGGTATCAGTAAAAAAGAAGCGCGCAAGCGGGGCATTGAACTGTTTGATCGGGTCGGTATTGTGCAGCCTGAAAAGCGCTTTGATCAATACGTGTTTGAGTTATCAGGAGGTATGCGTCAAAGAGCGATGATCGCGATGGCGCTATCTACTCAGCCCAAACTACTGATTGCGGATGAGCCAACAACAGCACTGGATGTGACCATTCAGGCACAAGTATTAGAGTTAATGCTTGAGCTGCGTGAACAATACGGCATGGCGATGTTGTTTATCACCCATGACTTAGGGGTTATCTCCAAAATTGCTGATCGTGTTACTGTGATGCAAAAAGGCCAAGTAGTGGAAGCAGGTGAGGCGGATAAGGTCTTGTTTGAACCGCAGCACGCCTATACAAAGCGCTTACTTGATGCACTGCCACATCTAGATCAGCTGCCTGAGCCACCCACTGCAAAACCAGAAACCTTGGTTGAAATTGATAAGCTATCTGTGAGCTACAAAATTGCTGGTAGCGGTATGCGCTCGGATACTTTTACAGCGGTCAAAGAGATTTCTTTGTCGCTACCTAAAGGGCAAATTATTGGTCTTGTAGGAGAGAGTGGCTCTGGTAAAACATCACTGGGTAAAGCTATATTAGGTGCAGCCCCTATTAGCTCAGGTCAAGTGAGTTATTTTGATGATAAACAAACGCTTAGCTTTGGTCATAATAAAAAGTTGCAGCGCTTAGAGCTCGCTAAAATAGCTCAGCTAGTCTTTCAAGACCCTTACAGTTCATTAAATCCAAGAATGACTGTGCGTGATATTATTGCCGAGCCGCTAGAGGCAATGAAGCTGACAAGCTCGCGCGCTGAAACAGATCAACGTATCATTGAAGTTGCCGAGAAATGCCATATAGATGTGACTCATTTAAGGCGTTTCCCTCATGCATTTTCCGGTGGTCAGCGCCAGCGAATTAGTATTGCTAGAGCGCTTATCTGCAATCCAAAATTTATCGTTGCTGATGAATCAGTGGCGGCATTAGATGTGTCTATTCAGGCTGAAATACTGGGGTTATTAAAATCGTTACGTGATGAGTTAGGTTTAACGATTTTGTTTATCTCGCATGATTTAAGTGTGATTGCTAATTTATGTGATTGGGTTTGTGTAATGCGCTATGGTGAGCTGATTGAGCAGGGCTCGGTACGTAAAATATTCCTAGAGCCGGAAAAAGAATACACCCAGCAATTAATTGCTTCTATTCCTGTATTAACGCCAAAAGAAACGGCGGTAAGCGAAGAGTGATAGCAAAAAACGTCTAACGGATAGTGATTAAGAAAAAAGGTAACAACACTGAATGGACTTTACGCTCAGCGAAATACGCAGTTTTCATGCCCTGATTAAACAGGGCAGTTTCACTTTGGCTGCTAAGCAACTTAAAGTGAGCCAACCTGCAATCACCGCGCAAATCAGAAAGCTCGAATCGCGGGTAGATCAACCCCTGTTAGAGCGCTTTCACAAAGGGGTAAAACCGACAGAAATCGGTTTGAAACTCTATCGATTAAGCTGTGAATATATTGATTTAGACAACGCAGTTGCTGAGCTTTTTAAGCCTGAACTGCAAATCGAAAACTTTCGGTTGCGTATTGCCACCTCATCTCCAATTATCTTTATGCCGTTGATGTCCGCTTTTAAGAAAAGCTACCCCAACGCTAAGTTAAAAGTGATATCAGGTACTACTGAAGCTTGTCGAGAAGCAGTGCTTAACCGTGAAGCAGATATTGGTTTATTTCCCATTACAAATGTCGAAAAAGGCATGGAAAGTAAGCTTTATCACCGCCATTATTTAGTGGCGATACTCAATAATGATCACCCTTTAGCAGACCAAGAAACGGTCAGCATCAGCCAGCTCGCCCACGAGCCAATCATTGCCCATAAGCCTGATTCATTCACCCAAACTTTTGCAAACAAGCTCTATCGAGAGCAAGGTATTGAGCCGCAAATAGAGATGGAAATGGGGATGGCAGAGCATGTGTGTAATGCGATCATTCTAAACTTAGGTATAGGTTTTAGTTTATCCAATGATATTCAGCCCAATGATAAGTTTAAGCTAGTACCTGTGAGGGAAGCACTGCAACCGGTTGAGGAGCATTTAGTATGGCTAAAGGGGCAAGGGCGTAAGCAGGGCGTGCAGGAGTTTGTGGAGATGGCGATTAGGGATGGTGATTAGGAGTCTAACCCTTATAGGCCTCAGTGCCTTTCCCATATTAATTGATTATTCTTTTGAAGTAGTGAGGTAAGAGATTACAGATTTTAAAGAGCTTGCGACTACGTCGACTGAATTTCATCATATCAAACATAATATCTTGCCTTGCAAAGGCTCTTTACAGCGGATTACAAAGAACTAGGGATGCGATAAACAGAGTTACTTCTCTCCCTTCGATTTGATTGCAGATTGTAAGCCTTTTTTGATCAGCTCTATTTCATCTTGGTTGTAGTAACGCGAGATTAGCTGAATATATTCATCTGAAGCGTGTTTTTCAATAATCACTTTATTAATGTCTTTTACCACTTGTTGGCCCCATGCGTTCTTCGGGCAAGCTAAATAGGTCAAGGCAAAAGGCGCTATTTCGTCAATCGCGATGCTGCTAAATTTTCCCTTGAAGGTATCGTTACTTCGAGACAGGTAAGAAACAGTGGCTGGATACTCAATCATGTAGTCTACCCTTCCAAACTGCAGCATAGTCTGTAAGCTTTCGCTGGTAATCGATTTTCTAACGAAGTTAGTACTGCCTTTATGCGCTTCAAATAATTGATCGAGCAAAGGGGTGTAGGATCTATCGTTTACTAAAGCGCCTTTGAAACGCTTGTCAGTGATTAGCTTTTCCAGTGAGTAGCTTGATGGGTTGCCTATTAAAGCCTTGTTTGCCTTGGACATAATAATTCTAAATGGCAAGGCAACTGCGACAGGAACAGTATAAATAGCGATCTTTTCTCGCTCTGCAGTTTTGAATACCATATTGCTACATATTTCTTTACCGTGCTTGATGCTTTTGAATATTCTTGCCCAGTTAACTTCAGCGTTGTAGTGCTTGTACTGAGGTAATTGTTGTTGCAGGTAAGGCAGAAAATGATCGAGCTGGCCAGAGCCTTTGTCTGGGCCTTTTAGAATACTTAAAGGGGGGAAATGGATCGTTTGCCAAGTGATAGCGTTATTGGCATAGAGAGAAGAGCTAAAAAGCATCAAGGTTGCAGTAAAGAGAAGGGAGGCTCTGAGTTTCGATGGCGATCTATTTTTTATTCGATGTTTGCCAATAATGTACTGGTGCGCTTGTTTGTAGTGGTAAAGTTGCGCCACTGAAACAAACGTATGTAATTTCTCTTCGTCAATACTAAATTTGAGGATAACTTTTCTCTCACAATCGATGAATAGTAATAAACATATAGTTCAATGGGTTAGATATTTCAAATTTGATGGGTATTTTTACGTCAACCGAAACAGGAGATATCTAACATTGAGAGGTAATGTGGCTCTTTTAAGCACAGTAAGCTTTTTCATAAGAGTAGCTCTGTTAGATAAGACACTCCATCAAGAGCGTATCTAATCGATGATCCGCCTCTTGAGATATGATCTCAATGCGGCTTTCTAAGCAGTCATCCACAGGATATTCGCTTAATGTCCCTTGGGCATAGTTGAAAGCAAAAATGCCTCGATTGGTGATGATTACGCCTTTTAGTCTTTGTGCCACAACACCGCTCAAAAATACCTGTAATTTGGAATAATCAAACAGCAACTTTGCTGAGAAACGCCAGCCGATGCTATGAAAAGCACCACTTTGATTTTCAGCTTTGAGATAGCCACAGTTTGGTAATGGTTTTTCGCGAACAGCCGCTTTTGTTTTGTGTTGGTAAGCGTGCGCAGGTGTAAAGTAGGCATGACTACTGCCAGTGAGTACTGAGATATCAATAGCACCTTGCTCAGTGGTGATAAGTGGCGGGTTATCCGGTCTCTTTTGGGCTAAAAAGGAGCATAATTGCGCTTTATCATCACTGCTATATAAATCTTGTTTATTCGCAACGATAACATCGGCAAGTGCTATTTGCTGATTAAAAGTGTCGTGTGCTAAATAATGCTGTTGGTTAAAATTACGTGCATCAACCAAGGTGATAATTTTCTGCAGTGCAATGGTTTGGTGATAGTGTGAAGCAGATAGAATCCGCGCAATCTCTAGAGGGTGACCAAGCCCTGTAGGCTCAATTAATACACGATGAGGATTGGCTTTTGCCACAAGCTCAGCTAACGATATTTGCATGGCAAAGCTTGTGCTACAACACATACAGCCGCCAGCTACTTCGCGGATGAAGACTCCAGTACTGTTAGAACAGTTTGCTTGTAATATGCTGCCATCAATCCCTATTTCACCAAACTCATTGACCAAAACAGCCCAGCGCTCATTTTGGGGTTTATTTTTCAATAAATGCATAATCATCGAGGTTTTACCGGCCCCCAAGAAGCCGGTAATAATGTTTGTCGGTACTGCGCTAGGGCAGGTGCTAGATGGCATCAGTCTTTCTTCTCTAGCGATTGACCTTGCTCTTGTTCTGTATCGTGACAAGTATGGTGGCGCTGGCAGAGTGAATAATTGTAAAAATGACCCGCTGCTATAACGGTTGCTCCCGCAACACTCAGCGCTTTTTCCCAAAATTCACCAAGCAAATCATGACCGAAAAAAGCGGCAATGATCAATAATCCAAGGCCTACAGAACCAATTGTTAAAAGTCTAAAACGTTTGTGCTTCTTACATCCCATCGTTAATGCGTATGCGCTGGTGGGGATAACCGCGAGTACCATCCAAAAATGAAACGCTTCATCTTGTAACCCTAATCCTGCAAGGCTAGGCACTAGAACAATCAATAGTGGCAAGGCCATACAATGGATAGCGCAAAGTAAGGAAAGAGTGATACCCGCTTTATCAGCGAGTGCTTGGGTGTTCAACATTGATTAATCCTCATTGAATGCACAGTTGGTGCAAGGTGTTTATTTAGTGATAGAGATTTAATAAATGTTATAACATAACATATTATAAATACAGTATTTATATTCATAAATCCCATCATCGGAATACTAATATAACAATTTTGTTATATACATAATTTGTTATATGTTCTACCATTATCTTCTCAAGTTAATAGGATCAAAACATGATGACTCCCACGGCGTTCTATAAATGCTTAGCAGATGACACGCGCTTAGCTGCTCTATTGCTCATTTCGCTCGAGCAAGAGTTATGTGTATGCGAGATCATGAAGGCTTTAGGAGAGCAGAGCCAGCCAAAGGTTTCACGCCATTTAGCGCAGTTAAAAGCGAGTAATCTATTGGTGACACGTCGCCAAAAACAGTGGATTTTCTATGCGTTAAATCCAGCGTTAGAAACGTGGGCAAAACAAATAATTGATATAACAGCGCAGAGCAACAGTGCATTTTTAGAAACACCGCTGGCAAGGCTCTCTGCGATGGGCGATAGGCCAGACAGAATTAAAGAGTGTTGTGATTAAGGTCACAGCAATAAAAATTTAGATAAAAGGTATTAACATGACGATTAAAATCGGTATCAATGGCTTTGGCCGCATGGGGCGCTTAGCAATGCGCGCAGCTTTCGATTGGGATGATATTGAGATAGTGCACATCAATGATCCAGCGGGCGATGCAACGACACTTGCTCACTTATTAACCTTTGATTCTGTGCACGGTATTTGGCAGCACAATGCTCAAGGGCAGGGGGATACGATCGTAATTGGCGATCAAACAATCCCTTGCACTGCAAATACAGCGATCGCTGAAACGGATTGGTCGGCCTGTGATTTGGTGATTGAAGCCTCAGGCAAAATGAAAACCAAAGCGTTATTGCAAGCTTATCTTGATCAGGGGGTAAAGCGCGTTGTTGTTACTGCGCCTGTGAAAGAGGAAGGGGTGTTGAATATCGTGAAGGGTGTTAATGATGATCAATATGACAAAGCATTACATCCGATAGTCACGGCCGCTTCATGTACCACGAACTGTTTGGCACCTGTAGTTAAAGTAATGCAGCAAAAAATAGGTATTAAGCACGGTTCGATGACAACTATTCACGATATCACCAATACGCAAACCATTTTGGATGCACCCCACAAGGATTTACGCCGCGCGCGTGCCTGCGGTATCAGTTTGATCCCAACGACAACAGGTTCAGCAACAGCGATAACCCATATTTTCCCAGAGTTACAAGGTAAGCTTAACGGACATGCAGTAAGAGTACCGCTAGCTAACGCGTCAATCACTGACTGTGTATTTGAGATGGAGCGCGAAACGTCAGTGGAAGAGGTTAATCAGCTACTTCAACAAGCCGCTCAAGGAGAGCTAGCAGGCATTATGGGTTTTGAAGAGCGACCACTTGTCTCGGTGGATTATAAAACAGATCCGCGCTCGTGCATTATTGATGCGCCGTCCACTATGGTAGTAAACAATACTCAAGTTAAGCTTTATGTGTGGTATGACAACGAGTGGGGCTATGCAAACAGAACGGCTGAAATCGCTCGCATGGTCGGGCGCTCGGATATTGAGGGTTAGTCTGTGTTAAACAACTTAGCCCCACAAGTGAAGCAGTACTTGCTTATCACTGCTAATTATTGGGCTTTCACTTTAACCGATGGCGCGTTGCGCATGCTGATAGTGCTGTACTTCTATCAGCTCGGTTTCGGGGCTTTGCAGATAGCGATGTTGTTTTTGTTTTATGAGTTCTTCGGTGTGGTCACTAATTTTATCGGTGGCTGGCTGGGAGCGCGCATTGGCTTAAATAAAATCATGAACATAGGCTTAGGGCTGCAAATAGCGGCGCTTGGTATGTTGTTGGTGCCAACTGAGTACTTGAGCGTCGCCTATGTGATGGCTGTGCAGGCGCTCTCAGGTATCGCTAAAGACTTGAATAAAATGAGTGCTAAAAGTGCGATTAAACTTTTAGTAGCAGATGATGCTCAAACCCAATTGTATAAATGGGTTGCGTTACTAACAGGTTCAAAAAATACTCTGAAAGGTGTTGGTTTTTTCCTCGGTGGCGCTTTATTGAGTGGCTTGGGTTTTAGTGGTGCTGTGCTGTCAATGTTTGCCATGCTTTGTGGCGTTTGGTTACTGAGCTTAATAATGCTGCAAGGCGATTTAGGACGGGTGAAAAAGAAGCCGAAATTTAAACAGCTCTTTGCTAAAAGTGAGGCGATAAACTGGTTATCTGCAGCGCGTTTATTCTTATTTGGTGCCCGCGATGTTTGGTTTGTCGTGGCACTTCCCGTATATCTCGCAAG
>CAKZOD010000096.1 GCA_937136055.1 uncultured Oceanospirillaceae bacterium | reverse complement strand
AAACCGTAGATAACAAACCGTAGATAACAAACCGTAGATAACAAACCGTAGATAACAAACCGTAGATAACAAACCGTAGATAACAAACCGTAGATATCGCAGGGTGCTAATTTAAATTAGTTATGTCCAATACTCTTAAGTATTGGACATAGCGATATAGCCAGTTTATACTGGGGTTTCCTTAATCTTAAGCTAATTATCAGATCTCATTAGGTTTTTATGCAAAGCACGCCATTAGTTAATACCTTTAAAGAATTACGCAATCAACGTGAACATTTGAAAGCTCAGACGCTCTTTAGCGAATATCCAGACCTTCATGGTTTTTTACAAAGCCTCAGCGCTTTACAGCCAACTGCTGAGCGTGAATTTTTATTTGTTTTAGATTTCCTTTATATCTTTGGGCGTAAATCTGAAGGTACTTATAATCGCTTTAGAAATGAAATTGAACGCTGGTGTCTATATTGTTGGCAAACACGCCGTAAAGGTATCTTTGATGTTAACCGCAGCGATATTGAAGCTTATGTCGAGTTTATATGGAAACCTGATAAAGATTGTATTGGTCTATCTGTTCAACAACGTTTTAAACTGCAGTCTGGTCAGTTTCGCAGTAATGAAAAATGGCGACCTTTTGTGGCTAAAGTACCTAAATCTCTGCATAAAAAAGATCTGAGTAGCCAAGCTAATGTCGATCAATACAGGCCATCTCAAGAATCGCTAATAGCGTCGTTTACAGCGATTAGCGTGCTCTACCAACATGCTCAAATGGAAGAAGTTTGCGATAAAAACTTTGTGCCAGTCGTAAAGAAAAGCTGCCCATATCTGATTAAAGAAGTGCAACGCAAAACACCGGATACACTGAGTGAATTGCAATGGGAATATGTGCTGGGCACCACCCGTGAGCTTGCAGATGAAGATGAGCAATTTGAGCGCAACTTATTCGTCATCGTGTGCTTAAAGGCTTTATATTTGCGTGTCTCTGAGTTATCTGAGCATGCGAAATGGCGCCCAACTATGTCTGATTTTACCAAAGATAACGACGGCTTCTGGTATTTAACAGTGTTTGGTAAAGGCAATAAAGTACGCTCAGTAACAGTGCCTGAGGCGTTTCTTGAATATTTAATTCGCTATCGTCAATACCGTGGTTTACCACAGCTACCGTCACCGGATGAAGATACCAGTATGCTCAACAAGCTGCGTGGCAGTGGTAATTTAACCGCGCGACAAGTGCGTAGAATTGTAGAACAAAGCTTTGATCGAGCCATTAGCGCGCTCCAAAAAGATGGCTTTCAAGACGATGCAAATCATTTAATGGCTGCGACAACACACTGGCTTAGGCATACAGGGGCTACGGAAGATGCAGGCTCTAGACCGCTGAAGCACTTGGCAGATGAGCTGGGTCATGCATCTTCAGAGACAACGGATAAAAACTACATCCAAACAAACATCAAAGATAGAGCACGCAGTGGTGCTAAACGTAGCATATAAGAGAATAGGCTGATCCACCCTATTCTTTTTACAGTCGAGCTTTAATGGCACGGGCTATTACTGATGATGCTCACAAGTTTTTCGCGCTTAAAAGTAAAGGTAAAGCCACAGTAATGAGTGTATTGCCAATCCGATAGTTTTGGCTCTACACAGAGGGTTTCAGGCTTATTCTGACACCAAGGGTGGTCTTTTTGATAATCAGGCTCCTTGGCAATCACATCTTTCATTAGTGTGCCTGTTGGGTACTTTTCTTTATATGCCAGCAGTTTTCTTAGTTCATGGTATTTAAGATGATGCCAATCATAAAGTGACTCATATTTAAGTTGCTTTAATGCAAAGTAAACATTTGAAATGAGTAGTAAAACAATAACAGCCCATGTGATTTTATTTGTTTTATTATTCGCCAAGGCTTTACCTATCAATCATTTACGGGAGGTTTTTCAATAGGAAATGAAATTCTCTCACCGGTAGACACGATGCGTGCACGGCCATTTTCTTTTGCTTGATACAATCGTTTATCAGCTATTTCAAACAACGCTTGCCAATTATCACCTGCAATTTCACTTGAATGTGCTATTCCTAAGCTCAATGATAAATGGTTAAACTTTGATTTTTCATGCTTTATATCGAACTTATAAATGATTGATTGGATACGATCTGCCACTAACTCAGCTTGGCTCATATTGCTGTTAACAAGCAAGATCAGAAACTCTTCACCACCGTAGCGAACAGCCAAGTCATCATCGGTACGCAGGCTTTCTTTGATTGCCATCGCTACTTTGGTGATACAAACATCACCTTCTGCATGGCCGTAAAAGTCGTTAAATGCTTTGAACCAGTCTATATCTGCAATTATTAGCGCGTATTCCATATCAATTTGCTGCTCAATAAAGAGCTCTAGCTTGCGTCGATTATACAAACCTGTCAGCGTGTCGGTCAGTGATTCATCCTTCACCAGCTCTAAGGTCTTCATTAATTGGTTCTCTTTCTTCACTTCGATTGTGATATCAATTAGCAGTGCTAGTGTGCTTTGTTTGCCATCCCAGTCAATGTCTGTGGCGAAAAAGCGAAAGATATAAGGCCCAACTTTCAAGCGATCTTTATAAGTCATGGTGTTTATTGCGATCAACAAATTCTGTGAAATGATATCAGTATTGGACATTGCATTAACATCGAGCAGTTGTTCGCAATAGTGGTTGCAATAAACAATCTTATCTTCACTGTAGATAATAACAGCCTGGTTTGAGTTCTCAATAATGAGCATCAGCTGTTTAACATTTGCTTTAATTTCAGCATTTTGCTGCTCATTCCTAGCAATATACTTCAATATTGATCGAGCAATAATACTAATCTCTGAAGTACTTTGAGTTTCATGCCTGAGCGCTTCTTGATCCTCCTTTACCCCTAAACTATTAGCGATCAACATTAACCGCTTTGTCACACTACGATGAAAAACATACATAAAGCTAAGGGTAAATAAGGTGGTGAAAAGCACTATAGAAACCAATGCTTTAGTAAAGTTAGCTGAGGTACTATTGAGCTGCTGCGTGCCGTCTTTTACCAGAGCCTTTACTATATTAACCTTATCGAATGAAATAGCGATTAACTGTTCTATGATGACGTTGGTTTGAGTTTGTAAAACGGACAAATTAACGGTGATTTCGTTTTGCTTTTCTAGCGTAGCTATTATGCCGTTTTGTGGATTAATAATGACATCAAAGAAGCTATTGCTTGAGTTTTGCGCTTGCTTGGCTTTTAAGTGCGAAATGGTTTTTAAAATATTATTGGCGGTATTCTTAAACAGGAAAGATGTTTTCTGATCTGCAAGGGAGCGCGCTGAGGTGTAAATTTGGTTTAACTCCCCTGCACTATCTGTTTGTTGATCTTTAAGGCTCAGCAATTGACCCAAGTAATATTTATCGAGCAATTCAGTTTGCTTACGAAGCTCATTCTTATGGGTGATAAAGCCATCAACTTCTAAGCTGTATGAGTTGACAATAGGCATTAGCTCTTTAGTCATTGCTGCCATTAACTGGCTGTACTTATCGATTGAAATGGAATCAATAGCGATGCTGATTTGCTGTAATTGATCGATCAGCTCTTGCACCAAAACACGGTTTCCCGCTTTGCTCTGTACGTGTTTTAGAGCATCCATTTTGCGGTGTACATTCTTGATTGCTAGGTGTAAATCAGATGCTTTAGATAACTCAGGAACAAGCTTTTGCGATATTTGTGAAGACAGCACATTAAACTTATCCATCATCCATAATGAAAGCCCTGTCATGATGAAAAGGGTAACGAGGATAACTAACATTCCGCCGTTAAAGCGGACTGAAATACTACTTTTCCAATTAGCTTTCATTATTTGCCTGGTCAATTAATCGATTCATAGTGGGTGTATTAATGATCTTATTCTTTGAAAAGTAGTCTGCCACAATGTTCCATATTCTACTTTTACTAAATAAATTGTTAATCGGCTTTTTCATTTTAAGCATTGAGTAATCATCGCCCCCTTTGAGGTAAAAATCCTGCATGGCTAAGGTGTAAAACTTATCATTTATAACCTTTTTACCTGCAACTTTGAGGGATTTTAAACGATCACCAACATTGTGCTTAGAATGGTATTGTGCACTAAGGCCTGACACATTGAGAAAGCGACCATCGATAAACTCAATACGGCTAACAGCATTTTCCATCATCTCCTTAAGCTCTTTACCCGAGACTTCAATGACGACGTAAAATCCACCGAATGGGAATTCACGTTGAATATCACCACGGGTAAAATTATAGCCTTGCGGGTAATTGGCGGAGTTGCGTATCGAGCCGCTATTTAAAATCGCTATATCAGTTTTAGCGAATTCTCTGAGCGCATCCGTAAAGACATTCGCTAATGCTGTTTCTCTCGTGCGAATAATTGCCTTTTTTGTAGTAAAGTCAGCACCCGCAATAGCTATTTTTTCATTGTACAAACTACCTAAGCGCTGTTGATATTTATTGATAAACTCTATGATTTTAAGATCTGCTTCATAATTATCTAAGTTTTCTATTCGGGCGCTTATTACGCCTTTATCAATGTCGATCACCGCCGCATCGCCATCTTGGCCACCGGCTAATACAACGGTTGTGTTTTTTACTTTAACCACTTCGTCTTTGCCGTCTATTGCCACGAGTATTAAGTCAAAATCATGTTCTGCGGCGAGAGCTAAAGCAGGTTCGCGCTTTAAATCTGTCATTAAAACTGATATGTCCGCGTCTTTTTGCAGATCTTCAATGCGCTTTATAACCTTTCTAAGAGGCTCTATACTGGCAAATTTAGGGGCGTAAGTAATCAGCGTTCTAGGGTTAACAATGGATGATACGAAAATAGATTGCCCCTCTATATCGAATTGATAATGCGGGAATAAGCCTTCTATATTTTCCTCACTGCGATTGTCTGCAATATTAGAGGTAATAATCGGAAACTGAGCATCTAGTGCTCGCAGGGAAAGCACATCGACATCGTAGCTTAATTCGCGTTTACCAACAGAATAAAGTGATACATCCATAAGGTTAGCTAGAGATATGATATTTCTAGCTTTATCAAATAAGGAGATAGCACTTGGAGAGAAGCTGTCGCCACCGTGTAAAAACAAAGTGTTGCTTTGCTTTTCACGCAATGTCTTTAATAAAGTCCCTAGTTGTGGAAAGTGAGCAACCTCTTTTTTTAGCAATATATCAGGCTGGTTTGAAGTATAAACCAGCGTTGTTTTTGCATTGAGCACAGGAGCCAATGAAAAAACAGCGAGTGTTACGCATAATGTGCGCAAGCCTGTCGCTCTAAAAAAGTGCTTTAAAGGTGTCTTGTCTATTTTGGTGTTCATAGTTCTTTGCCTCACATAAGCCATAATATAACGAATGAGTGCTTATCCTATCTCGTCGTTACTCAATGAGCACAAGATGTCTCTGAGTTGTTTTTGTTATCGAATTTTTATTTTTTGTCATAATCTGTATGCTAACTTAATCATGATGCGCGCGCGAATAGTAATAGTGTCTTAAGCTAGATAGAGTTATCTATCTATAAGAGTAGCTTAGTTTTCGAAACATATTTTTAAATGATTAAAAATAATCACTTTTTTATGGGCCTTTCCTCACCTTTTATTACTTCTTATAATAAAAAAGAGCCTGACTGGAAAAGCAGCGCAGTGAATTTAAAGGTAGGATTAACGGGCAAAGCTTAGAAGTGTGCTAAAGGAAAATGCCTTTTATTTAAAAGCTGCGAACAAGCTTAAAATAAAAGGCGCTCTAGGGTAAACAGTGAATAAGTCCCTAGATGTTCCCAGTGGATAACTAAGAGGCCAGATCCAGTGAATGGCGAGTCCTTTACAAGCTTTCTGACAAAGGAGATGGCCTCTTAGCGATCCACCCTACGGGGCATCTAAGACTTGTTCACTGTTTCCCTAGGTGTCATATCAGTATTTATGAGCTAATTAGCAAAGACAGCCTCTAGTACTAATCACCATCAAGCATACGCCCTAGGCCGCCCAATGCAGAGCCTTCACCTTTACTTGATCCACCATGGCCTGCTGCACTTTGGAAAATACGATCTGCTAAACGAGAGAAAGGCATACTTTGCAGCCAAACAGTCCCGTGGCCAGAAAGCGTGGCAAGGAACAGTCCCTCTCCGCCAAATAGCATCGATTTCAAGCCGCCTGAGCGCTCAATGTCGTAGTCAATGCCTGAGGTAAACCCGACCAAACAACCTGTATCAACACGCAGTGTTTCACCGTTGAGCTTTTTCTTAATTAATGTACCGCCGGCATGTATAAAGGCCATGCCGTCACCCTCAAGCTTTTGTAAAATAAAACCTTCACCGCCGAAAAAGCCTGCCCCAAGTTTACGGTTAAAGCTAATAGAAACTTTAGTGCCTAGGGCCGCAGCTAAGAATGAATCCTTTTGACAAACTATTTGCCCACCGATTTCAGCCATATCTAAAGGGACTATGCAGCCTGGGTAAGGGGCTGAAAAAGCAACGCGCTTTTTACCTGAACCTTCATTGGTGAAATGCGTTGTAAAAATAGACTCGCCTGTCACCTTTCGCTTTGCCGCAGAAAATAACTTAGACATAACACCTTCATCAGGTGTAGAACCATCTCCCATTTTAGTTTCAAAGTTAATGCCTTGCTCCATGTAATTCATGGCGCCGGCTTCAGCAATGACTGTCTCCTCAGGGTCTAGCTCGATTTCAACGAGTTGAATATCGTGACCAATAATTTCGTAATCCACTTCATGGCATTTCATCATATATTCCTTTTCATTTTAAAGCCTGAGCTTTCTTATTTATATTATTGATTAATAACCTATCCTATTGAGCTACAAAATTAAATCATTTCTGAACTGTAGACGACATTTACTCTAGGGGCTATTGCTAATGCTGCAAATAGCCACCATGATTGTGCTTTTAAAAGCAGATACAGAGAGCGTTATGAGTGAGAAAAAAGAATCACTAGGTGGTTGTTTGTGTGGGGAGACTCGCTATAAAGTAGTAGCGCCACTTCGGCCTGTGGTTGCTTGCCATTGCCGTCAGTGCCAAAGAAGTTCGGGCTTTCATGTTGCAGCAACCAGTGCACCTAAACATGCTTTTAATTTAGTCAAGGAACAGCATTTAAAGTGGTATACCTCATCAGTGACAGCGAAAAGAGGATTTTGTGGGCAATGTGGTTCTAATCTATTTTGGCAACAAAAAGGCAGTGACGATATGGTGATATTCGCAGGTACTTTAGATCAACCTACGGGCTTGAAAATGGTTGAACATATATTTGTCGAAGATAAAGGTGATTATTATTCACTAAATGATGAGTTGCCTAAACGACAAGGTTTTGAGGAATCTATCTGCTTTCACACGCAGTGATACGCTTTATTTATACTCTCTTTTTATTCTGATATTGCTTTTTAGGCACAAAAAAACCAGCACTTGGCTGGTTTTTTATGTGCTATAAATCAATTACTTACTTAACTCAAGTAGTAATTTGTTTAGGCGCGCAACGTAACTCGCTGGGTCATTCAACTGACCGCCAGCTGCAAGGTCTGCTTGATCGAAAACGATGTTGGCAAGATCAGAGAATCTATCTTCATCACTTTCAGTGTCCATTTTTTGAATTAATGGGTGATCAACGTTGATTTCGAAAATTGGCTTAGCATCAGGTGCTGCTTGCCCTGCCGCTTCCATGATCGCTTTCATCTGTGCGCCCATGTCGTAAGCATTCAATACTAAACATGCAGGAGAGTCAGTTAAGCGGTTAGTAACACGCACTTCAGAAACTTTATCTGTTAAGCATTCTTTCAAGCGCTCTGTTAGACCTTCAGCTTCTTTAGCTGCTTCTTCCTGTGCTTTTTTCTCTTCTTCGTTATCAGTATCGCCTAGGTCAATCTCCCCTTTAGCAACGTCTTGGAACGATTTACCGTCGAAATCGAAGATGTGGCTCATCATCCACTCATCAATACGCTCAGTCAGTAATAACACTTCGATACCTTTTTTGCGGAAGATTTCTAAGTGTGGGCTGTTTTTAGCCGTATTGTAGTTCTCTGCTGTCACGTAGTAGATCTTTTCCTGACCTTCTTGCATACGCTCGATGTAGCTAGCAAGAGAGACATTTTGCGCATCGCTATCATTATGAGTAGAGGCGAAACGCATCAGCTTCATAATCTTTTCACGGTTAGTGAAATCTTCAGCAGGACCTTCTTTGATTACGTTGCCAAAAGCTTTCCAGAATGTTTGGTACTTCTCTTCGTTCTTGCTCAGTTTAGTCAGCATATCTAGGGCACGTTTTGTTAACGCTGCACCTAATTTCTCTGCATTAGGATCTTTTTGTAGAATTTCACGCGAGACGTTTAATGACAAGCTTGCTGAATCAATAACACCCTTAATGAAGCGCAAGTATAATGGTAGAAACTCATCTACTTGATCCATAATGAAAACACGCTGGATGTAAAGCTTTAAGCCACGAGGCGCTTCACGGTTCCATAAATCGTGTGGTGCATTTGTCGGTACGTAAAGTAAGCTGGTGTATTCTTGCTTACCTTCTACACGGTTGTGAGTCCACGTTAGGGCATCACCGTGATCATGTGATAAATGCTTGTAGAATTCATTGTAATCTTCATCTGCAACATCTGCTTTGTTACGTGTCCACAATGCTGATGCTGAGTTGATCGTCTCATCTTCAAGAACAACCGCTTCTTCAACAGTATCTTCTTCGCCTTCTGCAGGTGGCATTGCCGGTGCAGGCTCTTGTAACATAACAACAGGTAGAGCGATATGATCAGAGTACTTTTTGATTAAGTGACGTAGACGTTGGCCATCTGCGAACTCTTCTTCTTCATCTTTTAAGTGAAGAACGATTTGCGTACCGCGAGAGGCTTTCTCAACAGTCCCTAAATTGAACTCGCCTTTACCTTCTGAGTGCCAATGCACACCTTCAGAAGCATCAGCGCCAGCTTTACGTGTAAATACATCAACTTCTTTAGCAACGATGAATGCTGAGTAAAAACCTACACCAAATTGACCAATTAATTGGCTGTCTTTTGATTGATCACCAGTTAACTGACCTAAGAAGCTCGCTGTACCAGATTTTGCGATTGTACCTAAGTGGTCAACAACTTCTGAGCGTGTCATGCCGATGCCGTTATCTTCGATAGTGACCGTTTTAGCGTCTTTGTCGTAGCTGATACGAATGTTTAAGTCGCCGTCACCTTCATAAAGGTCACCGTTTTCTAGCGCTTCATAACGTAACTTCTCTGCAGCATCAGAGGCATTTGAAACTAACTCTCTTAAAAAGATTTCTTTGTTAGAGTACAAAGAGTTAATCATCAAATTTAGTAATTGATTGACTTCCGTTTGAAAACCTAGCGTTTCTTGTTGGGTTTCAGTTGCCATTATGCATTAATCCTGTTTTGCTGATAGCACCGCATTATTTGGCGCAGCGCTATGATGTTAATTTAATACCTGATAGCTAAAATGGGGACGTACTATAGAGTTTCAAGGCTAATAAAGCGCAATAGCTACATTTTTTTTGTGGGTAAGCCTTTCTGAATTAGCAAACGCTTAAATATTCCTATTCTTGCGTTTTTTTCGATCAAGGTTTATTTTGCCGATCTCCCCTAGGTTCATCATTAAGTTATTTAATGTCTCTGACCTAAACTCTCTGCGATATAAGATAAAAGCAACGAAAGTGGCACTAACCATAAATAACCCAGGGCTGATAAACCAAGCGAGTACAGACACTGAAAAGTAATAAGTGCGCAAGCCTAAGTTAAAATTACCCGCCGCTTTAGAACACATTAACGCAATACGCTCTGCATGGAACTGTTTGGCCTCATCGCTGAGTTTATCTTCAGGTGTCGGCGCACTACTCACCATCACTGAAAGGAAGCCGTATTGGCGCAAACTCCAAGTGAATTTGAAGAAAGCATAAAGAAAGACAACAATTAACAACATGACCTTAAAAGTCCAGCTATTAACCGTACTGCTAATAATGGGAATGTTTGATAATACTTTAGTGACCACTTCACTAGAGCCTAATAAAGTAATCAAACCGGCTATGATCAAAATTGTGGTCGATGCGAAAAATGACACGCTGCGCTCTAAGTTTGCAATGGTCGTTTCATCTGCAATACGCACTTCACGCTCAAGCATATGTATCATCCACTCATAGCGATATTTATGCAGTACGTTAGCAAGGCAAGGCGTGTCGTAACTCTTGATCTGTGAGTAATATAAATAGCCCTTGTAACAGCATAAAAACCAGACGAGTGCGATTAAATCCCAGGCGCTGCTTGTGATAAAGCTGAGCATAGCTTGCATCTTTTATTAAACCCTATTTTGTCATTGTGAATTGAATGGACGAGCGCAGTATAGAATTGCTCTCATTAATGTAAAAGCCGTTGCAATGCGGATATTGTTACCTACCAATTTAAGGCCTGCCTTAACAAGCGGCCTTAAAAACGCGTCAATATATTATAAGTAATACATGACACTTTTAGGGGGATTGGCTTAAATTTCTAGCATTGCATTGGTGGCATCAATTAGATGATGTTTAGTCGATGGCTCTATTGATGCATGGCCCGCATCTTCGCTGATAATAAGCTGAGATTCTGGCAACGCTTTTTTAAGTGTCCAGGCATTATCAAATGCACAGATTATATCGTAGCGACCATGCACAATAGTCGTTTTGATATGGCTGATTTTATGGCAGTTATCAATAATTTGATTATCACTTAAGAAGCAGTCATTGACCATGAAATGCGCTTCGTGACGCGCCAATGTCCAACTTTGCTCATCATCTGTCGCATTTTCAACGAAGCTAGGGTTTGGCAACAAAGTGCAGCAGCGTATTTCCCACTTAGCCCAAGCGTTGGCAAGTTTAAGAGCGCTTTTATGATCATCCCCTGTCAAAACATCATAGGCAACTTGTACGCTTGACTGTGTTTTTCCTTCTGGTAATGCCGATAAGTACTCGGCCCAATAATCAGGGAAAATACGGGCAGCACCTCCGCCTTCAAATGTCCAAGCAGTATCTTGGGCGCGACCTAAAAAGATACCGCGCAAAACGAGGGAGCGTACCTTATCAGGATGGGCTTGAGCGTAAACAAGGGATAGTGTTGATCCCCAAGAGCCGCCGAAGACATGCCATGATGGGATTTTTAGATGAAAGCGTATCGCTTCAATATCTTCAATTAAATGCGCGGTGTCATTGTTAACCAAGTTGCCAAAAGGCAAAGAGCGGCCACAGCCTCTTTGATCAAATAGAATGATGCGATAGCGTTCAGGGTCAAAAAAGCGCCTATCATTCTCAGAGCAGCCTCCACCTGGGCCTCCGTGCAAAAACACTACGGGTTGTCCTTCAGGATTACCGCACTCTTCAATATAAATTTGGTGCGTATCATCAACCGCTAGCATGTAACTTTGGTAAGGCTGGATCTCAGGGTAAAACTCATTCATTGAAAGCGACCATCTCTACTTGTATCTAACAAAAGCTTGAGTGTGAACTTTTCATGGGAAATTACTAGTGTAGATGGGAAAAAAGCAAAATAAATTTATAGTGTTACATACATTAAATAAAAAAACGGGTGATAAAAATCACCCGTAAAACCTGGAATAACAACGTTGATAGAATACTGATTCTTTATAAATCCGACAGATCGAATTTGATGCCTTGTGCCAGTGGTAGCTCTTTAGAGTAATTCAGTGTAGATGTCATGCGTCGCATGTACACTTTCCAAGCATCTGAGCCACTTTCACGGCCACCACCTGTTTCTTTTTCGCCGCCAAAGGCACCGCCAATCTCAGCCCCTGAAGTACCGATATTAACGTTTGCGATACCGCAGTCGCTGCCGCATTCAGAAGTGAAAATTTCAGCTTCCAACACATCTTTTGTAAAAATGGCCGACGATAAACCTTGAGGTACATCGTTTTGTCTTTCAATCGCTTCATCTAAATCGCTGTATTTAAAGACGTATAAAATCGGTGCAAAGGTTTCTTCTTTGACATTGTTAACATCACCTGTCATTTCAACCAATGCGGGTTTCACATAATAGGCATCAGGATATTGATCTTGCAAAGTGCGTTCGCCGCCAATAATTTCGCCGCCATTTTCTTTAGCAAGTTCAAGAGCCTTTTGCATATTATCAAATGAATCTTTATCGATAAGCGGACCTACTAAGGCATTTTCATCTAATGGGTTGCCAATTTTTACTTTTGAGTAAGCGCTTTTCAGCTGCGGTACCAGCTCGTCATAAACGCTATCGTGTACAAAAATTCGACGCGTAGTCGTACAACGTTGCCCGCAGGTACCAACAGAACCGAAGAAGATACCTTGGAAGGCGATCGATAAGTCAGCAGAAGGAGCAACGATTATGGCATTGTTCCCACCCAGTTCGAGTAAAGAGCGACCAAAGCGCTGTGCAACTTGAGTGCCCACAATACGACCCATAGCACTTGAACCTGTCGCACTGATTAATGGCATTTTCTTACTGGCAACCATTTGCTCGCCAGCCGCTTTCTCGCCAATAATTAACTGTACTAAATCTTGTGGCGCATCATCGCCGAATTCTTCCATCGCTTGAGCGAAAATATTCTGACAAGCCAGTGCGGTTAAAGGCGTTTTCTCTGAAGGTTTCCAAAGCACACTATCACCACAAACAACCGCCATTGCAGTGTTCCATGACCATACCGCTACTGGGAAGTTAAAGGCAGAGATAACACCGACAGGCCCTAAAGGCTGCCAAAATTCACGCATTTTGTGACTAGGGCGTTCAGAGGCGATATTCAAACCAAAAAGTTGGCGTGACTGACCTACTGCCAAGTCGCAAATATCGATCATCTCTTGTACTTCGCCCATGCCTTCTTGGAATATTTTGCCGCACTCTAAGCTCACCAGTGCGCCAAGGGCTTCTTTTTTATCGCGTAAGATATTGCCAAACAAACGAATCAACTCACCTCTTCTCGGAGCTGGCACATTTCTCCACTGCTTAAAAGCACGTTGAGCACTATCAATTTTTTGCTCAATTTCTGCACTTGAATGCATTTTAACATTTGCAATAACGGCACCATCAATAGGGCTAGTTACTGGCAAATCGCCACCTTGAGTTAAGCTTTCATCTAAGCCTAATGAAGAGAAGATTTCGTTGATTTTCATATTGCTACCTTATTAAATGATCACTGATGTGTGATAACTGACAACCGATTTCATAAACGGCGGCCCGTACTTGATTAAAACTAATATTTTTTGCTTTATTAACGGGTAAGGCGAGTTGGGCTTGGCTGATATTACCGTTGAGATAATTCGCTAATTCACGCCCAACAACGGTTCCTCCCGCTATGCCTCTGCCGCTGTAACCAACAACTTGCACAATATTCTTTTCTAACTCTAAAACTTGTGGAATGTTATTGTGACTCTTTGCAATACAGCCTGACCACCCGTAGCTGTATTCTAATTTTCCAATTTTTGGAAAGGTGTTTTTCACCACATGTTCTGACCATTGCTTAAAGGCTTTGGCGCCATTGGTGTGAATATTACCCACCGTGCCGACTATTAAGCGCCCTGCACTGTCAGTTCTAAAAGAGCGCATTACTGCACCACTATCCCAACAGCCATTGTTATCTGGTAGGCAGTGCTCTCTTTGTTCTTTTGAAAGTGGCTCACTGGCTAATTGGCAAAAATATAATGGCGTAAACAACTTGTTATTATTGTTTAAATATTGCTCATAAGCATTTGTTGCCAATACCACTTTATTTGCTTTGATTTGACCTTTAGCACTGTTAAGTACGAATTTATCAGCCTTCTTTTCAATCTGCGTTATGCCACTTTTCTGGTAGATTTTTACACCTTGTTGCTGTGCTAATCTGGCAAGCGCTAAGCAGTATTTAAGCGGCTGAACGGTACCTGCATTCAAATCCATTAATGCGCCGTGATAACCTTCTGCTTGTGATTTAGCAAAGGTTTGTTGCTGATCTAAATACTCAATCTGTGCGCCATATTCTGTCAGTTGCGCTTGCCTGTCTTTCAAATAACTAAGGGCTGATTTACTGTGTGCTAAATGCAATGTGCCATTTGTCATTAAGTCACAGTCGAGTTGTTGTTCCTGAATCAATTGATGAACATATTTAGGCGCATCAATCAGTAATTGATTTAACTCTCTGCCCTGTTGGCTACCCAATAAACGCTCTGTTTCGCTAGGCATTATCCAGAGCCCTGCGTTTGTTAAGCCGACATTTCTACCTGATGCGCCATAACCTACCTCTTGCGCTTCAACTACAGTCACATTAACGCCTAACTTAGCGAGATGAAGTGCAGTCGATAACCCTGTGAAACCTGCACCCACTATTGCAACATCGGTATCTATGTTGTTTTCAAGTTGCTCGCAGCTTAGTGTTTTTTGACATTGTTGCCATAAATTTTCCAACGACTTTTCCTCATACAAATCAACAAAGTAGTGGATGATACTCCGTGATGAGTCACAATGTAAAAGCACGGCGCTAATATATTTTTTGCCGCCTCAAAAGATGACAATAAATTATTAAAGATAAAGAGCTAAAGCAATAAGGAGGGCTGACTAGTTTTTCTATAGGGGGTATAAGGTATTTTTTATAGCATCAATAAATGTTGTTGTTTTATTATTTTAAAACAATGAGTTAGTTATGATTGCGCCAATCTTATATTACGCGGTTTTACGCTCATTCTGGGTTGGTTTTTTAATAAAGGTGCAATTGAAAGGTGTACATTAATCCTTTATACAACGCCCATTTTTCAATTGATTAAGGCAGTGCTTATAGCCCGTATCTGAAAAATTGATAGATAACGCGTTCATAAATCCATGTCTCCAAGGTGTTTTGATCACATTAACGTTGGCTTTTGTGCCGAGTTGTTGAATCACGCTGTCGACATCAAAATGCATTTCTTCGATGGGAAAAATAAAACGCAGAGATAATTGAGGTTCTATCGCTAAATGATGGCGAATTTGAGCACTATAAAAACAATCTACTTGCGCTATATTACTGCAAGTCTTTTTAGCTAACGTGTCACTAAGCAACCACATTGATGAAGCGCCAACACTAAATGCAATCACATTAGCAGGCGATGTTAAATTATCGAGTTGTTGCTCAATCTTTTTCGCGTACCCCTGCAAGCCAACATGCTGCATAAAATACTGATAAGCATCCGCCTCATCTATAAATGGGATGAGTTTTGGATAAGGTGAGATAACCTGAAAAGGTTTGCCAAGTGCATCTGCGAAACGCCTTAGCGCAGCTGAATCGCCAAAGATATCGGAAATAATTAAATAAGATGGTGTTGAGGGTGCATTTACATGACTAATGAGAATGGTTTCCACTTGAAAGACACATCACATTAAGGCCACCGCATACCTAGCAGCCTCAATGTGATATTTAATCTCTAACTTCTTTGACGGTAAATTGCACCTTGGAAAAGGTTTGCGTATTCAGTCGCAGGGGTTAAGAAATCGTTGTAGCTCTTTTGAACTTTAGCGAATTGCGGATTCTCTTTTGCAAGATCATCCATCACTTCAGCAGTCGCGCCTTTTAAGGCCGTAATGACATCTTCAGGGAACTCTTTAAACTGCACACCCTTTTCTTTAAGCTTGATCATTGCTTGAGTATTGAAGTAATCAAACTGTGCTAATGTTTCAACAGAGGTCGCTCTTGCCGCTTCTTCTACAATTGCTTGTAGATCTTTTGGCAGATCGTTAAAAGCATCTTTATTAACCACAATTTCAAGTGCAGCACCTGGCTCATGAAATGCTGGCGTGTAGCAAAGATCCGTGATCTTATTTAAACCAAACGCTTGGTCTAGCATTGGCCCAACCCACTCAGCGGCATCAATCGCACCTGATTTAAACGCTGGGAAAATCTCTGGTGGCGGTAGCAAAATTGCGTTTACACCCAGTTTACGCATTGCTTCACCGCCTAAACCTGCGATACGCATGTTCAAACCTGAAAGATCTTTCACAGAGTTAATTTCTTTTTTGAACCAGCCCCCTGATTGTGTACCTGAGTTACCACTGTAGAAGCCTTTAAGACCACGCTCAGCATAGATCTCATCCCAAAGCTCTTGACCACCGCCGTGGCGCAACCAAGCAACGTGTTCTGTTGCTGTCATGCCAAAAGGTACTGTGCTGAAAAAGTGAATTGCTGAGTTTTTGCCCGCTGAATAATACGGCGTGCTATGACCAATTTCAGCAGTGCCTTTTTGTACGGCATCTTCTACTGCAAATGGGGGTACCAATTCACCACCTGAGTAGACTTTTAAGCTTAAGCGGCCACCTGACATCGCCTCAACACGCTTTGCAAAGCTCGTGACGTTGGTGCCGACACCTGGCGCTTTAGCAGGAAAACTGGTTGGTAATTTCCATTGGATCTTCCCACTGGCAATCGCTGGTGCACTGGTGATTGCAACGCCAGCTCCGGCAATAGCGGCCCCTTGTAAAAACTTTCTACGTTCCATATTAACCCCTTAAATATATTTCTTATTGGAAAACGAGTTCTGGTAACCAAGTTACCAACTCTGGGAATGCGACAAGTATTCCCATGGCGATGATTTGAATAATAACAAATGGAATCACAGACTTATAGATATCAATTGTTGTGATGCTTTTAGGCGCTACTGAGCGAAAGTAAAATAGCGCAAAACCAAATGGCGGTGTTAAAAAACTGGTCTGTAAATTTATTGCGATCATAATAGCGAACCAAATAGGATTAAAATCCATCCCTAGGATAACGGGGCCAACTAAAGGAATAACAATAAATAGAATTTCAACAAACTCTAAAATAAAACCGAGTAAGAACACCACAACCATTACAGCAATCAGCGCACCCCATTTATCCCCTGGAATATTAGAGAGCAAATGCGCGACCATTTCGTCACCTTCAAACCCTCTAAAAACTAGCGATAACATCGACGCTGCAATAATAATTGCAAACACCATGCCCGAGACACTGACACTTTGTTGAACGGCGCTTTTAAGCACATTATCAATCATCAGCTGACGTGTGGATATAAGTATAGCTACTACCAGCAAAGCGCTTAATAAAAACGCTAGTAAAGTCCCAACTTCTAAAGAAATTTGCTCAGCGCTTAGATCAATTTTGGCAGCATTCAAAGAGATCAACACCACTAAACAAAACGCACTGACCGTACCTAGCAGTATTAACATCTTCGTTTTTTTGGATGCCTGCTCGCTATTGGCAGCAGCAATTAATAATGTGCCCGCTACCCCAACGGCAGCGGCTTCTGTTGGTGTGGCAACACCTAACAGTATCGACCCTAACACTGCGGCAATAAGCAAAATTGGCGGAAAAAAGACCGTGGCAACTTCATGCCAAGAGTATTTAACTATCGAGGAGCTTTGTGCGTTATCAGCACCTCCCTGCTCATTGCGCACTGTGTTTTTAACCGGCGTTTTATCAAACAAACTATGGATAAAAACGTACAGTGCATATAGAGCGACTAGTAATAATCCTGGCAAAATAGCACCGGCAAATAAATCACCAACGGAGACTGGATCAGGTGCAAAATTACCTGCATTTTGTTGCGCTTCTATATAGGCATTTGATATTTGATCACCGAGCAAAATAAGCACGATGGATGGCGGGATAATCTGCCCTAAAGTACCTGATGCGCAGATTAAGCCGCTGGATAGGCGAACAGATACACCTGCTTTTAACAGTGCAGGTAAGCTAATTAGGCCCAACATTACTATTGTTGCACCAATGATGCCTGTAGATGCCGCGATTAAAGTACTGACAATAAGTACAGAATAAGCTAATCCAGATCGCGAACCGCCGAAAAAGCTCGCCATAATGAGTAACATGCGCTCAGCGATGCGTGAGCGTTCCAGCAAAATGCCCATCATCACAAAGAGCGGAATAGCGATTAATAAACCATTGTCCATGATGCCAAAGACGCGTTGCGGGAAAGCGCCAAAAAACGATAGATCAAAGTGACCAAAGAAAGAGGCAATTACGCCAATAACTACAGGTACACCAGCAATAGCAAGCATGACAGGCATACCACTCATGATCGCACACAGTAGGGAAATCAGTAGAATACTTAACCAAATAGATTCAATGCTCATACCGCCTCCTGTGTGTTAACAAGATTTTGCGGTTTATCCTCTTCATTGAATGTCATAAATTGGCCACGTCTAAGAATGATGAACAACGATTGCGCAATCATCAAAATACACATCAATGGCAAACTGCTTTTCACAATAAATAATCCAGGTAATCCACCTGTTTCTCTAGACCCTTCAGTGATCTGCCACGCGTAGACAATATCGGGCCAAACCCAGTAAAGGGTTAAGAAGAAAAAAGGAATCAAGAACAAAACGATAGATATTACATCAACCAGCTGTTGCATCTTTGGTTGTTGTTTTTCTCTAAATACATCAACCCTGACGTGATTATTACGCCCATAGGTATAAATAATGCTCATCACCACTAATACACTAAAACTATAGAGCGCAAAGTCATGTAACTTTAAAAAGCCCACATCATAAATGTAGCGCAGTAAAACGGTGCTAATTTCACTAACAATCAGTGAAATGAGTAAATAGGTGCAAATTTTTTCTACAAGGGAGTGGATTAAATAGTGGATCTTATCTGGAAAAAGCAAAGCAATACCTGTGAATTAATTAGTAAAACTAAATGTAAAATGGATTCATTGATGAGGGACAATGCGATGTGCACGGCCCATCGTTTTATAAAGCTCAGACCATAACGACAAAGACTTATTAATTCAATCAATTAACAGAAGTTTCAATCTAAAATCATATACAATCTATATTAAATAGCTAGAAACTAGCTTCCTGATAGAACTTGACCTAGATCAAAAAAACAACTATCACCCCACTAACTATTACCAATCAACTTCATTTCTTGCGCTAGATCAAAAAACTTAAGACGCCAAAAGGGTATTGTTTACCCATCACTTAAGGAGGAAAGATTATGTTTGGTATCGACCCGTATGTATTTGAAACTTTATGGCCTAGTTTGTTAGGTATCGCTGGTATGACTGCCGCTATGGTTTGGGGCTGGTTTAAAGTTAAATCACTGATTGATCAAGACCCTGAGAAATAAATAACACTTAACATTATACTTAAGTGCGTTGCTTGAGCCCGCTTTTTTTGCAGGCTCAAGTAGTAAGCATCACCTACCCTCTTCCTCGTGTTAGCTTCCCAGCTCTCAATTCTTAATGCCTCCCCCAAAAACCTCGTTTTAATCTCTATTGAGTTGAGTTCCTTCTGTAAATTGTAAATCAGCTAACTTTTTATACAGCGGACAATCGACCAGTAATGATTGATGTGTGCCTTGTGCGATTACAGACCCATCTTCGATTACGACAATATGATCAGCATCTAGAATCGTTGCTAAACGATGCGCAATAATAATCGTGGTTCTGTCTTTCATTAAGCGTGTTAATGCTTGTTGCACTTTCGCTTCGCTTTGTGCATCTAATGCACTGGTTGCTTCATCGAGTAGCAAAACTCTTGGGTTTTTGAGGATAGCTCTAGCAATGGCTATACGCTGCTTTTGACCGCCACTGAGTCGTACACCTTTTTCTCCTAAAAAAGTTTGGTACTGGTTTGGCAGCTGCATAATAAAATCATGGGCATTAGCTGCTTTTGCCGCTTCAATGACTTGTGCTTCACTGGCACCTTCACAGGCGTATGCAATGTTATAAAACACATCATTACTAAACAACACAGGCTGTTGAGGTACCAATGCCATTTGATCTCTCAGGCTATTGTGATTCAATTCCCTAATATCAACATCGCCAAAAGTAAGCTTGCCCTGTTGCGGATCATAAAAACGTTGTACAAGCTCGAAGACTGTTGATTTGCCTGCTCCTGAAGGTCCAACTAATGCCACGCTCTGACCTGGCTTAACGATAAAATCTAAGCCTTTTAAAGAAGCCTGCTCTAAACGCGATGGGTAGCTAAAAGTCACATCGTGAAATGCCAAAGTGGTCGATAAGTCTTCAGGTTGTCGATCTGTCACTGTATTTGATGTGATATTGCTTTGCTCCTGAAGAAGCTCCACTAAACGCTCACTTGCCCCAGCTGCACGTTGTAAATCCCCCCATACTTGTGAAACTGTTGTCACTGAGCTTGCCATTAAAATTGCATAGAAAATAAAAGCACCTAGATGCCCTGCACTCATCTCCCCTGAAATAACGGCGCTGCCTCCTAACCAAACAAGTCCTGCAACCGAAGAAAAAACAAGAATTAATACAGCGGCAATCAGTAAAGCACGCTGTTTGATGCGCAGTTTTCCAACATCAAAGCTTTCCTCTACTTGGGCGGCAAAGGCTGCATTTTCAAACTGCTCTTTAGAATAGCTTTGTACTGTTTTTAACTGCTGAATGATTTCCCCTGCATAAGTGCCAACATCAGCCACAGTATCTTGGGTGCGCCTTGATAATTCACGCACGCGTCTGCCATAAATAAGAATGGGCAGCAACACAACAGGCACAGTGACAAACACAATCGCCGTGAGCTTAGCATCCGTCAGTAAAAGCATAATGAGCGCGCCGAGAAACATTAATCCACTGCGCAGTGCCATTGATAAGGATGAGCCAATAATGGTTTGCAATAGCGTGGTATCAGTTGTGATACGCGACATAATTTCACCTGATTGATTCACTTCAAAATAGCTCGGATGAAGCTCAATCAAGTGATTAAAAACCGCTTTTCTGACATCAGCGCACACCCGCTCTCCTAACCATGACATCAAATAAAAGCGAATATAGGTACCTATTGCCATTAGTAGCGTTAAAGCTAGCATGATTAAAGTGGTGCTATTCAATTGGCTGCTTGATTGCGCCACAAACCCACTATCGATCATCAACCTTAGTCCTTGGCCGATAGATAGCGTAATTCCCGCCGTAAAGATCAGTGCTAAGGAAGCGAACAGCATGGTCTTTTTGTAAGGCATTGCAAAGGCCAGCAATATTGAAATCGTTTTAGAAGATTTTCGGGCGGTCTTTTTGTCAGACATAGCGCTACTCGCAAGAGGTGAGTGAAAACAATAAAGCAGTGATTCTATTTACTATATGCGACCGAACTTAAATATTTCAAACAGAACAGTGTATTAGCTTTGTATGTTAAAGCCTTTTTGGGGCCTTACAAATACGTACAAACGGGTTGTGGATCACCATTAAATCACTCACTATGGGAATTTTAATGGCGTAACTGGGTCATATTAGTAATTACAGACTATACTTTTAGTATCAGTCGATTTAAAAATCAGTGGGTTTAATAAGTGCTATTTGAGGATATGTGGAACTTTCTCACTCACATTGAAGCTTGCTGATTTTAAACTAATAACACCTCAAACGAACAAACTTTAGATCAATCATTGCATAAATCAGAGCACCGTTGATCAAGGCACATCTTATATCGCACAGACAACGGCTCTCATTTTCCTTAATTTTAGGGGGCTCAGATGATTACAGTTGCTAAGTTTTCTATTAACTTCTCGCAGTATCTAGATGCTGATTCCAATTTACATTTAGATAACCAAGCACTCACTCAAGCAGGCCTTGATCCCGCACGGCTACTCGATTACTACCAAGCCATGTTATTGGTACGTAGCTATGATACCAAAGCCATTGCCTTACAGCGTACGGGTCGCATTGGCACTTATCCTTCCTGTTTAGGCCAAGAGGCTATCAGCACTGCTATTGGCAAAACAATGCAAGCGTGTGATGTGTTTTTACCCGGTTATCGAGATGCCGCGACTTTATTAATGCGTGGCACTACTATGCACGAGCTGTTCCTTTACTGGGGTGGTGATGAAAGAGGCATGGATTTTTCCCACAACAAAGAAGATCTTCCCTATAACGTCCCTATTGCTAGCCAATGCTGCCACAGCATTGGTGTGGCTTATGCGTTCAAACTTCGCAAACAACCGCGCGTCGCCGTTGTGGTATGTGGTGATGGTGGCACCTCAGAAGGCGATTTTTATGAGGCTTTAAACGCTGCCGGTACCTGGCAGTTGCCAATCGTATTCGTTGTTATCAATAATCAGTGGGCCATCTCAGTGCCGCGGGCAAAACAATCTTACTGCCAAACATTGGCACAAAAAGGTATCGCTGGAGGCGTTGCATCCGAGCAAATTGATGGTAACGACACCATTGCGTGCCACATCCATTTACAGCGCGCCATAGATAACGCCCGTAAAGGCAACGGCCCCAGCTTGATTGAAGCAATCAGTTATCGCTTAGGTGATCACACTACCGCTGATGATGCGAGTCGTTATCGTGATCAAGAAGAGCTAGCAAATGCGTGGAAAAAAGAGCCCTTAGTAAGATTGGAAAAATACTTGCTAAAGCGCGGTGATTTAACGGATGCAAAAATTGAAACTTTCAAGCAGCAAGCCAACGCACAAGTAAAGCAAAGTGTTGAAAGCTATTTAGCAACACCTGCTCAAGATAAAAGCGCGATGTTTGAGTATATGTACGAAACGATGCCAGATGCTTTGAAAGAGCAGCTTGATCAATTAAACCAAAACAAATAAGTGGAGGTTGTCATGTCTCAATATACATTGATAGAAGCGGTTAATGCTGCCCTTGACTATGAGTTGGCAGCTGATGAGAGCGTTGTAGTGCTGGGTGAAGATGTGGGGGCTAATGGAGGCGTATTTAGAGCCACCGATAAGCTACAAACACGCTTTGGTGAAGACAGAGTCATCGATACTCCGCTGGCAGAATCACTGATTTGCGGAATGAGTATCGGCCTTGCAACCCAAGGCTTTAAACCCGTGGCTGAAATTCAGTTTATGGGGTTTATTTACGCAGCATTTGATCAATTTATTTGCCATGCCAGTCGTATGCGTAACCGCACCCGCGGGCGTCTCAGCTGCCCTATGGTGTTGCGTGCCCCTTTTGGAGGCGGTATTCATGCACCTGAGCATCACAGCGAAAGCACCGAAGCGATTTTTGCCCACGTGCCCGGTATCAGGGTTGTTATACCCTCCTCGCCTGCTAGGGCCTATGGTTTATTGCTAGCTGCGATTCGCGATCCAGATCCCGTCGTATTTTTAGAGCCTAAGCGTATTTATCGAGCGCAATCAGAAACCTTTGAGAATAATGGCGAAGCACTTCCTTTAGATGTCTGTTTTACTTTAAGACAAGGCAGTGATCTCACAATTGTCAGCTGGGGTGCGATGTTACAAGAAACTTTACAAGCCAGTGAGCAACTTGCACAAATGGGTATTGATTGCGAAGTGATCGATCTTGCATCTATTAAACCCATCGATAAAAAGACTATTCTAGAATCCGTCGAAAAAACCGGTCGTTGCATGATTGTTTGCGAAGCTGCCAAGTCAGGATCAGTTGCCTCAGAAGCAGCTGCTATTGTGGCAGAAGAAGGCTTAACTTCTTTGTTTGCACCCATTTTAAGGGTGACCGGATACGATACTGTGATGCCCCTTTTAAAACTTGAGCAACATTACTTACCTTCCACCGAAAAAATTATGCAGGCTGCTAAGCGATTAATGGAGTTCTAATGACTATATTCAAATTACCCGATTTGGGCGAAGGCTTACCTGAAGCTGAAATAGTGGAATGGTTTGTCAAAGAAGGCGATCAAGTTACCAGCGATCAAATTTTAGTCGCCATGGAAACTGCCAAAGCAATTGTCGAAATTCCCAGTCCCTACACCGGTGTTATTCATAAACTCTATGGTGCTGAGGGAGAGATTATCCACACTGAAGATCCTTTAATTGAGTTTGAACTTGAGCAATCAGTAACGACTGAAAAAGAGCCACCAAGCTCAAGCAATGAGTCAACCTCGGTTGTTGGAGACATCCCCACTGATCAGCGCAAGCTCAGTGAAAATGCACAAAGCAATAGCGGCAATGCCTTTGCGGGTATTAAAGCAACCCCCGCCGTTCGTGCACTGGCAAGGCGTCATGATATTGATTTAACAGTAGTGACCCCCTCAGGGCCTGATGGCACCATAAAAGCGAGTGATATTGAAAGGGTTGTTAAAATTTATGCAAAAGTTGGCAAACTCCAACCTTTAAAGGGGGTGTCACGTGTGATGGCGAAAACCATGGCACAAGCCCACGCAGAGGTGGTACCTGTTACTATCAATGATGATGCGGATATTCAAAGCTGGCGAGCCTTAGATAAAAATAGCTGTAATACAGATGTTAGCGTCAGACTCATTCAAGCCATCATTCATGCCTGCACAATTGAGCCAAGCCTTAATGCTTGGTATGACAGCCATTCAATCGGCCGCAGGTTACTTGAGCAAGTGCATTTAGGGCTTGCGATGGAAGGAAATGACGGGCTGTTTGTGCCGGTTATCAATAACGCTGCACAATATAGCGCTGAGCAGTTGCGAGAGACGATTAGCAATATGAAAACATTGGTCGATAATCGCAAAATTAGCGCAGATCAATTGCGCGGTAATAGCATCACCCTTTCCAACTTTGGCTCTATCGGCGGACGCTATGCAAATCCTGTCGTCGTGCCACCAACAGTTGCCATCATTGGTGCTGGTCGTTGTTTTGATCGCGTGACTTTAGAAAATGGAGAGCTCAATAATCACTTGATATTACCTCTATCACTGAGCTTTGATCACCGTGCTGTAACCGGTGCGCAAGCGGCTAAATTTATGCAGCAATTGATTGCTCATTTACAAGGTGATATTTAATTAACAGGCACAAAAAAGCCGCTGCGATGGCTAACATCTAAGCGGCTTTATTATGCTGATAAGCTTGATGTTAACTCAGCTATTAAATATCTTTTACGTCAAAGTTTTGCAATGTAGGTACATCTTTTTCGTAATCGATGCCATCGATATTAAAGCCGAATAACTTCAAGAACTCTGACTTGTAATAAGCGTAATCTGTTGTATCGAATACGTTTTCGTTAGTCACTTTGTTCCAGATGTCTTTGCAACGTGCTTGAATATCATCACGTAATTCCCAGTCATCCATACGGTAGCGGTTGCCATCATCATAAACAACATCATCTGAATATAAGCCTGTACGGAATAAGCGATCGATCTGCTCGATGCAGCCTTCGTGTACGTTGCTCTCTTTCATCACTTTGAAGACCATTGATAAGTACAAAGGCATAACAGGAATAGCAGAGCTTGCCTGAGTGACAACCGACTTTAATACTGCAACGTTTGCCTGACCACCAATAGCTTGCATCTTAGTGTTTAAGGTCGCAGCTGTTTCATCAAGGTGCTGCTTTGCTTGACCAATGGTGCCGTGCCAGTAGATAGGCCATGTAATATCAGAACCCATGTAGCTGTACGCTGCAGTTTTACAACCCGGTGCTAGAACATCTGCATCCATGAGAGCGTCAATCCAAAGCTGCCAATCATCACCACCCATTACGGTTACGGTGTCGGCAATTTCTTGCTCTGTAGCTGGCTCAACTTCTGCATCAAACAAAGTATCGTTGTTTGTGTTTAGTGCGGTTGATTTATAAGGATTGCCAATTGGCTTTAGTGTTGAACGAACGACTTCACCGCTTTCAGGTAGCTTTCTTACAGGTGATGCCAATGAGTAGACCACTAAGTCGATTTGACCCAGATCTTCTTTAATCAGATCAATGGTTTTTTGCTTAGCTTCATTACTAAACGCATCGCCATTTAAACTTTTTGAGTAAAGGCCTGCTTTTTTAGCTTCTTCATCGAACGCTGCACTGTTGTGCCAGCCTGCTGTGCCCGGCTTTTTCTCAGTCGCTGGCTTTTCAAAAAATACACCGATTGTAGAAGCGCCACTACCAAAAGCCGCTGTTATACGTGAAGATAAACCATAGCCACTTGATGCACCAACGATCAGTACACGTTTAGGACCATCATTCACTGCACCATTTTTTTGTACGTAAGCAATTTGCTCGCGAACATTGTGCGCGCAGCCTTCTGGATGTGTTGTTGTACAGATGAAGCCGCGAATTTTTGGTTTAATAATCATAGCTAAGTGTTTCTCTCAATTAATTTATCTGGGGCTAAGATACAGTATTTTCAAACGTTTTTAAAATACTAATCCTCATCAAAGGTGCATTCGTAATAGCTTGAGCTTTTAACCAGTGAGCTAATTCGCTGTACTGGCTAAAAGCGTGGCTACACGTGCTTTTAAAGGCGGTAAAACATCATCGCTAAACCAAGGATTCTTACTTAGCCAAATGTTATTGCGCGGGCTTGGGTGTGGCAGTGCAATAGTTGTCGGCCAATGTGTTTGCCACCCTTTAACCTGCTCAGTCACGCTAAGCAAAGGCCCTGGTAAATGATATTTTAGTGCATATTGGCCAAGTACAACCGTTAGTTCAATGTTGGGTAAAAGCGCTAGTAGCTGTGTGCGCCATTGTTGCGCGCAGCGCGGATGTGGTGCTAAATCGCCGGACTTTCCCGTACCGGGAAAGCAAAATGCCATGGGGAGGATAGCGACAATTTGCTCATCGTAAAACTGTGCTTTACTCAAACCCAGCCAATCTCGCAGGCGATCACCGCTAGCGTCATCAAACGGAGTACCTGATAAGTGTACTTTTCTGCCAGGTGCCTGCCCTGCGATGAGGATTTTTGCCTTTGTGTTGGCTTGTAAGACAGGACGAACTGCTCGCTCAGCCTCAACCCCTTCTAAGTGTCTATCTGCTATGAACTTATCCTTACACAGCTCGCATGCGCGTACATCTTTTAACAATGATTGTAGTTTGCTCATTATTGTTCTCACACAACAGTCGTTGAGAGATAGTACAAACATTTAGGAGGTTTCACACTAACTTCCATTAAATAATAGGGGTATCAAGTCAGTAATAAGAAGTCTTTGTTTTTATACGCTCTGTTTGAATAGATAGCCGCCCCGCCGTCAACGTTAACGCCGTTGGTGTTTCCTTCTATTGTCAGAAAATCATCATTGTCTAAGGCTGTAACAATGCCAACGTGGGTCCAATCAGTATTTGTTTTACGAATAACAAATAAACAGCCAAGTGGGATTCTACTTTTTCTTTGCAGCGCATTACTCAGATTTCGCTCAGATATAAAGCGATCACTGCTTTTCGCATCTCTCACTAAAGCATCTACGCCAACCTGGCGCTTAAACGGACTTTTCTCGCCCAAGTCAGCTGCCGCTTGTTTGACGATAGAGCATACAAACCCTGCGCACCATGCTTGCGGCGCTCCCTCTTTACCCTGCATATACAAGCGCACCCAAGGGCCGTGATTATTACCGCCGACCTCCCTAGGCTTTTGTTTTATATGTTGTCTGGCAACACTTAATACCATCTTATTGAGATTCTTTTCCTCTGGCTGTGCTGCTAATGCACGTTGCATTGGTGCGGTTAATAACGCCCAAGTATCAACCCCGACACATCCATCGCTAACCAGTGCATTGCGCGTTTGAAAAAGCTTGACCGATTTAGCAGTGGCTGGACCAAAATCGCCATCAATGGCTGCTTTGCAGCCGTGTAAACAACACCATTCTTGCACGCGTTTAACATCAGCTTTATCGGCATTGCCTCCGCGCTTGATCATATCTTGTGGCTTTAAAGGAAAGTCTAATTCAGCGCGTACATGCTTTGCGAGCATAGAAGAGCGAATCTCAGGTAAATTACCTGTCAATACACGTGGCGCTGCACGTAACTGTTTTTTAGCACCAACATTAATCATCCCTTTATCGAGTAGGCGCTTGATGATGAGCGCACAGCCAACCTGCTGTGAAGGTATATTGGCATCAAACACACCGTCTTTGACAAACTTACCTCTTAAATAATAGTGGCTGCCACTCCATAAATAAGGAGACATTAATTTGCGATTGCGATACCCCAAACCATTGTATTTCTCCATTAGACGCAGTGCGTTACCCAATGACCAATCAGTTACCTTATCTAGTTTATGAATAACCGATAACGCATCAACAGCGCTTAACTCCCACGACATCCCCGCCTGCCAATTGTGGGGCCTGTTTTTTGGAACTCTCAATGTTTTACGACTCAACGAGTCACCGTTATGAAGATGTGCATTGAAACGCTGACTGGTTTCAAGCATGTGTAAAATACCTATAAACCACCAGGGAACCCCCGTTATTTGCTCCACTTTACGATAGCGCAAAGCGGCTTTCTCATTGATGAGTTTGTTGACGACGAAATCTATTTTAGAAAGCCAGTCTTGGCGAATTTCAATCTTCTCAAGCAACTTCGCGTATTCATCTGATGTGCGCGGCAATTTATTACGGGTCGTTTTACCACTAGCTTGTGTGTTTGACGACGGTTCTGGTTCATCATCAAAGACCTCGACTAAGTTACCGCAAACTTCTTGAGGTGGCTGTTGTGCATCAGGTGTATCGAACTGAGCACTTTGCATGCGATCTTGTTCGTGTAACTTTAACGCTTCTTCGTCAATAGCTTTCTCTGCTTCTTGTAAGTTACCTATAAAAACGCCATTGAGAGAATCATCAATTTCTTTTCTAGCCTGCTCTAATAGCGCCGCTAATTGGGCGAGTTCAGAAGCTGCCTGTGCTGCATCCATCAGCACTATGCTAATCTCTTTTTGTTTGAGTGCTTCTCTCAATGCCTTCAACTTTTCAACACTTTCCTGGTCCCCTACAGATTGAGCGCGCTCAATTTCTTTAGTAGTGGCGACGATTAATGCAAAAATTTTGTCACTGGCTTGAGACATAGCAAACTCCAATATTTTTTAAAATTAATAATTATTAGAAGGCACTTAAACCATTGCGCAGATGCTGAACCACTAATTGCAAGTTTTGGGCCCGGGTAATCAGTGTTTCAACTGAGTGGGTTTCATCGTTTTCAATTGCCTGTTTTGTTTGTGCAAGGGCTTGTTGAGCCTGTTCAATCAGCAAAACAAATGTCGCTATCAATCTGCGCAGATCTTTTATTTCTTCAAACACTTCATCATTTGGCCGATGGCCACCTGCCATCTTGGCAGCTTGACGATGGTGTGATTTCATCACATCGAACATTTGAGGCGTTGAATTGCGCAGCTTGGTGAACAACTCATCCATAGTGGCGTAGTCTTGTAATAGCCGATCTTCAAACATCTGCTGAGTTTTTTGGTTATAAGCAAATTCTATCAATGGCTTAAGCAACTGGCTGGCATTACTCAAACTGACAGTATCGACTTGCGGTATTTTGGAGGCATCAATAATAGCGCTTTGGCTGAGGATACTGGCGATGTTGGTATAACTCATTATTCGCTGAGTCAGTCTTTCTGCGCTTTCACCGGATGCGAGTGCTGCCAATAGCATTGAATAACTATTAACAGTTTTGAATGATTGGCGAAACGACTCGGTAATAGGTGGTTGACTGTCCGTTAAATAGTGGTTCACTTTATTGATTTTAAAAGAAATATTGGATAAATTTTCTTTTTCTTGTTGTTTGCGAATCAACGCTTTTTCAGACACCGCCATACGATCAAACAAACTTTGTGCGACAGAATCAGCCTCTTGAAAGGCCTGTTGATAAACTAAAAACTGCGAGCTAGATTTCGATGCGCAGCCAAGTATTAGAGTGCACGCTGCTAATAGCGACAATCGATAAGTTCTTTTTAAAAGACTCAGATAGTATGGATAAATTGACGTTAGTTTATTCAAGCTCAGCACTCCATATTGCACACAATTAAGCACATCTTTGCCTGTGCTTTTAAATTGTTGCTGTCGCCAAGGAGTTAAAGCTCTCAGTTACTTTTCAGTGATTAGAATAAGTAATAAAAGGATGTTTAAACTACTTTATGCAGTTTTTCTAAATAAACACTACTCAAAGCATGTCATTACATCTTGCTCAAAATAGGGCTCTTGATTGACCCAAAACATATAGTTAACTTTCAAAAACTTCGTTGCAAAAGAGGTTAAGCTAGGCACTAGGTTTTTACGTTGATTATTTACATCCATACTATTTGTCTTGCCGATATAATTACCATCTTGCACTGCGATACTTAAGGGAACTGAATACTTGTTTTCATGCATCATTGTCAAAGCATGATTCAATTGCCCCTTTCGTCGAGGCATTAAATCAGGCGCCCCTAAACCAACACCAATGCTTTCACCATGCTCGTAGATAGATTTGAGATAACCTTCATCCTCCCATGGCAACCACTCACCTGGCATGAAATTAGCATATTGTATCGTTACTGAATTTTTGAACCCATGTTTTAAGGCTGTCATATTGTTTTTAAGCGCTTCAACATAGGTTTTATTGGTGAAATCTGGTGAGGTTTTCGCTGAAACGCCGATTGCAGATTCTTGTAGGTTGATACCTTCAACTCTTCCATCAAACTGCTCACCTAATGCAATTATCAACTGGGAGAATTTATTGCGGACATTCTTATTCCATCTCTTTGCAACCCAACCTTCTAGTTCCCCGTTATCAGAAAATTGCTTTGCCACACCGCCAGCAAAACGATCAGTTAACAAGTAGCTTGGTACGCCTTTAAACGTTTTTGTGAACGTGGCGTCTTGGAGCTGAATAAATAGCTTTTTATTATGTCCTTGCAGGTACGTCAAATCGGATTCGATTTGAGAAAAATCATACTCCCCTTCAACAGGCTCAAGCTCAGCCCATGGGTACATTATTTGAGCGCCCGAAAAGTTATCCGACTTTAGCAAGGGGTGGTTTATGATCCCCTTACTATCTCTCGCAAAATAGACAAAATGTTGAATACTATTTTCCTCGATCGGACACCCTGCATCTTCATGCTTTTTATATTCATTTATGTATTTTTCACTTGGTTTTACCCATTTTGCTTGTACGCTAAAAGTACAAAGTATGAGTATGACTAAAATTACTTTCTTCATCGATAATCTCTAATTAAAGGATGGGACATGCGATTAAGTTCCGAGTACATTTGACCTGCACAATATTAACAATAGCGAGGTGTCAGTGCATTGTTAATCAAAGAGAAATATGAAGAGGAAAAATATGTAGCACAGCCAATCTAATAAAAATAAACTCATAAGAAATAGCTGAACGTATTGTTCATTTATTTCATGAAATTCAGGGTAACTTATTAAAAAGTTTTAATTTGGCAAAATTCGGAGTAAACGTTATATGAGCAAGGTGATGAATGGGTTAAGCTTCATTACTCTTTGTGAAACGCTCTCAGGTTTAGCATCCCCTAATTTCAACAATCCTGTGCGGCCTCATATACAGAGTGTGGTGGATTGTGCATTTTCATTCGTGATAGTCCTGGTAGTTTAAGATAATTGCATTGCCATTAATTAATTCAAAAGTGATGCGCCAGTTTCCATTTACGGTGATATGTAGTAGCTCAGACCAAACTCCATCTCTATTACCTTTGAGTAAATGGAGCTCAATCCCAATTATGTTGATATCTTCTATTGTTTGCGCGCTATCAATAGCTGCCAGCTGCATCTTCAATCTTCTTCGGAGATTAGGCTCTATGGTAGACGTACCTCCTGTTTCAAAACGTCTCATCAGACCTTTATGTTTAAATAATATGATCATTCAATTAGTGCAGCGTAGTGCGCATCGCAACTCAAAACTACTACGCTAACCCACAAGTTTAACGTCATCATTTTTGGCTAATAAACTATTTCAACAACAGATACTTGAGTACGCCCGGCATGGGTCAGTGAAGAGATATATCTTTTAAAATTCCATTAAGTGCAATCAAAGGAATAAATGATGCTTTGGGCTAAGCGGGAATTAAGTGTTTTAGGTATATGTTTTTCTTTGTAATTATTTGGTTCGCATAGAATTTTACTGGCTATCAATTTACAATTACTATTTTTAACCCACAGAGTCTTTTACATTGTCCGTATATGCAAGTTATATCGCCGATATCATAGGTGTGGCTGTTTTTGCTACTACAGGTGCTCTCGTTGCGAGCCGTAAGCAGCTTGATTTAATTGGTTTTGCATTTCTAGCTACCGCAACAGGTGTGGGTGGAGGCACTTTTCGCGATGTTATTCTAGGGCGCAATATCTTTTGGGTTGAAGATCAAACTTACATAATTGTGTGTTTATGTATTGCGCTATTAACTTTTTTTGGTGCGCACCTTATTGATCGGCGGTACAGGGCAATTTTATGGCTCGATGCCATCGGGCTCTCAGCCTATGGTGTTTTTGGTGCCTACATTGCGTTATCTGCAGGATCGACTGCACTAGTTGCTGTGCTTATGGGAATGATGACAGCGAGTTTTGGCGGCGTGTTACGTGATGTGGTCGCTCAAGAAAAAACTTTGATATTGACGCAGGAAATTTACGCATCAGCGGCAATGTTGGCAGCGCTGAGTTATATCGCTGCGCTACACCTTGATTTTTCGCAATCTATATCAGCCGCCTTTGGAATTAGCTGTGGTTTTATTCTTCGCGCTGGAGCGTTATTGAGAGGTTGGACTATTCCTCGTTATAAGCCCCGTGCAGGGCGAAAGTATTAGTAATCAATGAATCGATTAGATTGAAAATGAAATTAGTATAAATACATAATTTACTACAAAAAAGACAAGTTAATCTTGCTTTGCAACACCTTGCCACAGCATATCGAGAATTTCAGGGTATTGATCATTGAGTGGCAGCTCGATAGCCCCTTCTATGCGCATTTGAATCATTCGAATAGCAGCACCAAAAAAGCAGGCACTAATTAAAGCTAAACTGCCCTCTTTAATTTCTTGCTCATCAATACCCTGCTCAATCAGCTTATCGAGCATTTTAAATGCGAGGCTTTGATAAATAGGCTCTTGTTTTGGCAGTATTTCTCGGTGGCGAATATCGAATACAAAAGTGATGATACTACGTCTGCTCTCTGTGTATTCAAATAAGAGCTCTATGACTCTTTCACAGCGTGCTTTGCCACTTTTTTTCTCTGCTATAACCTGCTCAATCATCTGTTCTATTTCGATTAACAAATGATCGTAGAGTGCTTTGGCAATACCTTCTTTACCGCCAAAATGGTTGTAAATTGAACCAATGCTGACATTGGCGAGCTTCTGTATATCGTGTACGGAAACACTGTGAAAACCATGCGCCACAAAAAGCTCCAAAGCTGCCGTTAATATTCGGCAATCCACGGGTTCTGGGTTTGGAACAGCTTTTGTTAAATAGGGCATTTTTACTCCAACATCAACTTTTAGACGACAAACACTTCAAATGATCAACTTCAGCATTAATGAAAAGTTGCAAATAGTGCCTGTAAACAGACGTTAGCGCAATCACTAGCACTGATAACTTACTGTTATTTATTTTATAGTTAAGTCTGAATTAACCATTTCATTGCTAGGCAACTTTTAGTTATTGACTCAAATGAACATTCGTTCTATTTTGAGTGTAATTCAAATGTAAGCCTAAGAGCAACTGTTGCAGTCAAACCAGAACCGCTTCTAAGAAAAAGTGAGTGCTCATCAGTAGTGCTGGCGAACTCAGTGTATGACAATAAAACAGACTTTGAACATCACACACAGCAACATATTTAATACCAATAGAGATTTTAATAATGAGTGAATTAGCAAGTTTAACAGCAGTAGATAGTGTCAAAGAGTTTGGTGGTTGGCTAAAACGCTTTACACATACATCAAGTGTCAATAACTGTGAAATGACATTTTCTATCTACTTGCCGCCACAAGCACAAAACCAGAAAGTACCTACTGTCTATTGGTTATCAGGCTTAACTTGTACTGACGATAATGTTCGCACAAAAGCAGGTGCTCAGCGCTACGCTGCTGAACATGGTTTAGCCTTGGTTATGCCTGATACCTCTCCAAGGGGTGAAGATGTTGCCGATGACGCTGATCGTTATGATTTAGGCAAAGGTGCGGGTTTCTATGTTAATGCAACGGAGCAACCTTGGGCTGAGCACTATCAAATGTTTGATTACGTCAATAGTGAACTACCGGCTTTGATTGAAGCTAACTTCCCTGTTGTAGCAGGTTTAAAATCAATATTCGGTCATTCTATGGGTGGTCATGGTGCATTGATCAGTGCATTAAAGCAGCCGGGAGCTTATCAATCAGTATCGGCATTTTCACCTATTTGCAACCCAGTTGCTTGCCCTTGGGGCGAAGGATGTTTAGGAGCTTATATTGGCGATGATAAAGACGCGTGGAAAGCGTGGGATGCGACAGAGTTAATCAAAAACGGTGCTGAAAAAATCGCTATTTTGATCGATCAAGGCAGTGGTGATCAATTCTTAGAAGGCCAGCTTTTCCCGCAGAATATTCAACAGGCTTGTGATGACAATGGTTTCGAATTAAACCTTAGAATGCAGCCTGACTATGATCATAGCTACCACTTTATCGCGAGTTTTATCGGTGAGCACATGGCTTATCATGCTAAAGCACTTCAAAAATAAGCACTTAAATAGTCGTTTATGATTACCGTTAAGAGCCTTTGAAATAAAGGCTCTTTTAAATAAGAGTTCACAAATCGATAAACCAATAAATATAGAGCACTACAAACGCAGTTATATTTCGCGCGCCATACAATAGTTTTCGAGTACCTCCCCTCTTAATATCACTAAATTATTACGCAGAATATTAAAGCCCTGCTTTTTAAAAAAAGGCACTGCAGGTTTACTTGCTTCTACATAAAGCCTATTGATTTTACGCGTTTTTGCCAGATCAAAAAGGTACGAAAATAAGCCAGCAGCCACCCCTTGACCTTGATAGTTTTTATGCACGTAAAGGCAGTCAATATGTCCATCTTCTTCCAGTTCTATAAAGCCGATAATGTATTTATCTATATAAGCCACGAAAGGTTTTTTAAGTGCTAAGCGCTGCGCCCAAAAGTAATAATCAGGAGGTGAAGGTGCCCAAGCTTCGAGCTGACGGCTGCTGTATAGGGTATCATCGATAGCGTGCACTGCTGAATGAAAAAGATCTGCGATTTGTGCACTATCGTCTGGTTTATACTGTCTAATTTTCATGGCAACCTAGTAATCATTGTTGATTTAATTCGCTATAATTATTTATCAGATTAAAAAAGAAAGTTTAAGCCATTCTTTGTAAATCCAGCGGCCAGCAGCACCTTCAATGTAATGGTTTGAGGTAATCATATCGACTGGTAAATGGTGATGTTGTTGTTTACCGTTTATCGCAAGCTCCACCAACTTTTTATTCTCGACATCTTTGGCCACCATGTATTTAGGGGCCCAGCCCCAACCTAACCCTTGCTTTGCTAATCCTAACAGTGAGAATAGACTTTCTACCCGCCATAAATGTGGGCTCATTTGCTCAGCAGCATTGGTTTTTGGCCCCCGCGACTCCAGTAGTAATTGGCGATGATGGCGCAAATCGTCAAACGTACAAGCTTTATTCGCCAAAGGGTGACTTGCAGAGACTACAGCGCTTTGCTTTATCTCGCCCATCGCTGTGATTTTATAATCTTGAGGCGGCGTAAAAATCGCCAGCATCAAACCAATATCCGCACGCTTTTCAACAATCAAATCCAAAACATCATGGCGCACAGGAAACAGCAGTTCCAATTCAAGATAGGGAAATTTTTTTTCAAAGCGTTCAAACAGCTGATGCATTTCTTTGCCCATTAAAGACTCTTCGATTGCCAGTACTAACTTTCCTTCATCGTTATTGGATAACGCATCAGCATGACCTTGTAAGGCGCGCCCTTGTTCAAGAAGCTGCTTGGCTCTGGGCAACAAAGACTCCCCTGCCAGTGTTAACTGAGGTTCACGCTTAGAGCGATCAAATAACTCTAGCCCCAGATCTATTTCTAAATTAGACACGGCATTGCTAATGGCTGATTGCGCTTTGTTTAAGCGCCTGGCAGCGGCGGAAAAAGACCCGCACTCTGCACTGGCCACAAAGGCATTTATTTGCAAAAGATTGAATTTCATCTATATCAAAACCTGATAGGAGCTAACTTTTAAATATCTATTTTATAGCTAGAATAGAGGATAATTACAACCCTTTCTAAAACACCGCTTTATTTTGAGAAGAATATGAGAACCAAGCTTGATAGATTACGCCACACACTCTTATTTGAAATGCTCGCGTTATTAATAGTGACACCCTTAGTGGTTTGGATGACCGCAAAACCTGTAGTTAGCGTGGCAAGTTTAGCGTTTGCTCTGAGCATGATCGCTATGGCCCTTAATTACATGTTTAATTATGCGTTTGATATTGTAGAGATAAAAATCAAAGGTAAGCGCGATAGAACCGTCAAAACGCGTATTTTACATGCCTTGCTGTTTGAGCTGGCTATGCTTATCTGTACGATCCCAATTATCGCATGGTGGTTGGATATGACATATTGGCAGGCATTTATGATGGATCTTGTGTTTATCGTTTTCTTTTTGGTCTATGCCTTTGTTTACAATTGGGTTTACGATGTGGTTTTCCCTGTGCCTTCTACGACTTAAAAGAACCTCTAAACCGCAGAACACAACAGCTTTTTGAGTAGGCCTTAATCGACAAAGCGTAAAACCTGACGTTTCGCTCCCCAATTTCCGGCCTGCTTTTCAAATACGCCAGCAATCAAATGCTGGCACTTCTTACACTGGCCCTTTTCATCTAACTCCCAGCGCCCTAATTGATAACGATCTCTCTCGATTAACAAGCTCTCACAATTTGGGCAGTAAGTAGACGCGCTTGCAGGGTCTGATACATTACCGGTATAAACAAAGTGAAGGCCTGATTTTCGAGCGATATTGCGTGCTTTTAGCAAGGTATCAATCGGTGTTCTAGGATGCTTAAGCATTTTGTAATCCGGATGAAAAGCGCTGAAGTGTAATGGCACATCGCAGCCTAAATTTTCGCTATACCACTCACACATCTGTGTTAGCTCTTCTTCTGAATCATTCTCCCCAGGGATTATAAGGTTAGTCACTTCGAGCCATGTATCCTGTTTTTGCGCGAGATAAATTAAGGTTTCTTTAACAATATCCAGGTCAGCGCCACAGAGCTTTTTATAAAATGTTTTACTAAAGCCTTTCAAATCAATATTGGCAGCATCCATTGATGCAAAAAAAGGCTCTCGCGCTTTGTCACTGATAAAACCTGCACTTACCGCGACAGATTTTACATCGACTTCTCGACAGGCAGCTGCAACATCAAGTGCATACTCAATAAATATAACAGGGTCGTTGTATGTGTAAGCAATACTGCGTGCTTGCGTTTGTAAGCAAGCCTTAGCCAGTGTTTCTGGGCTGGCATTACTGGCCAGTGTTTGCATCTTTCGAGATTTACTCATATCCCAGTTTTGGCAAAACTTGCAAGTAAGGTTACAACCGGCTGTACCAAATGACAGCACTGATGTGCCCGGTAGAAAATGGTTCAGCGGCTTTTTCTCGATAGGATCTAGGCAAAACCCACTAGAGCGTCCATAGCTATAAAGCTGCATTTGTTGATTTTCAACACCGCGGATATAACACAACCCCCTTTGCCCTTCTTGCAGCTGGCAGAAATGCGGGCAAAGGTCACATTGAATTTTCCCATTCTCTAACGGGTGCCAGTAACTGGCCGCTTTCGCTGTTTCTAGCATCTTACTTTCCTCGCTAACTTCCAGTGGTGTCTTCATTTACAGCTGCGATATACTCTTTTTATTCATGTTATTAATAGTCATATTTGAAAGCTTAGCCTCTTTTATCATAGGTTGCTTTTTTAATTTATGATAAGTATTGAACATTATTAATACTATACTTACCTGCATTAGCAGCTGAGTGAAAATAGTTAATCAGCGTTATGATAATTATCAAAGGGGAGTAAAAATGACCATTAAAACATGTGCAGTAGCAGGATCTTTTTACTCAAATGAGAGTACCCAGCTGAGCAATCAAATAGATCAGTTACTTGAGCATAACCCTTGCAGTGGTGATCAACCAAGCGTATTGATTGTGCCCCATGCAGCGCCAGTTTATAGCGGAAAGATTGCAGCATTAGCCTACAACTTGATTAAGCCTTATCTTCACCACTATAAACGCATCGTTATATTAGGCCCCGCTCACCGCGTTGCCTTTAACTACCATGCGGCACTTAATGCCACGCAATGGCATACGCCTTTAGGTGCAATCAACATAGACAAAGCGTATAACGATCAGCTGATCGAGCAAGGGCATATGCAATACTTCGATCAAGCTCACGCTCAAGAGCATAGTCTTGAAGTGCAATTGCCATTTTTGCAATCTGTCGGTTTGGCTGAGATTCCCATTGTACCTATTGTGATCGGTCGCGCTGCCAATCAGCAAAGCTGTGCGTTAATGGATGCATTACTTAAAGATAAAGACAATTGTGTCATTATTAGCTCAGATATGAGTCACTTTAAAAATTATCAGCAAGCTGTTGATTACGATAGATTAACTATTGAAACCATCAACAATATGCAGCCATTGTCGAGCGCTGAACAAGCCTGTGGTTGTTATCCTATTAATGCGCTATTGAACGGTGATATGCAGCAATCCCTAGAAGCTAAGTTATTAGGCTACTGTAATTCCGGTGACACAGGGGGTGATAAAAATCGGGTTGTTGGTTACGCAGCCTTTGCTTTTTACCCAAAATTTAATGCACAGCGTAAACAGCAAATGTTAGCCCTGGCCCGCTATGAAATAACTAAAGCATTTAACGTAGATGATGGTTTGCTAGCATCGCAGTTAAACACTTGTGGGGATTTACAAGCTCAGTATTTACAACAACCCCTAGCCTGTTTTGTTACTTTAAATATACTTTCTGCGCCTAGTGACCCATCTAATACAAGCTGCAAAACATTACGCGGCTGTATAGGTAATTTACAGGCCAATGGCACTTTAGTTCAAAGCATTCAGCGCAACGCGACGTTAGCAGCCTTCAAAGACCACCGCTTTACACCGCTTGCAGAGCATGAATTGGCAGATATTTGCATTGAAATCTCTCTTTTAACTCCAGCTAAGCCCATGTCAGTTAACAGTCATGATGCACTAATAAATCAACTACAGCCTCATCGCGATGGGCTCATTTTAAAATGTGCTCATCATCAAGCTACCTTTTTACCCTCTGTATGGGAGCAGCTACCCGATCCACAACAGTTTGTTAAACACTTAAAAGTTAAGGCTGGATTGGCTGAGGATTTTTGGTCAGATGACATGAAGTGTTATCGCTATCAAGCGATAAAGTTTAGCGAAAGGGATTAAGCTTTTATAGATTATCAGTGCTAAGCTGGGGTTAACTCAGCTCCTTGAAAACAATTGCAGTCATTAAGTTAGCACTGCAATTGATCGCAAAGTGATGCTTACAGATTTTATTCTAAGTCTCCATCATTGGTCTGCACTGATAGCATAGTGGCAAATACGAAATCTCGATCAGCAACATTCATGTGACATGAATGACACGAATGCTTAACTACCAGCTTTTTACTGCCGCCGCGGAAGAATAATTGACCATCAGCGCCGAATTGAAAATACTCCCAATCACCTGAGCCGCTATCAAACCCCTTCTCTCTTTTGTGCATCACCGTCACCGATGAAAGATTACCTGGTTTCCCTTGATCGGATAAATAGTTCTCTTTAACGATCGTTGTGCCCACAGGATAAGTTTTATAGTTAGGCTTGGCCGCTTCTGCCTCCTCTTCATCCTCATCATCTTCGTCTTCATCATTGAGAAAACTTTGTAGATAAAGCGCGTAATTATGTTTGTATTCTTTAATACCTTTGTTCATCGATAGGCTTATAAATTGATTCCAATGTAACCCTGAAGCTTCATAGCCCGTTAGCCATGGCCAGCTGACATAGTTGTTGAGCCCGAGCTCTTCATGCCCTTTTATGGCATTTACTCGGCACTCTTGTGCAGCAGCGGCACAACTTGCCTGTGCTACGGGTTGATACAAGCCGATCGACAGCACTAACAAGCTCAATTTAAATGTGTGACGCATATAATGCTCCTGTTATTGATAGCTTAAGGTCAGCTTACCTTTCACTTTCTTCTTTTTTATCAACTCGACTTCTTTCGTTTCCCCTGGATTGATCTCAAGTGTAATACGATCGTAACCGGGCATCCAAAGCACGACCGGTTGAGTGCCTTCTAAAGCATCAAGCACAACATTGTATTCTTTCTTTTTCTTTTCAAATTCGATGATGTGCTGTTTGCTTGAGCTTATACTGGCAACATAAGTTTTCATTTTAGGGTGGATTTTACAACCTATCCGTACAACAGCATCCTCAGCCCAACCTGCCGTATCAATTTTTGAATTAGCACCTGGTGGCAACAACCCAATATCAAATTTCACGCCACTTTTCGGTGAGTTCGCAAAAATATTGTGATTGATAGAGTCTGAGTTTTCGAACACCACTTCTGTGCTTTTTTGATTAACGAAGACTTTTTGTAAGAACATTTTGTCTTTTTGATCAATATTCATCGATTGCGTTTCGCCTTTATCATTCAAGTAAAGGAGTCCCACGAAAGGCGGTCTTTTCTCGAAGGTAAAGTCAGCCGTTAAACTTCCTGCAAATGCAGGTAAGGTAAAACTAAAAATAGCCATCATCACAATGATAGGTTTCATAGCAGATCCTCTTAGTTAGGAATTTTCGGTACAGTTATGGTGATATCTTGGGAGAGCGATTTTAAAAAGGCGACCAGATCTTGCTGCTCAACCTGAGTGAGTTGTAGCGGTTTAATAATATCGGAAGTATGTTCACCACCTGATCCACCGCGATTATAGTAATCCACCACCGATTCTAATGTAGCAATCGATCCGTCATGCATATAAGGTGCGCTAAATTCAATATTGCGCAGCCCAGGCGTTTTAAAGGCACCCGTTTGAGAGACATCACCTGTGATAGCTGCTCGTCCTTTATCGTGATTGTCACCGCCAAAGCCTAAATTGTGGAAGCTGTCATCGGTAAAGTTAGCGCCATCATGACATTGAGCGCAATTTCCTTTCCCACTAAAGACTGCTAAACCGCGTTGTGCGGATTCAGACATCGCGCTTTTATCACCCGCTAGGAATTGATCGAAAGGCGTATTATCGACGATGATTGATCGCTCAAATGCTGCAATAGCACGACCGACTGCATCAGCGGTAATTTCATCAATTTCATAAACGTCTTTAAAGAGTTTTCTGTACCCTTCAACTGCATTTAAGCGCGTTAATAATTCAGGAATAGGAAGGTTCATTTCCCCAGCTGCCTGGATAGGTCCTAAGGCTTGTGATTCTAGCGTGGGCTCTCTGCCATCCCACATGAAAATACTACTCCAGCCTAAGTTATATAATTGCGGGGAGTTTCGTTCTAGTTTATTGCCTTCAGTGCCAAAGCCCGTCGCCATACCATCACTAAACCCTTTTTCAGGATCATGACAGGTAGCACAGTTTTGCTTGTGGTTTGAAGATAATCGATTGTCAAAAAACAACGTTTTACCTAAATCTATCTCCGCTTGAGTATTCTCTTCATCATCATAAAGCACCATGTCATCGACACTTGGTGTAACCAGTGGTTCAAACCCATAAACTGTACTGACTGAAAAACTGAATACGATTGCTGCCGCTATAGGCGCTAATGTTGTTTTACGTTTCATAATAAGACCTACCATTTTTATGTTTTTGAGATTTCAACATAACGCTAGCGTTTCATTTAGCGCTTAAACCAGTACAAATTATTCAACCCTTTACATACTTAATGCGCATCAACATTAATCACGTTCAGGTGATTGATACTACTTATTCGCCAGTGATTTAAATTGCTTCATTCAACTCGCTGTGCTCTACATTAATATCTACATCTTAGAGTGGCTTAACTAACAACATTTTGGATTCCACCTAGTTAAACAACCTCTTCTTGATTCTTTTCTTTTATTGCATCCCAAGCTTAAATTTATTCATTTGTAGGGTTAAAGCGCGGCTCGCATCATCAAGTTGCGAACTCGCACTATTAAGTTCTTGCGCCCCTTCTTTCGCTCTATCTGCCCCTAGTACTACATTTTCGATACATGACTGAGCTTGTTGTGAGCTGTTGTGCTGCTTAACTGCCATTTGACGAATACCCTCAGAGTGATCGACAATGACATCAACGCCCGCCGCTATTTCTTTAAAGGTTCTCAGTGCTGATTCCACTCTTATAACGCAAGCTTTTACATATTTAGCGTTGGTATTCATGGCTATCTCAGAAGATTTCACACTTTGGTGTAATTGATTGACGATAGTGTCAATGCGCTCGGTAGCTTTTTGAGTATTGATAGAAAGGCCACGCACTTCATCGGCAACGACAGCGAAGCCTCGACCATGCTCTCCTGCTCTAGCAGCTTCAATAGAAGCATTGAGTGATAACAGATTGGTTTGATCGGCTATATCAGAAATGCTGCCGGTAATTTCCATAATGGATTCAGAGTGACTAACCAAGGTTTGGATTTCATCAAGAGAGACATTGATGCTTTCTACAAGAGAGCTAATTTCATTATCTAACTGGTTGACGACGGTCAGCCCTTCCCCTGCTTTGTCTTTAGAATCTTTGGCTGTGTTGCTAGAATTTTCAGAAAACTCAGATACATCATTGGAAAACTCTGTTAAATGCAAAATATTACTTTTAGCGGTATTTGAGTTTTCATTTTGTTCGGTCAAAATTTCACTGGTCTGAACACAGTTTGATTTCAAACCTGTCGATATTGAAGTCACTTGCCTAACAACTTCGTTAACGTTTAATAGTGAACTGCGCAGTGATTGCGTATGTTCGTTAAAAGCCGTTGAAAGTTCACACACTTCACGAATAGCATTAGGCTTTAACTCTTGGGTTAAATCGCCTTCATTGAGTGCTTTAAACGCTCTTTTAAGAACAAGATCTAACTTTGATAGGCAAAAATTAACAGCCAGATACATCAACACACCAAATACCAGTGATAACACACCGATCAACACCAGCATTTCCATAAAGGTTTCTTGGGATTTCTTTGCCGCTTTACTACTGCTCATGGAGTTATCGTTAAAACGGTTTATTAAGCTATTGGTGTCTTCATTAAGCGCATCGGCTAAAGGGCTCAATGCCGAGCTAATGATGTAGGAATCTTTGCGCCAATCTACGCGCTCATTGAGTAATAATAGACGATCGACACCTGGACTATACTGCTCAAAAAGCGTGCTGATTTCATCAATATTATCGATCACATCATCGTCGTCAAAATCTTGCAGTAGCACTTTCACATTCGTTAATTCAAGAGCGAACTCTTCCATAAATAATGTTAAATCATTTAAGTAGTTTTCAGTGCGATAAGATAAAAACAGTAAAACGGTACTATTTAAATTACGAAATTGACTGAGCTGTTTATTTAAACTGAATAATATTTTCCCTAGCTTTTCTGCGTCTTCTTCATCTTCTTGCAGCTCTTCAATTATCTCTAGAGAATCAACATAAAGCTGAATTTTTGTAACCGCTATATTCTCCATATTTTCGAGGTAATAGTTTTGTGCAGGGTAGTTTAGCTGTGGGTTTTCCATCAGTTTAAATATTTCTTTTAAGTGACCTTTGAGAGTGGTTATTTTTTGGTTTAGGTCTGCAATTGTCTCTTCAACGCCATCAATTGAAAGCTGGCTGTTCTCTTTATATGTTGATTCTAATTCCTCGATATAGCTCTGCAATAGCTCTATATCATCTGAAATACTCTTTGAACCTGATTGAGTAGGACTCAACATTAAGAAGCCTAGATCAGTGGTGATTCGGTTAACTTTACTGTTAATCGCCATCGCTTTATTCACTAGGGGTTGATTGACACTTGTTACTAAAGCTAAGGAATGCTCAAGATTAGAAATACTAAAATAGGAGAAACTTGATATCCCACCTATTAATAAAATCAGACACATAAAGCCAACAAATGACAATGCTTTAATACTGTATTTCATAAAAATACCTTTTCAAAAAACATTATTATTTTAAATTACTGATAACGCTTTCAATGAATGTTTATGCTCGCAACCGTTATTAATTAATTGTAAAAAAAGCATAGTACAGGATGGAGTTTTGACAATATCTGCATTTGCAAATACATTAGATTGGAGATCGCAAGGAAGATTAGAAAGGCAGAATTATTTAATTATATTTTTGATAAATCTAAACTAGAATCATTATTAAAAGGCACTGGACTGCTCTATCTTTCTGATTTTAAAGACTTAAATCTACAGCCTCATGCTGTACACAGTATTAACGGCAAAAAGATATAAATCATAGATGAATATATGAGAACTTTGTCTTGTCTTTTCATGAACATATCTGGCTTTAATAGCTGTTTTGTATGTTAAGAAATTAAGTAAAACTCTTAGAAAGTATTTTTAATGTTATTTTGTAATATTAACTGGAGCGAGTTGCTTGTTATTGAAAATAAACACCTCGCTATATTGTTAGCATCCATAGAATTGATGAAATTATCCAAAAACGAAGCGCTACAACTAGGGAACATGCGATTAAGTCCCAAAACCTTCTCTGTGGATAACTAAGGGACCAGATCCGCGGAAAAACACGCAGTGAATGGCCAGTCCTTTACAAGTGTTTTGACAAAGGAGGTGGCCCCTTAGATATCCACCCTACGGGGCGTACAGGATATTCCGTGCTTTTCGTTAATGCTTTTCGCCGGGCAACCAGCCCGCCTGTAAGCATTGCCTCAATCACGAAAAATCCTATCCGCCAGAGGCGTTTGGGACTTAATCGCATGTCCCTAAAGCTTCTTATACATATAAGTGGTTGAAGCTAAATTACTTCCCACCGGATCTTTAGCAAAATGAGGAATACACCCTGCAATTTCATAACCTAAAGAGAGATAAAGCTGTTCAGCGATGTCCCCCGTTTTAGTATCCAGCACCAGTAAAGAACGATTGCAGTTACTAGCTTGTTGCTCGATTTCAAGCATTAGCGCTTTTGCGATCCCTTTTGCTCTGTGATGAGGATCGACTAGTAACTTGCCAATACTTGCGCGATGGACTTGATTGGGCATCATCCCTATATCTAAGTAAACGCAGCCCGCCACTTGATTATCAACTTTGGCGATTAATAAACGCAGCGCTCCACTAGTAACACTTGGTAGCACATTTTTTTGCCAAAACAGCAGGCTATCATCAAGACTAAAAGGTTCAACAAAGCCAACACTAGCTCCTTCTTTTACACAAGCAAGCAAAAGTCTCGCTAATTCGGGCAACTCTTTTTGGCAATGATTAGGGCTTACTAACTCGATTGTATGCATACTTAATCTCTCTTAACTAACACTAATAAATACACGGCTTTTTGCGTACCAATCACTTCAAAGCGGTTGCCCTCATTGAGCTTATAGCGCAGACAATCACCCGCTTGTAACGCATACGTTTGACCGTTAATGGTCAATGCTAACTGCCCTGACTGTAAATAGAGGTGGTGTTCTAATTCATTGACGGGTGCACTGTCATAATCAATGCTCGAGCCTGATGCTAACTCGCACTGGAGGATTTCTGCTGTGTAATCACTGTGCGGTGGAGAAACACAGCGACGGCTAAACCCTAAGGCAGGATCATGAAATTGTTTTTGTTGATCAGCTTTCACCCATAGAGGAGTGTCAGGCTCACAGCGTATCATCAATGCTGATAGTCCTATACCAAGCACTTTGCACAGTTTCACTAACACTTGTGTGGTTGGGCTAACCTCAGCATTCTCTATTCGTGAGATAGTCGCTCGGCTAACTGATGAAAGTTTAGCTAAATCATCTAAGGAGTAGCTATTTTGTAGCCTTAATGCTTTTAATTCTTTCGCTATTTTGTGATCTATTGACATGAACGCGCTTCTGTTGCTTCTCTTAATTGAGAAAATATCACAAATATGGGAATCAATGTATCTTTATTTTTATGGGATCTTTTAGCGTTTTACTTGTCACAGCTTGGATACAGCGCCAATCTGTCTATGTATAATTAGCAGATTAAATACTGTTAGCGTTCAGGATCATAACTTTAAGGATTAACATGCGATTATTAACAATAGGTACAATTTGTGTTTTATCTCTGGTATTAACAGGCTGTGTCGGCATTCCCGATTCGGATGGTTTTTTCGGTATACCTGGGCTTTAATACCCTATTAATGAAACAGCCCTTAGCCAATAAAGAGCCTTCGACCAATAAAGAGCCTTCAGCTAATAAAGCGTCTTCAACCAATAAAGAGTCTTCAACCAATAAAGAGAAACTAACTATGTTACGTTTAGCCATCATCAGTAGCGTTATTATTTTACAAGGATGCGTAGGCATCCCAGGATTCTAACAATCCATTAGTAATAGCTTCCAATGCAAGTGCCCATAAATAAAGCATTTAAGGGCATTTTTTCTACGCACACTCTCGTGATATAACACCAGTTAAACAGCCCACATTTCCCGCAGCTTTTGATAATTCATCGGTACTTGTCACGATACATTCAACACCTTGCGCTTCTAAAAATTGTTGAGTGATAGGCAAGTCTTTCACCATCAGTACTTTACGCGGCCCTAAAGTGACAAA
>CAKZOD010000095.1 GCA_937136055.1 uncultured Oceanospirillaceae bacterium | reverse complement strand
TGGCGATTTACACAACTGACGGCTGGCTTTAATTAAATCAATGTAATCTAAACTTGGCGTTCGAAAGTCTGCATCCAGTAGCCCGCAAGCGCTGTGCATATGCAATCGACCTGCACTGCGCTTTCTGCCTAAGTCGGCCTGTTCAGTGACATAATCAAAACGCTTAAGCGCTAACCAGGCAGGCGCACCGCTGGTAGGTGGTGCTTCAATGAGTTGCCATAGCGGTGGTTGACACTTAGCAAGTTCTGCCATTTGTAAATAAACCGCCTCACACAAACCTTCTTCATGGCCAAGTGCGAGATTTTTAGAGGTAAACTTCACCAGCCAAGCCTCATCTCCAGGCTGAGCGAAGGTTCGACAATGCTGAGTTTCCCCAGCAGGCATATAAATTTGTGCCTTAGGTCTTGCCCCACCCGAACTACCTCCGGCGACTAATGCGGCCAATACCTGTTGTGTATGCCCATCTAACTCATCGTGATTATCAACCATATATTCTGACATCGAAGAATCGAACAACGTTTGTGCTTCTAAGCCTAACGTCGCTAAATCAATATCCACGTGCGTGGTGGCTGAAAACTCAGACACCGGTGAAAAAGACAATGCTCCCATGCCTTTATCACCGACAAAGGCCAGTCTATCCATCGCCGTTAATTGATTAGGCAGGATGCCCTTTTGCCGGAAAATACGATCTTGTAACAGCATGCCCCAGCCATCGGGCAAACAATCTCCAAATACGCCATGTACACCTTGGTGTGGCTGCTTAGGTGCGACTTGAACTTGCGCGTTCGCATGCAGGGTAAAAGGAGATAAGTTGCCAAACTGCTGCAAATAGCTGTCTGCATACTGAAAAAAAACGCCTTGCCGATTCTGCGCCAAGACCCCTACAGCAACCTGCTCACCTGAGCTTAACGTACGAGTTACGGCGAGTTTTTGAATGGGTTTAAAACTCATCTTTTAACACCTCATCAATACTCGTGGGTATAGCAGCGCGTTCTTTGCTAGGTTGCGTGAGCTCGTACAAACGCCCAAGCGAGTCGAGGGTCTGCCATAGCAACAGCAATTGGCGAAATGAAATTTGCCCGGTCAGCTCAAATTTCTTAATGGTGGCCGCAGGTACACAGCTTCGCTCAGCAAGCGCCGCTCGTGACAGCTTTGCCTGCTTCCGTAACTCACGTAAATAAGCCGCATAGGCTTGGCTTACATCGGTATCATCAAGTAAGGTAAATTTCATCCGCAAAGGCCAAATGGATACAGTCATATCCATTATAGCGAAATAAAACAGAAAGTGGATATTATTGTATCCATTATTAAATAAAGTGTTGAAAAAATTACTCGATAAAGCCCTTCAAAACTGCTATGTTTTAGCTCTAACAGCAGCATAAAAACGGCACTGTTTTTCCATTGCTAACCACTAAGATTTAGTAAAAGCCATAGGCAAGTGGTGGGCAGTTTGGTGGGCAAACAGGCATTTTTGAACGGTTTCTTTTCGATAAACCATTGATTTTGTTATGGTCTAACCCGCTACTCAATGAGCAGATCCAAAATATAGAATGATTTCCCAGCATATAACAAAAGCATATTTAACCATCTAAAAAAACAAAGAGTTAATAGCAGAATATTAACTCTCTTTACTCACCTATTCTCAATTCCTGCATTAAAAGCTAATATAACATTGCAGTAAAGGCTAAACTTCAGATACACTAAAAGCTAACGCTTGATCACACCAAAAGCTAATAGATAATCACAATGAATCAAATCTCTGAAAAGTTAGCCCAGTCACTCAGTCAATTGAAACAACTGCAAGATAAAGGCGCTGTAGCATTGCAATCTAAAATGCTGGAGAGAGGTGATAGAGAACGTTTGACTAAACACGGGTTTATCCGTGAAGTCATGCGTGGTTGGTACATACCTTCCAGCCCTGATCAGAAAAAGGGTGATAGTACGGCTTGGTATACCTCATTCTGGGACTTCTGTGCTGACTATTTAAACGAACGCCTTGAAGAAAATTGGTGCATCTCACCTGAACAGTCTATTCAAATTCATATTGGTGATAAAACGGTGCCAACCCAATTGCTGGTGCGCTCCCCAAAAGGAAGAAACAAACCCACTGACCTGATTCATAGCACTTCTGTTTTTGACATACGCACGGCACTTCCAAGCCCACAGCAGCGGACAATTGTGGATGGCCTACGAGTCTACAGCGTGGCGTCGAGTCTTGTGCACTGCTCAAAAACCTGTTTTTCACATAAACCGATTGCAATGAGAACGCTACTTTCTATGATCACTGATGCATCAGAAGTACTTGCCGTATTACTTGAAGGAGGTCATGTCGCCAGCGCAGGTCGTTTAGCCGGAGGCTTCAGGAATATAGGGCGAAATTTGATTGCTGATAATATAATAAAAGGCATGCAAGCAGCAGATTATAAAGTACAAGAAACAGACCCATTTGAAGGTAAAGCTCCGATAGTTTTTGGTCGCAGAGAAGTCTCCCCTTATGTCAACCGTATGCGATTAATGTGGCAGGACATGCGTGAAAAAGTCATTGAGCGCTTTCCACAAGCACCAAAGGCCACCGTTGATATACCAGGCTATTTGACCGAATTAGAAGATAGTTTTATTTCTGACGCATACCACTCGTTATCCATCGAAGGCTACCGTGTCACACATGAACTGATTAAACATGTACGTTCTGGTGATTGGAGCCCTGAACAATCTAACGAAAGCAAAAAGCACCTAGACGCGATGGCCGCCAAAGGATATTGGGATGCCTTTGTACAGATTAAACACGCCGTTGAACGCGTATTAAATGGTGAAGATGCAGGTGAAGTATTAGAGGCTTCTCATGCAGATTGGTATTTTTCTCTATTTGGCCCAAGTGTTGCTGCTGGGATAGTCAAACAATCAGATTTAGCCGGTTATCGAACCGGCCCAGTATATATTCGTCAATCTATGCATACTCCACCAAGACGAGAAGCAATTCGCGATATGATGCCTGCACTATTTGATCTTTTGACAGAGGAACAAAACCCAGCTGTTCGTGTTGTATTGGGCCATTTTTTCTTTGTGTATATACACCCCTATTTCGATGGTAACGGTCGCATGGGAAGGTTCATTATGAACTTAATGATGGCATCTGGAGGATACCCATGGACTGTTGTGCCTGTTGAACGTAGAGACGAGTATATGCAAGCACTTGAATCCGCAAGTGTTAAGCAGGATATAGTACCGTTTACCCAGTTTATTGCATCATTAATGTAATATCTTTTTTTCATAAAATGCTGTAGCAGCTGAGTCGATAAGTAGCATAAGCTTGACTTACATCGGTATCGCCTACAAATCTCGTGTTGAGGGGATGAGTTATAGATAGGTGAGTAATTAAGATCCAGAATATAGAGTAAAGATAACAACTAGCCTTCGCTCCTTGAAAGGGATTACAAAGGCTAGGGATTTTAGGAGATATTAAGTTTTAAGCTGACTTACAAATTGCGACAGTCCTTTCAAACCATTACTGATTTGATGGCTGGTATCAGCTGTTTCTTTTGCATTGACGGTTGTTTGTGAGGCACTTTCAACAATGCTGAGCATGTTTTGGTTAACACTGTTAGTCGCTGCTGCTTGCTGCTCTGCTGCTGAAGCTATTTGAGCATTCAAGACTGCTATTTCATTTACAGCAATTGCCGCTGCATTTAAGGACTCTGCCGTTAACACTGATTTTTCAAGGCAAAGCGAGGTATTCGCTTGCCCTTCTTCCATCGTACTCACAGCTCTTGAAACTTCTTGCTGTAAGTTCTCTAACAGTGTTTGAATATCTTGAGTCGATGTTTGAGTGCGCTGTGCAAGCGCTCTTACTTCATCCGCAACTACCGCGAATCCTCTACCGGATTCACCCGCTCTTGCCGCTTCAATAGCCGCGTTTAAAGCCAGCAAATTCGTTTGTTCTGCGATGCCCCTGATTCCGTTAAGTACTTCACCAATACGATCAGTTTCATTGGCTAGTGATTCTATCTCTGTTGCAGCAGATTTAACATTTCCGCTTAGGCTCTGAATAATCAAGTGGCTTGATTGAGCAGCTTCTAAACCAGAGCTTACTTGTTGCTGGATATGAGTACCTAACTCAGCAGCCTTGTATGTCGAGTCGGATACTTCTTTTACTGCATCTGACATCTGCGTTACAGCCACTGACACCTCATCAGTTTGCGCTTTTTGCATTTCAATACTAGAAAGTGCACTGTCCATTATTTCGATTGCAGAGTTCGACTTTTCATTCAAATCACTTGATGAAGTTGCAATATGGTTGACCATAGTGCGCAATTTACTCATCAATTTGTTAAACGATCTAGCAGCTTCCCCCACTTCATCATTTGACTCTTTAAGCTGGACATTTAAATCCGCATCATCTCCTGCTAAAGCACTTAAGCTTACACCTAAACTATTAATAGGCTTAGTAATCATTCGTGCGATAAAGAAAGCCAGCCCAATAGCGATAACAATAGATAAGACAAAAATAATGCTGATTAATCTCTGTGCTGCAATCTCATCATGCTCTGCTTTTAATGTCGCATTTAGTGTAAAGGCTTGCACTTGTGTCAGAGCTTCAACCAGCTCATGATCAACTTTCTCTTCCAGTTTAATAACTTCTTTAGTAGCGAGAATTGCTTCTTTTGTAATACTGTTTTCAATCAATGCCAATACATCAACAGCTTTGTGATCGTACTCTGTATGCTCAATTTCTATACGCTTCAGAGATTCTAATAACTTTGTAAATTCAACTTTCGCTTCTTCACTATGAGACAGTTCAATCGCTTCTTTTACTTTCTCTTCAGTAGCTAATATCAGCGCTTCTGTTTCAGTCGCAAGCTTCTTAAATTGCTCTGTGTATTTATCAGCTTTTTTGCCATCTGATAAGTTAAGTTCTTTTTCTAAACGGCTGTTAATAACTTTCTCAAAAGCGATTGCCTGTGAAAGCTGATTAACCGTAATTTGAGTTAAGTTATTGGAAATCGGAATATCTTCTTCTGCAATATCAATCAGGCCTTCGCCTATTTTTTGCATTTGATAAATAGAGATGCCACCTAATATCATGATTAAAGAAAGCAGAATAGCCGATAAAGCATAAATTTTTGTCGATATCTTAAAATTTGAAAGCACCATTAAGCCCCTATTTTTATTGTGGTTTTTTGAACGATTATAGCTTTAAACAAATCGTACACCCTCAATCTTTTGAATTAAAGTCTATCTTTTGAAATTAATTAACAAGATAAATATAGTGTAGTTTAAGAAAATAGGAATGTAGCAAATTATTTATTTTAAATTCATCTAAGCATTTTTTATGAACAGGCAGCATTATTAAATAACTATACCTGACAAGATAAAACTAAGAAGGACATGCGATCAAGAAGCCACTGCTCCTTTATCTTGAAGGGGGTTTCTCATCATCGGAATAACTAAAACACAGATGTGTATCTGACACACTAAAGATCATCAAACATATTACGCAAACTATTTAGCGTAGCTTGACCACGGGCTTTATTCACCTTTGGATCTTTCTCGCCGTTACCTTCTATCTGTAGCGCATCTTGAGGCAGCTCATCTAAAAAGCGACTTGGGGTACAATCTAACACTTCGCCAAATTGCTTTCTCTGTCTAGCCAAGGTCATTGTTAAGGTAACTTTAGCACGGGTTATGCCAACGTACATTAAGCGTCGCTCTTCTTCGATATCACCACTTTCGATGCTGTTGCGATGCGGGAGGATCTCTTCTTCCATACCGATCAGAAACACATGCGGAAACTCAAGACCTTTTGAGGCGTGCAAGGTCATTAGCTGCACCTTGTTTTCGTCTTCTTCCTCTTCTTGGCGATCCATTAAATCGATAAGAATTAAACGGTTAATAGCCTCTTCAACACCGGCATCAGGATCTTCTTCCTGTAAGCGCTCCATCGTATTGCGGATAGAATCAACTAAGAAATAGACGTTTTGCATGCGCTTTTCAGCAGTGGCTTCACTGGCACTATTTTGATGTATCCAACCTTCGTAATCGATATCAAATATCAGCTCGCGAATCGCTTGAATTGGATCTCCTTGAATACATTGCTGATATTTAGCAGACAACCAAGTGGTGAATTTACGTAAACGCTCCACTTGAGCAGGGCGCATTACTTGCTCTAATCCCATTTCATTACAAGCATCAAACATACTCACTTCGCGCTGTGATGCATATTCACCAAGCTGCCTTAAGGTGCTTGCTCCTATTTCACGACGCGGTAAGTTAATAACGCGCAAAAAGGCATTATCATCATCGGTATTGATAAGCACTTTGAGATAACACATTAAATCTTTAATTTCTGCACGAGCGAAAAACGAAGTTCCGCCAGATAACTTATATGGAATTTGAAAAGCTTGCAGTTTTAGCTCTAGCAAACGCGCTTGATGGTTACCACGATACAAAATAGCGAAGTCTTTAAATTCAGTGCGGTTGCGCACATGCCGATCCTGGATCTCTGTGGCAACCCGTTCACATTCTGCGTCTTCATTGCGGGTGTGGATAACCCGAATAGGATCGCCCGGTGCCATATCTGACCATAGTGTTTTAGTCATCTCGTGGGGGTTGTTAGCAATTACCACGTTGGCAGCGTTTAGTATTAATCGTGTTGAGCGATAGTTCTGTTCCAATTTAACCAATTTCAAACTTGGGTAATCTTGCTTAAGCAAACTCAGGTTTTCAGGTCTTGCGCCACGCCAAGAGTAAATAGATTGATCATCATCACCTACCACGGTTAATGCGCCTCGGCTTCCCACCAATTGCTTAACCAATTTATATTGGCTCATATTGGTATCTTGATACTCATCCACCAGCAGATAACGCACTTTATTTTGCCACTTTTCAAGAATCTGAGGGTGATCGCTAAACAGTTTTACCGGCGTCCAAATTAGGTCATCAAAATCAACCGCGTTATAGGCCAGCAAAGTTGATTGATAAAGCTCGTAAGCTCTTGCACCCAACACATCTTCAGGGCCTTGCGCCGTTAGCAACGCTTGATCAGGCTCGATCATCTCGTTTTTCCAATACGATATTTTATTGCGTACGAGATCCACTTGATCTGAGTCTTCATCGTTACTCAACAATAAATCTTTAATCAATGAGCGAGAATCAGTGTCATCAAAAATAGAGAAGGTCGATTTAAGCTTAAGCGCTTTGTGCTCTTTACGAATGATATTCATCCCTAAGTTATGGAACGTAGAGACTGTTAAGCCCCGCCCTTTTCCATCGGGCAATATACCCAACACACGCTCTTTCATCTCTCTAGCTGACTTGTTAGTGAAAGTAACCGCTGCTATATGGCGCGCCTCTATGCCGCACTCATTTACTAGATAGGCAATTTTGCGCGTAATTACACTGGTTTTACCGGATCCGGCTCCTGCTAATACAAGCATTGGCCCGCTGATGTAATTAACAGCTTCACGCTGCCTTGGGTTTAACTTACTCATTTTATCTAGCTACACTGTGTTTGCTTGAGTCAGTTATTCCAAATGCTCTTTGCTATATTAGGCTGCAATTCTGCTTTGCTAATAGCGTTGAAATTAAGGACTCAGGTTAATATAAAGATGCACCAAATTTCATCATTTGTGCTGAGAGATTTTAGCTGTGCATTATCCTATAAACCACCTTCAACCGCTACGCTAATATTTCTCAAGTACATCTGCACTGATCGATGTTGGACTTAAATATAGATTCCCTAATATAATCGGCGTCTTGTCATTTTCAGACAGCTTGCCTCATCTCACAAATAGATGAAATTTCAAAGGAATCACTCAGTGTTAAACACAGCTCCATCACTTTCCTATAGCAGCACTGCTCGCGATGCCTTCAAGCAGCAGCTGAAAACCAGTGCTATTTTTCTTTTATTCACTTTGTTGATACTCAGCGCTAGCCGCAGCTTTATTTTATTCTTCATCGGCGACTGGCAACAAACCCCAACTAACGAGTTATTACTCGTGCTCTTCACAGGCCTTCGCTTTGATTTAAAATTGGCCGCTGTGTGCATTATTTTATTTGCTTTGCTTCCAGTGTTAGTCATCGCTCTATTCAACCGTTGGCGCTGGGCACTGCAAATTAATCGCTTTGCCTTATTAACTGTCATCCTAGTTTGCTTATTCTTCAGTTTTGTAGATGTCGGCTTTTACTTTTTCTTTGGGACAGCAATCAGCAACCTGATTTTTGGCATCATTGATGACGGGTTTGAAGCCGTAATGCTGAGCATCATCAGTGATTGGCGTTTAAATTTGCTGATCGCGCTATCGGCAATCACCGCACTTTTAATCACTAAGTCTTTTTTATCACTGACAAGCACTACGCGTGGGGCTGCGAAATCATCAGTCAATAAAGCCATTATTTTACTCATTACACTTGTCTTAATCGCTATTTGCGGGCTCTTTGGTAGAGGCACCTTAGATACTTTTCCACTTTCAAGACGCACTACTGTAATCAACGACAATCCGATCATGAATGCTTTGCCACTCAACGGTCCCTATCACTTCTACTATGCCCACAAGGACTCAAAAGAAGACAGTTTCAGTAGTTTGACACCTGCGAAAATACTTAAAAAGGCCAAGCAAAAATCTTTATCGCAATTAGCATCAGCTGCTGGCTATTCTAATGACGCTTCATACAATGCTCGCACTGCAAAGAAAGCCAGCTCGTTTACCCAGCCAAACGTTATCTTTGTATTGATGGAGGGGTGGTCAAGCCACATAGCCCAGCAGCAAAGCCCCGACAACCAAGTACTGGGTGAATTTGCACAGCACGCTGCCCAAGATTACTTTTTTGAACGCTTTTTTTCTGATGAATACGGCACCAACCCGACCATTGAAAAGCTACTCCTCAATGCGCCTATCGGCCCTATTACTCAATCCGTTACCAATACTCACAGCTTCTCTCTTTCGAATGTTTTGCCCTTTAAACAGCAGGGCTATAGCACTTTATTTTTGAGCGGTGGTAACAGTGCTTGGCGCAAGCACGGACAATTTTGGCCACGCCAAGGTTTTGATCGCTATTTAGGGCGTGCAACTATCGAAAAGCATTTTGGTGAAGTATCGGATAACCCTTGGGGCGTTTATGACAGCTCTTTATTCAAATATTTGCAAACTCAGCTGACCCAAAAAGCTGCTGATAAACCGCTTTTCTCGTTTGTCCTCACCACTAATAATCATGCGCCGATCAAGCTACCTGAAAACTACCAAGCACCGCCATTAAATCCGGCAAAATATGGTTTTGATAAAGAGGATGCTAAAAAGCATGAATCACTGACAGGTTTTCACTTTCAAAGTGACTCTTTAGGTAAATTCTTAAGCTGGCTTAAGCAGTCTGAATACGCTGACAACACAATTGTTGTGGCAACAGGTGATCACGTCTTAAAAGGGTTTGCTAACTATGCTGCAACTGAGCAAAGCTACAATCGATACGCTGTAGCTACCTATCTTTATGTGCCCGATGCGATTGATCAAATGGAGATGAGCGATCAATGGCTCGCTGGCTCACACAAAGATTTATTCCCGACACTTTTTGAACTCGCGCTCGATGACGTCCCTTACTTTAATTTCGGTGAACCTATCATGCAAAAGTCAGCGCAAAAAGCTATTGGCATGAATGAGCAAGGCAGTTATATTTTTGACCAAGGCGTGAGCACTGATGGTGAACATCTGCAATTATTCCAGCAAGCTGACAGCAATCAACTCAGTGACAAAAAGCAGTTGCTCTCAAACTTACAAAAACGACTTGTTGAACAACAAGGCTACGTGGAATCATTGCAAAAATACTTGTTGGTCAACGATATTAAAAGTGATCAATAGCCCACTTTATAACTTACTATTGAGTTATCTGGCTTTGTCGATAACTCAGCGCTTCTAGTAAGTGCTGACGCTCAATCGTATCTGCGGATGCGAGGTCCGCTATTGAGCGACTTACTTTTAAAATGCGAGTACAGGCCCTTGCTGATAACTCAAGCTTAGTCGCTGCGCTCGCCAGTAATTCACGTAGCTGACTATCCAAATAACAATGCTTTTCAAGCTGCTCGCCTGCAAGATGGGCATTGCGACACTGCTGACGTGCCAGCTGCCTTGCAACGCTCTTTGCAACACGACTTGCTATATCAGCTGAGCTTTCTTGCGCAGTGTGCTGTTCAACATCCAGTAATTCATTGGCTGCAATGGGATTGACTTGAATATGTAAATCAATACGATCTAATAATGGGCCTGATAATTTACTTTGGTAGCGCTTAATTTGATCGGGGGAGCAGCGACAGCGCCCCGACGCATCGTAAGCATAGCCACACGGGCAAGGGTTCATCGCTGCCACTAACTGAAAATTTGCAGGATAAGATACTTTTTGTGCAGCTCTGGATATATGAATCTCCCCTGCCTCAAGAGGCTCACGTAGCACTTCTAACACAGTGCGGGAAAACTCAACAACTTCATCCAAAAATAACACGCCATTGTGCGCTAAAGAAATCTCACCGGGCTGTGGGTAACTCCCTCCCCCGACAAGAGAAACTGCTGATGCGGTATGATGAGGTGCCCGAAAAGGCCTAACACCTGCACATATCTGCTCTGTTGCCAATCCTGCTACTGAGTAAATAGCAGCTGATTCAATGCATTCTTGATCAGTTAATTTCGCAAGCAGCCCCGGCAACCTTGCCGCTAACATACTCTTACCACTACCTGGGCTGCCACTAAACAGTAAGTGATGCCCTCCACTTGCCGCTATTTCAAGGGCCCGTTTCGCTTGCAGCTGACCTTTAACATCTTTGATATCAAGCACACTCGCAGGTAACTCAGTCTGCTTTTCATTTTCGCGGTTCTCGGTATTTTCAAAAATGGGTAACTGGCCACTCAATAAGTGGCAAACTTGTAATAAATCCCCAGCAGCACCTAGCTCTAATTGCGACACCAGCTGAGCTTGAGGGGCATCAATTGCCGGCAAACAAAGTTTACGCTGACTTTTGTAGCACGCCATCGCCACAGGTAAAATACCTTTTACTTTACGTAGATCACCGGATAGTGAAAGCTCACCGACAAACTCCCACTGCGAAAGCAAATCTTCTGGGATTTGCTTTGATGCAGCTAAAACTCCAATAGCAATTGCCAAATCGTAACGCCCGCCTTCCTTGGGCAAATCTGCGGGGGCCAAATTTACGGTAATGCGGCTCACTGGAAAGGTAAAACCTAAATTTAGCAACGCACTGCGCACTCTCTCTTTTGACTCACGAACAGCAGCCTCAGGCAATCCAACCAGCTGAAATGCAGGTAAACCGCCCGATAAATGCACCTCTACTTCAACTAGCGGCGCAGCTATGCCTAATTGAGCGCGGGTAAATACTTTTGACAATGCCATCAATCGATCCCTGATTTTTATGCATCCAATGAAACCTATCATCGAAGTATAGAACAGGGTTTGACGCTTAGCAGTGTTAGGTTTGATCTGCTGTCACAAACTGTCACTAAAAGTCCCTACTCTGCACATAATTCTCTGGGTACAATTTAGTAATAATATGATCTATAACTAGTAAGTAGGCGATAAAGCGAATAATTGCTGCCGGTAATGGATCTTTTTTAAATAAAGCTGTCATAGTTTTATATTCTATTCAGCATAATGGTGATTTATGAAAGTATTAAACAAGTTCTATCTATTTTTAGCGGCTGTATTGTTACTAACAGGTTGTGCAAGCAATTTAACTGGTGATAACTACTCGGCTTCTGAAGCTAAACGCATTCAAACAGTGCAGTATGGCGTGGTTGTAGATCAACGCCCTGTCGTTATTGACGGCCGCCAAAATGGTGTACTGGGCACAGCGGCAGGCGGTGTTTTAGGCGGAGTTATCGCCAGTAATGTTGGCGGTGGCAAAGGGAAAGATATTGCAACAGGCATTGGTGCAGTCATCGGCGGTATCTTAGGCCAACAAGTTGAAGAGCGCGCAACCCGCAAACAAGGTCAAGAAATTACAATTCGCTTAGACTCAGGTGAAACTATTTCAGTAGTGCAGCAAGTTAGCCAAGCGAACTTCTTTGCCAATAACGATCGCGTGAAACTACTACAACAAGGTGATTCTGTTCGCGTTAGCTATTAATCATCCCCTGTGAAAAGCTTTAGAGAATATCGCTAAAGCTTTTCTCAGCTCTTTATTTACCAAAGCCTGATATCCCCTCTCAATAATTCGCTAATACGGTGGAAAATCAGTCACACTGTACGCCGCTTCTTTCAACCAAGGTGCCTGCCCTATTAACTGAGGTACTAGCTGATCATCAAATATTTCACGGCAAATTCCAGATAACTTTAACGGTAGTTCACCAAGTTCCTCGCGCCTTGCTATTACAAAGATATAGCGAGCATGGCTGCCAGGCTGTATTGGCAAAATTTTTACACCCTCAACTAGCAAGGGATTTTGCAGCAAACTCATAATAGGTACAAACGCCCAACCTTGCCCACTTTGTACAAAGCGAAGTAAAGTAGAAGTACTATCTAGCTCATACCTCACTAACTGATCAACACCGATTCGCCTCGCGATTAATTGCGTCAAGCTGCCAAGACGCATTCCCCGGTTATAACTAATACAAGGAAGTTTTTCTGTGATTCCACGAATAGTGCCATCTGTATTAGCTAGTTGCTCATTCGCTACGATCAAGACAAAAGGGTCGCGTAATACTGGGTGCACTTCTAACTCTGGGTGTTGCTGCATTTGATCACTAGTAATCAATAAATCGATATCTCGATTAAGTAGCGCGTCCTTGAGAGGAGCCATCATTCCTGTACGCAAAGATAATTTGCGAGCACTATTTGCCAAACGCTGCAATGTCAGCTGCCCTGCCACATCAGAAAATGAATCAATCATACCTAAACGCAGATGATCTAAGCCGCCACTTGATGCAAGTTGCACTGCTGCTGTCATTTGCTGATGCTCATTAAGCAAAGACTTTGCATAACGCAATAGTACTTGCCCGCTCAAGGTTAGCTGCGTTGGCCGTGAGCGACGAACAACCAGCGTTACTGACAACTGTTGCTCCAGTTGCTTAAGCGCTTGAGATACGGCGGATTGGGTAAACTGCAAACGCTCTGCGGCTTGCGTAATCGTCTCTGATTCTGCAATCGCAATAAAGGTTTTTAGTGCACCTAACTCGGCAAATTTTTCGTTCCTCAACATGCTTCTATCCACAGCAAACTTCCTTAGCGCAGATCATAACACTCCTTTTTCAACGATATAAGGCAAACAAATTTTGTCTGACTTAAACATGCGCTCTTTGACATCCATGTCACCGCTGCATACCGTTCTTCCTGAACATAAAACGCCAGACTATAATCTGGCGTTCTTTCATCTCGTAACTCTTAACTCGTTACTCGCAACTGAATTTATCTAGCTCCAAGGGAACGGGCTGTTAGACGTAGGGTGCAATTTACCTTCTGCAAAACGCGAGAAGCGGAACGGCTCTAATAAGCTAGGTTTGCCACCGGCTACTTGCTCTGCCACTAACTTACCGACACCTAGCATTTTGTAGCCATGGTTTGAGTCAGCAATCACAAAACAGTTTTTACGGAAGGTGTCAAAAACAGGGAAACTATCTGGCGTAAAGCAGCCAATGCCTCCAGATGCTTCGTCTTTGTATTTAGGGATAGTCCCTTCAAAACGCTTTTGACAATGCGCCAGTGCAGATACCCACATATGTGCAAAATCAGGTCCTACAATAAACTCTGGTGATTCAGGTCCGTATGGGTCTACTTGGACTTTATCGGCTGGCTTATCCACAATGAAAGGCGCCGCGCCACCTTGAATACCACCGAAATGATAATCAGGCTTGTAGTAAATGCCCCACATTTCATCAGTGATTAATGAACCATCCACATCTGAGTAAAGCGGCGCGTTGCTGTCGACGTGAATAACCGGTGGCATCTTGCCATCGTTAGTCACTTGTAAATCAGGATCCACACCCAGCGTGCCTTCCTGTAATGACCAGTAAACCCACATAGGTACATCAGTTGTGATTTGACCCGTTGTAGGGTTTTTAATATCAATTTGCTTTGGTAGATCAAGCATTTCCCAGAAAGACTTAACCCAAGGACCTGCACCGACAACCACGTAATCCGTTTCGATATCACCTTTATCCGTTTTAACTTTAGTAATTGCGCCGTCTGTCGCTTCATCAAAACCAGTTACCGTAACACCTGTGATAATACGTACGCCTTCAGCTTCTGCTTTGCCCGCTAAGCCGTACATCGCTTTAGTGTTGTTAGCATAGCCACCTGGCATTTCGTGCAATACAGAAGTGATACCTTGAGCCTGCCAGTCATGAAAAATATTTTTCATGTAATCAGCGCAGTCTTTCTCGCCTTCGATGAAACGAGAATCGTAACCAATTGCCTGTTGCTGCTGATAAATAGAGGCTACATCTTCATGCATCGACTCTGGGCTAATTTGCATGTAACCCACAGGGTGATAGCTATAAGCTTTAGGATCGCTCTCCCACACTTTTACACTGTGCGCCATCAATTCACGCATCGCCGGTTGGAAGTAGTTGTTGCGGATAACGCCGCACGCAATGCCCGTCGCGCCAGCACTGATGCCAGATTTATCTAAGATAATGATATCTTTACCGCTACTTGTTCCGCGCTGCTTTAACTCTAAAGCTAAGTGGTAAGCAGTACTCAGGCCGTGGATACCGGCCCCAATGATCACGTAAGGAGAGCTTTTTGGAAACGCCATAATTATCTATTCCTATTTTTATTTTTAAGGGTTTAAATATTTAATTAGTTTTCTAATAAAGCGGCTAACCCGACGGGTTTACCGTCAAACTCAGCCATCGCATCGAGTAAACTTTGCCATACAAAAATCACAGAGCTTGAATCGCACAACAGATGAAAGCCAGCAGTGTCATCATTCAAATCGTCGCGAATTAAAATGCCATTGATCCGTGCAATCGATGTTTGAGCAATTTGACCATTGGCAAACTCTACCGCTGATAAATCGATCCCGCACACTTTCGCTAACATTGCTCGCACATGCTCACCAGACAGATAGAGCCAAGCGTGGCTGTCGCGCCGCGGCAGTGAATAGCACATATAATCCGGCTCAATACTCCAGCTTTGCTCAAGGATTTGAGCGAGCGAGCCGGCCATTGCCAAGTCACTTAAAATCAAGTGTTCTTGCTCAGACAAACGCGCCACTAAAGCACCATCATTTTGTTTCGTTGCACAGTTTGGCTGCTCTGGAATAGTCACACCTTGCTGCTCTAACCACTGCGGTGTGTGCTTACCTTTAAAGCCACTGCGCGGCAAGGTCGACAAATCTGCAACGCCTAACGATTTCACTTGCTGGGAATCGTTACTGCTGAACTGCTTCACTACAACCGCATCTTGATACTTGGCGAACTGCGCCCCTTCTGATTGCTGTAGGTGATAAAGCTGGCTGCGGCGCAAAACACTATCGGCAGTTGCTGTTATAAACTCACTCATTGTTTCCAACTCCTTATAGCGCCTGACGCTCTGTTTGCGGATCGTAAAATGGTAGCTCAACAACCTTGGCTGTCACCATCACTCCACCACTGGATCTAATTTCAATTTCACTGCCTGGCTCTGCCTTGTGCGGCGGTACATATACCATGCCTACAGGCTTTCCTAGCGTTGGAGAGAAATTGCACGACGTAACACGCCCCGTCATTTTCTCCCCTTCAATGACCAAATGACTTTCCAGCGGAATCGGCGCTGATAAATCATCCACAACAAAGCCAACCAACGCGCGATATTGACCAATTTCATTGAGCTCTTTAATTACTCGATGACCCACAAAGAATGGCTTTTTAGCAGACACTGCCCAACCCATTTGCACTTCTTGCGGTGTCGACATCGCATCGGTATCTTGACCAATAATAATGTGCCCTTTTTCAAGGCGCAGCACTCGCTGCGCTTCGATACCGAAAGGCTTGATACCCTGCTCGCTACCCGCTTGCATCAGTGCATCCCACAACGCTTCACCGCAGTGTTGAGGAACGTGGATTTCATAGCCGAGCTCGCCGACAAAGCCAACTCGAATCAAGCGCGCTTCAATACCGGCAACATGCCCTTCACGTACGCCCATATAAGGGAAAGCTTCGCTATCTAAATCAACATCAGTGCACACTTTTGCAAGCACATCTCGAGCTTTAGGCCCTGCGATATTGACTGCACACCAGGCAGAGGTAACATTGGCGATATCCACATCTAAGCACCACTGCGCATTCCACTTGAGCATGCTTTGATAAACACGATCAACGCCGCCTGTGGTCGCTGTGACATAGAACAGCTGATCGTGGAAACGACAGCTCACACCATCGTCAATCACCACACCTGCTTCGTTTGTCATTAAGGCATAGCGCGCACGGCCAACCGGTTGCTTTAAGAAGCCAAAGGTATAAATACGATTGAGCATTTCAGCGGCATCTGGGCCACGTAGTTCAATACCACCTAACGTCGATACGTCCACCAACCCAACGTTTTCGCGCACGTTATTAACTTCAGCATTAATGCAGGCATCGCGCTGATCGCTAGCACCGTAGTAAGCCGGGCGATACCAAGCGCCGGCTTGCAGCATTTGCGCGCCTGCTTCAACGTGGCGTTGATGCATGCTGGTATAACGAGCAGGGTAAAAACTGCGCCCTGCCAAATGTCCTAACCTTTCAGGTGCAAAGGGTGGTCGCGCTGTAGTGACACCGGTTTGCGCGACACTCTTGCCAGTGGCTTGAGCGACGATTCGCGCTGTTGCCAATGCCGAATGACGCCCTTGAGATGGCCCCATACCGCATGTTGAGTAGCGTTTAACTAACTGCACATGCTCATAGCCATCGCGGGTCGCATTAACAATATCTGCAATTTGCAGATCTTCATCATAATCGACAAATTCTTTGCCTTTAGGATGCGGGAAAATAGGCCAGCTGTAGTTAGGACTCGCCGCACTATCATCAGCGATAGGTGCAGGTTCACTGATTTCTGTAATAGTTTTGCTCTGCTGCGCAAGGCGATTACAAGCCAACACTGCCGCGCGATAACCATCGCCACACACCGCATCTGTTGACCAATTACCATTGACTGAACCGACTATCTGGGCAGCTTTTGGTAACCCTTTTAAGGTAAACACTGCGCTTTCATCATCGTAGCTCAGCTGCCCACCTGCTTGGCAAACCAGCTGATAAGTCGGGGTGTAACCAACTGCCATACACAAAAGATCACAGCTGATCAGTTCACCACTGTTAGCGCAAGCGCCACGCCCTAGCTGAGCTCTTAGCTCAACCTGCGCCAAATGCTTTTTATCGCTACTTGGCTGCGCTGCATAAACCGCGTGATTTTGATAAATTTCAACACCGCGATCAGACACCGCCTGCATTAACTCACTGATTGGCGGAGAGTCACGCAGCTCAGCAATAGCAACAACTTCAATGCCCGCATCGAGCATTTCGAGCGCAGCGCTATAGCCTTGTTCATTACCGGTCAGCACTACCGCACGCTTACCTGGGCGCACACCATATAATTTGATAAGACGAAGTACCGCGCTCGACATCATCACGCCCGGCAAATCGTTGTTGTGAAAAACGGCCTGTTGCTCCAAAGCACCCACAGCCATGATCATCTCTTTGGCACGTACTTTTAGCAATCGCTTAGCTTGGATCACTGGCAACCAGTTATCAGCAAAGTAACCATTACAAATCGCCTCTAGCATCACATCAATATTATCGCTCGCTTCAATGTCTGCGATCATGCCCGCGCGCAATGCTGGTGCAACTTCACCTTTAGCATCTAAGCGATCGTAACTTAAGCTACCACCCAGTACTGGGTTTTCATCGACCAGTAATACCTTAGCGCCTTGTTCAGCCGCTTGTATCGCCGCACTCATACCCGCTGGGCCAGCACCGACAACTACAATGTCATAAAATGCGTAAGCTTTATCGTAGTACTCAGGCTCAAACTGCTCATCAATTTCACCTAAGCCCGCTTTTTTACGAATTAAAGGCGCCCACTTTTCCCACACACCAGCAGGCTTATAAAAGGCTTTGTAGTAGAAACCAACGGGCATAAAACGCCCCACTTTTTCGATGTGGCGTCCTAAATCATTCTCCAAACTACCGCTGTAGTTTTGTCCATCAACGCGCATGCCTTGGCTGATTTCAGTTCTATCCGCTAATACGTTAGGGTCACTTGGCAGCTGTACTAATGTATTGGCATCTTGCCCTGCCATTGTCAGTACAGCGCGAGCGCGATGGTATTTAAACGAGCGGCTAATTAACCACTGATCATTAGCCGCTAAGGCACTGGCGATAGAGTCCCCGGCAAAGCCGATAAAGTCTTTGCCTGCAAAGCTAAAGGTGATCGGATGCTCGCGATCAACAAGAAGGCCGCCACTGGCTAATCGATTATTTTGTTGAGAGTTAACCACTAGCTTTCTCCTTGTGCAGCGCTAAAATCAACACGCTTATTAAACAGTTTACTGGCGGGAAAAGTCTCGATGATCTCATCGGTGATGCTATTGCGACGTGCTAAAAACCAATAAGAAGTCGCACTGTGACACCACCATTCAGTCACCTCGCCTGCGGCGTTTTCGTGGAAGAAAACATGCTCAACCCACTCGCGCTTATCACACTGTTGTGGATCCGGCATTGGGTGATATTCACCCCCGTAAATAAATTCTGAGATATTGCGAAGCCCATTCAACGGGCAATTCATTTGTTTCATTACTATTGCTCCTGATTGAATTAGTGGCTGGCCGCTGTTGCGCCCGCCTCGTTAATTTGTGCGAAACGATAGAAGCGCTCTAACTCAAACGGCTTAATCAGCGCCGGTGGTTTACCCGTGGCAACGAGCTCTGCCATCATTTTCCCGCTAATAGGCGTCGCCTTGAATCCCCATGTTCCCCAACCTGCGTCTAAGTAGTAATTTTCAACGGGGCTGAGTCCCATAATCGGGCTGTAATCCGGCGTCATATCAGTGATACCTGCCCACTGGCGCATTAAGCGTGCCTGAGATAAAAACGGGAATAATTCAAGTGCTGCTGCCGCTAAAGATTCTTTCATATCAAGGGTTGAGCGAGTGTTATAAAGCGGATAAGGATCAGAGCCACCACCGATAACAAACTCGCCGCGCGAGGTCTGGTGTACATACACATGTACATGAGGGGAACTCACATGGGGAGTCAAAATAGGCTTATAAGGTTGCGTCACCATCGCTTGTAATGGGAAGCTGTGAACTGGCAATTTGATCCCTGCCATCTTGGCCACAACTGAGCTAGTACCGGCTACTGCCTGCACTGCACAACCACAAGAGATAGTGCCTTTATTGGTTTTGATCCCCGTTAGCTTGCCGTTTTCAACTAGCACATCTTGCACTTCAGTGAGCTGATGCAATTCAACACCGCGCTCACAGGCACCTTTCATGTAACCCCAAGCGACCGCATCGTGGCGAGCTGTTGCGCCATCTGCATGCCAAAGCCCTCCCATAATAGGGTAGCGACCATCTTCAGGCATATGTAAATTAGGCACTAACTCACGAATCGTTTGACGATCCACCAGCTCAGAGCGTACTCCCAAGTGCTGGTTCACCTCAGCGCGCCAGCGAAAGCTGCGCACTGCAGCATCACTGTGTGCCAGTGTTAACTGACCACGGTTTTCCATCATCACGTTGTAGCCGAACTCATTACTCAAGTTTTGATAGAGCTCGACAGAATCGCGATAAAAGCTCACCCCTTCTTCTGTCAAATAGTTGGAGCGAATAACCGCAGTGTTACGGGCGGTATTACCGCCGCCAAGGTAGCCTTTATCTAAAACAGCAACATTGGTAATGCCATGATATTTAGAAAGATAATAAGCAATAGCCGCACCGTGCCCACCAGCACCTATGATCACTACATCGTAGTGCTTTTTCAGTGTGGTATCACTGGGGGTAAAATGCTGCTGAGCAGGATAATCCTTACTTAGTCCATATTTTAACAAGCCAAAAGGCATGGAGATCTCCCACCTTAAATTGATAGATTAAACCTCTGCTAAAGACACATCTTGGCGGAGGTTGCCAAGCACGTTTTCCTTGGCAGATGGTGACAATATCATCAATTAATCCAGCGCTGGCAATAGCTCAGCGCCATTATTAGCAACTCTAATAATGGTATAAAGCAGGTCTTATTTTGAAGGTTGATTTATCGCGAGATGACAATAAAATTCGATCAGTTGATCATCTGGGAGTAGAGAAAGAGAAATAATTAGGACTTAAAAGTAAAAATGAGAGGTAAAGATAGAAGGAGATTTAAAGTAGAGAGGGTTAAAACCAAATAAAGCGCTTTTTAGGCTTTAGATAACGGTGAATATCAACATGCCCATAAACAAAAATAGGCTCGATAGTCTGAATGTCTTTTTTAGTCAGGTCTCCCATTTTGATTTTTTCAGCCAATTGGGTTTGTTGATTGATGGCGGGGTCGGAATCACATGCTACAGGAAACTCTTCCTGATACATCATTGCCAGCTCAACATATAGTGCAGCGACCTGCTTGTTATTCACTCTTTTCCTCCGCTTTAAACAGCGATCTGCCGCCAAGCTTCTTAATCATTGAATATCAATTTACACACTGATATCTGCATTGTGACGGATCAATTTGACCTTAACGTCAGCTTTTATATTTTATAGGCTGAATTTTGCGATATTTTGAAAGAATTTACTAGAGAAAAAACACAACAAAGCGTGGGTTTATAAGTGATACAGGCAGTTTTTCAAACAAGAGACTAAAAATGGGAATAATTATGAGGTGTTTCGCAACAAATTCACCACACACTACTACTCTCTATAGAGCACCTACCCCTAGAGAGAGTGATAACAAATCTCAGATAAAAACCGCTTAACGTATCCGCTGCTCTGTTTTAGTATCAAAGAACATTAATAGGTCAGCATCAAAATCAACTGCCACTTTCTGCCCCTTGACCACTGATGACTTCCCTTTAGCTTCAACTACAATACGCTCACCGTTAGGAGCGCTAAGGTAAACATAAGCAACACCACCAAGCTCTTCACTGATATCGACATTATTAACCATTTGATGCTCATCACTGGCTGCATTTAAACTCAATGCTTGGGGGCGCACCCCCACTAAAACTTTCTCTCCTTCAGGGGGAAGAGCAACAGCAGTCTCAATGGCTATACTTGAAAGCGCACCCACTTTCACTTTGCCATCCACCACTACTCCATCTAAAAAGTTCATGCTAGGGGAGCCTATAAAACCCGCGACAAACTTATTGTCTGGATCGTCATACAAATCAAGTGGGCTACCTACTTGCTCTATTTTACCATCGCGCAGCACGACAATTTTATCCGCCAATGTCATCGCCTCTACTTGATCATGAGTCACATAAATCATAGTTGCGCCTAACTCATTGTGTAATCTGGCAATTTCAACACGCATATCCACACGCAGCTCAGCATCTAAATTTGATAAAGGCTCATCAAATAAGAAAACTTCAGGTCCTCGCACAATGGCTCTGCCAATAGCGACACGCTGCCTTTGTCCACCAGATAGCGCTTTGGGTTTGCGCTTTAAGTAATCATCAAGCTGCAGAATAGTGGATGCTTGCGCGACTTTTTCTTTTATTTCAGCTTTGTCGACTTTGTTCATTTTCAAACCAAAGCCCATATTCTCCTCAACCGTCATATGCGGATAAAGCGCATAAGTTTGAAACACCATCGAGATCCCTCTTTCAGCAGGATCCATTTGTGTCACATTGCGCTCGCCAATAAACATTTCACCGCCAGTAGTATCTTCCAAGCCTGCTATCATCCGCAGTAATGTAGATTTCCCGCAGCCTGATGGCCCAACAAACACACAGAACTCTCCCGGTGCTACCTCTAAATCAACACCATGAATAACTTGTAGTTGGTCGTATTTCTTAATTATTTTTTTTAACTTTACGCCGGACATGGAAACTCCACTCTTACTAGGTTACGAATTCGTTTCAGGAAAATGCCAAGATTCAGCAAGCAAGCCAATTTGTTTTGCTGTCTCGAGAAGATCTGGCTTAAACTTTTCAAGCTCAGCAAGAGAGTAACGCGAGGTCGATGTGGTGATTGACAGCCCACCATAGACCCTTTTGGCACTAGATAAAATTGGTGCTGCAATACAAATAATATTTGGCTCATGCTCCTCTCTATCAAAGGCAACTTGCTGCGCTCTAATTTCAATTAGCTCTTCACACAATGCTTGCGCACTGGTTAACGTGCTGTTTGTATATTTATGATATGACTGCTGCTGAACAAGACGATCTCGCTGCTCTTGCGGCAAAAAAGCCAGCATCGCTTTCCCGATACCTGTGCAATATCCTGGACCAATTTTCCCTGCATCCGAAAACATATTAAGGGGAGCTGCCGGATTGCGTTTATCGACATATAACACTTGTCCATGATCCAGCTGTCCTAAATGTATGGTCTCACCTAATTTAAGTGACAACTGATCCAACAAAGGTCTAGCAATAGGTGCCAAAGAGGATTGCTGCCACGCAGCATGCGCTAAACGCACTAAGCGCACCCCCATGCTATAAACTTGCCGTTCGCTGTCATAACCAAGCATCCCTTGGTTAGTTAATGTTTGTAGTAATCGATACAGCGTTGCTTTTGGGTGCTCGCTCTCGGCGAGTAATTCACTAAAGCGCACTGGACGCCCGATCTCGGCCACTTTATCTAATAAATCCAGTGCTTTACCAACGGTTCCATCACTTTTCTTTGCTGTCACTATCACACACCCTTGGTCAAAAAATAATCTAAAAACTGTTGACAAGTATTTGGCAAAAGGCGCATATTGTCAATAGTTGAAACACGGTTTCATTATTTGGAACAAAATTATTAGCTATTCACCTACTGTTAATAAATACAATTTGTTAACAGTTAAACCCATCATTAAAAGACAGAGAGAGCATCAAATGAAAAATAAAAAGAAGCTACTCAAGCACAGTTTAGCCACTATGCTGCTAGCGACGGCTTTTAGCGCATCCACCTTTGCAGGCAACTTAGTGATCAACACTGATACCTCGGACCCTGCTCCTAAAAAAGCATTTGAAGATTTAATCAAAGGCTTTGAAGCTGCTAACCCCGATGTAAAAGTCACCCTTAACTTATTTGATCACGAGGGTTACAAAACCTCTATTCGTAACTTTCTTACTGCTGACGCACCTGATCTAGCGACTTGGTATGCGGGCAACCGTATGCTGCCTTACGTTAAATCGGGTTTATTTGAAAGCGTCGATGATGTTTGGGAAAACAACGGCCTTAACAAATCACTCGCCTCTGCCGCTGCCTCCATGACAATTGATGGTAAAAAATGGGGTATTCCCTACACCTACTACCAGTGGGGTGTTTATTATCGTAAAGACCTCTTTGCGGCGAACAATATCGCAGTGCCTAAAAACTGGGCTGAATTTAAAGCCGCAGGCGCTAAGCTCAAGGCAGCAGGTATTACCCCTATCACCATTGGTACTAAGTACCTTTGGACTGCTGCAGGGGTTTTCGATTACCTAAATTTGCGCACTAACGGCTACGATTTCCACATGGCATTGACCAAAGGTGAAGTATCTTGGACTGACGAGCGAGTCATGAAAACCATGAACAACTGGAAAGAGCTAGTTGATGCAGGCTTCTTTCTCGACAATCATGCGGCCTATAGCTGGCAAGAAGCTCTCGCGCCTATGGTGCAGGGCAAAGCTGCAATGTACGTAATGGGTAACTTTGCTGTAGCTCCACTAAGAGAAGCAGGGTTGACGAATGATCAACTAGGATTCTTCCAATTCCCTGAGATCACACCGGGTATCGAAGTTGCAGAAGATGCACCTACAGATACACTTCACATGCCTGCCAACGCTAAAAACAAGGTCGATGCAAAACGTTTCTTAGCCTATCTAGCCCAGGCAGATGTGCAAACTCAAATGAATGAAACCTTAGGCCAGTTGCCTATCAATGCCGATTCGGTTGCAGGCAGCGATGAGTTTTTACAGGCGGGCTTCAAAATGCTGTCAAACACTTCACAAATCGCACAATTCTTTGACCGTGATGCTCCTGCTGAAATGGCAAAGGCAGGCATGGAAGGCTTCCAAGAGTTCATGGTTAAGCCTGAACGTTTAGAGAAAATTCTAAAGCGTTTAGAGAAAGTACGTATGCGCGTTTACAAGTAACAGGCACTTCGCAGCGCTCTTAACTGCTAAATTTTGTTACCAATTAAGAGCGCTTAATAAGCTCACTGCCTGTCCATGAGTAAACAGCAAGTACAGCATTAATTATGTTGTACTCGCTTATACTCTGTCGCTATCACACCGTTAATAAGATAATGATAAATAGCGCGTTCAATACATTAGCAGCTCTACCTTAGGATTTAGACATGCGCACTTTTTGGAAGTCCAATCAATTAAAATTGGCTCCTTGGCTATTTCTGACACCGGGCATTTTTATTTTTTGTCTGTATGTTATTTTGCCTGTTTTTCAATCAATCGCTATTTCCTTTTACGCCTGGGACGGATTAGGTGTAAAAGAATATGTTGGCGTTGATAACTACATTGAATTGGCTGACGATGAGGCTTTTTACACTTCTCTCAAAAACAACCTTATCTGGCTCATACTTTACATGTTGGCTGTGCCTGCTGGCCTTTTTGTCGCTTTATTTTTAAACCAAACAGTACGCGGCATTAGAATTTACAAATCTTTGTTTTTCTTTCCTTTTGTTATTTCACAAGTGGTAGTGGGTCTCGTTTTTTCTTGGTTTTATGATCCAACTCACGGTTTGATGAACATATTACTTAACGCTATAGGCTTTGATTCAATTGCCGTACTGGCAGATGAGCGCTTCGTAACTTACGGCATCATTGTGGCCGGTTTATGGCCTCAAACCGCCTATTGCATGATTCTGTATTTAACAGGCCTAAATGCTGTTGACCCTGAGCAAATCGAAGCTGCAAGGCTCGACAACGCCAAAGGCTGGCGATTACTTTGGTATGTCATTCTGCCGCAACTCAAGCCAGCTACTTTTATTGCTATTGTTGTGACTGTTATTGGTGCGCTGCGTAGTTTCGATCTCATTTCTATTATGACCAGTGGCGGTCCTTGGGGATCAAGCCGAGTACTCGCTTATTATATGTACGAACAAGCTTTCTCAGAATATGGCTTTCGTATGGGTTATGGTGCTGCTATCGCGGTTGTTCTCTTTCTCATCATGATGATCTACATCGCCGGGTTCCTCTACAAAATGTATCGCGACGAAAGGGGCCTATAACATGTTTCCAACACCAATAGAGAAAACCAAACCGAGCATTCAACTTCTTTATAAAATCGCGCTGCCGATCGCTCTAATCTTATGGCTACTACCTTTGATTGCCGTTGCTATCACTTCAATTCGTTCCGCGGGGGATATTACTGCTGGAAATTACTGGGGCTGGCCTAGCTCTTTTAACTTACTTGAAAACTACACCGCAGTCTTCACTAACTCGCCAATCGGCCAATACATTTTGAACAGTTTTAAAGTAACGTTACCGACCGTTGTTGGCACTTTAGCTCTATCATGTATGACTGGATTTGCACTGGGAGTGTACAAATTTAAAGGTAATATGCTGGTATTTTTTATGTTTGTTGCGGGTAACTTTATCCCCTTTCAAATACTGATGGTACCGGTGCGTGATTTAACCCTGTCACTGGATATGTACAATACAACTGCTGGTTTAGCCATGTTTCACATCGCTTTTCAAACAGGCTTTTGTACATTGTTTATGCGCAACTTCATTAAAGCATTACCTCATGAGCTGATTGAAGCGGCGCGCGTAGAAGGCGTCAGTGAAATTCAAATCTTTTGGTATGTGGTGATGCCACTGATGAAACCAGCTATCGCTGCGCTTTCCGTGCTTATTTTTACATTCATTTGGAATGACTATTTTTGGGCAACAGTACTCACCCAAGGCGCTGATACGCAGCCTGTCACAGCAGGGCTTTACTCATTAAATGGTCAGTGGGTTGCTTCATGGCATTTAGTTTCAGCGGGCTCAATTGTCGCCGCTATGCCACCTGTTTTGATGTTTTTTGCCATGCAAAAACACTTTATTGCAGGGTTAACACTCGGTGCTGTGAAATAGTAATCTTTATTAAAGACCCAAATAACACACTAAAATTCAGAGTGTTTAACAACGCCAATTAATAATAAATTCAAGGTTGTAAACAATGACAGATAAGAAAAACCGCCGCTCCCAAGCTTGGTATGGTAAACAAGACAAAGACGGTTTTATTCACCGTAGCTGGATGAAAAATCAAGGTTTTCCCGATCATGCTTTTGATGGTCGCCCGATTATTGGGATCTGTAATACTTGGTCTGAGCTAACGCCCTGTAATTCAGGTCTGCGTGCATTGGCAGAAGTCGTCAAGCGTGGCGTGTGGGAGGCTGGAGGTTTCCCTGTTGAATTCCCTGTGATGTCTCTGGGTGAAACCCAAATGAAACCCACAGCAATGCTATTTCGCAATTTACTGGCAATGGATGTAGAAGAGAGCATTCGCGCTTACGGCATTGATGGAGTGGTATTACTCGGTGGTTGTGACAAAACCACACCCGGTCAGCTCATGGGTGCAGCTAGTGTTGATTTACCCACTATTGTTGTTTCATCTGGCCCTATGCTCAACGGTAAATGGCAAGGTAAAGATATAGGCTCAGGTACCGATGTTTGGAAGTTTTCTGAAAGCGTGCGTGCAGGGGATATGACACTACAGGATTTTATGGCAGCAGAGTCCGGCATGAGCCGCTCAGCTGGGGTATGCATGACGATGGGCACAGCATCGACCATGGCCTCTGTTGTTGAAGCGATGGGGCTTTGTTTACCGACAAATGCCGCATTACCTGCCGTTGATGCGCGCCGCGCCGCGCTAGCGCATTTAACGGGCAAGCGCATTGTTGAGATGGTCGAGGAAGATCTGTGTTTATCTAAAATCATCACTAAAGAGAGTTTCAAAAACGCCATCATTGCCAACGCAGCTGTAGGCGGGTCTACCAATGCTGTCGTGCACTTATTGGCGATTGCAGGGCGCGCTGAAATTGATCTCACGTTAAAAGATTTTGAAATGGGTAGTGAGATTCCGTTGCTAGTTAATTGTATGCCATCTGGCAAGTACCTCATGGAGGATTTCTGCTATGCAGGGGGTATGCCGGTTGTACTTAAAGAGTTAGCAGATAAGTTAGCGCCCGCCAACACTGTGCTCAACAAAGACATTTCTAGCTATTACAAAGACGCTCAGTGCTTTAACGACGATGTTATTTATTCATTTGATCAACCTCTAAAAGCCGCCGCAGGCTTGCGCGTATTAAGAGGAAACTTAGCACCTTTAGGCGCTATTATTAAGCCTTCAGCGGCATCTGATCACTTGTTAGAACATCGCGGTGAAGCCTATGTTTTTGAAAACATTGAAGAGCTAAAAGCAAAGATTGATTTGCCTGATTTACCCGTTGATGAAAGTACTATCCTCGTCCTTAAGGGCTGCGGTCCTAAAGGTTACCCAGGTATGCCTGAAGTCGGTAACATGCCGATCCCACGCTGCTTAGTTGAGCGCGGAGTCACTGACATGGTTAGGGTTTCAGATGCGCGCATGTCAGGTACAGCCTTTGGCACTGTAGTATTACACGTTGCTCCAGAGGCCAATGCAGGTGGCACATTAGCCTTAGTTAAAACCGGCGATATGATTCGTTTATCAACGAGTGAAGGGCTACTTGAGCTTGAGGTTAGCGAGCAAGAATTAGAAGAGCGTCGCAAAAACTGGCAGAGCGAGCCGCCGCATTATTCCCGTGGCTATGCCAAGCTGTATATCGATCATGTAATGCAGGCTGATACTGGGGCTGACTTAGATATATTGGTTGGCAAAGATACGCGACCGGTGACGAGAGAAAGTCATTGATTGCGAGTTGCGAGTTGCGAGTTGCGAGTTGCGAGTTGCGAGTTGCGAGTTGCGAGTTATTAGAAAATTATGATTGTGTTGGAGCACGTATAAAATGTCTGAGTTTGTGAGTTTCCACGATTTAAAAGACAGTAGTGTATTTATAACGGGGGGCGGTGCCGGTATTGGTGCTGCGATAACTGAAGGTTTCATGGCACAAGGCGCTAAAGTGGCTTTTGTACAGCGCTCCGACGCGACAGATTTTGTCCAGAAAATGCAGCAAAAATTTGCTGTAAGCCCCTTATTTATACCTTGCGATATCACTGACATCAGCGCGTTGCAGCAAGCTCTGTTGAAAGCAGAACAGGCCCATGGCCCTATCACTACGCTAGTGAACAATGCTGCAAATGATGCACGTCACAATCTGCAAGAATATAGCCAAGCACAATGGGATCAGGGAATGGCCGTTAATTTGCGACCCCATTTTTTTAGTGCACAAGCCGTGGCTCCTGGCATGCAAAAGCGAGGTTATGGCGCTATTATTAATTTCTCATCTATCTCGTACATGATGGGCAATGCAGGCTACCCAGCTTATGTTGCATCCAAAGCCGCTATCACTGGTTTAACGCGAGCGCTCGCACGAGAACTAGGACCTGACAACATTCGGGTCAATACCTTGTTACCGGGCTGGGTGTTAACTGAAAAACAGCTTGAGATGTGGGCAACAGAAGAAGATTTAGCAGCACATATGCAACGCCAATGTTTAAAAGAGCATTTGGCACCTCAAGACATTGTCGATAGCACCTTGTTTTTAGCCTCTAAAGCAAGTCGCATGATTACAGGCCAAGCATTAGCCGTCGATGGTGGAGTCGTTGTTACAGGCTAGTTGAAAACAGAATTAAATGAACTGACAAACAAGCAACCTTACAACCAGCGCAAATATGACCCAGCCGCAAGCTGTTAACGAGTTAAAGGATAAATACCCCTATGAGCCATAATAGCAATTACATTATAAACAACAGCTCAACGTCGAATAAGACGACTTGGATAGCTGTTGATTGGGGAACTAGCCGATTACGTGTTTGGCACATGAACAAGGAAGGGGACATACTCGATCACCGCAGCTGTGAGCAAGGTATGAATAATCTACAGCCTAGTGATTTTGAAGATGTTCTACTCACTCAAATCGCGCCATGGTTATCCTCTAACTCAACCACGAAAGTACTTGCCTGTGGAATGCTAGGTTCCCGACAAGGCTGGATGGAAGTCAGTTATGTAACAGCACCTTGCCCTGCAGCAACGCAATCCATGCAAGTGACTACCCAAGACCCTCGTATTGAAGTGCACATTTGTCCAGGCATAAAGCAGCTTTCTCCTGCCGATGTTATGCGTGGAGAAGAAACTCAGGTAGCGGGCTTTATTGCGAGCCAACCAAATTTCAGCGGTATTATTTGCCTGCCAGGGACACATGCTAAATGGGTCTTAGTGGATAATGCCCAAGTGACTCACTTTCAGACTTTTTTGACCGGCGAGCTATATGCATTACTTGCCCAGCAGTCGGTGCTAAGACATTCCATCGACACTCATCAATGGGATGATCAGTGCTTCTCAAAAGCACTAAAGCAGAGCATCGACGAACCACAAAGCATTAGCGCAAAATTATTTTCTCTGCGCGCGCAAGCACTGCTCAACAATTTACATACGGGGAGCGCTAACGCAGCACTATCGGGCTATTTGATAGGGCTAGAGCTCGCCAGTAGCAAACAGCTTTGGAAGGGTAGGCAAGTTGTCATTATCGGCGAGTCTACTCTTGCTAAAAGATACTCTCAAGCACTCACGCTATGCGAGGTTAGCAGCAGCCAGCAAGACAGTGAAAAGCTCACACTGCAGGGCTTAGCCCTTGCATATCATCAGTTATCATTTTCTTCATAGGAGCTTTTAGATGCAACAGCGTCAACTCATTGCAATTTTACGCGGTATTCACCCTAGTGAAGCTATCGATATCACCCAAGTTCTCATCGACAGCGGTATCAACAAAATAGAAGTGCCACTAAACTCACCAGAGCCACTAAAAAGTATTGAAACCATGGTTAAGCACTTTGGGGATCAAGCCATTTTTGGGGCTGGTACTGTGCTCAATAGTGATCAAGTTGATGCTGTCGCAAACACAGGCGCCAGCATGATAGTCTCACCAAATTTTAACGCTAGCGTTGTCGCCAGAACTAAAGCCCTCAATATGCTCTCCTACCCAGGGGTGCTAACACCCAGTGAATGTTTTAATGCGATAGATGCAGGCGCCGATGGTTTGAAAATTTTCCCGGCTTCAACTATCGGCCCTTCGGGGGTTGCTGCTATGGCGGTCGTACTTCCAAAAACAACACCTCTGTTTGCAGTAGGCGGAGCGAGTGCCAGTAACTTTGCTCAGTGGTTACAAGCGGGTATACAAGGCTTTGGTATCGGCTCAGCACTTTATAAACCTGGTGATAGCGTTGAAAAAGTGCAACGTATTGCAAAAGAAATAGTCGCCGCTTACGATAAAGCTACAATGTAGCGAGTTGCGAGTTGCGAGTTGCGAGTTGCGAGTTGCGAGTTGCGAGTTGCACAATAATAAAAATAAACTCTAAAAAGGTAGTATATATTTATGCACGTTTTTGATGACACCCCTTGTGAGCTTGGCGAAGGGCCACTTTGGCACCCTGTAAATCAAAAGCTCTACTGGTTTGATATTTTAAAAAGCTCTTTATTTTGCAAAGCTAGTAACGGTACAGAAACTCAGCAATGGCATTTTGATGAAAACGTTTCAGCAGCAGGTTGGATAGATGAACAACACCTTTTAATCGCCAGCCAAAGCGCTCTTTTTATATTCAATTTGCTCACCCACCAGCAACAATTCGTTTGCGATTTAGAAGCTGACAAACCACTTAATCGCTCCAATGATGGCCGTGCAGACCCCTATGGTGGCTTCTGGATAGGCACCATGGGGTATGATGCTCAACCCAAGGCCGGGGCCATTTATCGATACTATCGTGGTGAGCTGCGTAAACTTGTGAGCGACATTACAATTACTAACGCTATTTGTTTCTCACCTGATAAGCGCTTCGCTTATTACACAGACACTGCTGAGCAGATTATTTGGCGTCAAGGCTTAAACCAAGATGATGGTTGGCCAACAGGAGAGCCTGAGATTTACCTTGATTTAACTGAGCCAAACTTAAACCCAGACGGCGCCGTGATTGATGTACAAGGAAATATGTGGGTTGCGCAGTGGGGAGCTGCTCGCATTGCTCAATACTCACCCAATGGTGAATTTATGCAAGCTGTTGAAGTACCTACTGAACACTCAACCTGCCCTGCTTTTGGTGGGAGTAACCTGCAACGTTTATTTATAACCACTTCAAAGGCGTGGTTATCGCCCAGTGAGGCAGCTAGCCAACCTGCTGGTCAAACATTTTATAGCGATCTTGACTGCGTTGGGGTAGCAGAACCTAGCGTAAATATAGCGGTTTAATCAAAACCATGTTTAGTCAGTATTTTGTCAAATGTGCCATCTGCACGGATTTTAGCGAGACCACTATTAAATGATTTCACTAACTGTGCAGTATGCCCTCCTACTTTGCTAAACATGAGATAGAGCTGCTTCTTACCCAGCAGAGGCTTTAAAACTATGTTTTCTGCCGTTACCTTATCTTTTAATAAACTCACTTCATGCTTAAACACAGGGACGGAAGCTGCCAATAAATCTATTCGATTTGCAAACAGCATCCTCACTGCTGCGACTTGATTAACAATCAGTCGTTTATCGAGAAAGTCCGCATTATCAAATTCATCTGTGTAAACCCATCCCCTCATCGTTCCTATCCGATATTGTTTTAAATCTTGCAACTCCTGATAGTGATCAACCCCAAGCTCAGAAAGCGCCATAAGGCCAACTTCGATATCGTAAATAGGATCGCTGTAAAGATAGTTTTGTGCACGCTCATCTGAATAGTAGGCTCCCATAACCACATCAGCACTACCGTATTCCACTAACTTTAGTGCCCTCACCCAGGGGTACCACTCAATACTCGCCTGATGCCCTTCTCTTTCAAAAGCCGCTGTCGCGATTTCAGTTATCACGCCACCTTGCGGCAAATTAGCTGAAAAGAAAGGCTCCCAAGGTGTCGTTACCATTGTTACTTTTTGTGCCCACGCTTGTTGGTTTAAAAGCAACCCCCATACAAGTAAGCATCCTAAGCCAACTGATTTCAAATAGGCCATTTTCCTCTCCTCTTGTTAAATCCATTTAAGCATTTGCATCACCACCGCTTACGACAGTTACTATTAGCTCCCTTCAAACCATGCTAGCTGAAACTTTCCCCTTTAGAACACCTCCATATTTCGATCAGAATTATCGCTAACAGATGAACTGATACTTACTAAGCGTAGGTCAATTTTTCTAGAATTGTTAGGAGATCAACCAAGTGCACAAGAAAGCAGAAAAACATGTCAAAACGTAATAGCATTAAAAATTGCGCCAAATGCTTTTTCTATTCTAATTATTAAAACTGTCTCTGGTGCAAAACAGACACTGTTACATCAGCTTTCGATATTTACTTTTAGCCTTAAATATTTCGATTATCTCAGCCTCAAAACTTTCTTAATATTAAGCCTTTATTTAATGGAAAAGACCTTCTATTCATGGTGTTATGATATTAAATAAAATAAAAGTTTATGTTCGTCTAGGGAGGTAACGAAGAGGCTTCTGGCACTTTTTCGCTGCTTTCTATAACTCCCCTTAACACTCTGAGAGGAATGTCATGAAGCGTACTTTAGGAACTTGTTACTACCCAGAACAATGGCCACAATCAATGTGGGAAAGTGATGCTAAGAAGATGGTTGAAGCAGGTATAAGCTGGGTGCGCATTGGTGAATTCTCATGGGGAGTGATAGAACCAGAGCCCTACCATCTCAACTGGCAATGGCTTGATAAGGCGATTGAAACACTTAGTGCTGCGGGTTTAAAAATTATTCTAGGTACGCCCACTGCTACACCTCCTCGTTGGATGATAGATAAGCATCCGCAAATGCTCGCAAAAGATGCCCAAGGGCAAACCAGAAAGTTTGGCTCGCGCCGTCACTACTGTTTTAGCCACCAGCCTTATCGGCTTGAATGCGCTCGCATCTGCACTTTAATGGCTGAGCGCTATGCCAAACACCCCAATATTTTGGCATGGCAAATTGACAATGAATATAGCTGCCATGACACAACCCTTTCCTACAGTGAAGCATCACTTACTGCCTTTATAAAGTGGTTAAAAGAGAAATACCAAAAAATTGAGGTGCTCAATCAGCGCTGGGGGAATGTCTTTTGGTCAATGCAGTACAATAACTTTGAACAAATCGCTCTTCCCAATAGCTGTGTAACAGAGCCGAACCCCAGCCATCTGTTAGACTTTCAACGCTTTAGCTCTGACCAAGTCGTGTCGTTTAATCGTTTGCAAGTCGATATATTACGCCAGCACACCAGCGCACCTCTGATCCACAACTATATGGGCCGCATCACTGATTTTGACCATTTTGATGTTGGCAACGATTTGGACATTGCCAGTTGGGATAGCTATCCACTGGGCTTTTTAGAAGATCGCTCTGAGAGCTCAGATACTCATAAACAACTATTTTCGCAACAAGGTGATCCAGATTTTCAAGCCTTTCACCACGATTTATACAGAAGTGTAGGGAACGACAGGCTGTGGATAATGGAGCAACAACCAGGACCTGTAAACTGGGCACCCTACAACCCAGCACCACTACCCAACATGGTCAGATTATGGAGCTGGGAAGCATTTGCCCACGGTGCTGAAACTGTCTGCTACTTCCGCTGGCGCCAAGCGCCATTTGCTCAAGAGCAAATGCATGCAGGCCTATATTACCCTGATAACAGCCCTGCTCCCGGTCTTGCTGATGTGCAGAAAATATCAAGTGAGCTTGCCGAGCTGCCCGATTGTGATATCGCTCCTGCGAGTGTTGCTATCGTATTTGACTACAATTCCCAATGGGCGTGGCAAACTCAACCCCAAGGAACTAGTTTTGACTATTTCACTTTAGTCTTTAGCTATTATCAAGCTTTACGTAGTTTAGGTTTATCGATTGATATCATCAGCCCTCAGCAACAGACTTTAAGTGCTTATAAATTAGTACTGATACCTGGTTTAATGCACTTTAATGATTCCCTCGAACAAGCGCTTGAGCAATTTGGCGGTACGGTAATAGCAGGCCCTCGCAGCGGCTCAAAAACTGAAGACTTTACCTTAAACTGCCAGTCAATTATGCCTGGTATTAACAGCCGTATTAAACATGTTCAATCACTGCGCCCTCAGGTAAAAATCCCGCTAAACGGTGGCAATAATGCACAGCATTGGTTAGAAACGACTTCACAAAATGACCCTATTATTGAATCGACAAAAGACGGAAGAGCCATACGTATTGGTCAAGCAAAGTGCCAATATTTGTGTGCATGGCTCGATCAAGGCGCGTTAGCGAATCTTTTTACTGAACTGTGCGCTCAAGAAAAGATTCCCACAATACAGCTGCCTGAAGGGGTCAGAATACGTGATACTCAGCAACACCGTTTCACTTTTAATTACAACGCACACACTGTTACCTTCAATGAGATGACATTACTGCCCGCCGCAGTCAACTGGCAACAGCGCTAAAGCTTTTAGCTAGCAGTTTACACTCCTGATTCATCGATTCTTGATGTATGTCTGATTTTTTATCATCAATTAGGCGTAGCATATCGCTACTTTTAAAAAGACATTTCGATACGCAAGAAAGGGTGATAAATGATGAAATACGATGTAATAATCATAGGGGCGGGCCCTGCAGGATTAAGCTTTGCCTGTTCGTTAGCCAACACCTCTTTAAGAGTTCTTGTACTTGATAGCTCACCATTAAAGAGTATCGAAAACCCAACAGAAGACGGTAGAGAAATTGCGTTAACTCATGCATCTCTAGATTCAATGCGTGAAATAGGGGCGTGGCAGCACATCGATAAGGATGACGTTGCTCCGATTTGCGCCGCTAAAGTATTCGACGGAGACTCAGCTTACAGTCTAAGTTTTGACAACGATCAAGCAGATTTAGAAGCCTTAGGTTATTTGGTTCCAAACCACATCATTCGCCAAGCCCTTTATAAAGCAGTCAAGCCCCTGAGCAATGTCACATTACGCTGTGATAGCCAAGTGACAGATTTAGCGAGCTGTGAAAGCCATGCTTGGGTTGAATTGAGTGATGAGCGCATCGAGTGTGACTTGTTAGTATCTGCCGATAGCCGCTTCTCACAAACGCGACGCAAAATGGGAATCGCCGCCAGTATGAACGATTTCTCCCGCAGTGCTATCGTCTGTCGTATGACTCACAGCTTACCTCATCATCAAACAGCGTTGGAATGCTTCCATTATGGTCGCACCCTCGCTGTGCTACCAATGCAGGGCAACAAATCATCAATTGTTGTGACAGTGAGCTCTGATGAAGCAGAGTCTATTCAGCGCTTGAGTGATGAGCAATTTTCGAGCGATATCCAACAGCGCTTAAAAGGACAATTAGGCGATATGCAACTCGCGGGAGTCCGTCATTTATACCCTTTGGTTGGCGTACATGCTAAGCGCTTCATTAGTCAAAGGTTTGCAGTTATTGGTGACGCTGCCGTTGGTATGCACCCTGTGACAGCACACGGCTTTAACTTAGGTTTGCGCAGCCAGCAAACACTCGCAAATGAGATTATTAAAGCTATTGAAAAAGGTACTGATATCGGCAGTATGCAATTGCTTGAGCGCTACCAGCGCAAGCACATGCTATCAACAAGACCTATGTATCACGGCACCAACTTAGTGGTTGGGTTATTTACCAACGATACTTTTGGAGCAAAAGTTGCACGTAAGATGACGATGCGATTGGCGAACAATTTGGCACCTCTCAAGAAAGCGATCACAGCGAAATTGACAGAGAAGAATGTGCCGTTTTTTATGAAACTGCCGGGTTTAAGATAAGATTGGCTGTTATAATTAAAGGCACCAACTAGTATTTAGTTAGACTCAAAGAGAGAGCTGTTGTAGACACCTGTTTCTAAATAGATGCTTGCTGACTAGCTATAAAAGCGATAACTCATATCTAATGAAGAGAAAACTCATGAAAAAAATACCAAGCTCAATAGCGTTTATGATTTGCAGTAGCTTCATTGGCAATACTAATGCCGTAGAGAACTCACTCAATGATGCGAATACAGACGAGCCTTCTCAAGTAGAAGAAAAGCTTACATTGAACAACCCCGCACAAATTCAAAAAGTAGCGAACATAGCAGATGGCCTAATTGAGGCCGCTGAGAAAGCACAGCAGACAATCGAAATATCACAGTTTTTGGTAGATGATGCAAAGCTTACGCTCAATCAAGCACAATCTGACCTTGAAGCAACAGACCCCGCAGATAGCGACGCTCTACTTAAAGCTGAAGAAAATGTTGCTAAAGCATTAGATGCTTTAAATGTTGCGCAAAGCGGCTTAGATAAAGCTAATCAACAGCTCACTACTATTTCAGAAGCATCTCCAGAAAGTATTACGCAGATGCGAGAGTCTGGTATGGGCTGGGGCGAAATAGCTAAAGCATTGGGTGTCCACCCAGGTTTGCTAGGGTTAGGACACAATAAAATAGTAACTAAAAAACAGGTTATGACGCCCAATACTCAATCAGTAACAAACCGCAAAAACTTAGCTGTCGAGAAAAAGCAAAATAGTCGCAAAGAAAAAAATAATAGCAGTAGCCCAAAAAGCAATAATGGCAATGGCGGAAGCAAAGGCGGTAATGGCGGTAATGGCGGTAATGGCGGTAATGGTGGAGGAAAAGGCGGTAAAAATAAATAAATGAAGGACTAAAGGCTCCATCTTTAAATATCCAATTATAGGATGGAGCTAACTGTAGTGATCAACAAAGATTGGGATTTTTTTTACCTCTTCTAGTTGTGTATCAATACATCTTCGCTAATGCTTATCTCTTTCAACTGTTAATACCTTCAGATCTTAATATGAGAGTGTCAGTTATTCTGGTGCTCTAACTCATTTATTCCAGCACCTTGGCGTTAAAAACCCTTCTTTTCAGTGCGTTATGTAATTTTACATATTATGGGAGAATTCTGAAGTTAATATCTGTCACACACATCGACTTTATAAAGTACTAGATAGGGTCTTTGAGTTAAGACATATAAATAATTTAAGGGATTAATGAAGAATAAAATGAGATTCAAAAAGATAATAAAGGAAGATTAGCTGATCAACAATATTAGCATTATTTTTATTATTTGCTTCGTGTTGACTGCGACCAGCTCTGTTTAGCTCGACTATTTTATTATTATTTTTTGGAGCTTATCTATCTGCTACCTAAGTATCAGAAAGTTTTATCTACATCATCTATTGTTATTTTTATTAGTGATTTTGTAGTTATGCGTCTTATTTTTATTATATCTATACTATTGCATCAGGTGTGCCAGTTTTATTTAGTCATTTAAATACAATAACTTATTTATTTTACATGTAAAATAAACATAGGAGTGTTACCTGATTTTTGACATGTGTTACCAATGGTAACCATACAAACAAGCATAAAAGTAACACTTGTTACATTTGTTACCCTCACCTGAAGTAAGGTAACACTATATGAGTAATCGCATTTTATTTGAGCTGTGACAACTGTGACTATTTTCTAGTCTTTTTTCCTAGTTTTTTAAACAACACACTATTAGTATGAGTCTTTAGCGATTGAAACAAAGGAAATGGATTATTTATGACGTTGCAGAAGAACTGGAATTGGCTGGAGCAAAACGAAGCACGAGACTCTGTTTCGCCTCATCTATTGTGTAACGATATCGCACTCAGTTCATTATTTGACGCCGTTATTAGAGCAGCAGAAGCTGCTTGGGACATGTCTTGCTCTATTTTACTTATCAATAGTCACCAAGCAACATTACATACTGCTGCAGGCCCGAGCTTACCTGCTTTTTACAACCAAATTATTAACGGCGTTCATATTGGTCCTGGTATCGGTAGTTGCGGTAATGCAGCCTACAACAAAGAGCTAACTATTGTTGAAGATATCCAAACACATCCCTTTTGGGCAGATTTTAAAGGGCTAGCTGCTAAAGCAAATTTACGAGCCTGCTGGTCAACACCAATACTAAATAATCGCGGCACCTTATTAGGCACTTTCGCTTGCTACTTCTCAAATATACAGAAGCCTTCTGAGCGCCAATTAGATTTTATGAAAGCAGCTGGAGAAACTTTAGGAGTTGCAATAGAGCAGCGCCAACTTCAGCAAGTCGTTGCGCAGCTTTCTTATTTTGATCCTTTAACCGGTTTACAAAACCGCGCTGCCTTTCGTAAAAGCTTACAAGAGCAAATCGATAACAAGCAGCCTGTGGCCTTATTGTTTCTCGATTTGGATAACTTTAAAGAAATTAACGATACCTTAGGTCATGAAGCTGGCGATAAATTAATTCAAACGATTAGTGAGCGTTTTAGAGAGCTAGAAAGTGAGAAGATCAGTTTTTCTAGAATAGGCGGAGATGAATTCACCGTCATTTATCAACTTGATAATGAAGAACCGGTCGATAGTTTTGCGCAGCGAATTATTGATATCGTCAACCGTCTAGCAATTGTTAATAATCAGAAAATCCAAGTGGGCACTAGTATAGGCATCGCCTCATACCCACAACATGGGGAAGAGCTCTCAATTCTCATGAAGCATGCTGATATAGCGATGTACCATTCTAAATCAAATGGCCGCAACCGCTATTATCATTTTGATAACGAAATGAAAGAGCACTTACTTCAGCGTATTAACATGCAACACGAGTTGCGAGCAGCATCTAAAGAAGGTCAATTTGAAGTCTATTACCAACCGCAAATCAACAACTTCAATAATATACCTGTGTGTGTTGAAGCTCTAATTCGTTGGAATCATCCAGAAAAAGGAATATTAGCAGCTGAGTATTTCATTGATTCCATTGAAAGCAACGGCTTTATTAATATGATTGATCTATGGGTGCTGGAAACGAGCTGTCGCCAAATCGGCGCTATAGATAATCGCTACTCATTAGCTGTCAACTTATCTTCTACCCATTTATCGGACGAAAGCTTCCCAGCTAAAGTCATTGATATTTTAGAGCGAACAGACTTTAACCCTAACCGCTTAGTCCTAGAGGTTACTGAGCGTACCCTGATACAAAACACTAGTTTAGTACAACCTGTGATGAATACTTTGCGAAAACGAGGAATTCGCTTCGCTATCGACGATTTTGGGACAGGGTATTCATCACTTAATTACCTAAAAATGCTACCAATTAGCGAAGTTAAGATCGACAAATCATTTGTTAAAGACATCACAACCGATCGCTACGACAAAGAAATTTGCACGAGTTTGTGTTCAATGGCTAAAAACTTGGACCTGCATATTGTCGCTGAAGGCGTTGAACTATTAGCGCAAAAAGAAGCACTGGAGGAAATTGGTTGCATGACAGTGCAAGGTTATTATTTTAGTCAGCCACTGCCACTACCAGAGCTAAAAGCTTATCTAAAACAATACCATGATACACCGAATAAAAATAATGCTGAGGCATTACAACAATTTGATTTTCAAATTTAGGAGGTGCCTCAGCTGCTGCCTTAATCGCGAATCAAAGGGACACTTAAGTACACACCAAACTCTTGTCCAATATCAGCACTGACTCTTGCGTGTACTTTCCCTTGTCGATCCAGAAATCGCTGCTCATCAGCAATAGGAAATACTCCTTCATGCCAAATATTAGGGTGAATATACAGCCCTTTACTGCCATCGCACCAAAACGCAATAATTTTATCGAGCGTCAAATCATCCCCTGGTAAAGCCACTGGCACAACAAATGGCTCATTGTCCAATGGGAAGAACATCTGCCCTCCGTCTGGATGATAATTCATATGCCATAGCAGTACTTGATCTCTGGCTACTGTTTGCTCTTTATCATTTGCACTTTGCGGATCAGCGCTCCATCCCAGTACGTAATCACCATCTACCGCCTCATTCCAACCACGCAATACATCACCCTGCCACTGACAATGAAATACGCCTTCAACAAACCCTCCTTCATCCCCAGTATTAGCATCAATCTTTCGCCACCCCTGAGCGGGCCACTGGACGATTTCAATATCAAAATTGCTTGGATCGTCAACTAAGCAGCCATAACCTTGCACTGTCTGTTCGTTAGCAATAACGATGGGAACAGAGTGCGTTTTTAGAGAAGGTTTTTCACTGGCTTTAAAAACATACTGTGGCTGAGCGGCATTCATAATCAACTCCTTGAGATATTTACTCGAGTGTACCCGATAATTGTTACAGTAATAATGGGTAATTTCTTTCCAAAATAGCATGCCCCGAATACTTGCACTTTGATACTCACTTTAAGCACACCTATAAATATATTTTAAAATAGCCCCTCTTTTAAACAATCGATTCAGGTTGCACCTTATACAATTAATAAAAAAATAATTAATGCCCAACAGTTATTACCAAAAGGCTCTATACGTGAAACTCCTTTCAACCATCTTACTTGGTATCTTTCTATTCAGTGCTCACCCATCTGCGTATTCAGCAATCTATCAGTACGTGAACGATGCAGGGCGAAAAATTTATGTTGACAGGCTCTCTCAAGTTCCAACTAAGTATAAAAATCAACTCCGAAAAAGAGCACTAAACGAGCCAAGTATCGACCCTATACAGCAAAAAAAGCATGCACTTGAAAATGCTGCTCTAGCGCAAAAAATGGCCGCTCGTAACACTAAGAGAAAGCTATTAGCGCTATCTAAAAAAATGAAAACTAAAGTAAAAATTCACCAAAATAAAGTCATTATTCCTGTAAATATCTCGCACGCTGGTAGCAGAAAAATTGTTAATTTGCTGTTAGATACCGGTGCCACATCGACCGTATTGAATGTGGATACTCTGCCTGATTTCAACTTTAAAAATGCAAGACAAACCTATGCTCAAGTAGCAGGGGGTGGTTTAATTAAAACATGGTTATTATCATTAAAGAGCCTGTCGTTTGGTCCGGTAAGCTTCGATGATAAAAATGTCTTAATGATAGATCACCAAGGTACTTCAAGTAGTGATGGCTTACTCGGCATGGATGTATTATCAAAGCTCGATTACAAAATAAACTTCCAAGATAGCCATATCATCTGGAATAAGGATGAGTACTTAAAAATTCAGCAGCAAATTAGTTCTTTAGATGATGTTTTAAAGTGAGCAGAGGCTTGATCTATAGGAGAAGATAGATAATGCGTTTACCGAATTTGATCAGCTCGTTGAACATCTATTGTAAATGGCTGCTAATAATTGCACTTAATGCTATATCTGGTTTCTTTTGGGGTGCACATGTCACTAGTTTTAATTCTTTTCTTTCGATGGTCTGCGCTGTCTTCACTTGGTATATTATTTATCTGAGCTTAGACATCTATCTCCTACAACGTTCTAGGAATGATTTCAGCCGCAAGTTACGCATAAGTGCCAGCGCAAGAATCTTCTTACAAATTCTAATATTGCCCGATGTATATGCAGGAATGGGGGCGATTTTTACTCTACAGCTATTTAATATGCACGCTAATGACTTCTTTGGTATTTATTTTCTAACTATGCTAACCGGTTTATATCTAAGCTTTTATTGCTCTATTATTTTTCTATCCCTTTACACTATTGATAAAACAAGAAAGAAATTTTGCCGTTAAATTATACCGGCTGCTACGCGCCGTTATATCACCCGTTAGCGCAAATAAAAAATCACACGCCGACAAAATACTGCTATTAATAACTTTTTCTCCACTACAAGCAGTTTAATCGCAATTTTGAGCCGAATTGCTGTAAACTTGTACTCTATATTTACCTAAAAGAAACGAAACATGAAAAAGACATTTGTATTATCCCATCCTAAAAAAGCACTCCCTCGCTTAGTCGAATCCTATAAGTATGAAGTTAAAAAGTACTTGAAGAGAGAGCGTAACAAAGCATTACCAAAAGACGCTGATTTTTGGGATTTTGACTGCCGATATGGCGTTGATGAGCAAAGTGCTAAAGCGATCCATTTGGCCACTATCAACAAGCATATTGATAAAGCAGAACAACAAAAGCTAGAATCTTTTTACCTAGAAATTTTAGCCAAACCTGCTACAAAACCTGAAACAGATGAAGAGTATTATTGATCTGTTTTGTTACGATAATGGGGCAGCAAATCCCATTATCGCCAATCTTTAATGATAATCAGCCAATACAATAGACGTAACTGAACTCTCAATCCCTTCGATTTCTCGAATATCATCTACTTGTTTATCAAGCTCTTGAGTTGTTTCAACGGTAAGTTCTATCATTAAATCGTAGATACCACTCACCGATAGAATTTTCGTTACTTGTGAACGGGTTCGCAAATGCTCAACGACCTTTCGAGAGACACCGGCCTTAAGGTTGACAGCCATAATGGCACGTAACAGGCGATTCTCATACTCATCTTCAAAAACAACCGTATAACCCTTAATTACCCGACGACGCTCTAACAACTCAATACGACTTTGCACTGTTGCTCTGGAAACACCTAGCTTTTTGCTCAAAGATACAACAGATTCACGGCCGTTTTGCTTAAGTAACGCGATAAGCTGTTTATCTCTAGATTCTAATTCCATTGTAACTCCTATCTAAACGCTTACCCATTGAACGCTGAGCAAAGGTTTGTACTATTCTTGTTCTTGATATTCCTCTACGGCCTCTTTAGCGGCACGAAAAGCTTCTAAGCTAGCAGGCGCACCAATATAAGGTAAGGCGTGTAACAAAACTGCACGCACTTCTTCAACACTACAACCATTGCGTAATGCACCACGCACATGCCCTTTCAACTCATTTGGGCACTTCATTGCCGCTAACATTGCAATAGTCACCAAACTACGTGTCTCTCTGGGAAGGTCATCGCGATCCCAAACAGTTCCCCAAGCTGTCTCCATAACCAGCTCTTGCAAAGGTATATCAAAATCACTGGCATTACCTAAAGAACGGTCTACAAATGGGTCACTCATTACTTCGCGTCGAATTTGCTCTCCGCGTTTACGTCTATCGTTCATACTTCCTTCTCTATAATTTGTTAATCTGATAATCCAGCAGTTTAGCAATTTGATTGCACCTATAACAGGCTTTGTAATGCAAGGCGAATAATGGTTGTTTAATAATCAAGGCGGTGATACTTTTCCACTCCAATCGAGTTAATGCTTAAAGTGACTGGCCTAAAAAAGCTTTTACATCAATCTATTTACGATAGAAATAGCTACTAACAATTATGCGCTCCCTTTCATGGGTATTAAAATAAAAAGGAATAAATCATGAAAGCTAACCCAATAATTTCAACGATTCCTTTTGACCAAGATGGTGTACACCACGGTCATTTGCGCCTGCCATACAGTCGAGATGATTCTGCTTGGGGCTCTGTTATGATCCCTATTTGTGTCATAAACAATGGCAATGGCTCAACTGCGTTACTCACAGGCGCAAACCATGGTGATGAATATGAAGGCCCACTAGCACTGCAGCATTTAGCACATAATTTAACGGCTGCTGACATAAAAGGCAGAGTAATTATTGTCCCTGCACTGAATTACCCGGCATTTAGAGCTACAACGCGAACTTCACCGATAGATGGCGGCAATATGAATCGCATCTTCCCAGGTAAGCCTGACGGCACCGTGACAGAAAAAATTGCGGATTACTTTCAGCATCATCTAATACCTCTTGCTGACTATGTTCTCGACATTCACGCGGGAGGTAAAACACTAGATTTCATACCCTTCGCCGCTGCCCACATTTTAGAGGACAAACGACAACAACAAGCTTGTGTTGCCAGTATGCAGGCATTTAACGCACCTTATTCCCTCATGCTTGAAGAAATAGATAACGTTGGCATGTACGACACCGCCGTTGAAGAACAAGGCAAGGTATTCCTATCGACTGAACTTGGTGGAGGTGGCAGCGCATCAGCCAAAACTCGAAATATTGCCGTTAAAGGAGTCCGTAACTTTCTTATCCATGCAGGTATTTTAAATGGAGAACTAGTCATTGAAGAGAGTAAAACACTCGATATGAGCGCTGCAAACAGTAATATGTTTAGTAACTCAGATGGCTTAATTGAATATTGTTTTGATCTTGAAGACACAATAAATGAAGGCGATATTATTGCTCGCATATGGCCACTCGATCGCACAGGCCAAGCTCCAGAAGAGTATGGAGCACAGTCGTCGGGTATTTTAGCAGGTCGACACTTTCCTGGACTTATTCAAACAGGGGATTTCTTAGCACTGATTGCCAAAGTGATTTAATCACAATTCAATAAAACTAAAGGCTGAGGCATTGATGTTACCTGTTATACAGCCTTTTTTTAATGAACTAATTAAAGTATTTCGCCCGTAAAGCTGAATAACTACCATCCGCTTTTATCTCATTTAGCGCATTTTGTAACTTCGCAACAACCTTAGGGTCAACCTGTTTGTTAACCGCTAAATAGTATTGATAGCGGCTATCAAAAGGCAGTAATTTTTCTACTTTACTATATTTTAGCCCGCGCTCTTGTAGCTTAAATGCCATGGTCAATTCCAGCGATGGTACAAGCTCAACTCGATTAGCTAAAAACATACCGAAGACCAGAGATTCATTTGCAAGCAATGTCAAATTATTAAAACCTAGCTTTTTCAAATATTCGTCAGTCGATGAATTATTGACGGTACCCACTCTAAATTGCTTGGCTTGGTCAAGAGAGTTAACTAATACTCTATCGTTAGATGATATTTTATATAACCACTTTTCACGAGAGGCAATCGGCCCAACCCATTGGAACAATGTTTCACGTGCAGCTTTTCGCACTGTCATGTACATTGCGGTGTTAACTTTTCTTTCAACAGTTTTATAAGCTCTCGCAAAAGGCAAAATAGGAGTCTTATTATTTTTAATCTTTACGTCCGCTCTCTCAAACACTCTTTTCAGTAATTCAAAAGCAAAGCCCTGAATCTCTCCCTGTTTATTTTTGTATTGATACGGTTTTTGCTCATGAGCAAATAACTCTAACTCAATTGCTTTAGCATGCAATGGCACTGCGACAATACCCCAACAAAGGCAGCAACAAATAAGGTTTCTACTTTTATCCAACATATACGTAACTCCTGAAAGTTAACTTCACGTATAAACAACGATCAGATCTAACACCTGCGTCAACTACTATTTTAAGCAACACAATCTCCCATTTAACTATAGACGACTTTCCAAAAATCGCTGGAACAAGACTATTTTTAAACTATCGATTTACAAACAGTGTAGTGGCACAATAATTTTAAACATGACCTCATCATTGTCGGCCTATCAAGAACACATCTATTTTTATCTGCTAAGCTCTTAACAGTGATTAAAATATTAAGATCACTATTTAGAGAGCTTGTTATGAGCTTTATAATTGATACACATATTCTTATGTAGGAGATTAATCCTTGGCTTTTAAGAAAGTGGCATACTTTATCGCTTTTTTTCAGTTAGTTATGTCGACTTGCGCTTTTGCGCAAGAAAAGCACGAACAAACTGTAATGACAGATACTTATTACCCTTTCAGCTATCTACAAGAGGGTGTTGCTAAAGGGGTAAACATACAAGTCATTGAGCTTGTAATGAGGAGAATGAAGCAAAACTATAGGCTAGAATTCCTCCCTTGGAAAAGGGGAATGCGAAACTTAAAAAAAGGTAGTGGCGAGATATTATTTCCTGTCATTTACACAGAAGAACGGGCCAAATATCTTAAATTTGCTTGTAGCTTAGATGCCGATAAAACTTATTTATATACGCTAAGAGATTCATCTATAAGTTTCAGTACCTTAGATGCAGCCAAAAAATATTCTACCGCTGCACAAATAGGTTTGCATTTAGCAAATGTCTTATCTAGTAATGGTTTTAACAATTTGAGCCCGGTATCTACTTCTGAGCAAGTATTGGCCATGTTAATGAAGAAGCGGATTGATTTTATTGCGCTAGGTGAGGACGTAATAGAGGTAAGTAAAAATAGTAAGTTAAAAACAGAGCTTTTATCGAATAGTGGTGTGGTTTTATTTGAAACAAAATACTGCGTTGCTTTTTCTCAATCAGTACCGGATAAAGTGGTAAGCCGCTGGGAACAAGAGTTGAAGATGATTCACGCAGATAACACTTATAATGATACTTGAATTCAAATCTGAAGTGCATCATCTAATCCGGTAGAAAGAGAAGCCAGCTGAAGTTAAGCTCCTATCTTTTTC
>CAKZOD010000094.1 GCA_937136055.1 uncultured Oceanospirillaceae bacterium | reverse complement strand
GCCTATGCAAAAAAGCTAGAAATAGGCTGGATTAGAGGGATTGGCCTTTGTTCTAAATTATTTCCTGCTTAGAAATAATCTTCAAATCTAAGCTAATTTTCTGATTGTTTAAATCACAGTATTACTTCGCCCAAAATTTGATAAAAGCACTCATTTAAAGGCGTTTTTCACTAAGTTTGATGCATTAAGAAAAATACTGAACTAGCTAGAATTATGTAAAAATTAAACTCATCTGTAAGGGTGTCCTGTAATATTCATCCAAGCCATTCTGAGCTGGTAGCGTCAGAGTCAGCCAACGATTATCGTCACCCATTGGCGCATCGGTGACAACAGTGCAACCTAGTTTGTTAACGTAGAAATCATATGCGCTGTCATGGTCAAGTACGTAGATACAGGTATGGCTAAGTTTGTTAATCATCTAATAAGTCCTTATATGTTGGTGTTTGTATATTATGGTCGAACTTATAGAAAAAACTTTCTCAAAATTGCTTAAATAAGATTAGAGCAATAGTGAATGACTGGGTGTTTGGTGAATTAGCGACTTGTCTCAGTCTTAGGTAAGTCCTCGATATCATACATTTTGGTAAATGAAATTTTTCCTCGTTTGGTAAAACTTATAGCCCTAGAATCAAGATCTCTAGTCGCCCATTTTTTTGCTAATAGATCTTCTAATATCCAATGACCTAAACTACCAGCCAAGTGATTGCGCCTTTCACTCCAATCTAAGCAAGATTTACATAATGGGCGCTTATTTCTTGAGAAAGCTTCAAAATCTACGCCTAATGTACTAAAAAATGACCGTCCTTGATTTGTTATTATTGTTTCGCATCCCTTATCAGCTATATGGCCATTTAGTGTTAATGCATCATAAAGAGCAACGCTGAATTTACCCGCAAGATGATCGTAGCAAACACGAGCATTACGAAGCCTTGGATCGGCAGGCCCTGTGACCGTTTTTGGGTGATTTCTACTGGATGTGACATTTAACAACTGCTCGATTAGCTGCGCTATATCCTGTCGATGAAGCTGGAAGTACTTATGTCTGCCTTGCTTGCGGACAATTAGTAACTGCCCATCTACAAGCTTTGCTAGATGGCTACTTGCCGTTTGTGCTGTTACTTGTGCCTCTAATGCTAACTCAGTCGCTGTGAGCGCTTTTCCACCCATCAATGCGGTTAACATTCGAGAACGGGTAGGATCTCCTATCAAGCTGGAAATGAAAGAAATATTGGGTTCCAATTTAGTCGTATCTCTATAGTTCGGTGCGCATCGAAGCAATGATTTTATAGAACGATAAACTACCTGAAAAAAATAGAAGCGGCAATGCCGATGAATATGAAACGGTCGCTGTGAAATCTAGGTTGTTTTTACTCCCTGAGGAGTTAGATATAGAGCACTTGGAAGTGCGGTTTCACTCTATTATTTAAGTCTTTGAAACAATGTAAAAAATTGCATAAAGGGGCGCGAAATAATTTGATCACGCTCGGTTCTAGAACGTTTAGCCAAATGTTTTACGCCGCATAGAAGGCGTTAGACAATTACCCAAATGGAGTTCCAATGTCAGAGTATTTTGCAAAAATTAGTTGGTCAAAAGCTAGTGATGAAAGTTATATTGATAATAAATATTGCCGAGGGCATGAGTGGAGTTTTGATGGTGGTGCAACTGTTCAAGCATCATCTTCTCCTCACATCGTCCCCTTACCCTATTCAGTGGAAGAGAATGTTGACCCTGAGGAAGCTTTTATCGCATCACTTTCAAGCTGCCATATGTTGTTCTTTTTATCAGTTGCAGCTAAAAGGCGCTATGTTGTTGATTCATATTTAGACAACGCTGTGGGGGTTATGGGAAAAGATCAAGAAGGTAAAGTTGCTATGACTAAAGTGACACTCAGACCTCATGTGCAATTTTCAGGTGAGAAGCAGCCTACAATAGAGCAACTTGAGAAAATGCACCACCAATCTCACGCGCAATGCTTCATTGCTAACTCAGTCAAAACCGAAATTATGACTGAGGTCATTGTCTAGTAAACAGTTTAAATAGAGTAAAACAGCTGGCTCTTGCTTCGTGGTTTTAGTTGGCTGTTTTATGAGCAAAACTGGAATTGTAAGAGCGGAATATGGGTTTAGGCCTCTTTTCTTTTCCTAGAGTCAAAAGAAAAAACAAATGTAAACAAATGTAGTAACAAATGTAGGACATATATGGACGCTCTTACACTGTCAAGGCAATACTCTATCTATAGTGCTGCGTCAGCAGCATAAATTGTCTTTCTGTTTTTTGTCGTTAACCATTAAGTGAACGTGATCTGAGTTATCAGTACCGACATATATTCAGGCTCTACTTCAAGGAATAAACTCTTATCCCTGGCCTCTAATGAGCTACGTACCTAATCACCGTTAACACCCGTGCGGGTTAGTAACCCTTGCCCTTAGCTGGTTTCAATTAGGTAGGTTAGACCTTTGTTCATCAATTATTAACTGACATTGGTGGGTTTAAAAAGGTGCTACCCCGAACCTTGCCATCCACAACACCCACTCAGGCTTATAACCTTTGTCCCACCCGGATTTACCCAAGACTGGGGTAGCAAAACTAAATCTTTCATATCAAATAGCCCCTTGCAAAGCAGCTGCGTACTGTGGCTTATACTCTTCTTGACGCTGAAGGAGTATCCAAATTAGCCTTGCTAACCGGTGTGCCATGGCAACGACTGTTTTATTAAAACTCTTTTTATCGCGTAGCTTGTTCGCCCAAAGATTTAATTGATCAGTTTTCTTTTTAGCATGACAAACGACTGTTCGAGCCCCATGAACCAGCTGCTTTCTTAAATAGCGATCACCTCTTTTGGTTATACCACCCATACGGGAGGTGTTACCTGAGGCGTACTGCTGTGGAGTCAAACCTAGCCAAACGGCAAACTCACGAGGATTGTTGAAGGCTTGACCTTTATCTATCGTCGCCATAATTGCTGATGCATTAATAAAACCAATCCCCGGAATACTGAGTAGTATCTTGCCATTATATGAACTTGCTACGAAAAAATAGTATAGGACACCCACTCAGTTAATTATGTTAAAAACAAATGCATTCAAATAGCTACAGGATGGTACTCTTTGCAAGTGAATTTTTGCTGAACGCAGATCACTCACCAATCATGGTTAAAAAGAAAGTTGAGACATCCACTTTATACTTGCTAAAACACCTAATGCTCCCAAACCAACTACGGAGCCGCCCGATCCCTTCAGAGGGACGCCGGAGCAATTAGTTAAATTAACGAAGTGAAGCGACAGGACGTCGCTGAAAGCAAAGCTGTGCCATGGAAGGCACATCTTTGCGGCCGGTAATTTAGCTAATTGCGGAGGAGTGTTCGGCCCTCGTGGGTGCCCTTTTTGTTTGGTACCTTTATTTTTGGGCAAGCAAAAACAAAGGTACTCGCCAAGAGGCGAAATACGGATAACCCGTTAATACATAAGCAAAATAAAGATGCTAAGCTAGGAAAAATAGAGAAAATATTAGGAAAGATATCACCGAGCACAATGTTCGGTGATATTTATAGTGGGAAGCTGAATCTTATAGCGCTGGTAAAATCCTACTAGTAATCGATTTTAAATACTCTGTTTCAGGAATCGCCGAGTGAATCGGATGATCCGCCCCCTGATGCCCCTGATCAATCACCTGCGCACTGCGATCAAGCTCACGCGCATTAGATCTTACAATATCAATCAAACGATCACGCTCTAAATGCATAGAGCAAGAAGCGCTGATCAAGATTCCGTTCTTGCTTAATAAACGCATCGCTAGGTTATTGATGCGCCCATAAGCGCGTTCGCCATTGCGGATATCTTTACGTCTAGCGATGAACGCCGGTGGATCAACGACTATCACATCAAACTTTTGCTGCTCTTGAATCATTGCTTTACATGAATCAAACGCATCGCCTTGCATCGTGATCAAACGGTTCTCAGCATTGTTTAGCTTGGCATTTTCAACTGCCACATCTAACGCGTACTCTGATGCATCAACACAAGTTACTTCACTAGCACCTGCTGCCAGTGCTTGAACGCCCCAACCACCTACGTAGCTGAACAAATCTAACACTTTCTTATCTTGAACATGGCGCTGCATGTTGGCGCGCGCTAAACGGTGATCGTAGAACCAACCCGTTTTTTGGCCAGTTAAGATAGGTGCTAATAATGAAACGCCGTTTTCTTCTAATGGGCAAAGCTCTGACACTTCACCTTGAACAACTTCAACATAGCTTTCTAAGCCTTCAGTTGAGCGCATCTTGCCATCACAACGCAATACAATTGCCTGTGGCAGGAAGACTTTGTTAAGAGCGCTAATGATATCCCCAACCACAGCTTCCATACCAGCTGTGGATATCTGCACAACGAAGACATCGTAAAAGCGATCGATAACTAGACCAGATAACCCATCTGAATCACCGTAAACTAAGCGATAACACGCACTATCAAAACAAGCTTCGCGTAGAGACAGGGCAACATTTAAGCGATGCACTAGCAGCGATCTATCTAAACGTAGTTTACTATCGCGGCCAATCAGGCGTGCGCAGATGAGTGTTTGTGGATTAACGTAGGCAACTCCCAGTGGCTTACCATTGGCTGATTCCACCATTACTTGCTCACCGGGTGTGAAGTCTTTTAATGGTGTTTTTTTGTTATCCACTTCATTAGAGTAAATCCATAAGTGGCCGCCACGTAAGCGACGGTCAGCACCATTATTAAGTACCAGTGTTCTTAGAGAAGACATGTATATTCCACGCTATTGATTAAATTGCGGCCAGCGATCAACACTAACCTAAAATTTGGCTGAGCATTTTACCTGCCCTACCGAGAAATTGTTATGGGTAAGTTTAAATTAGATAAAAAAATTAAAATTAGCTAATAGCATTTGCTAGAGAAGGAAGCTTTCCAGAAAGCCCCATCGCCTCGCTAATCACGTGCTGCTTTACCGGTGTAATACGATCAAACAAGCGCATGCCGATATTTCTAGCGATAGTTACAGGAGCGTTATTCATATCAAACAGCGTTTTAAAGCCTTGCATCGCTAGCGCCATTTTCAAATTTTCACTGTATCTTGCGCGCTCAAAACGTTTCAATACTGTGATATCACCAATATTTTCTGCACGCTTTAGTGCTAGCTGTAATACATCACCAAGCTCTGCCGCATCTAGTAGCCCTAAATTCACCCCTTGTCCCGCTAACGGATGAATGGTGTGAGCCGCATCCCCAATGAGTACAACACCTTTTTTTACATAATCTTTAGCTCTGCGCTCTGATAAGGGAAAGACAGCTCTCGTTGATACTTCACACACTTCACCTAGGCGCGATTCAAAATTCAATGCTAATGCTTTGGCGAACTCATCATCGCTCATTTGCATTAGCGACTTGGCATTATCAGCAGAGGTTGACCAGACAATGCTGGATAAATTTGGATTTGATAAAGGCAGAAAAGCCAATGGCCCATCGCTGGTAAAGCACTGCCATGCAGTACGCTGATTTTGCTCAGTGGTACGAACGGTAGCGACTATTGCATGATGTTGATAATCGCGCTGATATAATTCAATGGTTGCCAGCTGACGCACTTTCGATAAGGCCCCATCCGCACCAACCACCAGCTTTGTTTTAAATTTTAAAAGCTGTTCCTTAGCTGATTCAGCTTCAGTGTTGTTTTTTTGCTGGCAAGTTACAAGCTGATTGTAAGTTTGCTCGCTATTATCAGCTGATGACTCATCTATTTCTGCCATTGCCTGCACTTGAGTATCACAGCAAAGCTTTATACCTTGTGCTTTACACTGAGCCAGTAATGCAGCTACTACCACAGAGTTTTCAACAATATGACCGAGATTATCTTGGTAAAGTTGGGTGCAGCTAAAATCGATACTGGCGCTGCCCTGGCCGTCCCAAACTCTCATATCAGTATAGCCACAAACACGATATTCACTGATGCTTTGCCATGCATTTAAATTGCGAAAGATATTCTCAGAGGCGCGAGTCAGCGCACTGACTCTGTTGTCGTATTGGTGTAACTTATCACTCTCTGGCTTTTGCTGTAGCTTAGCGGCTAAATGCGCCTCACTGCGCCCTTCTATAACTGTCACTTGTAAGCCACTTCGAGCTATCGCTAACGCGGCACACAAACCCACCATACCGGCACCAACAATCACTACGTCTGTTGTTTGTATTTGCTCAGTCATTGCCATGTTTAGTAGCCTTGCTCTGTGGGTTGAGTGGGGTTTAATTCATTGTGCTTTGATGGATCAATATTTTGCGGTGTTCGTAAGTTAGGCATTGGTGATGACAACCCCATTGCACTGCGTGCAAACACGGTTTTTGCAGCTGGACAAATATCTAATAATTGCAAACCAAGATCTCGCCCTAATGCCAGTAAACTGTGATTAGTGCTAAAAAGGTGCATGCTCTTATCGCTAAAATTAACCGCCATCTGTTGATCCGCTTGTCTGTTATCTACAAACTCACTCAGCATTGCTAAATCACCTAAGCTTTTGCCTTGTGCTGACGCTGCGATTAAGTGTTGCGCTAAGCTAGCAACACCGCGCAAAGCGAGATTAAAGCCCTGCCCTGCAATGGGGTGTAAAGTATGTGCGGCATTGCCAACTAATACGATACCGGATCTCACTTGTTCCTGAGCAACTTGTAGTTTAAGTGGGTAGCAAACTCTTTGCCCAACACCGATGATTCTACCTGATCGATAACCGAAACGCTGTTGCAGCTGGCTCATAAAAGCGTTGTCATCTAACCCTTGGATTTCATCGACTTGCGCATCAGGCAGTGTCCAAATCAGGGCATTACGATGACGCTTTTTTTGCTTTGTTAACGGTAACATGGCAATCGGCCCTGTATCCGTAAATCGCTCATAGGCGATGTTCTTATGCGCGCGATCAAACTCTAAATTACAAATCAGCGCATGCTGTTGATAGCTCTCTTCTTTATAGCTAAAACCAAGTGTTTCGCGCAACGTGGAGCGCCCGCCATCCGCCATCACCAATAGCTGCGCATTGATAGTGATGCTTTCACCTTCAGTATCGATTTCTAGCTGGGTTAGCCCTTCACGGCGTTTCGCACTTATCACACTGGCTGGTCGATAAAACTGTAAGCAATTGCGATTGGGGTGTGCATCGATGTGCGAGAGCAGAGTTTCTCCAAGCCATTGGTTTTCAACCACATAGCCTAGAGCATCTACATTTTGCTGCTTGGCACTTAAGCGCGTCGCGCCAAAGTGGCCTTTATCAGAAACATGGATATGCTCAATCTTTTGCACTTGCAGGCTTAACTGCTGCCAAATATCCAGTTGCTGAAAGATTTTTGCAGAGCCAAAGCTGAGCGCTGTAGAACGTGCATCAAAGCTTGATTGGTAGTCGTTTAGATGTTCATAGTTATGGCCAGCTTGATAGGGGGAAGCTTGCGGTTCTATTAAGGCTATTTTCAAATCAAGTGTTTTTGCATGGTTGAGCAGCGCTGAAACCAAACTCGCTCCAACCATGCCTGCGCCCATAATTACTACATCAAATTGGCTATTCATCAAACACTCTCTAAACTAATATCAGGAAATCAACGTGTGCTAGCAGCCATCAATGCTTCTATCTCAGCAATGCTTTTAGGTACATCGCTAGTCATCACTTCACAACCATTTTCTGTCACTAAAACATCATCTTCAATTCGCACGCCTATGCCTCTCCAGCGCGCTTCTACTTGCATATTATCAACGGCTATATAGATGCCCGGCTCAACGGTCATTACCATACCCGCTTGAAGATCACGCCATTGGCCATCCACTTTGTAATCACCGACATCGTGAACATCCATACCTAACCAGTGGCCAAGCTTATGCATAAAGAATTCACGATATGCCTCTTGCTCGATTAAGTGGGTTACATCACCTTGTAACAGCCCTAAATCAACAAGGCCTTGGGTCAATACTAATACCGCATGGTCGTGAATAGCATTCCAGTTAGTACCAGGCTTTACCATCTCGATGCATTCAATATTTGCTTTTAATACAAGGTTATAAATCAACCCTTGCTCTTCGCTATACTTGCCATTTACGGGGAAAGTACGGGTGATATCTCCCGCGTAATACTGATACTCAGCCCCTGCATCAATCAGCACTAGATCACCATCTGATAGTGGTTGATCATTTTCGATATAGTGCAAAATACAGCAGTTTTTACCGGAGCCAACAATGCTTGGGTAAGCCGCTTGTGGACAAGCGTTCATAGAGAAATGATGTTGTAAGTGTGAATCTAGTTGATATTCCATTACCCCTGGCTTACAAGCCTGAATCGCTTTCACATGGGCTTGGGCAGATATTTGCGATGCTTGGCGCATCAAATCTTGCTCTGCTGGCGATTTAATTAAGCGCATTTCATTAGTGATATTAGCAAGCTGTAATAGTTGAGATGGCGGGATCACACCTTGGCGGCTACGTTTGCGCATCGCTGCTAACCAAGTTTGTACCTGCTCACTTAGCGAATCGTTTTCCCAGTGAAAATAGAGATGATCTAGGCCATTAAGGAGCTCAGGCATTTTCTCTGCATACTGCTCGTTACTATAGCTGTAGTCTACTTGGTACTGTTCACGTACACCTTCTTCACCCGCTCTGTAACCGAACCAAATTTCCATCTCTTTATTACGAGGCTGGCAAAACATATGGTACTCAATACCTGTTGCTGTTTTCTTTAGCAAGATCAAGGCATCAGGTTCGTTAAAGCCGGTGAAATAGTAAAAATTGCTATCTTGACGAAACAAATAATCAACATCGCTATTACGATTGACCATAGGCGCTGATTTGATCACAACGGCACTATTGTCAGCTAACTGCGCAAGCAGCGCTTCTCTGCGCTGTGCAAACTCTGCTTGATTGAGAATGTTGATCATAGTATTTCCTTTTTAATTAGCGAATTAATGCAGTGTTGGTTGATCTGTTTCAGGCTGTGCTTTTTTATTGCACTCTGTAAACATGTAAAGTGCACCCATACGCACATATTCAACGAGTTCAAAATAATCGTTTTCGCTCTCTTCACTCTCATCAAGGTCAGCGCTGGCCACTTGGGATATTTGACTCATGTCATTGAGCATTTCTTTAGCATCGGCACTTAAGCTGCTATCTGTTTGTTTACCTTGCGATCCAAAGCCCGCAAGAAAACCTTGTAACCAAAAACCAAGCGCTTCCACTCGCTGACCTAATTCATAGTCATCATCATCCGGCAATAAGATATCTAAACTCATATCTGTGCCTTCCATCTGTGTAAGGCTTTGCTGATATAAACCCACCAACCCTACTTTGCTCTGCTCATGGGAAAAACCTTCTGTATCGAGAAAGTCATTTGCCATTTGCAGCCATAAGTCATTACTTAATCGCGCACCACAAGCAAGTTGTCCACAGACTAAACCGTGCAATTCTGCTGGGGATACCATAGTGATCTTTTCACTGACTAATAGATCAGCGACGTCATCAAAACTAAGTTTTTCAATATCAACTTGCTTTTCGTTATTCATATCTTTCCAATTTTTCTACTTACGCCTTTAACCCGCTGCATATTATTCAATATAAAGAGAAAAGACCCAGTGCTGTTCAATCAAATTTATCGATGGAATATGCGCTTATACATTTCCATTGATGTTTCTACGCATTATACTTAATTCGGCATTGAAATCTCAGATTTAATGCACTAATTTTTACCTCAAGCACTGATTATGCTGATTAATTTCATTGTGGTGAAGCTCGCAACTGAAATGTAATAATAACGATCAGGCGACACTTAATTTACGGCATTTTGGAAAACATAATGACTGAAACATATTTAGCACAACTTGAAGTCCAAATAGAGCGATTACTTTCCCACTGTGACCATTTAGATGAAAAAGTTCTGCAATTGCAAAGTCAAAATGAAAGCGCGAACCAGGCCGAACAAAACCGCCGCTCGGAATACCAACAATTAATGGCCCGCTATGACCAGCTTGATAAAGAGCTGCAAGAAATGACAGCAAAAGAGCAAAGAGCTAGGCAGTCAGAACAAGATGCACTGCAAGAAAAAGCAAAATTAGTGCAACTTAACGATCGCACAAAGAGCCATATTGAAAAAATGATTAGCCGTCTCAAAGCATTGGAGCAAAGTTCATGAACAAGAACGTTACTATAAAACTGTTAGAAAAAGAGTTTGTAGTCGGCTGCCCTGCAGAAAATGAAGCAGATTTGCTCGCCTCAGCAGAACACTTAAACAGCAAAATGCAAGAGATTCGCGCCACCGGAAAAATTTTAAGCATGGAGCGTATCGCTGTGATGGCAGCACTGAATATTTCAAATGAATTTTTAAGTGGCAAAGTAGAGCAGCGTGAGCAAATGGAAGATACCATGCAGCGCTTATCGCAGAAGATCGGCAAGTCATTGGGCATCGACTCACAAGATTAAGATCATCGCCAGCCTTAGCGCATTTTCACTTTCATAATCCTGAATCCGTTATTTTAATGTGAAAACAGAGTGTAAGATATTGGTTATACAGTGGAATTGAAAAATCTGAGCTGCACCCATAGGTTCAGCGGGTATTTTTCGAACCGCTGTAGAATCAAGAGCTTGTGCTATGTAGTGCTGTGAAATCACTGATTCAGGATAATGGAACTGTCTATTTGCTCCCTAAATACATGTCATCTAATCGATTGCTGCCATGTCAATAATCAGATAACTAACCCCATCTAATGCTCAATATAGATTCCTATATTGGATCATCAAGGCTACAATTAGCCCCATTCAAATCTAAGCGGTACTAAGCGATAGAAATTATGAGCAAAGCAGACAACAACACCACAGATTTTGGTTACAAAGAAGTTCCCAGAGAAGATAAAGTAAAACACGTTGCCGATGTATTTCACTCTGTTGCAGCTAAATATGATGTGATGAATGATTTAATGTCTGGCGGTATTCACCGTATTTGGAAAAAGCTCACTATTGAGCAAAGCGGTGCACGTGCAGGCATGAAAATCCTTGATATTGCTGGCGGCACGGGTGACTTAACACTACGCTTTTCCCGCATTGTGGGCAAAACTGGTCACGTCACATTAGCTGATATTAACGATTCTATGCTAAAAGTTGGTCGTGATAAGCTCAGTGATAAAGGCGCCGTGGCTAACATCGACTTTGTACAAGCAAATGCTGAATGCTTGCCCTTCCCTGATAATCACTTTGATATCATCACTATTGCTTTTGGGTTGCGCAACGTCACCGACAAAGATGCGGCATTACGCTCTATGCAGCGCGTCCTTAAGCCCGGCGGTAAACTAATGGTGTTGGAGTTTTCAAAAACCAACAACCCATTACTGTCAGGGGTTTATGATTTTTACTCGTTTAATGTGCTGCCTAAACTTGGTCAAGCAATTGCCGGTGATGCTGAAAGCTATCGCTACTTAGCTGAATCTATCCGTATGCACCCTGATCAAGAGACTTTGAAAGGCATGATGCAGGCGGCTGATTTCGTTAACTGTAAATTCCAAAACATGACTGGCGGCGTTGTTGCACTGCACACAGGTATAAAGCCTTAACTCTCTGTTAAACAATAAGGCGAGGTGAAACCCAGCTCGCCTGCTAAGCATGCATTTATTATCTAGGTAGCTTCAATGTTGCAAACTGCACTGACAATTTTTCTTGAATCGAGCGTTAATAAATTATTAGCGACAGATAACGCTACCTTAAGCGCACTTGAAAAACTCTCAGGTAAAGTGTTTGAATTCAAAATCACCGATGCACCTATCCACCTTTTCCTACTACCACATAGCTCTGGAATAGAGCTACAGCAAAATTATCAGCATCCAGCTGATACTTGCTTAACAGGCAGTATCACTGAGTTTCGATCCCTGATCACGGCTGACGACAAAAGCAGCCAACTATTTGGCAATGGGGTGAACATTTCAGGTGATGTGCAACTGGCGAATAAACTGCAGCGTATTATGGCCAACGCATTAATTGACTGGGAAGGGTTAATCGCAAACTACAGTTCAGATGTTATCGCTCACCAATTATTTAATTTTGGTAAAGCCGCCTTTGAGCAAAGTTCGTTAACAAAAGAAAGCCTTTCACTGAATCTCGCGGAATACTTACAAGAAGAAATACAAACACTTCCTCCTCGACCGCAAATTGATGGCTTTGTTGAAGATATTGATTCTCTCAATCAACAGGTTGAACGCATAGATGCACGCATTACTGCTATTGAGCAAAAAATATTGAGTGCAATTAAAACTACAGCTTAACGCTTACTAAGTAAGCTGCTATTTTCTCGTTAAGCTTTTAATTGATAACACAAACGCTAAATAGCACGCGATCCAAAGCGTGACTGGCCCCGTTGGGCCTGTAAATGCAAGGCCGAACAACTCCAAGCTGACACCTTGCTCTAGCTGCTGTGGCGGGAATAGCTCCCAAAAAATAATCACGATACAAAAGGCTCCCACCGCTGAGGCGGGCAATCCAACATTGCGCCCTAAATTTTCTGCGATTATCGTTTTGAATGCGCTTAAATGACTAACATTTAGAACAAAAGCTGCAAACAATGAAACCCCATAAATGATCAAGCCAGATAATAAAATAGCACTGGCTGTCCAGCTAATTGTGCTCATGCTATTCTCCTGTATCAGAAGTTATTAGCTTTGATAGTAGCACATTACAATTTTTCACCCGCTAAGCACTCACCGACTAATTGATCCTGCTCCCACATACCTAGGCAAGACTCTCCTTTATCATTGGATTTAACACCTCGCCCATGGGCTAAGCCATCTTTAAATGCCCCTTCATAACGCACCCCGTTTGGCCATTCTTTTACGCCTTGCCCGGTGCGCTTATCGTTTTTGTACTCCCCTTGATAACGCTGGCCATTTGCCCATATTGTAGTTGCGTCCCCCTCTCTTAAACCGTCTACCCACTTTCCAGTGTGTTGAGAGCCATCTGCCCAAGTGTAGGTACCAGGACCCGCTCTTAAATTATTCTTATAAAGGCCTTCAAAGCGATCTCCTGCAAACTCCCCTGATGCCCATGTATAAGCCCCTTCACCTTCTTTTTTATTGTCTACAAATTGACCTTCAAAGTAATTGCCATTGGCTAGCTTTAAACTCCCTTTACCGTTGGCTTTATCATCAAGCCACTGACCCTGATAAGTACTTACTAATGCTCGATTATCATCTAGCGACAACAAATAGCCTTCACCAACACGTCTGTCGTAGCGCCATTGGCCAATATATAAAGAACCGTTTGGCCAATACATAATACCCAGGCCTGTTTTATGCATGTTAACTGTTTGCCCCAAGTAGCGCTGATCAATGTGATACCGGATCATCCTTATTGGTTTCTGGGCACTCTGCGCCTCAAGTATTTGCTCATAGAACACTTTTATACGCTGCTCGTGTTCTGCATTTACAGATACTGAATCTAAAAAGCGCATTAGTAGAGCATTTTTATAAGCCGTATTTAAATGGACAGGGGGAGGTGATTGAGTGTGATGGATGCACCCACTTAGCAGTACTAGGGCGAGCCCAGTGGGGATTATTTTTTTCATTCCTTGCTCCTAAAACGTGATTGCTTTAGTAGTCAAGACTGCTTTTTAACTTTGACTTTTTGAAACTAAAATTTTATTAAGATTAGGGTAAATCTGGATATTAAATTTATGATCATATATTTATAACAGAGGAACTACCTCTATAGCAAAAACATGCAAAACGTGATCAGATGCGTACGATAGTATTCTTTGACAATCAATGGTATATCATATTTTGCAGCAATTTATCCACATCTTTCTTGGCTGTCTTTTGCAGCTTCGCCAATTGTGCAAAACTGAGTTGATCAATGCCATAACGATCACGAATGTCAGCCAATATAGCTAGCCATAATTGTGCCGTCATTTGTGCATCAAACAATGCTCTATGATACTGCCCAGTGGGAGGAATATTAATGTGTTTTACGAGTGTTGATAGTTGATGATTTATTGCAGTTTGAAATATGCGCCGGCTCGTGAGCAGCGAGCAGAAGAAAGTCCCTGAGTAATCCCTGCCAATATTTGCTAGCTCTGCATCTAAGAACTTTTTATCAAAGCTCGCGTTATGTGCCAGAAGATGATCATCGCCAATAAAATCAGCAAACTGTTGCATCACTTCTTCACAAGAAGGCGCATCAACCAACATGCTATTACTGATACCAGTGTAGTTCTCTATGAATCCACTCACTCTAAACCCTGGATTCATTAAGCCCTGAAACTCATCCACTACTTCACCATTAACAAGACGCACAGCGCCTATTTCAATGGCTCTATCACCTTGAGCTGGAGATAAACCCGTTGTTTCAAAATCAAGCACGACAAGTGAGTTGGCGAATTGCATCTATAACCTACAGTTAATAATATTTTCAGAAGGGCTTAACGACAACCAAAATCAGTATCGGCACAAATATAAGCAATGGAAGTTCATTGTAAAACCGATAGTAGCGCCCTGATTTATCTAATGCTCCCTGCTGTAGCTTTTTCACTAATTGACCACAATGAAAATGATAGCCGATGAGCAGTGCAACAAAGAGTAATTTCGCATGCAACCAGCCGCCACTAAAACCATAACCTATCCACAACCAAGTGCCTAGCGCGAGTGTAAATACGGCCATGATGGTGCTGAATTTGTAGAGTTTATTACCCATTATCTGCAAACGTCTAACATCTTCGTTAGCGGCTTGTCCTTCCACAAAATGAACAAAAATACGTGGCAAGTAGAAAACCCCCGCCATCCAACTGGTCATTGCTAATATATGAAAGACCTTAACCCACAACATAGATCACTCCGGTTATTGATGAGATTTAATACACGTTAAATTAAACAGCTTAGAATTGAATACCCAAACGCAGAAGCTGCATTCTATCTCAGCCAAAATATGAGATCTATGATTAGATAGGTGCATTTGCGCCTTGAACATTTAAAACAAACCAAGCACACTTAATGAAACTCTAAATAAGTTAAAATATTCCCTGTGGATAACGAAGATGCGAGCCCTTTGTAAGTGTTTTGACAAAGAAGCTAGCTCCTTAGCTTTCCATCCTGCGGGGCATCTTGAACTTATTCAGAGGCCCTTAACTGATCATTTTTTAAGCCTTGCGTACTACAACTTGCTTGTTACTACCGGCTAATTTTAATAACAAGAGATTCTACATGAGCTTATTTTCATCTTTGAAATCAATGTTTAGCAGTGATAGCACACCCGCTGCACCCAGTGTAATGGAAAGCGAAAGCTATAAAGGCTTTACCATTACCCCAGCACCTATGGCCGAGGGCAGCCAATTTAGAGTCAATGGCACCATCACCAAAGATGAGCAATCACACCAGTTCATTCGTGCTGACGTGCTTAGCAGTAAAGAGGAATGTGCACAAGAAATGGTGCGCAAGTCAAAACTGCTTATCGATCAAATAGGCGAGAGTTTATTTCGTTAATCTAAACCAAAATCTGTGATTGAGCTTAGAATTTTAATTCAGGCAATAAAAAAGCAGCCTCAGCTGCTTTTTGGTATCTTTCTATTTATCTTCTATCTGGTTCGATAAAAGATAATTAGCTCGCTCTGCTCTCGAGCATAGCGACAGCTGGTAAAACTTTACCTTCAACAAATTCTAAGAATGCACCACCGCCGGTCGAGATATAAGAAACCTGCTCTGTAATCTCATATTTATCAACAGCTGCCAATGTGTCGCCACCACCAGCAATTGAGAAACCTTTGTTATCAGCAATTGCCATCGACATTGCTTTAGTGCCTTCTGCAAATTGATCGATCTCAAACACACCTACTGGGCCATTCCAAATAATCGTACTTGAAGCTTCAATTACCTTTGCAAAAGCAGCCGCTGTTTGTGGGCCTATATCTAAAATCATGTCATCTTCAGCAACATCGCCAACAGCCTTAATAGTCGCTTGAGCCGTTTCAGAAAACTCTTTAGCAACCACGACGTCTGTAGGTAATGGGATAGCTGTTTTGCTCATCAGCTCTTTTGCCATTGGGATCAAATCATGTTCACAAAGTGATTTACCTACTGGGAAACCGGCTGCTGCTAAGAAAGTATTAGCAATACCACCACCTACAATCAAGTTATCAACTTTATTACTCAAAGCATTCAATACTTCTAGTTTTGTTGAAACTTTGGAACCACCTACGATTGCTAGCATTGGTGACTTTGGTTGATCTAACGCTTCACCTAGAGCGTCTAATTCCGCACAAAGTAGCGGGCCTGCGCAGGCTGTTTGCGCGTATTTTGCAACGCCATGTGTCGATGCTTGAGCGCGATGCGCAGTACCAAACGCATCCATCACGTAAACATCACACAGTGCTGCCATTTTTTGAGCTAGTTCGTCATTGTCTTTCTTTTCACCAACATTGAAACGAACGTTCTCTAATAACACTAAATCGTTATCTTCAAGGTTAACAGGCGTTTCCAACCAATCTTGAATTAGCGGCACGCTTTTATCAATCAAACCGGCTAAGTGGTTAGCAACTGGAGCAAGAGAAAACTGCTCATCGTATTCCCCTTCCACTGGGCGACCTAAGTGAGACATCAACATCACTTTAGCACCTTTTTTAAGGGCTAATTCGATGGTTGGTAAACAGGCCTTAATACGGGCATCTGAAGTGACTTTACCTGCTTTTACTGGTACGTTTAAATCTTCTCTGATGAGTACTCGCTTACCAGCCAGATCTAAATCAGACATTTTTAAAATGCTCATATTCCTATCCTAACCTTTATTCAATTTAATTTTTTTCAATTATTTGGATTGCTGTAACCAGTAGTTAGCAACATCTAACATACGATTAGCAAATCCCCATTCGTTATCAAACCAGCAGACTAATTTCAGCAAATGCGCCTGGCTGACTTTTGTTTGTGTCCCATCAACAATACCCGATCGTCGATCGTGGTTAAAATCAACAGATGCATGGGGCTCATCCGTATAACCTAAGATGCCACGATATTTTGTACGTGTCGCGTCTTTAAGTAGCCGGTTTACTTGCTCTACACTCACATTCTCGCTCATGCACAAGCTGATATCCATCATCGATACATTGATAGTTGGCACTCTAATATGCAAACACTGAAACAGCCCTTCAAGCTCAGGCATGATTCTATCAATACCTTTAGATAAACCAGTATCCACAGGCACAATAGAGCTCATCGCTCCACGCGTTAAGCGCAGATCACTTTGATGGTAGCTATCGTTAACCGGCTGGTCATTCATGGCTGAGTGAATAGTCGTTGTGACCGCCGCCTCTATATTAAACTGAGAGTGTAATAAATCTAATAAAGGAACGATGCAGTTTGTTGTGCAAGATGCTGCTGAGACAATCTGCATTTGTGAGTGCAGCTGCTTGTGGTTAAAGCCGTAGACAATAGTGGCATCAACATCAGCGAGAGCGGGGTGTGAGAAGAGTAATTTTTTTGCGCCAGCATCTATGTGCTGCTGTGCTATTTCGCGCTGATTAAACGAGCCTGTACATTCCAGTACTAGATCCACTGCAAGCTCACCCCAAGGGAGCTTAGCGGGATCTTGCTCATTGAGCACTTGAATATGATCGCCCTCAATTAACAAGCTATTATCAACTTGCTCAACATCAAAGGGGAATCGCCCGTGAACGGTATCGTAACGGGTTAAATAAGTAACAGTATCGATATCAGAGAGTTCATTAATCGCTACTATTTGTAGCTGGCTCTGCAACGATCTTTCATATATCGCCCGCAGTACCGCTTGACCAATACGGCCATAGCCATTGATAGCAACGCGATAACTCATCAGCTTAATCTCAGTACGGGAAATACAAAACAGTGCAGCGCCTAATACGCTGCACTGAGTTCAAAGGCTACTGTTAAAAATTAAAGTAGCGCTTTTGCTTTAGCAACAACGTTTTCAACGTTAAAGCCAAAGTGATCGAATAATACATCTGCTGGCGCCGATTCACCGAAGCTTGTCATACCAACAATTGCACCATTCAAACCAACATATTTGTACCAGTAATCAGCTTGCAGTGCTTCAACAGCAACACGCGCAGATATATTGGCTGGAAGTACTGATTCACGATACGCAGCATCTTGTGCGTCAAACAAATCAGTTGAAGGCATAGAAACAACACGAACGTTAATACCATCTTCACGCATTTTAGTCGCTGCTTGTTGAGTCAGCTCAACTTCAGAACCTGTTGCGATAAAGATAATTTGAGGAGCACCTTCGCTATCAGAAAGGATATATCCACCTTTCGCGATATCGTTTAGCTGTGCTGCGCTTCTATTTTGATGCGCAAGGTTTTGACGAGAGAAAACCATCGCTGTAGGGCCATCTTTACGCTCGATTGCCATTTTCCAAGCCACTGCAGATTCAACAGCATCACATGGGCGCCATGTGCTCATGTTTGGTGTATGACGCAAGTTAGCCACTTGTTCGATTGGCTGGTGCGTTGGGCCATCTTCACCTAAACCGATTGAGTCATGGGTATAAACGTGAATCGCTTGAATTTTCATTAAAGCAGCCATACGCAAAGCGTTACGTGCGTACTCCATGAAAACTAGGAAAGTTGCACCGTAAGGAATGAAACCACCGTGCAATGCCATACCATTCATGATGCCAGACATACCGAATTCACGTACACCGTAGTTGATGTAGTTACCGCTAGCATCTTGACCATCAATCACTTTAGCACCTGACCATTTAGTCAAGTTAGAACCCGCTAAATCAGCTGATCCGCCTAAGAATTCTGGCAGCATTGGACCGTAGTTATTTAGAGCGTTTTGCGAGGCTTTACGCGATGCGATTGTCGCGCCTTCTTCAGAAAGCTGTGCAATCCAAGCATCTGCTTTTTCAGAGAAGTCTGCCGGTAAATCACCTGCCAATCGACGTAGTAATTCTTCAGCAAGCTCTGGGTATACTGTGCTGTAATCTGCTAGCTGTTGATTCCAGTCGTTCTCTGCAGCAGAACCTGCACTTGCTGCATTCCAATCCGCATAGATATCTTCAGGAATTTCAAATGGGCCATGCGTCCAGCCTAACTTTTCACGGGTTAAAGCGATTTCTTCATCACCTAGTGGCGCACCATGACAACCTGCTGTACCGCCTTTGTTTGGTGAGCCGAAACCGATTTCTGTTTTACAACAAATAAGTGTAGGTTGTGTATCATTTGCTTGAGCCGCTTCAATCGCAGTGCGGATTTGATCGGGGTTATGACCATCCACATCACTGATAACTTGCCAGCCGTAAGATTCAAAACGCTTAACAGTATCGTCTGTAAACCAACCTTCAACTTGACCATCAATTGAGATGCCGTTGTCATCCCAAAACGCGATTAGTTTGCCTAAGCCCAATGTGCCCGCTAGCGAGCAAACTTCATGGGAGATACCTTCCATTAAGCAACCATCACCCATGAAAGTGTATGTATGGTGATCGATAATATCGTGACCGTCACGGTTGAACTGCTCTGCAAGGGTTTTCTCAGCAATTGCAAAACCAACAGCGTTACTGATGCCTTGACCTAGTGGTCCAGTAGTTGTTTCAACACCTGGGCAGTAGCCGTATTCAGGGTGACCAGCGGTTTTAGCGTGCATTTGGCGGAAATCTTTGATGTCTTCAATAGAAACATCGTAACCTGTCAAATGTAATAGGCTGTAGATCAGCATTGAACCATGGCCATTAGAAAGAACAAAACGATCGCGATTGTACCAAGCAGGGTTGCTAGGGTTATGTTTAATAAAATCGTTCCAAAGCACTTCGGCAATATCTGCCATTCCCATTGGTGCACCTGGATGACCAGATTTAGCTTTTTGCACTGCATCCATACTTAGTGCGCGAATTGCATTTGCCAGTTCTCTGCGAGCAGACATTCATTAACTCCTGGGGTAGCCCCATTTGATAGGTCAAAATTTGAGGGGTGATTTTCTCGCAGATTGCGCCTCGCTTCAACGAGAAAACGCAAATAAACCGCAAAGTGAGTAATATTCATTTTAAAGTGGCGAATATTCATTAAAAATTGATGTGTGACACAGTAATTTCCTGCACATCTTCAGTTAAAAAGTTATAGAATATGCTTTTTTTATAATTGCACGGGACCTAAGCATAAATAGCTTAGTTACTCTCGCCAATTAGCTTTGAAAGATCTACTTAGAAGTCAGTAGAATATTGCTTCACTGATCAGCGGATCATTTCTCTATTTACAAGGTTTTCCAGCATGAGCGAATACAATCTTTTTACTTCAGAATCTGTTTCTGAAGGCCACCCTGATAAAATTGCCGATCAAATTTCTGATGCCGTACTCGATGCAATTATCGCCAAAGACAAATACGCCCGCGTTGCCTGTGAAACTATGGTTAAAACAGGTGTTGCTATCGTATCAGGAGAGATTACAACCAATGCTTGGGTTGATCTTGAAGATCTAGTGCGCGGTGTTATTAATGATATAGGTTACACTTCATCAGACGTTGGTTTTGATGGCAACACCTGCGGCATTATCAACATTATTGGCAAGCAGTCAGTTGATATCGCACAAGGTGTAGATCGCGCAACCTCTGAAGAGCAAGGTGCTGGCGATCAAGGGTTGATGTTTGGTTATGCATCCAATGAAACTGATGTATTCATGCCTGCGCCTATTACTTATGCGCACCGTTTAGTAGAACGCCAAGCAGAAGCTCGCAAATCAGGCTTACTACCTTGGTTACGCCCAGATGCAAAATCACAAGTAACCTTCCGTTACCAAGATGGCAAGCCGTGTGCAGTAGATGCAGTTGTGTTATCAACGCAACACGATCCAGATATTTCTCACAGCGATTTACAAGAAGCGGTGATGGAATTGATCATCAAGCAAGTATTGCCTGAGCAATGGCTAACAGCAGATACTAAATACCACATCAACCCAACAGGTAATTTTGTAATTGGTGGCCCTGTCGGTGACTGTGGTTTAACCGGCCGTAAAATTATTGTTGATACCTACGGCGGCATGGCACGTCACGGCGGCGGTGCTTTCTCTGGTAAAGATCCATCAAAAGTTGATCGCTCTGCTGCTTATGCTGGTCGTTATGTGGCTAAAAACATTGTTGCAGCTGGACTTGCTGATCGCTGTGAAATTCAAGTTTCTTATGCTATCGGGGTTGCTGAGCCAACATCTGTGTCTATCAACACTTTTGGCACAGGTAAAATTGATGATGAGAAAATCATCAAACTTGTAAATGCACACTTTGATCTACGTCCAAATGCAATCACTACAATGCTAGACCTATTGCATCCAATGTACCGCCAAACGGCTGCTTATGGCCACTTCGGTAGAACACCATTTGAAATGACAGTGGAGGAAGATACATTCACCGCTTTCACTTGGGAGCGCGCTGATAAAGTTGCCGCACTACGTGCGGATGCTGGTTTATAACACGCTTTAAATTGCCCGAAAAAAGAGCATGCAATGCTCTTTTTTTGTATCTAAATAATATGCTTTAACAGGTAAGCAGATGCGAATCCCCCGCTTTTATCAAAACACAGTTATCACTGTCGATAGTCTCTTAACCTTAGATGATGATGCTGTTGGTCATATCGCACGTGTATTGCGTATGCGCTGTGGCGAATCGATCATCTTATTCAACGGTGATGGCAACGAATACCACGCTGAACTAGTAGAAGTTGAGAAACGCCGGGTAAATGCCAAAATTTTATCATCGACTCAACCCAATCGAACAAGCCCACTGAGCATAGATATCGGCCAATCTATCTCTAGAGGCGAACGTATGGATTACGCCATACAAAAAGCCACTGAGCTGGGAATGAGCAGTATGACTCCTCTATTGAGTGAGCGCTGTGAAGTGAGATTAAAAGCAGATAGGCTTGCCAAGAAACAACAACAATGGCAACAACTTAGCATCAGCGCTTGTGAGCAATCACTTCGCACCACAACACCAGTCATTCGGGCACCTAGCTCCTTAGAAGAATGGGTTAACAATTGCCAAGCCGACCTGAAGCTGGTTTTACACCATCATTGCGCCCAGCCCCTAGATACGAGGTTGGAGCCAAAATCAATCGCGTTACTGATTGGCCCCGAAGGCGGATTAAGTGATGCTGAAGTAGAACTTGCAACCAAGGCTGGTTTTCAAAGCGTTGTTTTCGGCCCTAGAGTCTTGCGCACAGAAACAGCGCCAGTGGCAGCACTATCTATTTTACAATACTTGTGGGGCGATCTAGGTTAATACCAATCACACCTGTTGACCTTTATATAAACCTTGTCATGGTTCAACACATACTCTAAGCAGTTAAAAGGCATCACAAAAAGCTTGTCTACTAGCTTATCATCCCCATATTATGGGTAGGAGGCTAATCAATTTATATTTTGATTAGCCTACATATTTTTGTATCACCACTCACCTTATTTTAGAGGAATTAAAATGACACTTAAAATTGGTATTGTCATGGACCCCATTGATAGCATTAACTATAAAAAAGATAGCTCAATTGCTATGCTTTGGGCTGCTCAAGATAAAGGCTGGGATCTGTGGTATATGGAACAACACCATCTATATATCGAAAACGGTGTGGCAATGGCTAAAATGGCACCATTAAGTGTTGCTAGAAACCCAGAGCAATGGTTCGAGCGTCAAGAGTATCAAAACCTTGCTCTGGATGAGCTAGATATTATTTTAATGCGTAAAGACCCGCCTTTTGACAATGAGTTTATGTACAGCACTCAAATACTTGAAATGGCTGAACGCAAAGGCACATTAGTAGTAAACCCTGCTCAACGCTTGCGTGACTGCAACGAGAAGTTATTTGCAACGCAATTTCCGCAATGCTGCCCAGAAGTTCTAGTCAGTAAAAATAGCGACCAGTTGAAAGCTTTCCACGCGAAGCACAAAGACGTTATTTTCAAGCCACTAGATGGCATGGGCGGCACTTCAATTTTTAGAGTTCAAGAGGATGGCGTCAATCTAGGCGTTATCTTAGAAACAGTCACTAAATACAACACTGAAATGATCATGGCACAGAAATTCATTCCTGAGATCAGTGATGGTGATAAACGCATCTTGATGATTAACGGTGAGCCTGTGGATTATTCGTTAGCAAGAATTCCCACCAATGGCGAAACCCGTGGTAATTTAGCAGTGGGTGGCCGAGCTGAAGGAAGAGAGCTTACCGAACGTGACCGCTGGATATGCAAAGAAATCGGCCCTACGCTTCGCGAACAAGGCCTTATTTTCGTAGGCCTAGATGTGATCGGTGATTACTTAACAGAGATTAATGTTACAAGCCCTACCTGCATCAGAGAGCTCAACGATCAATTTGGTCTTGATATCGCAAAAGACCTAATGGATGCTGTTGAGGAAAAATGGCAGTCTCTTCAAAAGTAGCTGCGCTATAATATTATCTGTTAAGCTGTAAAAAGCACTTTTTATACTAGGTTATATTAAGTGCTTTAACTAACCTGAAGGCTATTCCTTTAATGCTAATGCCAAACACCTATAGCCGTATTCAACTTAATCACACATTGTTTATTGCAATAGCCATTCACGCTTGTGCTATTTTGGCATTCGGCTTTAGCTGGTCACAAAGCAAGCAAAGCGCTAGCACGCTTGAAGTTACTCTCGCACAGTTCAAATCACAATCACCTAACCCAGATGCTGATTTTTTCGCACAAATGGACCAGCAAGGTAGCGGAAGCGCTGATCAAGTAAAAAAATTATCTAGCATTCAAGCAAACACTGATCAGTCTCTCAACAAGGCAGACAATGCGACAGAAAACAGCCAAAGCAGTGCCAAAAACCTTGCACAGAACAACGAATCAAAACAACTGTTTGAAAAAAACCTCTCAACATTTGATGTAATTAGCACGCATAACTCAAACTTTAACACTAATTTCGAGCAGTTTTCCCGACCTGAATCCGATGTCTTAAATAACAAACAAGAAAACAACCTATCATCACAAATAGTCGCTCTTAGCAATCAAATAAACATACGCCGACAAGAAATAGCTAAAGCCCCCAGAAAACGAGTGCTATCCACCATGTCCACTAAGTCTCACCAAGATGCGGCCTACTTGGAAAATTGGAGAAGACGTATTGTAAGTGTCGGTAATATTCATTACCCTAAAGCTGCTGACAAACAAAAAATATACGGCCGGGTACGACTGCTAATAGCTATGCGCTCGGATGGAAATATCAAATCTATTGAAATTCTAGAATCTTCAGGAAGGAGAATTCTGGACCAAGGAGCGGTCAAGATTGTTAGACTAGCCGCCCCATTTGAGCCTTTTTCTCAAGAAATGCGTAAAAATACAGACATTTTAGAGATAATTCGCACAATAGAGTTTGAGAAAAGCACACAAATATACTAAACCTTTAGTATAGGTTTTATTTTTTGTAGATTATCAGCCGGTAAATGAAATGGATTTTACAATAATGAAGAGCTGTAGTAGGGCTAGATGAAAAAACAAAGCAGTAGCTTAAAGAACAATTTTCTAATCTCGATGCCAGTATTAGGAGATAATAAATACCACGACACTATGGTTTATATTTGCCATCAAGGCGAATACGGATCTATGGGTATTATTATCAACCAAGAATACAACATGGATCTTGAGACGATGCTGCATCATCTTAAAATCAGCACGAATGAAAATATTCTCAACCAACCTATTTACCACGGCGGTGATGTTCAAAACGACCGTGGGTTTATTTTGCACCCGCATAACAGCAAAGATAACTGGCTATCTAGCTATAAAGTTAGCGAAGATCTCAGCCTGACATCATCCGTCGATATTTTGGAAGCCATGGCGATTGGCAAAGGTCCCACCTCAACCTTAATCGCGATGGGGTATATTGGCTGGGGACCTGGGGAGCTAGAGAGCGAAATAATTAACAATCTTTGGTTAAACTGCCCCGTAAATTTAGATATAATCTTCGACGTCGCAGCAGATGATAAAATGCAAGCGGCCGCTTCCTTAATTGGGGTAAAACTCGATTCATTAACCAGTCACAGTGGTAAGGCTTAATTAAAAAGAGCCTTGTTGGGAAGTAGCCTATTACATCTTGCAGCTACCCCAAAGTGCAGCCTATCTGCCTAACCTATTTCTGATGACAGAAAACTCTCATGACAACGCATTCTCAACAAGTGCTAGGCTTCGATTTTGGCACCTCACGTATTGGCGTGGCTAGTGGCCAAACCTTAACTGCATCTACAACAGAACTCCCCGCTGTCAGCGCTCGTGATGGAACCCCGAACTGGCAGCAGCTCGATAAAATTATTGAAGATTGGCAGCCTGACATTCTAGTCGTTGGTATTCCATTAAATATGGACAATAGCATTAGTGAAATGTCACGCCGTGCAAGGCGCTTTGCCAATCGCATCCAAGATAGGTATCAACGCGATTGCTTTCTCATTGATGAGCGCCTATCAACACGAGATGCTAAAGAAATTCATTATGCGCGCGGTGGCGGCAACAATTTTCGCAAAGAGTCCGTCGATGGTATTGCCGCTCAACTCATCTTACAAAGCTGGTTTAACAGCGATATAAGAATCCCCAGCCACAGTCGTTTGGAAGATCACTATGTCACCAACCAATCATAACGTTGATTTTTTATTACTGCAGATGACAGAATCTCTGCGCAAACTCATTATCGAAAAAGGCCTAACCAACCCTTTATTTATTGGTATTCGCTCCGGCGGAATATGGATAGCTGAGCGCCTGCACGAAAACCTCAATATCAGCGAGCCTTTAGGCACTTTGGATATTACATTCTATCGTGATGATTTTACTCAAGTAGGGCTAGATCCCAAAGTACAGCCATCACAACTTCCAGCTTCAACTCAAGATAGAGACATCATATTAATTGATGACGTAATCAAGTCTGGCCGCACCATTCGCGCAGCACTCAATGAGCTTTTTGACTACGGGCGCCCTGCCTCCGTCTCTTTAGTCACATTAATTGACCTAGCTTGTCGAGAATTGCCTATCAGTGCAGATGTTATTGGTAGCACGCTCAGCTTAACCCCCGACCAGCAGATCAAACTACTTGGCCCAGAGCCCCTGGCACTTGAAATCAGCCAACGACAAAATTCGGAGTCACTATGATCGAATCAATAGATCACAACTTATTACAACTAAATGATAAAGGGCAGCTTAAGCACTTTTTAACGACTCAAGATTTGCCGGCCAGTTTACTAAATGAAATTTTAGATACCGCTAATTCATTTCTCGACATGAGCTCTCAACAAGTTAAAAAAGTCCCACTATTAAGGGGGAAAACGGTTGTTAACCTGTTCTTTGAACCGAGCACACGCACCTCAAGCACCTTTGAGTTGGCCGCGACCAGACTCTCTGCTGACGTACTCAACCTTAATATCAGTAGCTCATCAACTTCCAAGGGAGAATCTCTTAAAGACACCTTGATGACCTTAGAAGCGATGAATGCAGATATGTTTGTAGTGCGCCACCCAGATAGTGGTGCAGCTCATTTTATCGCAAGCCAAGTAACACCCAAAATCGCCGTCATTAACGCCGGTGATGGCCGACATGCACACCCCACTCAAGCAATGCTAGATATGCTGACGATCAAACGTGCAAAAGGTCGATTTGAAGGTCTCGTTGTTGCTGTCGTTGGTGACATACTTCACTCACGGGTCGCCCGCTCGCAAATCCATGCGCTACGCACCTTAGGCGTTGAAGAGATTAGAGTAATAGCGCCAAAAACTTTACTACCAAAAGATATCGAAATGATGGGTGTTAAAGTTTTTAACAATTTCGAGCAAGGCATAAAAGATTGTGATGTCGTTGGCATGCTACGCTTGCAAAAAGAGCGTATGAACAGCGCACTATTACCTAGTGAATCAGAGTTTTATAAGCACTATGGCCTAAGCCAAGAAAAACTAAAGCTCGCTAAACCTGATGCTATTGTGATGCACCCAGGTCCTATTAACCGTGGGGTTGAGATAGAATCAGCAGTTGCGGATGGACCTCAATCAACTATTTTGCAACAAGTCACAAATGGTATTGCAGTGCGTATGGCAGTGATGTCTATGGCCATTACCGGTCAACTTAACTCTGCAGCTCAATAAAAAGGCTCTAATATGATTAAAATTGAAAATGGTCGCTTAATTGATCCTGCAAACAACATCGACAAGGTAACTGATTTATACATCGAAAACGGTCTGGTTTGTGGCGTTGGAGATGCGCCAACAGAAAGCAAAATAACCCAAACCATCGATGCCACCGACCAAGTTGTTTGCCCGGGCTTAATTGATTTAAGTGTGCACTTAAGAGAGCCTGGATTTACTCATAAGGCAACAATTGCGAGTGAAACAAACGCTGCTGCAAGTGCCGGCATCACCACACTAGTTTGCCAGCCAACGACTAAACCTGTCATAGATAGCACAGCGGTTGCCGAACTTATACAAGACAGAGCAAAAGCGTCTGCGAAAGCCAAGGTTAGGCCAATTGGCGCGCTGACTGTGAATCTTGAAGGTAAACAGCTATCACCTATGGCAGCACTGACAAACTCAGGCTGTATTGCTTTCTCAAACGCACGTGCAACGGTTGAAAACAGCCAAACATTACTGCGCTGTCTTGAGTATGCAAAAACCCATGAACTGATGGTTATTTTTAATCCACAGGACAACTCACTTGTTGCCAATGGCGTCATGCACGAGGGTAGCACCTCATCTGAAATGGGCTTAGTTGGCATATCAGAATCTGCTGAAACTATCGAAGTTGCACGCTGTTTGATATTAATTGAGCAATCAGGTGTACGTGCACACTTTGGCCAAATTAGTTGTGAACGCTCTATTAACTTAATTGCTCAAGCGCGTAACAATGGCTTACAAGTGACGGCTGATGTTGCTATTCATCATTTATTCTTCACTGATGAAAACGCAAAAGGCTTTAACAGTATGTTTCACGTTCAGCCGCCATTGCGTAGCCAGCTCGATAGAGCGGGATTGCTAAATGCACTGGTCACAAACGGTATTCAGGCAATTTGCTCAGACCACCAGCCCCATGAAGAAGCGGCAAAACATGCCCCTTTCGCTGCCACAGAACCTGGCATTAGTGGTATTGAAACTTTACTTCCCCTCGGTTTGCAACTAGTAGAACAAGGACTTATTAGTTTGCCTCAACTGATTGAAAAACTAACGTCATCTCCTGCAAAAATATTGCAGCTAGATGTAGGCTCACTACAGGTCGGCGCCGCGGCTGATATCACTATTTTTGACCCATCACAAAGCTGGAGTGTTGATCAAGAGAGCCTAAATTCCGCTGGCAAAAACTCAATCTACATAGGCTCTACTCTCAAAGGCAAAGTTACACACACCCTTTTAGATGGTGAGCTTGTGTACAAACTTACCGCTTAAACCCTTATCTTCAGCATATCGCTCAAGTTACTTCTACTTGAGCGTGCTGTATCACTCATTTCTGCCGCTTTTAATAAAGAGAAATAGATGTCTGAACTTGACAAAATGCGCGCCCAAGTCCCTTACAACTGCTTAGACGCCGGCTTGCAAGATATGCGCGATGCCACCTTTGCTTTATATCAGCGCTTCAACCAAGAGCCCTGTGCTGAAAAACGTCGTAACATTTTACTTGAGATGGGAGTAGACCTTGCAGAGGAGTGTTTAATAAACCCACCCCTTGAAATCAATTATGGTTGCCATCTCTCTCTTGGTCACAAAAGCTTTATCAACAGTGGTGCGATCATTCTTGATAATGGCCAAGTCACAATCGGCAATCGAGTGATGCTTGGGCCCAGAGTACAAATTTATACAGCAGCCCATGCACTTGATGTTGAGAATCGTATCAAAGGAATAGAAACAGCAAAACCCATCGTAATTGAAGATAATGTTTGGATTGGTGGAGGTGCTATTTTATTGCCTGGTGTACGTATCGGACACGATGCGGTGGTAGGTGCGGGCTCTGTTGTCACTAAAGATGTAGCGCCAGGAGATAGAGTGGCAGGAAACCCTGCAAAATCAATACTCAAAAGTTAGCAAATTTATCTTAAAAATAGATATAGCTTATAGAAAAATGAGAAGCGTATTTGATCGCTCAAACACGCTTCTATTGAATGATTAAAATCTTTATTTAATCTTTCTTTGCAGGTCTTGGCGCGTAAGCAAGTACATCCGACAAAAGCTGTGACTCTTTCATCCCCTTTGTTTCACAGGCATCTAACAGCGCATAAACCATATCTGGCGAACCGCTTGCCAGCATTGTTACATTATTAAAGTCACTGAAATCTTGCAGTACTGCAGCAGGAAGCAAATCAGTTCTACCTGTCCACTCACACGCCTCTGTAGGATCACTAATTACTGGGTGATAAACAATATTATCGTGTTCACTTGCCCACTGCTCAGGTAGCAACGACCAATACAAATCACTAGCTACTCGCACTCCCCAATATATATGGATAGGATTTTGAACACCTTGTGCTAACAAATGTTCAACAACACTTTTAACTTGCGAAAAGCCCGTGCTGGCAGCTGCTAAAATAACAGTACTGTCTGCAGATAACTCACTTGCCTTTATGCACGCATTTCCCTTTCCTATCTCCGCATCAATTTGCTGCTGTGTTTGCAGGTGGTCAAGCAATGCATTTGAAAGCTCGCTGTGTGGGTTATGTCTAATATGCAGCTCAAGTTGACGATCAGCTTCTGGTGCTGAGCCGATGGAGAATGAAGCACTTTTTCCATTAGGCAGAAACAAATCAAGATACTGCCCTGCAACAAACTGCTCGCTGCCCTGCTCTTGCTCAGGTAATTGTAATTTTACTTGGTAAACATCGTGGTTAAGTTTCTCGATGTTTTTAATACTGCAATTTAATTTATTCACTTAAAATTCCTCTGAGCCGGCTAACGCCAATGCTAAGCGACTCTATAGCTTTATATTTCAAAAGCCTACTATTACTGTTACTCAATATTTCAATGTCTTTCGAGATAAATCTAAGGGACGTCTTCAATATTAATAATGCACTGCAAATGAGATTGATTATAATCTAATTATAGTCTGCTATTCATCAGCTAACCGAACTTGTTTTACACTTATGCGACTAAAGAGGGAGAAAAATTAACCATCGATACCCAACGATTGCCAAATCTCATCAACCTTAGCGACAACGTCTTTATCCATCACTATCGGCTCACCCCACTCTCTGGTCGTTTCACCTTCCCACTTATTTGTAGCATCAAGTCCCATTTTGGAGCCTAAGCCAGAAACAGGTGATGCAAAATCAAGATAATCAATGGGTGTGTTTTCAATCATCACCGTATCTCTTGAAGGGTCCATACGGGTAGTTATCGCCCAGATCACGTCCTCCCAGTTACGTGCATTTACATCATCGTCACACACAATTACAAACTTTGTGTACATAAATTGACGCAAGAAAGACCATACGCCCAACATTACGCGCTTAGCGTGCCCTGGATATTGCTTCTTGATAGTCACGACAGCCAAACGATAGGAGCACCCTTCTGGCGGCAAATAGAAATCAACTATTTCAGGAAACTGCTTTTGTAAAATAGGTACAAAGACTTCATTTAGCGCTACACCTAACACAGCGGGCTCATCAGGCGGGCGGCCAGTATAAGTACTGTGATAAATCGGCTTTTCACGGTGTGTGATTGTCTCTACTGTGAAAACAGGGAATTGATCTACCTCGTTATAGTAGCCTGTATGATCACCAAACGGGCCCTCTGGCGCCATCTCATCAGGGTAGATAAAACCTTCTAAAATAAATTCTGCACTTGCTGGAACCTGCAAATCACTTGTCAAACAATTCGCAACTTCCGTTTTAGCACCACGTAACAAACCCGCAAATGCATATTCTGATAGTGTATCTGGAACAGGAGTGACCGCACCTAAGATAGTTGCAGGATCAGCCCCAAGTGCTACTGCAACCGGGTAAGGCTTACCTGGGTTTTCTTTTTGCCACTCCCTAAAATCGAGAGCGCCACCGCGATGTGATAACCAGCGCATAATCAGTTTATTCTTAGCGATCAGCTGCTGGCGATAAATACCCAGGTTTTGACGCTCTTTATAAGGCCCGCGAGTGATAACCAAAGGCCAAGTCACTAATGGCCCTGCATCTCCCGGCCAACAAGTTTGAATTGGCAACTTATTAAGGTCAACATCATCACCTTGAATAACAAACTGCTGGCAAGGCGCTTTTTTGACAACTTTAGGCCCCATATGTAGAACCTGCTTGAAGATCGGCATTTTCTCCCAAGCATCACGCATGCCCTTGGGTGGCTCTGGCTCTTTAAGTGCAGCGAGTACTTTACCTACCTCACGCAAGGCAGTGACATTCTCTTGCCCCATTCCTAAAGCTACACGCTCTGGTGTTCCAAATAAGTTAGTTAATACTGGATAGTCATAGCCTTTAGGGTTTTCAAACAACAGTGCCGGACCTTTCGCCCTTAAAGTGCGATCACTGATTTCCGTCATCTCTAAGTTTGGATCTATTTCTTGCTTGATCCGCACTAGCTCACCACGCGCTTCTAGCATGGCAATAAAATCTCTAAGATCTTTGTATTTAGCTTGCGACATATTCTCTCTCAACTAACCATCATTCTCTGGCACATAAAAAAAGGGCGGGCTTTCGCCCACCCTTTTTTTCAATCTAAATAACGCTGCTTACTTGCGGCGCATCGACAAGAAAAACTCATCGTTTGTTTTGAAATCTTTTAGTTTGTCTAGTACAAACTCAATGGCTGCAGTATCTTCCATTGGATCAAGCAGCTTACGCAAAATCCACATACGCTGTAGCTCTTCTTCTGTCGTCAATAGATCTTCACGACGTGTACCTGAGCGACGAATATTGATTGCAGGGTATACACGTTTTTCAGCAACGCGGCGATCTAAGTGCACTTCTGAGTTACCTGTACCTTTGAATTCTTCAAAGATAACTTCATCCATCTTAGAACCAGTATCAACAAGTGCAGTAGCGATGATAGTTAAGCTACCACCTTCCTCAATGTTACGTGCAGCACCAAAGAAACGCTTAGGACGCTCTAGGGCGTGCGCATCAACACCACCGGTAAGTACCTTACCTGATGAAGGAATAACGGTATTGTAAGCTCTTGCTAGACGCGTGATAGAGTCTAAAAGAATAACAACATCTTTCTTATGCTCTGTTAAGCGCTTAGCTTTTTCAATAACCATTTCTGCAACTTGTACGTGACGTGCTGGCGGCTCATCAAAGGTCGATGCAACCACTTCGCCGCGCACAGTACGCTGCATTTCTGTTACTTCCTCAGGGCGCTCATCAATCAATAACACGATTAAGTGACACTCTGGGTTATTCTTGGTAATACTGTTAGCAATGTTCTGCAACATTAATGTCTTACCCGCTTTTGGCGGAGATACAATCAATGCACGCTGACCTTTACCAATCGGTGCCATCAAATCGATAACACGCGCCGTCAAATCTTCAGTACTACCATTCCCCATTTCAAGTACCATACGGTCTTGAGCAAACAGTGGAGTTAAGTTTTCAAACAGTACTTTGTTCTTTGCGTTCTCAGGTCTGTCATAGTTTATTTCGTTCACTTTAAGTAGTGCGAAATAACGCTCACTGTCCTTTGGCGGACGAATTTTACCCGCAACGGTATCACCGGTACGCAAGTTAAAACGTCTGATTTGGCTAGGAGAAACATAGATGTCGTCTGGGCCTGCTAGGTATGATGCGTCAGCAGAACGTAAAAAGCCGTATCCGTCTTGAAGAATTTCTAGCACACCATCGCCATAAATATCTTCGCCACTTTTTGCATGTTTCTTTAAAATTGCAAAAATAACATCTTGTTTACGTGAACGACCTAAGTTTTCTAGGCCCATGTCTTTAGCAGTTCCGATTAAATCGTGAACGCTTTTTGTTTTTAGTTGGGTAAGATTCATATATTTTGAAGTGATGGCCACTTTGATAGGCGAAGATTAAGAATGAATTAATAGTTTAAATAAACTAAATGACGAGAGTTCTTGGAAATTTTATTGAATTTCTTGCTTTGAAGACCTTACATGTAGTGCAGAGCGCAAGTTCTGTAAAATCTTGTTAAATATAAAAGGTTGATCGTTAACTGTCCAGTAAAAACAGATAGAATCTTGGAATAATTGGCTCTATCTGCTTTTAACGATCTAACAGCGCTTTTTAATGCTTAAAGATGCTCATCAATAAAGGCAGCAAGCTGAGATTTAGACAATGCTCCAACTTTAGATGCTTCTAATTTACCACCTTTGAATAACATCAAAGTAGGTATACCACGAATACCATATTTTGGAGGAGTCTCTGTGTTTTCATCGACATTTAATTTACATACCGACAAGCCTTTACCCGAGTAATCATTAGCAATTTCTTCTAAAACAGGGGCAATCATTTTACAAGGACCACACCATTCTGCCCAATAATCAACGAGCACGACGCCTTCTGCTTTTAATACATCATCTTCAAAAGATGCGTCTGTCACATTGATAATATTTTCGCTCATTTACTCTCTCCTCAATACGAAATTTTTAATCAGCCAAACATGAGAAAACCCCAAATTTGCCAATCTAAAATAGTCTTGCTTACATCTATAATAGTGACCAATTTGAGGTTTTCAACCGCTTAGCACCAATTTATAAGTACTAAGCTTATGCTAGGAATATCGAGTGTTATTTCAACTCAGGACCCGCAGCGATAATTTCATCGGAAACTGATTCAAACTTCGCGAAGTTTTGAGTGAATTTTTCAATCAGCTTAGCCGCTTCCTGATCGTAAGCTTCAGCACTTTCCCATGTTTTTCTTGGCTCTAGCAAACCACTATCAACACCTGGCACTTGTGTAGGTACATCAAGGTTGATGCCATCTAAGTGAGTTGTTTGCGCGCCTACTAATGCACCACTTTGAATGGCTGCAATAATACCGCGAGTTGTCGGGATACTAAAACGTGTACCAGTACCGTAAGCACCGCCCGTCCAGCCTGTGTTTACAAGATAAACTTGTGAACCAAACTCTTCGATACGCTTTATCAATAGCTCAGCATAAACACTGGCAGCTCTTGGGAAGAAAGGAGCACCGAAGCAAGTGGAGAAAGTCGATTTAATACCGCCACCTGAACCCATTTCTGTAGAGCCTACTAATGCGGTGTAGCCCGATAGGAAATGATAAGCAGCAGCTTCATTTGAAAGGATAGAAACCGGCGGTAAAACACCTGTTAAATCACATGTCAGGAAGATGATTGCTTTTGGCTCGCCGCCTAGATTTAGCTCTGTACGCTTTTCAACATGCTCTAAAGGATAGGCACAACGGCCATTTTCAGTGCGGCTTGTATCATCATAGTCAGCCACTTTAGCGCTATCTAACTCAACGTTTTCAACAATCGCACCAAAACGAATTGCATCCCAAATGATAGGTTCATTCTTTTGTGATAAGTTGATCGTTTTCGCGTAGCATCCACCTTCTAAGTTGAAGACTACATCTTTGCCCCAACCGTGCTCATCATCACCAATTAAGTAGCGATCTGGATCAGCAGATAACGTTGTTTTACCTGTTCCCGACAAACCGAAGAACAATGTTGTATCACCATCTTCACCAACATTTGCTGAACAGTGCATTGGTAAAACATCTTTTTCAGGTAATAGGAAGTTCTGTACAGAGAACATCGCTTTCTTCATTTCGCCTGCATAGCGCATACCTGCTAAAAGCACTTTACGCTTAGCGAAGTTTAGAATCACACAACCGTCGCTGTTAGTACCATCACGCTCAGGTACACATTCAAAATCAGCGGCGTTAATGATTTGCCATTCTTCTTTTGATTTCGGGTTATATTCTTCAGGAAGAATAAACAAATTTTGACCAAATAAATTTTGCCAAGCAGTTTGAGTCGACATTTTAACGGCTAGATAATGGTTGCTATCAGAGCCTACATGTACATTTGAAACGAAATGCTCTTGAGCGCCTAAGTATGTTTCTACACGATCCCATAACGCATCAAACTTATCTGCATCGAAAGGGCGGTTAACACTGCCCCAATCGATCAAATCTGAAGTGCTTGGTTCATCCACAATAAAGCGATCTAGTGGTGATCTACCTGTACGTGTGCCTGTATTAACAACAAGTGCACCAGTGTTTGCCAGCTCACCTTCACCACGTTTAATAGCTTGTTGAACTAATTCTGCACGGCTCAAATCAATATGAACCATCTCTGTTTTATTGGTCATTGCTAAATCCTTTGGCTGTTAGCCAAACTCCACCTGTAAGCGAAAAATTAAAAGTAATTGTTTTCACGTCTTTGCGTGATTAATAGCGCGCATTATCACAAATAAAAAAAGCATTTTCTATGAGTAATATGGCTGAGAGTTACTGCGTTTGCCTTTTCAACCTCAAATCTAAAGCGTGTGAGCGATATCTCCTTACGTTTTATGTCTCTATTAATGGATTAAATTATCATTATTGTCGTTTTGATCATGTAACGAAGCAATATCTTGCTCATCAAAACGATAATTCGAATTACAGAACTGGCAATCGATATCAATATGCCCTTGCTCTGCAATCAATTCGTTAAGCTCTTCAATAGCTAATAGTTTCAGCGCACCAGCACTACGCTCTCTAGAACATTGGCACTTAAAGGTAATTGCCTCACCACTGAATAAACGACACTGCTCTTCATGAAACAATCTAAATAGCAACGTTTCGTTATCGAGGGAGAGTAACTCAGGCAATGTTAATGTTTGCGCAAGCATTGATAAACGCTCCCAATCATTATCTCCTTGCTGAGCAGCAGGCATTACCTGCAACATTAGGCCTCTAGCACGAGTTCCATCACAAGCTAATGTAAAGTGAGTATTCAATTGTTCTGAGCGCTCAAAATAATCTTGTAAACAAAGCGCTAACGTCTCTTTCTCTAAGGGTACATAGCCCTGATAGCGTTGACCGACTTCTGGCTCTATTGTGATAACTAAATGGCCTTTTGACAGCATTTGCTGGAAACTTAAATCGTTCTCTAAGTTTTCATCATATTGAGCAATGGCACGACATTCATTGAGGTGGTTACACTCAGCCATAAGATCAGAGACACTCCCCTCCCCTTTGGCTTGCAAAATTAATTTGCCATTGAATTTCAAATTAGTACTTAAGATGGTTACCGCAGCTAGCATTTGACCCAAAATTTGCTCTATTGCCACCGGGTAATTATGAAGAGATATGATTTCTTGAAAACTGTCTTCTAAACTTGTGACTACTCCACGTACATCTATGTCATCAAAAAGTATACGTTGAATTTGATCGTTATCGCTCATTGTCGCTTATATCAGCCTATTTCATTAAAAAAGTATCGCTGAGGTTGAACACAGCAAAATATAATAAAATGTTAACATAGATTAACCGTAATTCCCTAGGGAACTCTTACTGTAATATCATCGAAAACGAGCTCAAGTTTATTAAACAGGTGTACATTTAAAGAGATTACTCTCCATCATTTAAGAGTAAATCTTTTGTTCTTTGAATTTGCCGCCTGCTGCGCTTATCCGGTTTGTGATCAGGGGTCATAGCTGACAGCTGAATCATCTTTCTCTGAATCGCCTGCTCTTCTCGCTTTTTAATACTTTGCGCTGTTTCTGTATATAACAGTGCAGCTTCTGGTGCACCTCTGCGCTGCTCACTTAAAGCAATTATTTCGACAACCTTTTCATCCCAGCCTTGGTTTATTTTTAGCAGCCCACCGATTTCAACCACTTTTGAGCATTTACTTCGCTGTCCATCATAGTGAACTTTGCCACCTTCAACCGCTTTTTTAGCAAGAGCACGGGTTTTAAAGAAACGCGCTGCCCACAGCCATTTATCTAAACGTATTTTGCTTTTATCACTCATACTTAGTTTCACTTTCTTTTAATGGATTATGCGTTGTTGTGAATAGATCTATTTACTGTTGAAAAACACTCAATGCGCCGATGCTGTGATACTAACTCTCTGCTGCGTTTACTATCCGGCTGAGATATCAACCTCAAATGCTTAATACCAAACTCATCTGCAGCATCTAAAATAGCCGCTGTATCATCTATAAATAATGTTCTTTGAGACTCAAAATTTTCAATCGCTTGCATCTGGTGCCAAAAATCCTGATGCTCTTTTGCTACTTTGAAATCATGGGATACAACTATTTCATCTAGATACTGCCCTAGCCCCGTTAGTTCCAATTTCATGTCTAAGCTAGAGCGATGATCATTCGTCACCAATACAACTTTTTTCGAGCTTTTATTTAACAGTTCAAGGAAGCGCACAGCGTGAGGACGGTAACAAATATTATGTTTTACTTCACGTTTTAAAGCGGCAATATCCAGCGATAGCTGATCACTCCAATAATCAACACAATACCAATCAATTGTACCGCGCTCTTTCATCAATCTTTGCATCAACCACTCTTTCGCTTGCTTTTCCTCACATCGATGAATTTGAGCATAGCGCTGGGGCAAATGCTCCAACCAAAAATGACTATCAAAGTGCAAATCAAGCAATGTGCCATCCATATCTAGCAAAACAGTATCAATTTGTGCCCAAGGAATTGGCATCCTTCACTCCTAATTTTTCTTTAATAATTTATCACGCAACAATAGTTATCACGCAACAATAGTTATCATTACTGCTGATTCCTAGTACCGATATTGTACTAATGATATCTTGCGCCTAGCATAAGACTAGGTAAACTTAGAATCTAGTGATTTAGCAATCCACAGCTTTTGTGGAGCAACTCATTACGCCTTTTAATACCTTCTTTATATAACGTAGTAGGATTTAGCAGCATGCCGATAAAGCCTGAAGTGTTGAACATTAAGAAAGCTGCGAGTAGCAGGCTATTTCTTGTTGAAGAACTTGAACTTCGATTTAGCAACGGCGAGCAACGCACTTATGAGCGTTTAGCCAGTAGAGGCTATGGGGCCGTGATGATGATCGCTATTGATTCTGATGACAATATTTTGCTGGTACGTGAATACGCTGGCGGCATCGAAGATTACACGCTTTCTCTGCCAAAGGGTGCTGTTGATAAAGGTGAAACTATTTATCAAGCGGCAGATAGAGAACTCAAAGAAGAAATCGGTTTTGGCGCAAACCGAATCGATTTTCTAAAAGAGATGACCACTGCACCTAACTACATGGGCCATAAACTAAAAGCAGTTATCGCCAGAGACCTGTACCCGTGTGAACTTCCTGGTGATGAGCCAGAGCCTCTTGAAGTCGTGAAGTGGCCTTTATCAGATATAGACAACCTTGCACTAAACCCTGAATTCACTGAAGGTCGGGCCATTGCAGGCCTATATATGGCAAAGCATTTTCTTGAAAATCAGAGCGGATAGCGCTTAAGTAGCTCTTGATACTCACCTTGAGATGCTAAAAATATATCCACCAGCTGTGGATCGAAGTGCTTGCCGCGCTCCTCTTGCAGTGTTTGTAGTACCTGCGGCATTTCCCAAGCTTTTTTATAGCAACGTTTGTGAACCAGTGCATCAACCACATCAGCCAGCGCCACAATTCGCCCATAGATATGAATACCATCGCCTTTTAAACCTTTAGGATAACCACTACCGTCCCATTTCTCATGGTGCTGTTCTGCAATGAGCGCAGAGGTTTGCATAACATCTCTTTCTGAACGTCCAAATATAGCAGCCCCATAAGCGGCATGCTCTTGCATAACACGGTATTCTTCAGGAGTTAATTTTCCAGGCTTCTTTAAAATACTATCAGGGGTACCTATCTTACCAATATCGTGCATAGGCGCCGTTAGCTCTAACATTTGTATTTGCTGCTCACCCAAACCTACCTTTCGACCCAGCATCCCCGATACTGCTGCGACACGACGAATATGATTAGCCGTTTCTTTAGAGCGCCCTTCCACCAGCTCAGACAATGTGTAAATCATCTCTTTCTGAGTTTCTTTTATTTCCTCATTGAGCGACAAGTTTTCATAAACAACAGATACGTTGTTAAAAAATATCGATAACAGTTTTTGCTCCAATGTATCAACTACATTTTTCCACTGCATAAAAACAAGAGACTCACCGCCTTTCGAGGCTTTTACATAACCAACAAAAGCACGCTCACTCAATATGATGCCTTGTTGATCAATAGCTTGCTGAATCAGTTCTTTAACTTCCAGGTCATCAATATCACTAGCACTTTGCCCTTGTTCAAGACTCTCGTCCCCTCGCTCAGCCAATACCTTAAAGCTTTCCAATAATTGATTATGCGCTTGTGCTTTAACGAAAGGGTTTACAAAATAAATGGCTTTATCAGGTTCAGTGTTAAAGGTGCACATTTTATCAAATACGTGATGATGAAAGCGCTTAAAGGTATCAAGTTCCAGAATATCGCGGGTAGCATCAATCACACTTTCTAATCCGCGCTTGTTAAAATCGATGGTTTTAATAAATTGATAAGTGCGCAGGGCACTGGTAATGGCCGTAAATAAACTTTGAATTGTCAGCTCTGTTTTACTTTTATAATCATTGATATCGTAATTCTTAATCACTTCTTCTTCAGGGGCTTGCCCTGGTTGCCCCGTGCGCAAAATAATACGCACCATATCGTTATGTAATAACTCTCGAATAGCTTTCGCGCACTCCAGTCCTGCGTTATCTGTCTCCATCACTACATCGAGCAAGACTAGCGCTATGTCTTGTTCATCACGCATTACTTCTAATGCTTCTCCTCCTGAGAACGCACTAAAAAACTGTATTGCACGTGTTTCAAAATGATAGTCACGCAGCACAACCTTTGTTAGTTTATGAACTTCTTCATCATCATCAACTATCAGGATCTTCCACGCTTTTAAAGCTTTGGGAGCCGCGCTCTCCTGTGAATGCTCGCTACTTTCCTCCTCTGCTTCAAAAAAAGTAAACAATCCATCCTTTTCATTATTCATTGCATGATCCATATATCGCTTCATTCCTTTTCTAGAAATAAATCAACTATTTTATTATTAGATAACGACCCCTTACTCTTTTACATCAATAACCATGTACATTTGTGGGTGAATTGCACATTCCACCTCTACTTTACCTGGGGTTTCAAATTTCACCGCTCTAGACTCACCTTTAGGATAAGAGCCTAAATCAAAGAATTGGGTATCTGACAAACTAAATACGTTGTGAAATATCTTGTCTGAGTTTTTAAAGTGCACAGTATCTCCCTTTTTGAGAGTTATCTCTTTTACTGAAAACATCTTATTCTTTTGCTCAACTTCATACTCTTGAGCCGCACAAAGAGTACTAATAAGAAAACTAGAGATGAGTATTAAAAATCGCATTCTGACTCCTAGGCTATTGAGGTAAAACCGGTAATGTTGGTATTTCATTTCGATCTGACAAGCTGTGTAAAAAGGCAATAATCTGCTGCTTTTCCTGCGCTGTTAATTTTATTGTTTTAAGCGCTGGCGACACCCCTTTGTTATGCGTGAAATCCTGTAAGTAATGATCCATCACTTGTGCCAAATTTTTTGCCGTCCCGTCATGAAAAAAGGGCGCGCTTTTAGCAATACTGCGTAAACTAGGTGTTTTAAAAGCTCCTTTTAATACAGCCACTTTTCTAATGTGATAACGCCCTAAATCCGGCTTCTCCCTCGCCACTTTTAATCCAATGTTATGAAAGCCATTATCTGTAAAATTTGGCGGATTATGACAAACGGCACAATTGCCTTTTTCTGCATCAACAAATAACTTGAAGCCTGCTATCTGATCACCTGTCAATGCACTGGCATCACCTTTTATCCAGTCATCAAACGGTGAGTTATCACTCACTATTGTTCTCTCAAAACTGGCAAGCGCTTTTGCTATTTTCTCTTTTGTCACTCCTTCACTATATGCTGTTTTAAACGCAGCTCGATATTCGGGGAAGCTATTGATAAAACTGATCATCTGATCAAAATCAACATTCATTTCTGTATCGGCCGCCATCGGAGCCAAAGCTTGGTCTTCTAAGGAACGTTTCCTACCATCCCACATTTGGAGAACATTAAAACCAGTGTTATATAAAGCGGGAGTTGCACGCGGCAATGGCACCCCTTGATGCCCTTGCCCAACTGGCAAACCATCAGACCACCCCAGCAAAGGATTGTGACAAGTTGCGCAAGAGATATTTTTATTGCGCCCTAAACGCGGATCAAAAAATAACATTTTTCCCAGCGCTATTCGCTGCGCAGTTTGTTTATTATCTTTAGGCTCGTCCATACGCACAGGCATCAACCAGTGTTGCAAGCTCACATCTCCTGCTTTGAAGTTGTATTGTTGCTCACTTGCTACTGCAAAGCGCACCAACAAAGCACCAGTGGTCACTATCAAAAAACATACGGCCGCTTTCATCGTAGCCTCCTTTAATGAGCGTTTTTTATTTAACACTCATTTACTTGTTTCTTAAGTGCATCTCAAAAATCACAGCAGACATCATGTTTTTTTGAGGTGCGCTTGAGTATGACTATTTCGTTTTAACTCTCAGTGATTGAACATAATCAATCACCGCCATTAATTGGCGTTCACTGAACTGCTGCGACCAAGGCGGCATATAAGGAGAACGCCCAACAGCCTCTCCCCCTAATGCTATAATTCTAAGTATTTCAGGTTTTGGTAACATCGATACTGTGAGATTGGCAGGGGTCGCTGCCTTTTTAAGTTTCAGCAGTTTCGCCATACGCCCATCACCAAGAGCACCTTTGCCATGGCATAACACACAATGAATTTTAAAGAGCTCTTTACCTGCGTCACGCCTTAAAGGGAGTAATGCAATATTACCTTTAAGTACTTCAGTTGCAGGTTCTGTATCCTCACGCAAATAACGAACAAACGTCGCTAGATAACCAATATCGGACTCGGATATTTCCTCTTGATAAGGAGGCATTGATTCACTCACCTGCAATGATTTATCTACCCCACCATAAGTAATCACATCAACTAGCTCTTTGTGGCTATTAAACCGCTGATTTCCTGCTATTAAATTGGTACTTGGGTAATTATCAATCTTTATTGTAAGTACCCCTTCCCCTAGTCCATCAGCCCCATGGCACAAAGTACAGTAACGGCCAAATAGGTAGGCCCCACGATTGACCTCAACTGCTGAATAGCCAGTACCTTGCTCCTGCGCCAATAGGCTTAACGAACTCAATATCAATATGAGTGGAGCAACCAAAAAATGAATTAGCTTCTTTATCGGTTGATTTAAAAACGTGCCTGAATAGACATCTTTAACGCTCATTTTCCCTCCATTACTCGATCGGTGGCCCCTAATGCTCGGCATGCAATATAAAGCCAGAACTCGATATCACTTTCATTTAATTGAAACTGACTTTTAGTGCTTTGTAACTTAGTAAATGTTCATTAACTGGGATACTAGGCTGCGAATTGACTTCAGACTTTCACAGTAAAACAAAAAGACTGAGAGTATTTTTATAATTAAAATAAATCCCATCACACCTTCACACCTTCACACCGATAAAAATATAGCTCTAATTCGTCCATTAGCAAGATGTCGCCCAACTGAGACAACGATATTAAAAGCTCATTTTTAAATTTAAAACTATCGACTTTAAAAACTAGCATTCAATCTAAAGCGACTATTTTATTCACCGACCATTGTCAAAAACAGGATTGAGTTTTCTAATAAAAAAAGTATTAAACATTTGATAACTGTCACTTCAACTAATCCAAACACCACATACAAAAAGGGCTTGCAGACAAATCCAATCAAAACTTAATAAAAACAAACACGCACTGATAGCCCATGGAAAACTCAAGAAAAATACTGACATTTGTAATCATGAATTTGAAATAAATAGCTTTTTATCTAAGTCTTGAGTGCCTATAAGCGGTGTAGTGATAATTTTCGAAAAGTAATGAAAACCGAATAAATAAGAACAATACCTAGGAACACTTAGCACGCTTAAGCAGCAACTTACTGCTGTTAAAGTCTAATATTTATAATCGCTTTTAAATGAAGCGACTTAGAATTCGCCTATACTTTATTCTTTGTCTATGCTGTAGGTATTAAAAATACATGGCAACGAATCTACAATGTCATTTTAGCCTTGAATAAAGAGGGACATTTAACGCCACTCAAACGTTACGTATACATAACAGGGAAATTATGGCTCAGGTTTTACACGCTATCCGAATGCGCTTCGCGCTCCATGACAAGCTCATATTAATTTATAGCGCCATTCTTACAATTTGTATGACCTTAGGGTTAATGACCTCTTATTCACTTGTTCAGCTCAACCAAACTATTCAAAAGAATGTCACTGAATCAAAAGCGCGCTCCAATGTTATCAATCACGCTATTAGCTCCGTCAATAATATGGAGTCATCACTCATTCGGCTAATTGCCTACAGTGATAAAAAAGAGATTCGCAAGGCTTCTATAGCATCAATTAAAGCTAGCTCTTTGTTGGATGAAGCTATTCAGAACCTGCAATATCAAATTCCAGAAAACACCGCGGTACTATCACTCGTCCACACCTTGAATCAAATAAAAACCAAGCGCTTACAGCTGATAAAGTTTGGTATTAAAAACAATGATGATCAAGCCTTTATCATCATCAAAGAAATAGCACCTCAACTTGAAAAAGTCACCCAGCACCTGACAACAATTACCCTTGATGATAAAGAAAATTTCGATCAAATCCTCGATTTACTCGAACACAAGCTATCTCAATCTCTGCAGTCACTTGGTCTTATTATCTGCACTGCATTGGCATTGCTGTTTTTCATCAACAACCGGTTAGTGAAAGCAAAAGATGCACTTAAAAAGCTCAACACTGACCTAGAAAACAAAGTGCTTGAGAGAACGAGTCAGCTAGAGGCATCCAATGCTGAAACTGAAAATACCCTGAAAGAACTCAAAGAAACCCAAGCACACTTAATTGAGTTAGAAAAAATGTCTTCACTATCCACACTTGTTGCTGGAGTAGCTCATGAAATAAACACACCGGTGGGAGTAGGCATTACAGCGACCTCTATGCTACAGAAGAAAAACCAACTATTCGCCGAACAATACCAAGCAAATAAAGTATCTCGCCAAGGGTTCGAAGATTATTTAACAGGCACTGATGAGTTAATCAGCATGATAGATTTTAACTTGCAACGTGCATCAGAGTTAATTCGAAGCTTTAAGCGTGTTGCTGTCGATCAATCCAGTGAAGAAATCCGCACATTCTCTGTATGCAATTACCTTGAAGAAATCATAGTCAGCTTAAAACCCAAACTTAAAAACACACAGCACAGCATTGATATAGATGCAGCAACTGATTTAGAGCTAACTAGTTACCCTGGAGCTTTTTCACAAATTATCACTAATCTAGTTTTCAACTCCCTCACCCATGGATTTAAAGATAAAGAATGCGGAGAAATCACTATCCATGCACATCAATACAGCCAAAACATCGTGATTCACTATAAGGATAATGGCTGCGGTATCAGCGCTGAAGATATAAAGAAAATTTACGTGCCTTTCTACACGACGAACCGCAAAGATGGTAGCAGTGGGTTGGGTATGCACATCGTTTACAACCTAGTGAACCAATCCCTAGAAGGTGAAATAAATTGCAACAGCCAACTGGGTAAAGGTATTCATTTTACAATTACCTTGCCGATATTTCACAGCTTAGGAAGTTGAGTTAACCCGCTATATTTTAATAACCATAGTGATATTAAAAAAACTATTAAAACTGCTTTATATATCAATATTATCTTAGGTTTAAGCGCGTTATAATTTGTCTGTTCACCTTATTTTTTTACTGAACTTATTAGGGAAACAGCGATTAAGTACCAAAAAACTTCCATGTATAACTTTTTTGGCTAGTTTCGCTGCCACACCTTATTTT